>CACWLL010000006.1:0-258658 GCA_902761735.1 uncultured bacterium
CCCTTCAATACGGTTTGAAGATCCAACACTTTCTATCGTTGCAACTTTTTTTAATGCTCTCAATTTTTCAGGAGCCATTTTACCTAATAACTTCCATGAGCCCTTAAATTCATCAATCTCAGAGATTATTGAAAGCATTTGATTATTGATTTTGATATCGATATTTTCTAACATATTTATACCCAATTAGACCTAATATGACCTAATAATATATTATTTTTATCTAATTGTCAAGATTGCTAAATCTTAAATCTTCAAACATATAATTAGTTAAACCAAGTTCCCGTTTGATTTTATAAAAATCTTTTCTGATTTTTCGTTTCTGAGATTTCTTCTGTTGTTCACTACCCGTTAAAATGATGTTCAAAGGCTGTTTTAATGTAATCAAATTTTTAATAATTGGAGTAAGATAAGGATATTTTTTGTTTATAATTTTAAAAAGTTGCGTTAATTGCTCCGGAGTCAGAATTTGTATCTGTCTCTTTGGAATATAAGCAATTCTTTTAACTTCAAAAATGCAAGTTTTATCAATATAACCTTCATTTTGAAAATGTTTTATTATCTGATTTAAAAGAGTCAGAATGTTTTTTATTCTGCGTTCGGATATTTGTTTGTGCTGCATACACTTTCTGAAGCTCTCAGCATCAGAAACAGTAATATCCTTAAGTGCAAAACCTTTAAAATACGGAATAATATGAACATTTATAAAAGTTTTGTAGGCTTTAACAGTATTTTGTTTTATATTTCGGCTTTGACTTACATTTAAAAATGAAATACAGGCATCCGTTACTGTAATATCTGAATTTTTATTCTCTGATTCTAGCAAAAAACTTTCGGCGGTTTCCGCATCAATCTCGCAGAACATAACAATATCTTCAAGAGTAAATGTTTTCAATCTTTTTACGACTTTTAATATTTTATCCATTTAAAATCTCCTGTGCTATGTTTTCATCAATTTGACTAAGTCCGTTTGCCTGTGCGACCTTTTCAAAAGCATCAATTGTATTTACGATTTGTCTGAAACTTTTGGCTTTGTTGTGTATTAAATGTACTGCATCTTTTGTAATTTCAACTTCCGAGATTTCTTCTGTTATCTGCCTGATATCCACATATTCAAACTCGCTAAATTTGTATATTTCTGAAATCCTGTCAAACAAATGAGTATGCTTTTTTAGTTTGTGTTTAGCGAGCTGCATACCGACCAGAATTATCGGAACACCTGTTTCATCGTGCAAATCTCTCAATGTTTCAATAGTCCTGAAATCTTTTAACAGATAATCAATTTCATCGACTATTATCATCTGCGGATTTGATTTTAGAGCATTAACACATTGTCTGAAAATATCTGCCGTATAAAATCTTGGAATTTCATCAAGTTCTTTTGCGATTTCTTCAAGCAACCACTTCGGACTCATTGAATTTGTTGCCCTGACATAAATTGCATCATATTGTATAGATAAATAAAGTGCGGTTTTTGTTTTGCCTAGTCCTGCGTTTCCATAAACCAGACCTATTTTTGATATATTATCAGGCTTATTTTTCAGGTTGTGAATAAGGTTAATAAAACCTTTAACATTTTTAGTTAAGACAAATTTAGGTTTCATAGTTTATTCCTTTCTTGGTTGCCGGCGTTAAACGGGCACGCTGACGCTTCAGCCCTCTGCCGGCAATCCGCAAAATCGGTTTCATATTGCTTATACTCCTTTGATTCTTTATATGCTTTAAGCCAGATTCTATCGTCATAACAAGTGCAGCCGTGTTCCATCAGGTATTCATATCTTTCTCTGCTTGTTTTGAATAATGGCTTAACAGCAGGGTTATATTTTCCCGGCTTTTCTTTTTTAATTCCAATTTTTGGAACAATCGGCAGGGGTAATTTCTTTTCTTCTTTATCTTCTAGCTCGCACTCTAATATTTCCAAATCTTCAATATTCAAGAATTCCTTACAAGCCTTTATTGTCTTATTTTTAAGCTGCTTTTGTTTTTGGATTTTCTGCTTGTAATCTTCTATATCCTTAACTTCGCCTGTGTAATGAGCAAGCGGATGAGTTAGTGTAATTCTATCTGCTCTGCATAGAAACTTACCGGATACTGTATAGACATTGATATAACTCAAATCAAACAGGCTGTATTTTATTATTACTTTCTGCCTCAAACCATAAAGTGCGTCATTATAATAATCAGATTTCAAGAATCTTATTCCCTGACTTGTTATAGTTTTAATTTCCTGCGCTAGCATTAAATCGTCTAACTCTCTTGGATTTATTTCTTGTTTTTCTATGCTATCCAACATTTCTTTAATACTTTTTGTTTTATCATTTGGACACGGCAAAGAATTTTTATACTCAAGCCAGCTGTTTATCATCTGAATTGTTTGCTGAATAGTCGGTATGTATTCCTGATGAATTTCGGAGTGGAATTTTTCGTTTCTTCTTAATCTTGCCGGTTTGTTTTCAATATTTGTACCGATATAACTCGGCAGCAGTTTTTCAAAACTTTCCTGCATTTCTAAAAAGAATCGTTCAATTACTTTTGCTCTTGCATTGTACGGATTTGCAAAAACTGTTGTTATCCCAAGTTTTTCATAAATGCCTTTTAAACCTATTTCACTAAAATTTGCACTACCTATGAAATATTTACCCCTGAAAGCTCTGCCGTTATCTAAATAAACAAATTTTGGAATTTTACCCAAATTCAATATTGCATTTCTTAAAGCAGATGCAATATTCTGCGTATTTTCTTCTATCATTATCTCGTATCCAACTAGTGCGGTTGATTTCCAATCCAAGAACCCGATTAATGTGGCTCGACAGGGTTTGCCTGTAAACGGATTTATTACCTGAAAATTTAATCTTTTTCCATCTGCTACTAAGACTTCTCCGACTTCAATTTTGGAAATATCTCTTTTAATATGCGGAATAACATCTTCTTTAAGTGCTTTTTCGCCGTCACGCAGAAGTGTCCACTTGTCAAAATAATTTGCTTTATACCAGTTCGCAAACCTTCTGAAAGTCGGAGTCGCAGGAATGTATTCTGCACCCTGAGTTTTTAAAACATACTGAGTTAAAGATATTGCTTTTCCGATACTGAATTTATTAGGATGCAGGAGCAGTTTCAAAAATATCTGCTTTTCGTGTTCAGTAAGGCAAGTTCTTGAACAATCTTCGTAATGGTAATTTGGTATTAAAAGTTCATAATTATTGCTGTTCCCCAAAATCCGTTTCCATCTTTGAAGTGTTCCGATTGAGACATTTCCGAGTTTTGCATAAATCTCCGGATACAGTACTTGTGCATTGTATGCCCCTAAAAAATCATTATCAAACTGCGTTTTATTCTGTTGATTTTTGCGTTCATTTTTCCATAGATTTAATAAATCCAAGCGAGCCAGTGCAATTACTTTCGCTTTATCCGGTTTATGAAAATCTATAGGTGCCGGAAGTTGTTTAACTTCATAAGTCGGGACAATTTTTGAGTAATACTTTTCCTGAAGCTCCGATTCAATGCTTGATAGCAGAATCTCAAAACTTTTTCCGCCTTTAACTGTAATTTCTCTGGTAATGTATTTTTCCTTTGATAACCGAATAGCACGGGTACTCACACCTTTTAGTTCTGCTAATTCTTTGATTGTAATGTATTTTTCATTATCCATACCACCATTAATGACTCTGAACTCGGAAGAATGGAACTGTTTCCGAGTTGTTTTGTATCATTTCGACACAGCGCGAGTGAGCAGAGGGTGAAAGCCGTGAGGTGCACCCGTTTAACGCGAACGAAGCAAGAACAGTCGGAAGTGAATTAGGACTTGATGTTTCTGAAAACAGAGTTAAAATGTGTGTACCCTAATGTTTATCCGTTAATTTTAAGGAGTTTTTATGCGTAAAGAACTAAGGAAACAAATCGAACTGCTTGAACAAAAAATGTCAAAAAGTCCAAATAATATTAAAGATGGCGGAAGCCATTTTCTGTACCGCAGAGAAAGGATGATACGATTCAAAATGCTGCAGAAAAATATGCCACAAAAAATGCTTGCAAAAAGAATGAATCTAACAGAAAGCTATATCTCAAAACTCATTACCGGTGAACGCTACAACCAAGATTTTGAAAGATATATTATTCATGTCTTAGATGTGAATTATTGTTGTATTTAGTTTGTCTTATACATTTCAAACTCTTAATGTATATACATTACAGCAAAAATATGGTAGAATTTTTGATTGGAATAAGTGTGAATCTTTAACAATACTCTAAAATAACGATACAAGTTAAAATGTTTAAGAAACGCATATTTCGGGTACAAAGAAAATAAAAAATAGAGTGAATATAGAAGTGATGAGAGATAAAAGCGGAAAAAGGAATTTATTATTAGCGGCAACGATAGTGGGTTTAGGGTTGTCAGCATCAATAAATCCTGCACATGCGGATGATTTGTGGGATGCTATTAACACTGCTGCAAGTGCAGGACTATATACATTAAATAGTGATTATACATTACCGGACGGCAAAAGCTCTTTGGGTAATTTAAAAGTAGGTGTTTTTGTTCTTGAAGGGAATAATAAAACTATTGAATTGAATAAGAAAAGGGGTGTTTCTATTGATGATGATAAATCTATGACTATTAGAAATGCTATTATAAAAAATGCCAAAAATTCCTCTGAAGGCGGCGCTATATATAATGAAGGTAAGTTAGAAATTACAGGTTCTCAATTCAATGATGACCATGCAGATGATGATGCCGGTGCAATATGGAATGAAGGCACAATATCTGAAATATCTGCAGATTTTAACAATAACGGAGCAACCGATAACGGCGGTGCGATTTATAACAAAGGTACAATAACTACAATTACCGGAAATTTTATCGGTAACAGGGCAGAAGACGATGGCGGTGCAATTTATAACAAAGGTACAATATCTTCAATATCCGGAAGGTTTCATCGTAACACCTCAGGTGATGACGGCGGTGCGATTTGTAATAAAAGCGGTGCAACGATTAATGAAATAAACGCCACTTTTTGGGGAAATCAATTAAGAAACGATCAAGGCGGTGCGATTTATAACGATGGTACAATAGGCACAATTAAAGGAAGTTTTGAACATAACTGGGTATTGGATAGTAATAAAGGTCCTCATGACGGTAAAGATAACGCTTCTTGGAAAAACCAGGGCGGAGCCGTTTATAACCATGGAAAAATAACTTCTATTGATGCGGATTTTATAAATAATACAGTAATGGGGGAGAGATCAAGAGGCGGTGCGATTTGGAATGATGGTACAATAGGCTCTATTCATGGTAATTTTAAGGGAAACATTGACTTAATGAGAGCCGGCTATAGCCGTTATGTAGCCTATGGCGGCGGTGCAATTTATAATGATGATGACGGTCGTATAGGTTCAATTACAGGTACTTTTACAGAAAACGCAGGACAATCTAAACTCCAATCGATGCTAGATAATGATGGCGGTGCAATTCTAAACACCGGTAATATAACATCAATTAACGCAGATTTTTACAGAAACTCAACTGTCACGAATGGCGGTGCAATTTTTAATTTTCAAAAAGCTCATATAGGTTCAATTACAGGTACTTTTGAGGGAAACATTGTAACACCTGATGAATATAAGGAGGGCTGGTACGAGGAAGATTCTGCCCATGAATGGGGAGGCAAAGGCGGTGCAATTTATAATAGAGGAACAATAGATTCAATATCAGGAAAATTTACAAATAATAAGGCAACATATTTCACAGGCGGTGCAATTCAAAATCATGCCAATGTCGATAATGCCGGAACTATAAAATATATTAATGCCGATTTTATAGGAAATAGGGCTTTTTATGCAGGTGGTGCTATTGCCAACGATCATCGTGGTTTTGAACACCGCATTCCCTTTATAGCAGTAATAAAAGGTAATTTTAAAAATAATTGGGTATATGGCTTATATCAACCTTATAAGGATCAGGATCCCTGGAAAGACAAAGGCGGTGCGATTTGGAATAATATGGGTGCAATAGCAGAAATTTCGGGATATTTCGAGGGCAACAGTTCACAAGGTCAAGGCGGTGCGATTTGGGAGAATCTTCATAGTAGCTTACCGACAAGAATTAGTGCCAGTTTTAAAAACAACTATGCATACCATCTGGGCGGTGCAATATATCATGATGACGGCGATTTAATTATTACAACCGAGGATAACACTGACACTATTTTTAGTGGCAACATGCAATTCGTACATGACGTTCAAAGAGATGATCAGGGAAATATTACATCTATTCTTGACGGAGTATCAAACGCTATATTTAATAATGATTATGTAGAGTTTAACGTAAAAGACGGCAGAACTATATGGATGTATGACAGCCTTGCCGGTAACGACGGTGCAGGTTGGGACTGGAAAAAAACAGGCGCCGGAACTCTGGCTCTGGGGGAAGATAATAAGGGCGTAAAGGGTGATGTTCTTATAGAACAAGGTATAATAAAACTTGTTCAAAACGACAGAAACCCATCCACCTACGGTAAAGGATTTTCCTCTGCGAATGTAACTTATAAAAATAATACATATATAGATTCGCAAAACAATCATATTGAAGATGTTTGTCTAGGGTCTGCTATAGTTTTAGACGGTACATTACATTCCCTAATTGACGTGAATCTTGCCGAACAGAAAGGGGATAAACTTGTAATTTATGATGATAGTGTTGACCGTGTATCCGGCAGCGGAAGTATTGTTATTGATTCCATAAAGATTATTACAGGTGGCGGCACATATGATGAATCCACGAAAAATATTTTAATTGCAGGTGAGCAGACAAAAGGGAAAATTTCGCTCGGCAGCAATTTAAAGATTACGGGCGAAGGCTTTAAAAACTGGGTTTTAAGCTATATTCCGACTACAGGTATATTGAATTTCCAAAGGGGCTTGTCTCTTAAAGAGGTTACAAATTTAACTGAACCTGAGTCAAGAGTATTTAATGCGCCGGATGATGAAATCGTAAACGATAATATCGGGAATATTGGTCATGACAATGCCACTTTGGTTGTTAATATGAACAATTATGCAATAAACGGTAAAAAGAACGATACTTATCACAGCGGTTTTGTAACAACGGCAGGCGATCAAATTTTAACCGTTAACGATGCAGAAGTTATAAACTTTAAAGGTTCAAACGGTTCATTTATTTATGATGACTATGGTGCTGAGATTAATATTAATAATTCAACAATTAAGAATAATGAGGCAACTAATGGCGGTATTATATATTCAAGAGGTCAATTAACCCTTACTGATTCAAACTTTATGGATAACAAGATATCAGGCTTAGGCGGTGCAATATATTCTAAAGGGAATGTTACTGTTAATGCAATAAACAATGAAGTTCAATTTGCAGGCAATTATAAGGAAGTCGGTGGTGATATTATAACTACAAATGCTATTTATATGGAAGGAACGGCAGAAAATCCTATCACTCTGACGCTAAATTCAAAAGACAGCACACATGCCGTATCAATCGGCGACAAAGTTGACGGCAGTTATTATAATATTGTAATTAACGATACTGAAGATAGCCTCGGTAATATATTATTCGGCAATAGCGTCAATACGGGTTCTCTGACACTTAATAATGGTGTATTGGAAAATAACGGAGTTGTAACCGTCACCAGCGGAACAAATAACGGTACTATTACCTATGACAGCACTTTGGGTTTGAAAGGTGATTTTATACTTGATGACAAAGGAAGTACATTAGAATTCAATAATAACGGAAGTTTTGTACAAAATTCATTAACAATAAAAAGCGGTGAATTTAAAACCGATTCAAGTAATTTACATATATCAAGTGATATTGTTAACGACGGCACTTTAGTATTTAACAATACAACTAACGGTTCAATCAATCAAAATATTAAAGGTTCAACCACTTCAAGTAACGGTATTGTTGAAATTGCAGCCTCAGATAAGGTTACAGTTGACCTTAACGGTTACACAATTACCAATAACGACGTTAAACTCACAAGCGGTATATTTGACGTAACAAAAAGTGCCGATACTGACGGTAATATTGATATTTCATCAATGGGACTTGTTACAGGCAACGGTACATTAAATCTTCAGGATAACAAAGCAGGTGAAATTAATCTCGGGGATATTAAAACAGGGACAGGTACTAATGCTAAAAACTTGAATGTTGCTATTGATATGCATTTTGTAACAGATACGGATGATCCTGCTATTATAAACGAATATGCAGATATTATCAGTGCTAATTCACTAACAGGTGACGGTAAAATACATGTAAACGATATTAAAATGTCAAAAGATGATAGTACAGAACCTGTTACTCCGTCTTCAACAATAACATCAATGTCTGTAGAGGTTGCAAGAGGTGCTGTTGCAATAGCAAATATGGATTTTACAGGTACAACCATAACAAATATAGATAAAACCTTCAGTTCCGTAATGTTAACATACGGTAGCGGTTGGTTGACTGTTACAAGTACTACTCCAACTTTAGAAAAAGCAATTACTTCATATGTAAGTACCAAGTTATACGCAATGGGTGTAGACGGAACAGGTGCAGGTATAGATGAAAACATTGACAATTTGGTATTGAACGGAGTACATTTGGCAGTTACAACAAACGGGGCAGATATTTTGAGTACATCAGGGGATAATTCAGAGGACGGTATTCATTTAGCAGACGGAGAAGAGACATTAACATTATATGGTAAGCTTGATGAATCGGGCAATCTTGAAACTAAAATCAGCGGATTTAAGACTGCTATTGATAATTTGGCAGGCGGAGAAGTTCATCTTGAAAATATAGAAATGAGCGGAAACACAACAGATGTTTTAAATGCCGGAAAATTAAACTTAGACGGTAAAAACATTATTAATACAATAGCTGATAACACCACCGAGCCTATGGGTTCAACTAATATCGTTGGCGGAACTTCTACTATTGGCAGTATTGTTCAAAAAGCCGTAAATATTCTTCCTGATGCTGAATTAAATATTCGTGCGGATAAATTGTCTGCCACAGATGGCGTAGATAACTGGGGTACATTAAATCTTGGCGACGGCGATTTAGCATCAAATATTTTTGAATCACAATTAGATACTAAACAGGGCGTTACAAATATTGTAGGGGATGTAACAAATACATCAGATAAAACAATTGCACAAAAATCGGTAACTATTGCTAATACTGCAAGTTTAACAACAGATGCCGACAAAGTAACCGCAGATGACGGTATAGCTAACTCAGGAAATTTAAACCTTACAGGCGGTGAGCTTGCATCATCTGTTAATGGTACAGGTACTACAAATATTAAAGGTGATGTAACAAATTTATCACGCAATATAATTAATCAAAAATCAATAGTCATAGATAGTACGTCAAGTTTAACTTCACTTGCGGGTAAATTAATTGCAGAAGACGGTATAACTAACGAAGGAACTTTAAACCTTACAAACGGGAATCTTGCATCATCTGTTAGCGGCACAGGTACTACAAACATTGAAACTTATGTTGAAACTAACGGCAATAATATTACTCAACCAACCGTAAATGTCGGACAAAACGGAACAGAGGAAGCAGGAGGATACTTATTAAATGATGCTATTATCAACGCTACAAATATTAATGTAACAAAAGAAGGCGAGTTTGATAATGTTGGTACTATTTCAGCAACAACAATAGCAAATGCAGGAAATACGGACATTGAAGCCGGTAATGTTAATGTTACGAGTATCACAACAGCTGCAAATGCAACAACAAATATTTATGGCGGAAATGTTAATGCGGATAATATTACAAATAACGGAGAAACAAATATTACAGGCGGAACCGTTGTCGCAGATATAATAGAAAATACAGGCGGAGGTACAACAACTATAGCCGGAGGTGATGTAGTTGCAAATACATCAATAACAAACTCCGGTACAGGTGACACCGATATATATTCCGTTGTTAAGACACCTTTGGTTTCTGCAACAAACGGAGATATTAATATTTATGCAACAAACGGTCAAACAGCTACAAGTAATTTGTTGAGAGACGTGGCAGGTACAGGTCTTGCTGAGGTTACAACATCCGCAGGCAGTACGGTTTCCGTTAATACAAATTCAAAAGCACTTGTTGTTGATAACAATGTTTCAGGAACAGGAACATTATCTCTTAACGGAAGTGCAGGTTCTGAATTTTATGTAGGGCCTAATGCTACGGTATCTTCTGCGCTTAATATAGCGGCAGGTCAGTTGAATGCAGGAGACGGCTCAAATATTACGGGCCCGATTTCAGTAGCGGCTAATGCGACATTAAGTACAATGAACGACGATTATTCAACATTTAATAACATAACGTTCGCTGACGGTTCTAATTTAAAAGTTGATGTTAATGCAATATCGAATCAAACAGATAAATTTGTATCACCTGTTGAACCTGTAGGCGGAAGTATTTTCTTAAAGGATTTAAGCATTCAAGATATAAGTAAAACTGGTTCGAACGATACATCAATTAACCTGTCTCAGGCAATCGGATTAAATAATTTACAATCATCTGATGACTTGATGGCTAATTTAAACGCTAAATATAGTTTAACACCAATCAGAAGGCGATATCTCAATGTTCAGATGACACCTGAAGGTTTGATGTTGAACATTGCAGGTATGGGAAATAAATATAAAGACTTTAACCCTGCTGTAATGGCATCACCTGTCGCAGCACAAATGGGCGGGTATTTGACACAATTAAACAGCTATGACGAAGCATTCCGCAATATGGATATGTACATGTTGATGACTGCTCAACAAAGACAAGCATTGAAATTTAAGAATAAGTATGCAGCTTCTAACAGCGGTTTATTATACGATTCAACTCTATTAAGACAAGAAAGAGCGGAAGGTTGGTTCAGACCATACGTAACGTTTGAAAAAGTCGGATTGAAAAACGGCCCGAAAGTAGAAAACCAAGCCTATGGGACTTTCGTGGGCGGAGATTCCCAAATGTATGACTTAGGTCATGGTTGGGACGGCATGTGGGGAGCATACGTTGGTTACAACGGCTCTCACCAAAATTATGACGGTGTTTCTATTTACCAAAACGGCGGAACACTTGGCTTAACCGGTATGGCATATAAAGGCAACTTCTTTACAGGTTTAACGATAAACGCAGGTGCAAGTGCAGCAGAAGCAAGCACAATGTATGGTCATGAAGATTTAACAATGCTTATGGCAGGTATTGCATCAAAAACAGGTTATAACTGGGAACTAGCTAACGGCAAATTCATTATTCAGCCAAGTTGGTTAATGAGTTATTCATTTGTTAATACATTTGATTATACAAATGCAGCAGGTGTAAGAATGCACTCAAGCCCGTTGAATGCAATACAATTACAACCTGAATTGAAGTTTATCGGAAATCTCAAAAACGGTTGGCAGCCATACGCAAGTGTAGCTATGGTATGGAACATTATGGATGACACAAAATTCAAAGCAAACGATGTAACACTTCCTGAATTATCCGTTAAACCTTACGTCAAATACGGAGTAGGTTTAAGAAAGATTTGGGGTGAAAGATTTACAGGATTCTTCCAAACATATTTAACTAACGGCGGACGAAACGGTGTAGGCTTGCAAGCTGGATTCACCTGGGCTTTAGGCGGCGGAAAAGATAAAAAAGCAGATGAACAAAAAATTCAGAAATCACTAAAGAAAACACCTGTATTAAAGAAAACAGAAATTACTTTGAACGATAGTAATGCGTAATAAATTAGTATGCATAAAATTTTAGTAAAGAGCGGACTAGAAAATCCGCTCTTTACTTTTTGTTTTGATTGAGTGATGAATACGACAAATTAAAGGAGGTCATTATGGAAAAAGTTGGATTAAATATCACTCCAAAAGAGTTTAAGCAATTGAGCAAGTGGTCGGAGAATATTTATAACACAGCAGTTGTTGTAGATTATTTTTGCGAAACTCAACCGGATAAGGAGGAATGTTACAACTTAGCTCCAGTCATTAAATATTTGCATCGTGAAGCAGATTTATTAAATGCATTTTTTATTGACCACGAAAAAGATGTTGATTTTTAAAGTACGTTCAAGTGCTGTTTAAGAGCTGTTCAATCGGTGTTTACAAAATAAATATGTCTAAATGATACAAAATCCGGACATTACACTTGAGATTTTCCCAAACACAATCGATTAATGTTCATAACGAAAGGAATACATTATGGTTGAAAAAGATTACAAACTATATGGAACAAAGATTTTAAACTTGAAAACGCAAGAAATTGGACTGCTAATTTGTTTATGGGAGAACAAATTTGCAGATAAAACTGTAGATTTTGCGACTTGCGTTGATAAAACCGGTAAGCGATACGAGATTGAACTTGATAATATCAGAGGTTTTGAAGATGATTTTGAAAAATAAATTAACGAAAGAAATATTGGACATTACGTATTCTGAATTCAGGACAAAATTTGCAAAAGAAACTCAAGACGCATTTGAAAGCTATCGAAATACTCAACTCAATAAATATTATTTGAATTTCAAAGATGACAATTCTTTGGAGTTTAATTTTTATTTTGAATTACATTGGAATTTTAATCATTTTGGAATGTCCAACTGGTATATCGAAAGAATGTAATTTCGAACATCTGTAAATATCTTTTAAACAGCAATTAAACGCCGATTGAATATTTTCGGTGTTTTTATTTATTTATATACTAAACTTCCGACTAATGTACATTATCTTGCAGGTTGATAATTAGTAACACCTATATTGAGTATTTATTGGGAGCGACGACGAAAAACGAACCCGATAATTTAGATTATGATTAATCGAAAAACTTTGTTTTTCAAAAAATATTTTTTACATTAGCACTTTAACTCTGTTTTAATCACATTTCAAGGCTATTTGAGCATACTTAATAATTTTTAGTAAATTTGTTTAAAAATGCTGTTTGCCAAACACTCACTATAATTGAGGCTAATTTTGCAAAATTTCAAGAGCCGGAAAGTATTGATTTTTCGTTCAAAATTTTAAACAAGTTTACGAAGAAATGTTGCACATATACTAGCAAACTACTCAAAAAATACTTTAACTGGCTTATTGAAATATTCAGCCATTTCAATTAGTTTTTTTAAACTGATGTATCGTTCAAATCTTTCAACATGTCCAACAAATTTAGAATTAACATTTAAAATATCAGACAAACTTTCTTGAGATAGATTAGCTTCTAATCTAAATTTCTTAACATTTTTGCCAATTTATAGATTTTGCTAAATATTATTGTTAATATTACAAAATGTAAAGTATATGGAAAATTTATTCTTCGCTCATAAAAAATCAATTTTAAACAAAAATTTTTATTATAATTTTGAAAAAATTAGAAAAATGATGATATTTAAAATACAAAATCAACATTTTGGTCCGTTTTTGAAAAAACTTTACAATTCCGTGTAATACACAGTTTTTTGACATACAAAAACGGCCCAATATATAATTTACAACATAAACAGAAAATGGGAGAAAATGAAATATGGAAACACGAAGCATTATCGATTACAAAAAAACTTTGACTAAAGATGAAATTATCAAAATAGTTGAAGAAAACAACATTGAATTTATAAAACTTGAATTTTGCGACATAAACGGAACAATGAAAAACTTATCAATTCCATCCGAGCAATTGGAAAGTGCAATGAATAATGAAATAATGCTTGATGGCTCTTCTATTAAAGGTTTTAGAAGTATTGAAACATCTGATATGTATTTTTATCCCGACCTTAAAACGTTTGCGATTATCCCTTGGAGAAGTGATGATGACACAAAGGTTGCAAGATTTATTTGCGATATTCATAACGCAGACGGAACCCCTTTTGAAGGGTGCCCTAGATGTAATCTTAAAAAGATGATAGCCCGAGCTGAAAAATTAGGCTACACAATGAACGTAGGTCCTGAAGCAGAATTTTTTATTTTTAAACAAGATGAAAACGGTTTTGCAACAACGGATACTTTTGATAAAGCCGGTTATTACAGCGCAGCCCCCGTTGATAAAGGTGAAAACCTAAGAAGAATAATGGTTAAAACTCTGAAAGAAATGGGATTTGAAGTTGAAGCAAGCCACCACGAAGTAGCAAGAGGACAACACGAAATCGATTTTAAATACGCCGATGCTCTTACAACAGCTGATAATATTATGACTTTTAAGTATGCAGTTACTGCAATAGCTGAACAAAATGGAGCAGTTGCTTCGTTTATGCCGAAACCGATTTTTGGTATAAACGGCTCAGGTATGCATTGCAACATTTCCCTATTTAAAAACGGTAAAAATTTATTCTTTGATTCTGAAAAAACTTATCAATTATCAAAAGAGGCATTGTATTCAATAGGAGGATTACTAAAACACGTTAAATCTTTTACGGCTATAACAAATCCAATTATAAACAGTTACAAAAGACTAGTTCCCGGATATGAAGCTCCTGTGTATTTAGCATGGAGTTTGGCAAATAGGTCTGCTCTAATCAGAGTTCCTGCTAAACGAGGCAATTCAACTCGTGTTGAGCTTCGCTCACCAGACCCGAGTTGTAATCCTTATTTAGCTTTAGCTGTCATATTGGGTGCAATCTTAGACGGTGTTGAAAATAAAATTGAACCACCATTACAAGTTGAAGAAAATATTTATCACATGACTAAAAAGGAAAGAAAAAGAGCCAAAATTGATTCACTTCCTGCAAGTTTAAGCGAAGCTCTTGATTTGCTGGATGATGATGAAATTATTAAAGATGCATTGGGTGAACATATTTATGAAGAATTTGTTTCTGCAAAAGAAAAAGAATGTGATAAATTCAGAACTTATGTGACACCTCTTGAAGTAGATATGTATCTTAATATGCAATAATTGAAAGTTATATTTGGAACATATTAAAAAAAGGTGCATTACGCACCTTTTTTTAATTCAATAAATATAGAGAGACAATTATTTATTATCTTCCATTTCCCAAATACCGCATGGGCATAGACCTGCACAAATTCCACAACCTATACATTTGTTTGGGTCTGAAACGTATTCAAATTTGTTATCTTCATGTTCAACTCTTGATATTGCGTTTTGAGGACAACTTTGTTTGCACAATCCGCAATCTCTGCAATAACCGCAAGACATACACCTATTTTGTTCATTATCGCAATTTGAATTATAGCATTCGTAATATTCTGATTTAATTCTTTTTGCAGGAATTAACTCTTTTTCCTTAATTGGAGTTAATTCTTCATTGTTTAGAAATTTAACTATATTTTCAGCTGCATGTTTTCCGTCTGCTATTGCATTTGTAAATAATCCGGGTTTTATGGCATCACCAATAGCGAAAACTTTAGGGTTCGGCGTTTGCATAAATTCGTTTATTTGAATTCTTGATTTTTCATCTAAATAATCTTTTGGTACAAAATCAAAGATGGGTCTATCGCCAACAGATATAATGACACTATCAGCTTCTAAGAATCTTCCGTCTTTTAATAATACACCTTTGTCGGTTATTTTCTGCGTAAAACAGGGGTACATTATTTTTGCGCCAAGTTTCTCTGCCGCTTTGATTTCTTTATCAAAAGCACTTGGTTCTTGAATGTCTATTGCTGTAACACTTTCGATACCATCTTGTTTATAGACTTCTGTTATAACATCCATTGCAGCATTTCCTGCGCCAATAACCACAACTTTTTTACCTAAATCATATTTTTTACCGTTTTTGCAATCTTTTAAAAAGTTTAGACCTTTAATTAATCTTTCATACCCTTCAAACGGTATCACCACAGGGTTATGTCCGCCTATTGCTAAAACTATTGCATCAAAATTTTGTTCCAGCTTATTAAACAATTCAGGCGTAATTTTTGTTGAGGTATGAATTTTACCTTCCCCGTTTACTCCCTTAAATCTTTCTAACTCTGTTTCTAATATTTCTTTATGCAGTCTTTCTTCAGGTATTACTTGATAAAGTTTTCCGCCAATTTTTTCATCTGCTTCAAATATTTCTATATCATATCCTTTTCTTAATAACTGCCAAGCTGTTGAAATTCCTGCAACTCCGCTGCCTATTATTGCAATACGTTCTTTATGCGTTATTTGAGCAGGTTTTATTTTTATATCTTTAGATAAACTACCGAGCATTTTGACATCTAAGGGTTCATCAAAACTTCCTCTTGAACAATTATTTAAACATAAATTCGGACACACCTGACCACAAACTGAAGCTGGAAAAGGGCTATAATCTAAAACTAATTCAAGAGCTTCTTTAACACGCCCTGAGCGAAGAAGTGAAAATCTTTTTTGTGTTGGAATTTTTATCGGGCAGTTGTACTCACAAGGTGCTGAATACGCATAATTTTTCCAATGAGGCTTGCGCAATCTTGAAACACCTGTTTGAACCAAATCATACGATTTAAAATCATCCTGAATTAAATCCGAAAATATTGAACCGCCAATTTCTTCAAACCATTTGTTTATCCTAAATGTTCTTAAAGAAATATCATTGTGTTTTTGCCTTTCTTCATAGGTTTTAGCGACTATCTTATGCCATTTGGTAAAGTTTATCAGTTCATCATAGTATTCATCTTTTTTAACTTCTAATAGAAATGTTTTAAGCCCGTTTTCAAGAAAACTAATATCATTTTCATCTAAATCAAGTAAATAAACATCTTCAGAAAGATTTTTTATATTACCTCTGACATAAACAATTCCGCCAACCATACCGACACAGGCTCTGTCACCCAAAACAGATTGCATATCTTCACAATTTAAACCACAAACAACGGCAATTCCGCCGCCCATAAATTCAAAAGAAAAAGAGCCTGTTGAACCCAATACCCAAAGTTCTGGAGCAACAAACTTGGGGTCTTTTTTCATTAAAGCACCGGACCTTGTACCTACATTTCCGCCTATATAAATTTTTCCTGATGCCGCACAATGTCCTGTTGTGTCACCACTATCGCCATTTACAACGATTTTAGCACCGCTGTTTAACCAACCTGTATCAGCAGGAGCAGAGCCTTCCACATAAATATTTGTTCCTCTTGCCCCCATTGCTCCAACACGTTGTCCGGGGTTTTTGATATAAAAGTTTAAATCATCACCGGTTTTAGACCAAATGGAACCTCCTATGTTATGCTGTCCACAGGCATTTATTTCAAAATCGGTAACACCATTTTCGATTGCGCTCCAAATTTCCTGCATTAAATTTTGCGTGGAAGTTCTTTTGTCGTTTTCAATTGTATTTATAACTTTTTTATTTTTCACTTTTCTTTTTTCCGTTTTAGATTAACAAGAGTATTGTATTTGAAGTCTTTCTGCCACATTTTTATCAACGCAAACAAGTGCATCAGATCTTCCAATCGGCAGAGTTGAATTACCCACAGGTGCAAGAAGTTTTTTAAGTTCAATATCAGTTGCTAAAATATAATTAACAATATTTTCGGCAACCCTATCAACATCAAGCCTTTGCATTAATTTTGGATTTTGCGTTGTAATTCCGATTGGACATTTGCCTGTATTACAACCGTTACACTTACCGAAATCATTTCCAACACACCCTGCAATTTGAAGTATCAATTTACCTATAAACACTCCGCTTGCGCCTAAACATATCATTTTAAAAGTATCTGCCGCAAGATTCCCGTTCATTCCGATTCCACCACCTGCGAAAATAGGGATTTGACCTTGTTTTAGGATGACCTGTGTGGTTTAAAGAAATCTCGTGAGCTGCACCCGTTCCGCCTTGCAGACCGTCAATAAAGAAACCGCCTACAATATTATACGGGTCACGAAGAAGATTATTATATACACTTACACTTGTTGAAGATGCCGCAACCTTAATTGCAACAGGAACTTTAAATTTAAAAGCACAGTTCATGGATAAAAACATCTTCTGAACACTTTCTTCTATCGAATAAAGCCCCTGATGATTAGGGGGAGAAAGTAAATCTGCTTTTGGAACTCCTCTTATTTCCTGAATTAGTTTTACATTCTTTTCTGCCATCAAGAGTCCGCCGTCACCCGGTTTTGCTCCCTGACCGATTTTGATTAATATTCCTGCCGGATCTTCCTGCATATATGGCATAGAATTTATAATTCTGTTCCAACCAAAATGACCCGAAGCTATTTGAAGTATCATATATTTTAAATATTTTGACCTTAAAAGTTTGTCAGGAATTCCGCCTTCTCCTGTTGCCATTCTTATCGGGATTCCTTTAACTTCATTTAAGTACGCTGTTGCTATTGCTATAGCCTCCCACATTCTTGGAGATAACGCGCCGATTGACATATCGGAAAACATTATTGGGTAAATTGATGTATTAATGGGTAAATGTTCATTCTTCTTTTCCTGTAACTCTCCATTTACTAAATCAAAATCAAGATTATCCGCGCTTACGACTCTGCCTAAATTAGTTCTTAAATCAAATGTATGACGAAGAGCGTCTAAAGAAGGGTCTGTCATTTGAGAGATTCTGCCGACTTTAATTTTGTCTAAGGTTCGCCCTTCAGTATGCAAATTGCTTCTTCCGCCTCTTTTTACTGATTGAGATGTTTTAGCTCTGTATCTTGTTCCAAAGATTTCCGTTTGATTTCGAGTAACTTTTATAGCACCATTCGGACAAACTTTTGTGCAAATTCCACACCCTCTGCAAAAGTTGTTGGCATCAATGACTTGCCTTATTACAGGTATTGCTTTTTGATCTTCATCTATTTGAAAACCTTCTTCGTTGGAAATTGCTCTAACCTTTTTTCTTTTTTGAACATCAACTTTAATTGCACCAAATGAACAAGCTGCAACACAATGTCCGCAAAGCATACATCTATCACTATCGTATTCAATAATCCATGGCAAGTCATCTTTTGAAATACTGTTTATATTAATTTCTTTTGTCATTGAGCAATCCTTTGAATATTTAAATCATTATCCACAACGACAAGTTCTCTTTCGTTTGTGTAAATGTCTTTAGCAATATCTCTATCGGGTAATATTTCATTAGCCCCTGTTACTTCGCTTGTCATAATGACAATATCTTTGTCTTTGCAGATAACGGTAGGTCTTAATTTTTTTGAATCTATAACATTAAACATTGTGCCGTCAGGAAGAACACCGATAGTTGTGTTTGGTCCGTTTATTTCAAGATTTGATAATGATGCTTTAATTCTTTCTAAAACATTTTTGTTATCACGTTTTTCCATTTCATCAAACGGAAGTGGTGTTAAAACGTGCTTATAATATTTTAGTGGCCACTTTAAAATTTTATGAATATAATGAAGTGTGTATAAAAAGCATTGTGAATCACTTTCAAAACCAATGTAACCTTTATGAAGTTTTTTCTGCATTAGTTTATTTTTTTCATAGAATGTATTTTCGCCGTTTGTAAGAGTTGTGTACCCTTGCAAAAAAAAGGGGTGTGCCGCATAACGAACAATATCATAGTTTGTATTTTGTCTGCATTGCGCCGTTATAATTTTAGCTTTTAGATTAACTTCTTCGCTCCAGAGATTAAAATATGTTCCGATATCATTAGGGTCGCCGATTTCTTTTAGAGATATAACATCTTCCCAAAAAGAATAAACAAAGCCTTCTTCATTCTTTTCTAAATATGAGCGAAGTTTAAGTCTTGTATCCAGCAACAATTCTTCTTTTTCTTCTTTTGGTGCGGTTTTATAGTTTTTTGGATATTGAAACACCTCAAAAACATAGTTTGGCATTGTTTCTATTCTTAATTTTTTATCGGGATAAACTTCGGGAGTATATTGAAAAACCCTTACAAATCCGATTTTATGAAGCAAGTCTTCAGCGTACTTCATACCTTCATCAGTTACCGCCATAGATAAAATCGGCAAATCCTTATAATTTTCAAAAATACCGCCCAAATCCTGCATAATAAATGCAAAACCTGAATTATCATGTCCTTTTTGCTGTGAACGCATCAATTTTAAAGCAAGAGATGGATGTATATAATGTTTTGACTTGATTGAACCTATTCTGCACATAGTACAATTATCTATCAGGTACTATATGCCGTCAATTTTAAGGGTTTATTAAGTTTTCTAAAGTTTTTTATTTTTAGATAATTTTTGACAATTTTTAGGTGAATTTATAATATTTTGATTAAAAATTTAGAAATTTTTGAAAATTAAGTTAAAAATATGACATAAAACTTTCAAAAAAATTGCGGGGTTTACAGTTATTAATATTTCAATAAGGTTACTGCTTTCTTAAAATTAAATAATTATTACTTATAATTTTCTTATGACAGAATTATTTACAAACGAACTAAAAGATAAAATATTGTCACATAAAAGAGGATCAATCGGCATTGCTCAAATTAATCCTATTGCAGGAGATATAGAATATAATGCAAAAAAGGTTCTTAAATACATAAATCTTGCTCAAAATATAGGACTTGATTTAGTAGTATTTCCTGAATTAACGCTAATGGGATACCCTATTGAAGATACAATAGACCGCTATCCGATTATTGTTGAAGATAATATAAAATGGCTGAAAGAAATTGCAAAAATTACAACAAAAACTGCTGCAATTATAGGTTTTATCGAAACAAGAAATGATAATATTTCAGGAAAAAAATATTACAACGCTGTTGCAATTATTCAAAACGGAAAAGTTGAAAGTATCGTAAGAAAGTCGCTACTACCAACTTATTGCGAATTTAATGATTACAGATATTTTGAACCATCACCTGTTGTTGGGTGTCAAAGTGCAAATACATTATGCAATTTTGATGAAAGTAAAATTGAAAACCACCCTAAAACAATTATAATAAACGGTATTAAATATGGAATTTCAATTTGTGAGGACTGCTGGAACAATAAAGAATTTTTTAACAGCAATGTTCTTTATTCAAAAGATCCTATCGAAGAATTATCAAAAGAAAAACCCGATGTATTTATAAACTGCTCGGCATCTCCAACAAGAGCAAAAAAGGAACAGCTGAAATATAATATGCTCTCTTTTATTTCAAAAAAATATAAAACTCCTTTTGTGTATGTTAATCAAGTCGGTGCAATAGACAACAGTTCATTTGACGGCTCAAGCAAAGTATTTGATAGTGATGGGAAATTGATTGCAAGAGCAAAATCATTTGAAGAACAGTTTTTGATAGTTAATCCAATTAAAAATATTGGAGAGATTTATCCTTTAACTAATGGTCCTGAAAAAACCTTAGCAGAAGTAAAAGAATACACGCTTGAATATGACTCTGATTTAGAAAGAACATACAAAACAATTCTTCAGGGGATAAAAGATTATTTTAAAAAAACAGGTTTTAAAAAGGCGGTTATTGGTTTATCGGGCGGTCTTGATTCAAGTGTGTGTGCTGTCTTATTAGCCGATGCTCTTGGCAAGGATAATGTTTTTGGTATAAGTATGCCATCTGAAATAACATCTTTAGAAAGTAAAAATGATGCAATAGATTTGGCAAAAAATTTAGGAATAAATTTCCTTGAAGCACCAGTAAAAGATGTGGTTGATTGTATTGATAATTCCTTAAAAGGTATATTTAAAAAAGTTGAAAGCAAATGGGATAACAGATTTGAAGACTCTTTTACAATGGATAACATTCAGGCAAGGTCAAGAGCAATATTTTTATGGGGAATAAGTAATGAATTTTCCAAAACTTTGCCTATTGCAACATCTGATAAATCTGAATTATATATGGGATATGCAACAATAAACGGTGATATGTCAGGTGGCTTCGCACCTATTGCAGATGTTACAAAAACGAAACTTTTTTCACTTGCAAAATGGTTAAATGAAAACAGAGCACAGAAAAATACAATCCCACAAAGTGTTATTAATAAAAAACCGGGGGCAGAACTTGCAATAAACAGTGAAACAGGAGAACCGTTAACAGCTGAAGATGCATTGATGCCCTACGAATTTTTAGATGAAATAATTTGGCGAATTGAAAACAAAAAAGAAAATTATTATGATATGTTAAACACGAAATTTTTATATGAGAAACACAAAAACCTGCTAAAAGAACAAAAAATCGAATGGCTTGATAAATTTTATCGCAGAATGTCAAATGCACTTTATAAATGGTCTATAATGCCACCTTCCATAATTGTTGATTCACGTTCTATTAATAAGTATGATTATAAGCAACCGATTACATCATCAAAAATTAATTATAAAGGAATAAGCGAGAAAGAAATTTCTAAAAAATTAAAGGAGTTTTTATTATGCCAAAAATAAAATTTACCAAAATGAACGGCCTTGGTAACGACTTTGTTATACTTGATTATGATGAATATAAAAAGGCTAATATACCTGCCGACAAATTGGCACTTAAACTATGCAACAGAAACTTTTCAATAGGAGCAGACGGACTTATTATAGTTAATCCAAATACCGATAAAGCTGATATCTCCTGGATTTTTTATAATTCAGACGGCTCAATGGCTCAAATGTGCGGAAACGGTATGAGGTGTTTTGCAAGGTATATTTATGATAATAAAATAATTGATAAAAAAGAATTTTCCGTTGAAACCAAAGCGGGAATTATAGTTCCAAAAATAATTTCTAAAAACGAAGTTTGTGTAAATATGGGAACACCCGTTTTAGAACCAAATAAAATACCTTGTAAAACCAAAACGAACTTAAATATACCTTATGTTATTGATAATAAAGAATTTTTATTAAATACGGTAAGCATGGGAAACCCCCATTGTGTTATTTTTGTTGAAAAGGGAAGTAAAAAGCTTGCTAAAAAATACGGTTCAATAATCGAAAATGATAAACTTTTCCCTGAAAAAACAAACGTTGAATTTGTTGAAATTTTATCAAAAAATGAAGTTATTATTAATGTTTGGGAAAGAGGATGCGGAATAACGTCTGCTTGTGGAACAGGAGCTTGTGCAACAGTTGTTGCAGGGATTTTAAACGGTTATTTGAATAATAGTATAAAAGTAAATCTCCCCGGCGGAGAGTTAAAAATCGAATGGAAAGGAAGCTCAGATGACATAAAACATTCGGTTTTTATGACAGGCAGGGCTGATTATTCTTTTTTTGGAGAAGTTATTATTTAAAAAAATTATAGAATCTTTCCATTGCTTTGGTTGTATTTTCAATTGTATTAAAAGAGGTTAATCTGAACCAATTTTCGCCGTTTTTGCCAAAACCGCTGCCCGGAGTTCCAACAATACCGATTTTAGTTAATAATAAATCAAAGAAATCCCAAGAATTCATATTATTTGGACATTTTAACCAGATGTACGGTGAATTTTTACCGCCCGTATATTTTATATTCAGTTTATCAAGAGTATCACTTATAATTTTAGCGTTGTGCTTGTAGTAATTTAGATTTTCCTGAATTTGTTTTTGTCCGATTTCGCTAAATACTGCATTTGCTCCCCTTTGCACAATGTAAGGAACACCATTGAATTTTGTCGTTTGACGACGAAGCCACATTTTATTGAGATTCATATTGTCATAATTTAAATTATCGGGAACAATTGTATAACCGCATCTTGTGCCGGTAAAACCTGCTGTTTTAGATAGAGAACAAAATTCTATTGCACAAGACTTGGCACCTTCTATTTCATAAATACTTCTTGGAAATTCATCTCCTGATATAAAACTTTCGTAAGCAGAATCGAAAAGAATAACGGCATTATTTAAAATTGCATAATCTACCCATTTTTTAAGTTGTTTTCTATTATATACAGATCCTGTCGGATTATTAGGAGAACAAATATAGATTATATCCGCCCTGACCTTATCATCAGGTAAGGGTAAAAAATCATTTTCTTCGTTTGCATTAATATAAACTATTGTTCTTCCTGCCATAAGGTTTGTATCAACATAAACGGGATAAACAGGGTCAGGTATTAAACAAATATTGTTTTTGGAGAATAAATCCAAAATGTTCCCCAAATCACTTTTAGCGCCATCCGATATAAAGATTTCATTGAGTTTAAGCGAAACATTAAAATTTTTATAATAATTTTGAATTGAAGTTTTTAAAAAATCATAACCTTGTTCGGGGCCATAACCTTTAAAGGTTTCTTTACATCTCATTTCATTAACCGCATTATGTAATTCTTCAATTACAACAGGACAAAGAGGCAACGTAACATCCCCAATGCCTAATTTTATTATTTCCATATTCGGGGTTTTTGAAGAAAAATCACTAACTTTCT
Organism: uncultured bacterium; assembly: GCA_902761735.1. Lineage (GTDB taxonomy): Bacteria > Cyanobacteriota > Vampirovibrionia > Gastranaerophilales > Gastranaerophilaceae > UBA1221. The sequence continues at coordinate 24,198 of CACWLL010000006.1, forward strand.
TAGCAATAGTTGAAAAAAGATAACTCTCGTTTAAATTTTTATAATTTTCATTAATGTTCATATTTACCTCACTTAAATCTAACTTAATTTGTGCAGAATAAGCTCATTTAAGTTTGGTTATTTTAATTCTAACATAAACATTTAAAATATAATATATAGTTGTGCTTTTATTCATAAATATAAAAATTAAACTTCAAAGAATGGTCGTTCTTTAAGTTCCAAGAGTATTTATTTAGTTATGTTTTACGGAAATTTCCAAGAATACCCGTTCGATTATTTGAGATTTCGGCACTCTGCCGAACAAAAACATCCAGTGAATGTTTTTGCAAGAGGTAATATGTCCGACTGGTATCTTACGGGCTTGCTTTATTACGTTTGACATCGTCCTACCAAAATCCGCTCCTGTATTTCTGGTTCTAAAGAAATAATGAGTAAATATGAGCAAATCGGTTTTTATCACAGTGCAATAGTTGAGCTTCCGACCTTTTATAAAAAATTTCCGACCAAGAAAAATTTGAACACAAAAAACAAGAAAATTTTAATACAACAAAACCAACGAATAATACTTTCAAGCGTACAAAATGCGCTAGAAAGGTGCAAAATCGCTAAAATTCTTTTGTGGACAGAATTAGGACACAACTTACAAAAATTTAGACTTGTAGGTTCAAATTTTGGACTCTTAGGACTTTAGATATGGTTATTCGCAAGGTATCTTCCTGCCGCTAAACCCTTTACACACAGCGGATTGAGGCAAAAATAATCATTTCAACCGAATAATCAACTGTCCTGAAAACCTATAACTAAAATGTCAAACTTGCGATACTTTATGTCAAAATCCCTGATACAGAACAGCTCCGTTTCTTCGCTATCCGGACTAATGTACCAAGACTTGCAGTTTGATCTATTATCACAGTTAGTATGACTCTTTTATGTGGGGAAGACGAAAAACGAACTCATATCCTTTGTTTATGATTAATTGAAAACTTAAAAATTTTCAAAAAATATTTTTTACATTAACACATTAACTCTGTTTTAATCACATTTCAAGTCCCTGAACATCTTTTTAATATCTTTCCTGAATAATTATGCAAATCGTAGTTTGTCAAACACTCACAATAATAGAGGCTAATTTTACAAAAATTTTAGAGCCGGAAAGCATTGATTTTTCGTTCTAAATTTGCATAATTATTACAAAGAAATGTTACAAAAATATAGCAATATTTTATTTTAGCTTATTATTTTTTCTCTTATTTTTATAACATTCAGGGCAACCTGAACCCTTGTTCCTTGCTTTTACTTGTGCCAGCCATTCATGTCCGCATTTAGAACACTTCCAATATGCCTTATAATTATTATTGGCAGAAGTATTGTCTGGAGTCCTATAAATATTTTTTTTCGAATCAAAATTTTTTTCGGGGTCAGGATGCCATTCTTTTGCTAATTCGGGATTTACAATAGATAATTCTTTTCCTTTTGTCAATTTTTCCCGCAAATTCGCATTTTTACGCTTTTGCACACAATTATTACAACCTATACCTTCTCTTTGCAACTTTCTTTTTGCAGTCAAAGAATATTTGGAATTGCAAATAGGACATTTCCACAAAATTTGTTCTTTATTATCAGAATATCTAATATCTTTTGGTGTGATTTTGTTATCCTCATGCCATTCATCAAGCGTAGACAGTAATTCTTTATTGAACTTTTCCTTATACTTTTTTTGATTTTCAATATTTTTGCAATATGTTTCCAAGTCATTATATCCGACCAATAATTCTCTATTACTGCATATTGAACAGCATATATGTTTGTTACCAGTTCTATCATTTGGGGTTGCCTTGTAATGATGCCCTTTTTCGCATATCCACCATACTGGCTTGTTATAACCATGACTTGTATTATATTTTGTTCTATTAAATTCTTTTAAATTTTTCTCATCATCCCATTGAGCTGCAATTTCAGGATGTGTTGTATTTATATCATTGATTCCTTCTGAAACAATTTTTCCGCCACAAACAGGACAGCCAATACCACTTATAGTTCTTCTTTTTAATGGAGTAATCCATTTGTCTTTTTTTGACCCATATCTGCATTTCGGATTTGAACAAATCCAATGTACTTCATCGCCACTTCCAAATGTTATATTATCTTTTGTTAATGGGTTGCCGTTTTTAGCTATTATTTTTGAATTGAATTCTTCATTCCATTCCTCAAGAAGTAATTTTAAGTCTTTATTATATTTCCTCTTGTATTCTTTTTGATATTCTTCATCGTTACAACGTGTTTCAAAGTCATTATAACCTTTATTTAATTCTATTCCAGCACATGAAGGACAACCATTTACTTTGTTGTTTTCAATTCTGGCATTAGGCGAAACAATCCAATTTTGTCCTTCAGGTAATCCATATCCACATTTTTTACATCTCCAATAACGAGGGATATTGCTTTGAGCTGGAACTCTATCAGGTGTTATATTTCCATTTTTAGTCGGATGCCATTGTTCTTTGAGTAACGGATAATTTGCAACAGAGTTTTCTTTTATTGATAAATCAATTAATTCTTCTGCTTTGTGGATGTCACGTTTCCAGTTGATATCTGGTATTTCAAACGTTTTATTTGTTAAAGTTTTTATACAATCAAATAAAAACCGTACTGCATTATTTAAATCTTTATTGTTTTCTTGCTTTAAGTAATAACAAATATCTGCAATATTTTCTATTTGTTGACATTGTTTTTCTCTTATTCTAACTAGTTTTATATTATTTTCTTTGCAAATTTCGTATTTTTTTATATCTTTTTTCAAATTCCTATTATGCCAAAAACCATCATATTCAATACCTAATGATAACTCTTTTATATAAATATCTAATTCAAGACCGCTGGTTTTAGGTATTTTATAATTGTCAAAAGCATTAGGAAATACTTGTTTTATGTAATAAAAAACCGTTTTTTCGGCTTTTGATTTTCTTCTTTCGTCGGAACATTGTTTGCAACCATTGCCAGTATTAATTCTGCTATTTGGCGAAGCTGTCCATTGATGTCCGTTTTTGCATTTCCAATTTACATCTTTTGTGTAATTACTAGCAATAAGACTTGGGCTACTTGGGAAATCAGGTTTTATGTTTTTATCATAATCCCATTCATCAAGTAAATATTTAAATTCTTTATTTTGCAAACAAAATGTTTCTAAATCATTAACACCTGAAACGACTCCGTTTTTACCTCTACAACTACAAATTCTACATTTGTTGTTTTGTATTGTCTTTTTTTGAACTTCGTATTCTTGTATGTAGAATTTCGGCAACTTAGGGTTAGTTTTAATTAATTCATCATATTTATTCTTACAGTCTTGACAGAAAAAAGGTAATATTATTTTCTTGCTTGCATAAGGAGTTGTTTTTAAAGTTTCAATACTAACCCCTGCGTTTAATAGGGAATCTAATAAATCTTGTCTGTTATTTTCAATGCACCACTCATATAAATATTTCTTTTCTTTCATAAAATGATAATAACATAAAATTAATATGTCTTTTTGTAAAATTCTTCCTGTTTTTTCGCTTTTTTGAGTTCTTTCATGTATTGTGTTTCGTGATAGACGGAGGAGATTATGGAAGAAGTAGGATACAATATTACAAATAAAGAATTTAAACAGATTAGCAAATGGGCAGAGAATGTTTATAATATTGCTGTCGTGGTTGATTATTTCGTTAGCAATCAGCATGAAATAGAGGAATGTTACAACCTCGCACCTGTTATTAAAAATTTAAGAGATAACGCAGATTTATTAAATGCATTTTTTATTGATAATGAAAAATGATTTTTTTATTTTCACATCGCCGTAAAATATCAAACTAACCGTAAACTAGTATTGAAAATAAAGTGAAAGTACGAGCAGTTAAAATGCAGATAAAGTGCAAGAAAGATTAGTTTGATATTTTTTTAATCAACCTGCTTCCGACCGCCAAAAGTCCTACAACGAGGGGACTTTGCTAAAAATTATCAAACTAACCATCTCTGTCAAACTGATTGTCTTACTACAACTAACTCACCTAAATTATTATTGTTCGTGTCGTCCGTACGGAAATCCGCCGAACTCGCAATAAGCGTTTCTCGCCACTATCATTCAGCCATTAAAAAAGAACCCATAAAGGGTTCTCTTTTAATGGCGGGAACGACGAGGCTCGAACTCGCGACCTCATGCGTGACAGGCATGCGCTCTAACCAAACTGAGCTACGCTCCCATATTCTATTGTCATTTTGTCTTTGCCTATCAGGTTCCGACAGTTCTTATTATAAAACGCTGATTTTTTTTTTGCAATACTTTTTTTAATATTTGGCTTATATACTTCATTATGCTTTATAAAAGCTACTTCAGAGCTTCTTTTAAGGCTTTTTCCAACACTTCTACTTTTGCCTGTAAAACCTTTACTTGAGAACTGCTGTTATCGGTTTTGATTGAACTTTTTTCCAATTCCCTTTTATACGCATATAATTGTTCGGTCTGCGCCAAATAAAACGGTACAAATAAACATATTCCGGATATGAGTCCTGCGCCCAATATTGAAAGTATGAAAAATGCCATATTTAATGTTTTTGTAGAATGTATAACAATCTGTTCTACCGCATCATAGCTGCCGGGAAGTACCTCTAAAGTTATTGAATTGTTGTAATTCATTATTACAAGATATATCACGCCAAATATAGCTAAAAACGCAAAAGCCTGCATTAAAAATTTCATTTTTCTCTGCCCTCAAAATAATTTTGTACTTTTAAATATTTCTCATCCATAGGAATTTCTAATGATATTATCTCATCAGAATATGGTTTTGTAAAGCGTAATCCGAATGATTGCAATACCTGTTCTTCGGTATTAACTTTTCCCTTGCCTGCACCATACAGGCTATCATTGTATATGGGATGTCCAAAATGACTTAAATGTACTCTTATCTGATGAGTTCGTCCTGTTATTATCTTAACCTCAAGTGCCGTGGCATCTTTGTAGCGTTTGATAACCCGTACAATACTTTTTGCAGGTTTACCGCTTTCTGTTACCATCATTTTGTGAGGTTGTTTCGGATTTCTTCCTATCGGTAAATCTATTACACTTTCATCCTCTTTCCATACCCCTTTAACTATTGTCCGGTACGTTTTTTCAATTTTATGTTCCTGAATCTGTGACTTCAAATATTCATGAGTTTCATTGTTTTTTGCAATCATCAGTAATCCGGAGGTATTTCTGTCCAAGCGGTGGACAATTCCCCTTCTGTATGCACCGTTTATGTCTGATAGATTATCTCCATATTTATTTAAAAGTGCATTTACAAGTGTATTTGATTTTTCAAGATTTGTCGGATGGGTTAACATCCCTGACGGTTTATTTACGACTGCCATATTATTGTCTTCCCATACAATATCCAGAGGAATGTTTTCGGGTTGAATTTCAACGACTTCGCCATCTTCTTCCGATATAAATATTTCATCATCTTCTTTCAAACTGTATGATGATTTTTGGATTTCTTTGTTTACTGTAATGTTTCCGCTTTTAATTTTGGATTGAATTTTTGAACGGGAAATATCCGTGAGAATTTCGGTTAATCTCACGTCTAAACGTTTTCCGCTGTCATTTTCATCTGCAATATAAATCATTTTTTACTTTGTTTTTTTTAGTAATATTATTATCACCAGCGCAATAACCGCTATATTTATATATATATCAGAAATATTAAATACAGGGAAATTTATAATTTTGCAGTGGAAAAAATCTCTCACATATCCAAGAACAATTCTTTCATGCAAATTTCCCGAAATACCTGCACATAGCAAGGTAATGAAAAATATTTCTTTCATCCAAATGGATTTTAAATTTTTTATCATGTACAAAAATAATAGTGTAAGTACAATTGCTGCAAGTATAATTAAAAATTCTCTTGCATCCGGCAATAAATTAAACGCCGCACCGGTATTTTTTACAAACGTTATATCAAACAATTTCCCTGAGTATGTAAATCCGCCTGAAATACTATGGTATAACATTCTTGTAAAAAATAAATCAGTAAAAAGGAAAAAGCCGAAACATACTATAAGATAGATTAGTTTACTTAGTTTGTTGTTCATTCTTTTCCCCTTCAGGCTTTTTATCAACTTTTGCAAAATTATTCTTTGGGATAACGTTAACTCTTGACATTACAAAAGCCAATCCGTTCATATATACTCTCACTTTACCGTTCGGGGCATTCTCTATTGCCGTAATACCGACAGATGCAACATTATATTCATTTACGTTATCTGTATTTGCCGTGAAAATTCTTGCTAATGTTTGGTCTTCTTTCATCTTCATAAAATTGTCTTCCGGTTTTTTAGCCGGGTTAATAATTTTTTCTTGATTTATAGAAGATACAACAACGTAATTAGAAGGTAAATCTACTTTTAGTGTTGCGGTATAATCCTGTCCCGCTCCGATTGATTTGGGAGTTTCCAGAACCATATTTACATATCTTGCATCTCCGTATTTAAGAGTTGAAACTTCTTCTAAAACATTTTCTCCGGTTATTTCCCAATTGTTTGCGAATCTTTGTAACTGGTATATGCAACTTGATTTTGAATTAAGTTCTCCGACAATCTTTTTATCCAAATCATCAGATGTTGCTACTGCAGTTTCTTCAGTTTCAACTGTGGCATAATCACCGTTGAGTTTTATGTCTTTAATTTTTGTTGTGTATGTAATATCCGGATAAGTCTGCCATGTCTCTTCAACTAAACTGAAATAGACATCTTTGTTGTACCCGTCATTGTCCATAAAAGATTTGCTATATAAAGATTTTAGTCCATTGATGTCATATTTTTTTGCATATTTATCAACTTTATCAAAAACAGCAATTATATCTTTTTTACAATTTTTCTCATATTTTGCCTGTTGCATAGCAGCTTTTTTGTCAGCTATGTAGCCTGCGTTTGCAGGGGTGACGGCTGATAGTGCCAATGCTATACTTAATACGATAAAAATAACTCTCTTCATGGTTACTATTATATTAAAAAGTTAAATTTCTTGCAAGGGTAAAGTTTATTCGTAAATACGTTTTTCGGATTCTTTATCAAATAAGTAAATATCATCAGCATTTACCGAAATTTCTATAGAGTCCTTAATCTCAGTCGTAGCCGGAAGTTTTGCGGAGCATTTGTTGTTTCCGATATTAAAATATACGATTTTTTCTGAGCCTAACAATTCTGTTATATCAACATTATAAGACTTTTTTATTTCCCCGCCGGTAATCATTTTTTCGGGTCTTATTCCAACGGTTAATCCTTTATATTTCTCGTCTAACAGTTCTCCGTCTATAAAATTCATCTGTGGTGAACCTACAAATCCTGCAACAAACGTATTTTGAGGATTATTATAAATTTCTTCAGGCGTATCAACCTGTTGAATATGCCCTTTATCTAAAACTACAATTCTATCACCCATTGTAAGAGCTTCGGTTTGGTCATGTGTTACATAAATGAATGTAGTTTGTAATTTTTCGTGTAATTTTTTTATTTCAGAACGCATCTGTACTCTTAATTTCGCATCAAGATTTGATAACGGTTCGTCCATTAAAAATACTTTAGGATTTCTTACGATTGCTCTGCCCAAAGCTACACGCTGTCTTTGCCCGCCTGATAATTGTTTTGGGCGTCTGTCGAGGTATTCCGTTAAGTCCAAAATTTCTGCAGCCTCTTGAACTTTTTTCTCAATAGTGGCTTTATCGACTTTTCTCATTTTTAATCCGAAAGCTATATTTTCTCTAACCGTCATATGAGGGTATAATGCGTAACTTTGAAAAACAAAAGCTATATCTCTGTCTTTTGGGTGAATGTTATTTACTTTTTTATCTCCAATAAGAATTTCTCCCTCGGAAATTTCCTCTAATCCGGCAATCATCCTAAGAATAGTAGATTTTCCGCAACCGGAAGCTCCGACAAGAACAATAAATTCTTTGTCTTTAATCTCTAAATCAACGCCATCAATAACAACCTTTTTATCATATATTTTTTTGACGTTTTTTAATACAACACTACTCATCTTGTTGAACAGCTCCGTTTTCTACCGGTATAACAACGCTGAATATAGTTCCTTTCATAACTTCCGTTTCAAGCCATATAGCACCGTTCAGTGCTCTTACAAGTTCTTTTGCACTTCCTAATGAAATAGAACGTACCAAATTCTTCTTGTTGGTTTTATCAAGCTGTGTATAAGGTTCAAAAATTCCTTCTACATCTGCTTCTTGAAGCCCTATCCCGTTGTCGCTTATTCTAATCATTAAATATGAATTTTCGGTAGCACCCTTAATCGGGGTTATACCCATTTCAATAACACCTTCGATAGGAGGGTTAAATAAATCTATAGATATATTACCTATTTCAGTGAGTCTTATTGAAATTTCTATGATATTTTGCAAGATAACTTTCAAGGCGCTTTCATCGCTGTATATCATTTTGCTGGATATATTATCATAATTTGTGCTTACGTTTAACTTTTTAGTTGCGATTGTAACTTCATTTTCTCTTATTACGTTTTGTATTAACTCTGTTACATCAAACATTTGCATATTTTTTTGATAAAGTTGAGACTCAACCTGTGCAAATTCAAAGAATTTTTCCATAAAATACAATAATTCGGTTGCATTTTTGTTTATAATTCTTACATATTTTCTCTGTTTATCATTTATTTCTCCGCCCAAACCATCGTTAAGAGCTTGAGAAAACCCCAATATTGACTGAACCGGCGATTTAAATTCGCTGGATAATTTTGTAAGCATTAAGTTTTTGTCTTTATTTAACCTTCCGGTTTTTTCTGCTTGAGTCAGCACATGTGTCATTTCGGTTACGTCACGAATAGTAATGAAATACTGAGTATCAAGAAGGTTTGCGCTCAATTCAACAAAAAATTCTTTTTCATTAACCGTAGCCCCACCGATTACGGATATATCTTTAACCGATGACTGGTATGCCAAATTCATTCCCTGGTCAACTAAATCGTTAAAAACAAGACTTTCGAGTTCTTCTTTTTCTATTTCAAATAATCTGTAGGCTCTATGATTTGCCCATAATATTTTTCCGGAGTCCTCTTCAACGACAAATACTGCATCCGGCAAGTACAGGAGAACTTCTTTCATATTTAGTCCGTTAAATAAGTTAAATAAATTCATATATTGCATTACTTCCTATTATAATATATAATAAATGATAACATAAATTTGTAATAGGAAATTTCAATATTAACTTTTGTAATTTTTTTTTTACAAATTAGCAAAAAATATAATATTAGTGTTTTATAACTAAATGCGAATAAGAGAATGTATTCAGATGACCTTTGGGAGTAAAGGGTCACGGTAGAAAGAGGTCCAACTATGAGAGAAATTAACGGCAATCAAAACAATTTAAGTTTCCCAAAAGTTGAAATCAAAAAAGATGTTCCGCAGTCAGTGGAAATTACGGAGCAAGAGGGTGAATTGAAAAAACCTGTAACCGAAGACCTATCTCTTTCTCCTGAAGCGGTAATCGGACGTTCTCAGGTACAAATGACGGATAAAGCTTCCGTCGCAAAAAATGTGGAGGCGGATATGAAAGCTATGCTTGAAAATCCAAAAGCAATTCAAAAAGCAGCAGACTTCTTCGATATAGCATATGCTCGCCTGCAAGAAAACGGCTCCGAGGATGCTTATGAAAAAGCTGCCGTTCTTACCAATGCATTTAAAGAAGACTTTTTGAATTAGTTTTTCTGTTTAGTGATTTACATTTGTTAACATGATAGCAATTACTGTTATTAGAAAACCTTTATATATGTAGGTTAGTAATAATGGTGGTTATCAATTATGAGTTACGGTAATGTAGACAATTCAAGCAACAGATTTATCACAACAGCTTTACCTCTTGGTGCTGTTACGACAGCAGGTTGTGTTGCGGCTCGTGCTCTTGTCAATGAAAATCGTGCCGATACTTTTGAGAAAACAGCAAAACAATGTGCAAAAGCTTTCACAAAAGAAAATCGTCAAACAATCATGACTTTTGTAAAAGACATTTTGAAAAAAGACAAATGGGCTGAACAAATTGCAAAAGTCAGTGACAAGAGAATGTTTGCTATCCTTGCAGCCGGCGGGGCAATAATAAATGCACTTGCATTTGACGGTTTTGCAAGACTTGTTAACAGTTATAGGGACAGATAAAATCTATTGCCTAAAACCTTTAATAACAATTCTGTCAGAATTTATGTTGGCCTTTTTAAGTTTTTCTTCTTCTGTTGAAAGTGCCTTATATACATCTGCGTCTGTAATTACAACATTATCAGCATCTTTTTTTATTTCTGATTTAGCTCTTTTATCTTCAAGTAAATCTGTATAAATATTCTTTTTTCTTCTTGCAAATTTTTGGGCATTTTCTAACGTGATTGCAATAGTTGAACCTGTGCCTTTTATTTTAACAATGTGTTTTATAAATTTATCAACATCAAAATCAGGCGATATGTTGTATGGTGCTGATATTTTCTGATAAATTTCGGTTGCTTCATCATAATTTGGCGCAGGAACGGAAATTACGTTTCCGAATCTGCCGCCTCTGAGCATAGCAGGGTCAATTGCATCAATCCGGTTTGTCATTCCTATTATACGAACCATGTGATCGCTTTTTTCTAAATCGCTCAGTAATGTTAAGAGCTGATTAACAACGGCATTATCAAAGCGGGCATTGCTTGAACCGTCACGTTTTTGGGTGCAGGCATCCATTTCATCAATAACAATTATTGCAGGTTGATTTCTAATTGCCTTGTCGAATGCTTCTCTCCAAGCTGCTTCACTCCCGCCAACTGCAGGGTTTTGCATTGCAGCACCGCTTATAGTTTGCATATGAACTCTTTGTCCCAAGCGTTTTGACAATTCGTTGCATAATGCTATTCCAAGCATTGATTTACCTGTTCCGGAAGGTCCTTCCAGTATTGTACCTTTGTTCATCTGATGTCCGAAGATATCAGGAAAAGCCATTGGTGCATATATATCTTCTATTACACGTTGAATAGCTTCTTTGTTTCCGCCGATATCCTTGAACATAGGATAATTCCCCGGAGTATAAACGTGTTCCGGATGTTCTGCTGCACTAAACCTGTCCGCAATTATGTTTCCTGTTTTTTCAAACCCGTCTTCAAGAACTTCTTCAATATCAAAGCATTTTATATTTTTTAAATCTCCTCTATACGGATATTCTGCCAAGGATATTGGTTGTAAATCGGTATTAGGGAATAATATACTATCATTATCGATTGCAATTAAAGTTTTTTCGTTTTTGTGAATATGTTCTCTATATTTGGTTTCTTTTTCTTCAATAATTGCATCGCCAATAGCGTAAATGAGCCCGTTTTCAGTATCGGTATAGAACATAATCGGTTCATCAAGAATTCTGTCATCCTCTACAAAAATAATTTGATTTAAGTCTTCATCTCCTGTAAAAATGTCACTTTTAAAAACTTCGTTTATAAAATCCACGGATTCTTTTCTGTTTGAACTGCCAAGAACAACGAGTCTGTTGGGTTGAATGTAGCTGAGAGCCGTAGATACTATACCGGAAAGTTTTTTTGTGTGTCTGCCTTTTTCATTTACCGGATTACATTCTGAAATGTTGTTTTGCTCTAAATCAAACGGCATGGAAGAAGACTTGCGTCCTAAAAACGGTATCATATAATTTTGAGGATTATATAATATATTTGTTTTAATCGGATTAGAGTATTCAATTTTTGGTGTGTTATTAATTCTGTTATTCGAAGTGTATTTGGCATTCGAAACCAAATCGACTTTTTGTATTTTCACGTGATTAATTCTCCTGACAGGTACAAAAAGCAAAAATAAAAAAATTTGTTATCTGATTTGTTTAATGTTACAAAATTTAAAAAACAGTCATTTTATTAAGGATTTCAATTGAGCGTTTTGAAATCAATTCGGCTTTAAGTTTTTTATTCTTCTTTTCTTTTTTAGGTAATTCGACAGGTGGAACAAGTCCCCAGTTCGAGTTTATAGGTTGAAATTTTTCTTGTACGGAATCCGTAATGTAATGAGTCAACGCCCCCAGCATTGTTTCTTTTGGCAAATCAAGAAGTTCTTCATTATTTACATATTTTGCAGCGTTTATACCGGCTAAAAGTCCTGATGCAATTGATTCGGTATATCCTTCTGTTCCCGTAATTTGTCCCGCAAAGAAAAGCCCTTTTCTTGTGCGTGTTTGTAATGTCGGCTCAAGTAATTGCGGAGAATTTATAAAAGTGTTTCTGTGCATAACTCCGTATCGGGCAATTGTTGCGTTTTCTAATCCCGGTATTGAATGGAGTAATTCTTTTTGTGCTCCCCATTTTAGGTTTGTTTGAAAACCTACGAGATTATATAAAGTTTTTGCCGAATTATCCTGACGAAGTTGAACGACTGCGTAGTTTTTTTCGCCGGTTCTTTTATCAATCAGTCCGACAGGCTTCATTGGTCCAAATCTTAAGGTATCAACCCCTCTTGATGCAAGGACTTCTATCGGTAAACAACTTTCAAAAAATTTTGCATCTTTTTCAAATTCTTTTAATTCAATTTTAGGTGCATTAATTAGGATATTATAAAACTTTTCATATTCTTCCTTATTCATTGGGCAATTGATATAAGAAGCTTCCCCTTTATCATAGCGGCTTGCAATAAATGCTTTATCAAAATTTATACTTTCAACTTCAACGATAGGTGCGATGGCATCAAAAAAGTGAAGATGTTCTTTTTTAGTGAATATTTTGATATCATCTGCGAGTTTTTCACTTGTTAAAGGACCTGACGCTACTATTATAACCCCCTCTTTTGGAATTTCCGTAATTTCTTCTCTTATAACAGTAATATTTTCATCAGAGTTAATTCTGTCCGTAACTCTTTGTGAAAACAATTCTCTATCGATAGCCAACGCTCCGCCGGCGGGTACGGATGTTTCAAATGCTATGTTTATAAGTTCTCCGCCTAATATTTGCATTTCTTTTTTTAATAGCCCTGAGGCATTAGTGCAATCTGCTGCACCAAGACTGTTTGAGCATACAAATTCTGCAAATTTCTCGGTAACGTGTGCTCCCGTTGTTTTTTTAGGACGCATTTCGTATAATTTTACTTTAATCCCTCTTTTGGAGAGTTGCAGTGCGGCTTCCGAACCGGCAAGTCCTGCTCCTATTACCGTAACTTCCATTTTTGCTCCTTCTGATAATAATTATACCATAAGCTAAATTTTAAATAAAAAAGGACGGTTTAACCGTCCCTTTTTTTAACGCATGTGGTTGTAATAATACGTATTTGTTTTGCATCCGCATGACGGCATTTCTTCAATAAATGCTCTCTGGCATGATGAACAGCGTACCGGTTCTGCCATAACCTCACGTTCACATTTTTTAACCCTTTTACAAGGTTCACAATTTTTAAATCCCTTAAACGGGTTTAAACTGAATTTTGTTTGATTACAACCTATACCGATGTACGGAAGCGGATTGAGGTAGCTGATATCCCAGGCTTGTGCCATACCGCTTGCAGGAACAGACAAAAATGCAATTAAACCTAAATACATTAAAAATTTTTTCATACATTCCTTCTCCTATTATTCTGGTAACGAAAACATTTTTTGATATTTTGATTTTATAAATTTTAAAAGGTATTGTCATTATCCGATTGTTCAATATATCTAATAATTTGATTTAACCTGAACCGATTATTTTTTTGTGATAAAATTTTTTAAGCGGAAGTGAAAATATAATAAATACAAGGATAACACTATGCCAAAAGTATATATAGAAACAATGGGTTGCCAGATGAATAAATCAGATACCGAAAGAATGCTCGGTATGCTTGAACATTTTGGTTATGAAGAAACAAAAGAACCCAAAACGGCGGATTTATTAATGGTTAATACTTGTTCAATAAGACAGTTAAGCGAAGATAAAGCTTTTAGTCTTTTAGGACTGTGGGGTAAGTGGAAAAAAGAATCACGTCCGCACATAAAAATAGGTATTTGCGGATGTGTTGCACAGCAAAAAGCCGAACAAGTATTTAAACGTGCTAATTATGTTGATTTTGTTTTGGGTACCCACAAGATATATTCTTTACCTGAAATAATCAAAAAAATTAATAACGGCGAAAAGGTTTGTGAGTGTACGGAAACAAATGCCACTGAAGATGAAAAAGCAAATCAATATGAAATAGATAGAGTAAAATCCGTAAACGCTTGGATTCCGATTACTGAAGGTTGTAACAATTTCTGTACATATTGTATAGTTCCTTATACAAGAGGCAGAGAACGCTCTCGCCAACCTGAAACGATTATAAAAGAAGTTAAAGATGCTCTAAATTCAGGATTTAAAGAAATTACTCTTTTGGGGCAAAATGTTGACAGTTATGGTAAAGATTTTAAGGATAAAAATTACAGATTATCAGACTTATTGAAAGAAATAAATTCTATTGAGGGTAAATTCAGAATCCGATTTGTAACTTCATATCCTACGGATATTACCGATGAACTTATTGAAACGGCAAGGGATTTGGATAAAGTTTGCGAATATTTTCATATCCCGATGCAATCAGGAAATTCTGAAGTATTAAAGAAAATGAACCGCAGATATGACCGTGAAACATACGGAAAAATTGTTGAAAAAGTTCGTTTAATGGTGCCGGATGTTACTATTACAAGCGATTTTATTGCAGGATTTCCCGGCGAAACGGAAGAACAATTTTTAGATACACTTAGTGCTATCGATGAATTTGAACTTGATTATTCTAATACTGCAGCGTACTCTCCAAGGGAAAAGACTGTTGCTGCAAAGTGGGTGGATAAGTATATTCCTGACGAAGAAAAAACAGAGCGTCTTGCAAGGTTAAATAAAAAAGTAAGTGAAAATTGTCTTAAATCAAATAAAAAATATTTAGGACGTGGAATGGAAGTTCTAATTGAGGGCTTTGAAAATCACAAGGGAAAAAATATTATTACCGGACGTACCAGAAATAATAAATTAGTCCATATACCTTGTGATATCGATAGAACAGGTGAATTTTTGAATGTGAAAATTACCGGATGTAAAACTTGGTATCTTAACGGGGAATTAATTTAAGGAATCATTTAGTCCTTGTAATATGTATTCTCTTGCGGTTAAGGCTTCATCTTTTGTAAGCGGGGGTATGTTTTCAAGCGGATATTTTATTCCCAATTCATTGTATTTTGGGATTGCCATATTGTGATAGGATAATACATCAAGCGCTTTTATATTTTTTAGTTTTGCCATAAATTGTCCGAGTTTAATAAGGTATTCTTTATTATATGTAATTGTTGGAACAACAACGTGCCTAAGCCATATTGGAATATTTTTATCGGATAGGTATCGAGCAAACTTAAGAATGTTTTTATTTGAATGTCCTGTTAACTTTTTATGTTCTTCATCATCTATATGTTTAATGTCCAAAAGTACAATGTCTGTGTAATTCATTAATATATCAATTGCGGTGGTGTCTTTTGGATTGAACAAAATTCCCGAAGTGTCGAGAGCGGTATTTATATTTTTTTCTTTGGCGGCTTTGAATAATTCCGTCACAAAATCAATTTGCATGAGCGGTTCTCCGCCGGTTACGGTTATTCCGCCTTTTGCAAATTCTTTCACTCCGTCATATTGTTTTAAGATTTCATCAACAGATATTTTTTTGTTTTCACCGGTTTCCCAGGTATCGGGATTGTGACAATATAAGCAGCGCATAGGACAACCCTGTAAAAATACTACAAATCTGATTCCGGGGCCGTCAACCGTACCGCATGTTTCTATTGAGTGGATATTTCCTTGTATTTCCATTGACTTTATAAAACAAAATAGGACAATAATTCCTCTATATAATAAAGGTACTGTTGTCCTATTTCCTTATTCCTTTATTTTCTCTCATTAAATCTTATTGTGAAAAGTTCTTGATATAACATCATCCTGTTGTTCTTTTGTCAGTTTTGTGAAGTTTACGGCGTAACCTGAAACTCTAACCGTAAGTTGAGGATATTTTTCAGGATGAGCTTGAGCGTCAAGTAATGTTTCACGATTAAATACGTTAACGTTTAAATGGTGTCCGCCTTTTTCAACGTATCCGTCAAGTAAGCTTATTAAATTGTCCTCTTGCATTGTTGATGCCATAATTTTCTCCTATATATTTATCGCCTTATATTTAAAATTTATTGTTCTTTAGATTTACTGATAAACACAAAATCATCAGAATTTCCGGAGCAGCAGCCCGGGTCAAAGTTTACACTCAAATCGCCCATAAATACTTCGTCTTTACCCAAAGCATTAGGAATTATGGAGAAAGTATTAGATATACCGTCTTGAGCATCTTTGAACGGAAGTTTAGCAACTGAAGCCAATGATGCAACTGCACCGTTCTTATCACGTCCGTGCATCGGATTAGCCCCCGGAGCAAGCGGAATACCGGCCTTTCTTCCGTCAGGGGTATTGCCTGTTTTCTTTCCGTAAACAACATTTGACGTGATTGTCAATATTGACATTGTAGGTATTGAATCTCTGTAAGTATTATGAGTTCTTATCATATTCATAAATTTATGAACAATATCAACAGCAATAGAATCAACTCTGTCGTCGTTATTTCCGTATTTTGGATAATCCCCCTCAACTTCATAATCGACTACAATACCGTTTTCATCACGAATTGTTTTTACTTTCGCATATTTAATAGCGGAAAGCGAGTCTGCAACAACTGATAACCCAGCAATACCTGTTGCAAAATAACGTTTTACATCCCTGTCGTGAAGTGCCATTTGAGCACGTTCATAACAATATTTGTCGTGCATATAATGAATTACGTTTAAAGTATTTGTGTATAGCCAAGAAAGCCAATCAAGCATGCTTTCATACTTTTCCATAACTTCATCATAATCAAGATATTCTGAAGTAATAGGTCTGTATTTAGGACCTACCTGTTCTTTCAACTTTTCATCCACTCCGCCGTTAATTGCATATAATAAGCATTTTGCAAGATTAGCACGAGCCCCGAAGAATTGCATTTCTTTACCTACAACCATTGATGAAACACAACATGCAATAGCATAATCATCTCCGTGAGTTACTCTCATCATATCGTCATTTTCATATTGGATAGACGATGTTGTTATTGAAATATGAGCAGCATAATGCTTAAAATTATCAGGTAATCTCGTTGACCAAAGTACCGTCAAATTAGGTTCGGGTGCTGTCCCAAGGTTTTCCAATGTATGTAAATATCTGAAAGAATTTTTTGTAACAAGCGTTCTTCCGTCAACGCCCATACCGCCAATTGACTCCGTTACCCAAGTCGGGTCACCCGAGAATAGAGAATTATATTCAGGGGTTCTTGCGAATTTCACAAGTCTTAATTTCATAATAAAGTGGTCAATTAATTCTTGTGCTTCGGATTCTGTTATTATGCCTGATTTTAAATCTCTTTCAATGTATATATCCAAGAACGTCGAAGTCCTTCCTATACTCATAGCGGCACCGTTTTGCTCTTTAACTGCACACAAGTAACCGAAGTATAACCATTGAACAGCCTCTTTGGCATTTCTTGCAGGTTGTGAAATATCAAAACCATATATATTACCGAGTTCTTTCATTTCTTCAAGAGCTCTAATTTGTTCTGCAAGTTCTTCTTTTAATTGAATTTTATCGGTAGTCATTGTGCCATGAACAGATGCGTGCTGTTCTTTTTTATCTTCAATCAGTCTGTCAATACCATACAGAGCGACTCTTCTGTAGTCGCCGATTATTCTTCCTCTGCCGTATGCATCAGGAAGTCCGGTTAATATGCCGGCGTGGCGAGCTGCGCGCATTTCTGGTGTATAAACATCAAATACTCCTTGGTTATGAGTCTTTCTGTATTTTGTGAAGATTTCGGTTACTTCAGGGTCAACTTCGTATCCGTATGACTTGCAGGAGGTTTGTGCCATTCTGATACCGCCAAATGGTTGCAGGGAACGCTTTAACGGTTTATCTGTTTGTAAGCCGACAATTTTTTCTAAATTCTTATCAATATAGCCTGCTCCGTGAGAAGTGATTGTAGATATAATTTGAGTGTCCATATCAAGAACGCCGCCATTAGCTCGTTCTTGTTCAAATAAATTAAGACATTCATTCCATAATTTTTTGGTAGCATCCGTAGGCGCTGCTAAAAAACTCGAATCCCCTTCGTATGGAGTATAATTGCGTTGAATAAAATCTCTGACATTTATTTCATTGCACCATTTCCCTTCAACGAATGGTACATCAGAATAAATCTTGCTCGTTTCCTGCGTTTCTAACATCTTTCCTCCTGAGTCTGTTTATTTTTATTTATAAATATCCCTATAATCTGTCCCATTATTATAACAAATAAAATATTTTTCGCTACATATGTAAACAAAGTTCATTAAGTTTGTTAAGTTGTATAAAAAGTATATAAACAGTACTTTCCCGCCGAATTTTTGTGTTATAATTCTTCTATGGGTGTTCAGGAAGATTTAGATGAATTAAAAGAGCTGTGTGAAATGTGCGAGAACTGTTCTTTGTGTAAGACTCGTACAAATGTAGTTTTCTCAAGCGGCGTTCCAAACAATAAACTGATGTTGATAGGTGAGGCTCCTGGATTTAATGAAGATAAGCAGGGGGAGCCGTTTGTTGGGAAAGCAGGGCAATTATTGGATAAAATATTTGAATCGGTTGGTTTGTCAAGGCAGAAAAATATATATATATGTAATACAATTAAATGTCGCCCGCCCGAAAACAGAGATCCCTTACCCGAAGAAAAAGAGGCATGCAGGGCTTTTTTGGATGCTCAAATTGATATCTTAAAGCCAAAGATAATTCTTTTGTGCGGGAAAGTTGCATTGACCTCTATGCTGGATATCAAATCAGGTATAACAAAAGTCAGAGGGCAGTGGTTTGAAGGTCCGTACGGGAGTCGGATGATGCCGATATTTCACCCTTCTTATCTGTTGAGGAACGATTCGCACGAAAAAGACAGTCCTAAATGGTTGATGTGGCAGGATATTAAAGAAGTTAAAAGAGTTTATGACAGTCTGTAAAATTTTTATGTTATAATCTCTCTATGAATATAATTTTTAACCCTGTAATAGTATCTGTAATATTGCTTTGCGTGTTATGTTTACGTAAGGTTAATGTTCTGCTTGCGATAATTATTTCTGCTATTGTGGCAGGTCTTGTCAGTGGTATGCCCATAGGACAGGTTATGGATACATTTATTTCCGGTATGGGAGGGAATGCGGAAACTGCATTAAGTTATATTTTATTGGGAACTTTTGCTGCTGCGATGACGCATACGGGATTGGCAACAATATTGGCAAAGAAAATAGCTTCCGTGATAGAAGGCAAAAAATTTATTTTGATTTTTATAATTACAATAATTGCTATGTTATCTCAAAATTTAATTCCTGTTCATATAGCGTTTATTCCGATATTGATACCTCCATTGCTACATGTTATGAACAGACTTAAAATTGACAGACGAGCAATAGCGTGTTCTTTATCGTTTGGATTAAAAGCTCCTTATATTATGATTCCTGCGGGATTCGGGTTGATATTTCAGGGGTTGATTGCGGAAAATATGACTCTCAACGGAATGGCTGTCATAAAAAATGATATTTGGAAATCAACTTGGATTTTGGGATTGGGTATGTTTATCGGTTTATTGGTTGCAATACTGATTTCATACAGAAAACCTCGTGAGTACGCAGATATTGAATTTGCAAAAAATAAAATTGAAGAAGATGATGAAGAAGCTTTGAAACTCAATAAAAATCACTATATAACATTGATAGGTGCTTTTGCTACTCTTGTTGTTCAACTGCTTACCAAATCTCTTCCGCTCGGTGCTTTGGTCGGTTTGGGAATAGTATTTGGTGGAGGGGCTGTAAGCCATAAAAAAATGGACAAACTTATAAATGAAGGCATCGGATTAATGGGTTACGTTGCATTTGTAATGCTTGTTGCGGCCGGTTTTGCATTAGTATTAAAACAAACTGGAGGTATTGAAGTCCTTATAAATGCAATGCTTCCGTTTATGCAAAACAGCAGATTTATAGCTGTCGGACTTATGCTTGTCATCGGCTTATTTGTAACAATGGGTATAGGGACTTCATTTGGTACTATTCCTATTTTAGCGGTTTTATTTATTCCCGTTTGTTCTCATTTAGGGTTTTCCCCTGCGGCATCAATTGTAATTCTTGCGGCGGCTGCAGCTTTGGGCGATGCTGGTTCTCCCGCTTCCGATACAACTTTAGGACCTACTGCGGGTTTAAATGCCGATAATCAACACAATCATATATCGGATACATGCATTCCGACATTTTTACATTTTAATATACCGCTAATAATTTTTGCAATCTTAGCGGCATATATATTATAAATTTATTTTATATTAGGAAACAGATATTTAACTCCGTCATCACTTCTCCAACGGATGTATCCAGTTTTTGGAGTTTTGTCGGCATCAACAACCGTAACAAGCATCCAATTACCTCTGATTAAATTAAGGTTAATTAATTCAGGGCGATTTATATGTGATATTGCTTTATCCGGATTGTCTGTTGAACCGTACAGGTTTGATACGTTTTGCGGAGCCCCTTTTAAAATTTCAAGTCCGTATTTACGCCCGTACATGCTATAGAAATTAACCCAGGTATTAAATTTATACGGGTCATCTTTTCTTATCCAGCCTCGTTCACCTGTTTTGTTGTTATATATTACTTCTACCCAGTCTTCAGTTTCATCTGTTACTGCCATAAGAGCAAAATCTTTATCTTCTATATACACGGTGAATAAATCTGCCAAAGCTAAATTTTGAGGGATTACGTTTTCACTGTCCCATACAATTTTTTGTTTTATCTGAGATGTTTCATCAGGTTCACTGTATATAATAATGGAATGTCCTACCTGATATACTCCGAAAGTGTTTGTTCCCTCCGTCATAACACTATCAGGCATAACATTGCTTGCATATACTCCTGCTGTCAGTATTAAAGAACATAAAATTGTACAAAGAAATTTTTTCATAATATTACTCCCTGAAAGATATATCAGCGTACGTTTTTTGTAATTTTTCTCTAACCGATTGCATGTTTCTTTCAATAACATCATCGGTCAATGTCGCATTTTCGTCCAACATTTTTATTCTGAAAGCTAAACTTTTGTATCCTTTTTCAATGTTTTCACCTTGATATACGTCAAAAACTTCACTTCCGCAATATATGTTTTGCTGAACGCCGCTCTTTATAACTCTTTGAATTTCTTCATAAGAAACTTTATCACTTATAACAAAAGCTAAATCACGCTTTACTTCAGGGAACTGCGGAAGATGTTTAAATCTTGGCACATTCTCTTTTACAATCGATATAAGTACATCAATATCAATACTGAATATGAAGGCTTCCTGTTTAAATTTCATCTTGTCTTTTAATACAGGATGAATTTGTCCCATATATCCGATTGTTGACAGTTGTTTACCGAGTATGCATATAGCGGCACTTCTGTACGGATGAAGAATTGTATTTGTTTCTTTTAATGAAGATTCTTCAAGCGGAACAATCTTAATACGTTTGGTAATACCGAATTCTTCAAATAAATTTTCGATTATACCTTTTACTGTATAGAAATCAGGAGATGTCTTAATTTGCCATTTGGAATTTTCTACTTCTCCGGTTATAATGCCTGCTAACACCTGAGTTTCTTTTACCCCTGATTCTTTTAAATCTGCAGGTTTTTCAACCTCATAAGTTTTTCCTATTTCATAAGCCCAGAAGTTTTTTTGTCCGTTGTCATAATTATACTTCATACAATTCAATACTGACACTGCAAGATTTTGTCTTAACATTGTGCATTCTTCGCTCACCGGATTCATAACATTTACGGCTTTTGCTTCGTCATAGAGCATCATATATTTGTCAAGCATAGGTTTGCCGATAAGAGAACTTGTAATTATTTCATTAAGTCCTGCCGATTGCATAAGGTAGTGAATTTTCTTTATAACTCTTTCTTCTAAAGAGATGGTTGGAGTCATCATTTTTTGAGGAAGAGTCGGAGAAATTTTGTCATATCCGTTAATTCTTGCAATTTCTTCGATTAAATCAACTTCACGGGTAACGTCATACGCTCTGAATGACGGTACTAAAAATTTTGCGGCTGCAATATTGCCACCCAACTTTTCAAACCCTAATTTTTCAAGAATAGCATCGCATCTTTCAGGGGAAATTTCACATCCTAATAACTTTGTAACCTGATTATATCTTAGTGTAATTTCAATCGGGTCTAATTTATTTTTGCCGTCTTCAACAACACCTATGACTTCAGCGTCTGCATATTCTATCAAAAGTTGTATAGCACGCATTAATGCCGGCTTAACGGCTTCTATGTCAATTCCGCGTTCAAATCTTGCGCATGCTTCGCTTCTGTAACCTACGCTGCGAGAACTTTTTCTGTTTGTTGCCGGAGTAAAATATGCAGCCTCTAATGCTATGGATGTTGTATTATTATCTATTTCCGAATTCAAACCTCCGAAAACACCGCCTAAGCATACCGGTTTATCTTTTGTTGCTATAACTACCGTATCATGTGTTAATTCTCGTTCAACTTCATCAAGCGTAACTAATTTTTCACCTTCATTTGCACGTCTAACACAAAGGTATCCGTCTAATTTGTCATAATCAAATGCGTGCATTGGGCAGCCGTATTCAAGCATTACGTAATTTGTAATATCTACTACGTTGTTTATGGCTCTTACGCCTGACGCAAGCAATCTTTTTTGCATCCAATCAGGTGACGGTTTAATTTTTATATTTTTCAAAATTCCGATAGAATAATATTTACAAACATCATTATCTAAAATCTCAACTTTAAATTTATCTGTTGATAAATCTCTTGTTGCCTCAATCGGATTAAATTTAAGAGGAGTGTTAAACAGCGAACTTAACTCTCTTGCAACTCCTATAACAGACATTTGGTCCCCTCTGTTTGCCGTAGGTGCAACATCTATAACCGTATCTTTTTCAAACCCCAAAACATCTTGAACATTTTCCCCTAACTTTACATCAGGAAATATTCTGTTTAGGATTAAAATGCCGTCTTCTTCCTGATAGTTTCTTTCTGAAACACCGAGTTCATCAGCAGAACATAGCATGCCCTGAGATTCAACACCTCTGATTACAGCCGGTGTAAGCTCGAATTGTTCACCTGTTTTTCTGTCCAGAACTTTACTGCCTACACTTGCGTAGGGAACAATTTGTCCGACTTGTATGTTTTGAGCTCCGCACACAACGGTTTTTGTTGAGGAACCGGTATTAACGGTTACAAGATGTAAATGGTCAGAATTTGGGTGGTTGTCGATTTTTTCGATTTTTACCGTAATAATATTTGAAAATTGCGGTTTAACTTCTTCTATACTCTCAACTTCCAATCCGCTCATAGTTAATTCGTGAGCAATTTGTGAATCTTCTATATTTGATAAATCTACAAATTCGTTTAACCAATTTACTGATACTTGCATTTATATTCCCCTCTACTGTCTTAATTCATAATATGATAGTATAACAAACAGAGCTTTATGTAAATATAACGAAAATAAATAACGGATGTTCAATATATTTTACAATATTTGTCAAAATTTCCGCTTGAAAACGAATTATGCTCGTGGTAGTCTAAGAATTACAGGCGAGTTGTGCATGTACCCTTATCGCCTCGTTTATTAAATTTAATAAAAGGAAAGAAGGAAATATGTCAGAAGTAAGAGTCAGAATAGCTCCGTCCCCAAGCGGTAATTTACACGTAGGGACTGCAAGAACAGCTTTATTCAACTATTTATTTGCAAAAAAGAATAACGGGAAATTTGTTTTAAGGATTGAGGATACTGACGCGGAAAGAACAAGTCAGGCATATATTGATAATATTTTTGACAGTTTGAAAGCATTAGGTTTAATTTGGGATGAAGGTCCTGATGTAGGCGGTGATTACGGTCCTTACACTCAATCTGAAAGGTTTGATATTTATCCTAAATATGCACAAATTCTTTTGGAAAAAGGTTTTGCGTATGAATGCTTCTGTACTCCGGAAGAACTTGAAGCCGAAAAACAAGAAGCTCACGATAATAAAAAGCCTTATGTGTATACAAAAAGGTGTGAAAATCTAACGGAAGAAGAAAAAGCAAAATTTATGGCAGAAGGCAGAAAACCTGCTATAAGATTTAACATTGCAAAAGCTCAAAAAGCCTTCCATGAAACTTCAATTTTAACTTTTAATGATATGGTTAAAGGCGAATTGCATGTAGATACAAATTTGTTGGGTGATTTTGTAATTATGAAATCTAATGGTACTCCTACATACAATTTTGCAGTTGTAATTGATGATATGTTGATGAAAATTTCTCATATTATTCGTGGTGAAGACCATATTTCAAATACTTATAAACAAATATTGATTTACGAAGCTTTAGGTGCAGAAGTTCCTCAATTTGGACATTTAGGAATGATTCTTGCTCCTGACAGAAGTAAATTATCAAAACGCCACGGTGCAACCGCTGTTTCTGAATTTGTTGAAAAAGGTTATTTAACGGATGCGTTGATAAACTTTGTTGCACTATTAGGATGGGCTCCGTCAGATGGTGTTGAAATTAAGACTGTTGATGAAATTGCACAAGATTTTAGAATCCACGAAGTTTCATCTTCAAATTCAATATTTGAATATGATAAATTAAACTGGATGAACAGTCATTATATAAAAATGTTGGATATAGAAGACTTAAAAGAAAGATTAAAGCCATACTTAACAAAGTATGATTTAACGGAATTAAGTGATGCTCAATATACAAGAATGGTAGAAGTTACCCGTGAACCCCTTACCCTGTTATCCGATATAACTGATGCGGTTCCGTACTTCTTTGGAGAAGATGTAGAAATTGAGCCGAAAGCACAGGAAGAAATATTGGATACGGAGGTAGCGCAGGATGTTTTGGAAGAGTTTGCACGACAAGCTCAAGAGTGGGAATTTTCGGAAGAAGAGTTGCACCACAAGCTGGAAATATTTAGAGGACAATATAAAGAAAAAGGAATCAAGCCAAAAGTTACAATGTGGGCAATCCGTGCAGCGGTAACGGGTAGAACATGCGGTGCAGATATGGCAGCTATTCTTGCAATACTCGGTAAAGATAAATCTTTACGCAGAGTTAATAAATGTATTAAATCGGTTAAAGCTTAATGTAATCAATTTAATGAATATTAAAAATTATAAAAGGTGAAGCTTTTTCTTCACCTTTTATTTTGTCAAAAATTATGTTATATTTAATTTATTCAGTAGAAAGAGGGAGAGATTATGATTGTAAATTCCGTATCGGTATTAAGTTGTAAAAAGCCACACTTTATGGCTGCCCCAAGAAAGGTTGATAATTTGAATAAAAAGGCAACCTTGCAAGATTTATATAGTTCTGAAGATAGAATTATGGAACATAATGAGGAGTTAATCCGAAAGCAAAACGAATTATTATCTGTTGCTCTTATGTCTATGGCAAGACATGTTAATTCTCCTTCTCCGGGTACATATGATAAATTTCAAGCTGATTTAATAGAACTTGGTACAAACGGAAATTTTAAAAATTTGTTTGATGAACAATAGAATTAAACTCAATAAAAAAGAGGTTATCTGTTCGGATAACCTCTTTTTCAAAGTTTTCTAAATTAAGAATTATAACTTAGATGCAACCATATAAGTTGTTTCAGCAAGTCTTGTTGAATAACCCATTTCGTTATCATACCAAGAAATAATCTTAACTTGGTTTCCGCCCATTACACGAGTTAATAAAGCGTCAACTGTTGAAGATTGAGAAGTACCAACATAATCTGATGATACTAACGGTTCTTCAGTATAGCAAAGAACGTGTCCGTCAGCACCTGCTTTTAATGCTGCATTAACTTCTTCTACGGTAACGTCTTTAGCAACTTCAAATACAACGTCAACTAGAGAAACGTCAGGAGTAGGAACACGCATAGCGAAACCGTCCAATTTACCTTTCAATTGAGGTAAAACAAGAGCAACAGCTTTTGCAGCACCTGTTTTTGTAGGAACAATATTCAATGCGCCTGCTCTTGCACGACGAGGGTCTTTGTGGCCGGCGTCTAAGATTCTTTGGTCACCTGTGTAAGAGTGAACAGTTGTCATCAAACCTTTAACGATACCGAATTTTTCATCGATAACTTTAGCTACAGGAGCCAAGCAGTTTGTAGTACAAGATGCCATAGAAATTACATTGTGTTTAGCAGGATCATATTCTTTGTCGTTAACGCCAAGAACGATAGTCTTGTCTTCGTTAGTTGCAGGAGCAGAAATAATAACTTTCTTAGCGCCTGCATCAATGTGAGCATGAGCTTTAGTTGCATCAGTGAAGAAACCTGTAGATTCAACTACAACTTCAACACCCAAATCTTTCCAAGGAAGATTTGCAGGATCTTTTTCAGCAAAGAATTTGATTTTCTTACCGTTTACGATGATACCTTCATCATAAGCTTCAACGCTACCGTCAAATTTACCCATAACTGAGTCATATTTGAAGATTCTTGCAGCATCTTCCGGTTTCAAACCAGGGTCGTTGATTGCTACATAATTAATTTTGTCAAAAATACCTTCTCTGATAGCGGCACGTAATGTATTTCTGCCGATTCTACCAAAGCCGTTAATAGCTACGTTTACCATAAGTTTTTACTCCTTCTTATTTTGTAAATCATACTTATACATGTCATTTATATCATCAACATAATTCTTAATCAAGTGGATTAGCCATGCCAATAGTTAAGAAAAAATTAAATTTTTGCGTAACGTTTTGTTACAAGGTTTAGTAAAAAATTAAAGAATAAGAAAAATTTGCCGATAACAAATATGTAATCAGATAAATAACAAGGAGTTATAGATAATGTTAAAGAAGATTCAATCCCCATCGTCAAATATTTGTGACAGTGTGGAATTCATATTAAGAGGAGCGAGAAAGCGCCGCTCTATGGCGATTCAATCCGCTCGGAGCATATCTTCCGAGTCAGGTGTAAAGACAACTTTTGCGGTTGTAAAATAGGTACGCAAAAGGATATTAAGAAAAATGACCCTCTGGTGGTCGAATGAAACAATAAGAAAGAGAGCTAAGATAAATAACCGGTTGAGACGTCAGCCGGTTTTTTGCTATGCATAGTGCAATTAAAAACACCCGCCAATATGACGGGTGTTTCAAAGTATATTTCAAGAGTAATTACTCAACAACGATTGCTCCAACCGGGCAAGCATCAGCAGCTTCTTTAACTGCATCGATGTTATCAGCAACAGCAGATGCATCAACTACAGCTTTATCTTCAATAGAAAATACTGCATCACAAATAGATTCGCATGCACCGCAAGCAATGCAATCATCACTAATAGTTACGCTCATTTTAGTTCTCCTTTTTATAATTACAATACACACAGACTCTCGCCTGTAAAAAGATTATACAATAGAAAAACTAAAAACGCAATTAATTTAAATGGGTATTTATAATATCTGAATTGTTACATACTCTTGGTTAGTACACAGGCTTTTCTAAATTTTATCGCAGCAAAATATTTTTTTGTTGCGGTAATAAAAGATTACCAAAATTAACTTTAATAGTGTTATTTTAAAATATCCATTCTTTTACGAATTTTGCGACGTTGTCAAAGCCGATTAGCGTTCCGAGGGCTTCGCCATGCTCCTGTTTTGTATAGACAAGTACCGGCACTTTTTCTCTTGTATGGTCTGTACCTTCGACACACGGGTCGCAACCGTGGTCTGCGGTTATGATTAGCATATCATCAGGTGTCATTGCTTCCGTTATCGCAGGTAAATAGGTATCAATTTCTTCTATTGCCTTGCCGTATCCTGCCGCATCGTTACGGTGTCCGTACAACATGTCGGTATCAACCAAATTTGTAAATACCATTTCGTAAGGCATAGGTTTTTCCACATATTCGGGATATGCAATAGACGGCAAATCCAGTTCTCGTTTAACTGCTTTCAAAGTTAATTCCAAACCTTCCTTGTTTGAACCGGTATGAATTGCGTGGGTTATTCCGGATTTTGAAAATATATCTTCAATTTTTCCGATACCGATAACTTTTGCCCCACTGTCTTTTATGTCATTTAATAAGGTGTGTTTAGGTACCATTGAATAATCTCTTCTGTCTTTTGAAATTCTTGTCGGTTTACCGTCAATAATTTTATATGGTCTTGCAATTACTCTTGATACGTTATAATTGCCCTCATCAAGTATTTTCCTTGCGATTTCGCACCATTTGTATAATGTTTCAAGCGGAATTAAGTCTGTATCAAGAGCAATTTGGAATACGCTGTCTGCACTTGTATAAACAATGGGAAATTTTGTTTCGTGATGTTCATTGTTTAATTTTTCTATAATCGCAGTGCCGCTTGCGGGTATGTTTGCCAATACTCCTCCGCAACCAGTTTCTTCTATAAATTTATCAATTAATTCCGAAGGAAACCCTTCCGGAAAAGTCGCAAAAGGCTTTTCGTTGATAAGCCCCATAAATTCCCAGTGTCCTGTTGTAGTATCTTTGCCCTTTGATTTTTCAATCATTGTGCCGTATTTTGCGGTCGGGTTATTTGTAGGAGAAATTCCCATAAAATCCTGAATATTTCCCAGTCCCATTTTAGATAGGTTAGGAACGTTTAATCCGTTGTTAAATTCGCAAACATGTTTTAGGGTATTGCATTCCGGAATGTCATTAAAATCCCGGCAATCATCCATTGCTCCTATACCCATTGAATCTATAACTACAACAATTGCTCTTTTCATTATTTCAAACTCCCCTTTCGATATTGATTTTAGCATATAATTAAAAATTTGAACAATCTATATTTATTTTGCAAGAAATTATGTTTATTATACAATATTGTTAAAGGCTGTATGCCATATTTTACCGAACAAAAGAAAAGAGGAATAAAAGATTATGCTAGGCGGAAATGAGATTAGAGATTTATATCTTAACTATTTCAAAGAAAAACATCAACATACAATCGTGGAGAGTTCAAGTCTTGTCCCTGATAACCCAACGGTTTTGTTGACAACTGCGGGAATGTTACAATTTTTACCGATATTTTTGGGTATACAAGATTGTCCGTATGAACCCGCAAGAGCCGCCTCTTGTCAAAAATGTGCACGTGCCGGCGGTAAAGATTCCGATATTGAAAATGTAGGAAGAACTCCTCGCCATCATACTTTCTTCGAAATGTTAGGAAACTTTTCTTTCGGTGATTACTATAAAAAAGAAATTATTCCTTGGGCATGGGAATTTGTTACGGAAGTTTTAAAATTAGATAAAGACAGATTATGGATTACAATTTTTGAAACTGATGACGAAGCTTTTGATATATGGAGAAGTGTCGGCGTTCCGGCAGAACGAATTAAACGCAAAGGAAAGAAAGATAATTTTTGGGGGCCTCCGGGAGCTTCGGGTTCTTGCGGTCCTTGTTCTGAAATTCATTATGATTTAGGAGAACAATACAAATGTGACCACCCGAATTGCGGTATAGATACTTGCGAATGTGACAGGTGGGTTGAAATTTGGAATTTGGTGTTTACCGAATTGTACCAAGACGAAGAGGGTAATCAATCTCCTTTGGGTAAGAAGAATGTTGATACCGGCATGGGATTAGAACGTATAACAATGGTTTGCCAAGGTGTAGCGTCTACGTTTGAAACAGATTTGCTGAAACCTATTATGGATAAGGTATGTGAGATGAGCGGTGTTTCGTATAAAAAATCAGAAAAAACGGATGTTTCGCTTCGCATAATTACAGACCATGCAAGATGTGTAACCTTCCTGATTTCAGACGGTGTTATTCCGGGTAATGAAGGAAGAAGCTACGTATTAAGAATGATTTTACGTCGTGCATTAAGACATGGAAAAATCTTAGGTATGGATTTGCCGTTTTTATACAAACTCGTTGACGTTGTAGTTGACAGATACGGAAAAGCATATCCTGAATTGATTAAGAATAAAGAAAAAGTTATAGAAACAATAAAACGTGAAGAAGAAAGATTTGGACAAACTCTTGATAGAGGGTATAAACTTCTTGATGAATTTATTGAAAACAAAAAAGATATTGATGGTGAAAGTGCATTCAGATTGTATGATACTTTCGGTTTTCCTCTTGAGCTGACAAAAGAAATTGCGGAAGAAAACGGCTTAAAAGTTGATGAAGCCGGTTATAAAGTTGCGATGCAAGAGCAAAAAGACAGAGCAAAAGCTGCGACAGCAAAGATTTCTGTCACCGGTGATATGAAATATGCAAAGGTTGAAAAAGAAGTAGGTTCAACCGAATTTATCGGATATGATAAAAATGAATGTGCTGATGCCAAAATTCTTGCCACAATCGACGGCGATGGATATGTTGATGTTGTTTTAAACAAAACTCCATTCTACGCTGAATGCGGCGGGCAAATCGGTGATAGCGGTATTATTGAAAATAATAATGTTAAACTCGAAGTTTTAACTACATTTAAAGTAAATGACTTGTACGTTCACAGATGTAC
Source organism: uncultured bacterium (assembly GCA_902761735.1). Lineage (GTDB taxonomy): Bacteria > Cyanobacteriota > Vampirovibrionia > Gastranaerophilales > Gastranaerophilaceae > UBA1221. The sequence continues at coordinate 54,813 of CACWLL010000006.1, forward strand.
TGTTCTTAACGGAGATATCACAATTGGTGAAGCAGTTAAAGCTGCAATTGATGTGGAAAAAAGAGAAGAAATTCGAGTTCACCATACTTCAGCTCACCTATTGCAAGCGGCATTAATAAAAGTTGTCGGAGATGAGGTTAAACAGGCAGGTTCTTACGTTGATGACGAAAGAATGAGATTTGACTTTACCTTCTCAAGAGCAATGACACCTGAGGAAATTAAAAGAACCGAAAACCTGATGAATAAGTGGATTGGTGAAGGTTATACTATTGATACAAAGGTTATGAGTATAGAAGAAGCAAAATTGACAGGTGCGACAGCATTGTTCGGCGAAAAATACGGTGATAATGTCCGTGTTGTATCTATTGAAAAGAACGGTGAAAGCATTTCAAAAGAATTTTGTGCTGGTACTCATGCAAGAGAACTCAAGGATTTGAGATTTATCAAAATTGTTTCAGAAAGTGCAATAGCTGCCGGTACAAGACGTATTGAATGTGTAGTTTCTAAATCAGCTCTTAAGTTTGTAAACAATAAAGTTTCCGTAACGGATGAGTTGGCTTCAATATTTAAAGCTCATTCTGATGAAGTTGTTGAACGTGTTGAAAAACTTCAGGATGAAAATAAAGAACTTCAAAAAGAAATAGAAAAATTGCAGGAAGAAAATGCAAGAGCAAAATTTGCGACATTTGTTGACAGAGCTCAAATAATCGATGGTGGGAAGCTATTTATATCAAAAGTTTTGAACTTAAATCCGCTGGCTTTAAAAATCGGTTTGGAATTTCTGTCTAAAAAACTGGGTGAAAGTATTATTGTATTAGCCTCTGATAGAACCGTTGCGGTGAAAGTTTCCGATAATTTTGTTAAAAAAGGCGTGAATGCAGGAAAGATTGTCGGAGATATTGCCAGAGCAACCGGCGCAAACGGTGGCGGCAGACCAAACTTTGCACAAGGCGGTATTAAAGATGCCTCTAAATTAGATGAAATTCTTCCTCAAATTGAGGTTGAACTAAAAAAATAAATATAAGTCTGTATAATATAAACACGCAGTGTTATTCGCTGCGTGTTTTTTCAATTTTTGTAATACCAATCTATAAAATTTTTAATACCGTGTTCAAATGATATTTGAGAGTTGTAGTTTAATAAAGTCGAACCGTCGTCTACACAAACGATTTCATATTATTTGCAGTCCTATTTTTTTATTTTTCTATTAATTGTCTGGACAGGAGAAGATTTTCTTCTGTTATCCAAATATGGATCATATTTTGGAATTACAAATTTTTTGTTTTGGACATAATATAAATTATTTTCATCATTTATCCTGTTTGATGAGTTTTTTGTTGCTGTCGAACTGTTCCAATTTATTGGAAAATCTTCCAAAGCGTTTTTTTTTATATTAGTTTTTCCGTCTGCGGAAAATACTCGGGCTGAGAGTGTTTGGATATACTTATTATCAAGGTGGGCAAAATCAAATAAAATAATCCCGTTAACATTAAGTTTTCTTGATTCGTGGATTTGCCTGATTAAGTCTTCTTCACTGCCGCCCATAAATGTTACAAATAATCCTGCAAAAATATCTGTTTCAGGCATTTTATAGTTTTGAACGGTACTGATTTGTGTGTTTAAAGTCTTGGAATCGCATGTCAAAAATAATGGAGTAAACCCTTGTACATAGTGGTTTTGTGACCAAGTTGCCCAATCTTGTAATTTTCTTGAATATGCAACATTTTTGTCAGGGAATATTACTGCACTGATATATATTTTATTTTTATTTCCCAATTCTCCTATTCTTTTTACGAAATTTGTAACCTGTTCCCTGCGGAAATTACCCCATGTATACCAAAGCGGATCTGTTGTTTTTAACGTAATAGGGTCTGTTTCATATTGTTCTTCAAACATTTTTCTGGCATTTTCCGTATAGCCCCAGTTTCCGGCAGGAGATGTTGAGATTGCCTGCGGATATCGGATATAATCAAGGTTGATTCCGTCAGGTCTATACTCGGTAATAATTTCTTTTATTAATTTCTCTAAAAAATCTTGAACTTCTGCATTTGAAGGGTCTAAGAAATATCCGTTATGTTCAGATACGGATGGGGTTGCATTATCGGAAGCATATCCGTTTAAAGTTTTATTTCCCCATTCCGGTTTAACTGCTAAAATGTTATTCGGATGGGTGGATGGATGATTATTTCCTACATAAAAAGATTCAAACCAAATATGTACTTTTATGCCGTTCTTGTGGGCTTCATTAATCCATGTTTTTAGCGGGTCAAAACCTATAAATTTTTCATTTTGAGAAACAAAACCGTAGTCTTCCATTGTTTTACTCGGGAATATTGTGCGGCCGTGAAAATATGTTTCAATAAAGATATTGTCAATTCCTGCTGATTTTATTCTTTTTACTGATTCTGCTATCGCTATCGGATTCGTTTCCGTTGGTCTTAGCCAAACTCCTTTAAATTCATTTGTTTTAAATGGTAAAACGCTTTTTATTGCATTATTTGCCGAATTTATCGCAAGGCGAGAATAGTCTTTTATTTGTTTAGGGTTTTTTTCACCTTTTCTCATGAAATTTTGTGCATCCTTGATAAATGCTGTTGGGACTTTCCAATCATAATTCGGATTATTTTTTCTATAATATTCAATCATGGCGTTGGCTTCATCAATTTTTTGCGTTGCTTCAAATACATAGCTCTGAGTTGTTGTATATGTAGTGATTGCACCGGTTAAATCATCATAGTATATTTTTGTACCAACGGATATATTGGAGCTTATCCAATTTTTAGCATTTCCGTGTCCGCTTAAGACCGCTCCGTTTGCTGGAATAAAAGAATCAGCACCGCTTAGTTCTACAACAGTATTGCCTTCTATTATTGCTTCTGTCCCAAACTCATTGGTATTTGTGCGTTCTCCATATGATGGAGTATATAGAATCAATTGATTTGCTCCTCTTGCTCCGGGGAATGCTTTTCCGGCGGGATTTGAGGATGCTGTTGGATTTACCGCATTTACTTGCCGTCTGGATTGAGCAAAAAGTGTTTCGTGTGTTTCAAATACAGGCGGTTGATATAGTGAATCTTTTATTGTTAAGTCTTCGTCAATATATGCGTTTGCCGGAATTATTATGCACATCATAAAAATTAGTGCAATAATTATATTTTTAAATTTCATTATATTTCTCCATCGTCTATTTACGGCTGTAATCGGATTTGCTGTAATAGACCTCTCTTAAAGATTTTATTTTATCTCCCAAGCCCGATATTTTCGGGTTTAATTTTTTTGTTTGAATATAATGTTTCTGAGCTTTTTGAATATCCCCTAATTTTTCATATATAGTTGCCAATTTTAGGTTTACTTCATATGAATTTGCATATCCGTTGTTATATGCAACAAGATAGTATTTTAATGCTTCATTATATTCTCTTCTTGAAAAATAATACTCCCCAAAATAAAAATTGGCAAATGGATTAAGATTTTCTAAGTTCACAGCTCTTGTAAAATAATCTTTTGCGGCTTCAGAATGCCCAAGATTATCATGAATTGCCCCGACTTGAGTGTTAATTGCTGCATCAAACGGGTTCTCAGATAAAAGAAGCATATACTTAGTCAATGCTTGATCAAGATATGCTTCTTTTGTTGTTCTATCTTCATTTTCCATTCCTGTATAAAAAAGAGCGTCGGCTTCTTTTTCAATTTTTTTATAATCAATTACAGGTTTAGTATATTTTGACATCACAGCAGATTCGACGTCCGCCGTATCTGTTTCAACAGAGACATCTTCCTCCGCTTTTATTATTCCTGATTGCAGGCTTGCAATTATTATTGCAAGTATTACAATCAATAACTTGCTATTAGTATGTATCATTCGTTGTAGAATAGAATTTTATGTCTTTGTTCAAAAAATTATCAGCATCTAAAGCCGGATCAATATAATCAAAGAAAGATCTTGTACCGTTGATTATGGTTTGGAATTTTCCTCGATAGTGTGCGCTTGGGTCAACGATATTTGCATAGTATTCTCTACCGTTAGACATAGCTTTTTGTTTTTGGATGTAAAGATTCGTTGCTTCAGAATATCCGTAATTTCTTAGATACGGCACTGACATAGTTTCTTTTGCAGGAACAGCAGCAATAGCAGGTACTGTAGCCATAGCCAAAATTCCAACGATTAACATTAATTTTTTCATAGTATCTATACCTCTGTTCATAACTATCATAACATTTTTTTTAATAGCTTGCAACATCATTATAATTTCTTTACACGAAAAAAAAATGTATTATTCGTATGATTTTTTTATAACTTCTTCTAATTTTTCTAAAAGTTTATCTTCGGGAACTTTAGCGATTATCTCGCCTTTTTTAAATATATATCCTTCTCCAATTCCGCCGGCAATACCAAAATCAGCATGTCTTGCTTCCCCAGGCCCGTTAACTGCACAACCCATAGTTGCAATTGTTATTGGTAAATCTAAATTTTTAAATCTTTCTTCAACTTTTTTTGCAAGTTCAATAAGTTTTATTTGAGTTCTTCCGCATGTCGGACATGAAATGAAATTTACTCCTTTTTCTTTTAGTCCTAATCCTTTTAATATATCAATTCCAGCAGTTACTTCCTCTACCGGATTTTCGGTGAGTGAAACTCTTATTGTATCTCCGATTCCTTCTGCAAGCAATGTTCCTAATCCTATTGAAGATTTAATTAATCCCCCTCTCAAGGTTCCTGCTTCCGTTACTCCAAGATGCAGGGCATATGGAATTTTATTTGCAATTGAGCGATAAGCCTCAATTGTTGTCATAACATCCGATGATTTTAGTGAAACTTTTATTAAGTCGTAATCCAAATCTTCTAATATTTTTATGTGCCCCAGTGCACTTTCAACCATTTTTTCAGAAAGCGGTATATCTTTTTCCAATAAATTTTTTTCTAAAGAACCTGCGTTTACACCTATTCTGATTGGAATATTTTGTTGTTTCGCAAGTTTTACAACTTTTTCAACATTTTCACGTTTTCCGATGTTGCCGGGATTTATTCTCAAAGCACTGATACCGTTATTAATACATTCTAAAGCTAATCTGTAATCAAAATGTATATCTGCTATAAGCGGTACTGATGAAAGTTTAACGATATCTTTAATTGCAGCAGCCGCATCTTTATTAAGAACTGCCAATCTGACCAAATCGCATCCTTTTTGGGCGAGTTCTTCTATTTGTGAACATGTTGCTTCAACATTGCGGGTATCTGTATTGCACATCGACTGTACGCTAATCGGTGCATCTCCGCCAATTTTTACATCACCTATTGTAATTTGTTTTGAAAATCTTCTTTTAATCATAATTTTATGTTAGCATAAAAATACGATAAGGAGAGATAAAAATGAAAGTTGCAGTTATATCTGATATACATGGAAATTGGCAAGCACTTGAAAGTGTTATGGCAGATTATCAAATGCAAGGTTGTGAACGTGTTCTGTGTTTAGGAGATTTGGCAATGGCAGGACCTCAACCTGAAGTTGTCCTTGACTATATTATAAATAAAGTTCAAAACTGGACTATTATTAAAGGCAACACAGACAAAATGATTGCAGAATTTAATTTAAAAATGTATGACAAGCTAAGCAAAGAATTTCCGGTGATGGCGAATGCCCTTCTTGATGATGTGGATGTTATAGATAAAGAGAAGAAAGAATTTCTTAATGACCTTTCCGAAAGGAAAGAATTGATGTTGGAAGGCGTTTCCGTTCTTATGGTGCATGGTTCGCCTCGAAGAATTAATGAAGATATTTTACCGAATATGAAAATATCTGATGTACAAGAAATGATATGCGGAGAAACTGCAAATTTGATTCTATGCGGACATACTCATGTCCCTTGCGGGTATCAAACCTTATCAAAGCAGACTATTGTAAATGTTGGCAGTGTTGGCAGACCTATGACAGGTGTGCCGAAAGCGAATTATGCAATAATAGATTTTAATAACAGTTCTTTTTCAGTTGAGCACAGACAAGTAGACTATGATTATAGCCTTGCGGCAGAAATCGTTAGAGCAAGAGGTTTTGAAGGCGCAAAAGAACTAGCGGAACAGATTACTAATCCTACACAAAGACATATATAATTTTGTATGTTGAGTTTATGAATTTCTTTGAAACCAACCTGCAAGTTCTTTGTGAGAAATTATTTTATTAATCGGGCGTCCATGCGGGCATGTGTATGGCATTTTTGTGGTTCTCCATTTCTTTATAATTTCCTGCATTTGCCACAAAGATAGTTTTTGCCCTGCTTTTACGGAAGCTTTGCATGCCGTAGTTTTTAATATTTGTTCTTCAAGTCCGTCAATATTACCTTCAATGTTATTTAAAATATCGCTTAATATTTCTTTTGGATTAACTTTTGAGAGCAATTGCGGTACTTTTCTGAATACCAGTTCTGTTGGAGAAGTAAACTCTATCCCAAAGCCGAATTTTTCAAATTTATCTTTATTTTCTTTGATAAGTTCAGCTTCGGTTGCAGATACGGTAAGAACATCTGAAATAAATATCATTTGGGAGGCAACTTCTTTTTGCTCTTTAAGTTTTTCATAATTGTATCTTTCTTCTGCAATATGCTGGTCTACAATTTCCAAACCATCTTCCAATTCAATAAGAATATATGTATTTTTATACTGTCCGACGATAATATCTTCATTTTCCGGTTTATCTTGTTTTATCTCAAATATTTGAGTTTGTTTTTCTTGTAACGATTTGTTGTAGTTAGGCAGAGGAATTTTAGATATATCCTCATCTTTTATGTACATTGCGTCTTGAGATTTATCATAAAACACGTTAAGAGGTTTTTCCTTCGCATTAAGCGGCAGAATATTATTTTTATGACTATCTTCATTTTGAAGATTGCCTTGTGTTTTTGGAAAAGGTATTACTTCAGGAGTTACCGGAATTGCTGCGAAAGGTTTATTTTCCTCTTTTACATTGGCAAGTCCGCCCACGATACCCGCCATAATAAAATTAAAAACCTGATTTATATTTTTATATCGAACTTCTTTTTTTGTCGGATGAACATTTACATCGACTTCAGTCGGCGGAATTTGCAGATTTAGGATTACAAACGGATATTTCCCGTTTGCAATCAAATTTTTGTATGCCATATCTATTGATTTTTGGAATATAGGACATTTTACGGTTCTTGAATTTATATAGATGTGATAATCTTTTTTGCTGGAACGTGTAAAATCCGGAGTGCTTACGTAACCGTATATTTTTAGTCCTGCAAGTTCGTCTGTCTTGCACACTTCTTTCAGGTTGTCCGTAATTCCTGATGAAAAGATTTCTTTTATATTACGTTTTAAATCTTCTTGTGCAGTTGTTTTTAGTACTGTTTTACCGTTTTTTTTGAGTTCAAAGGAAATCTCGGGATGAATTATGGCAATAGCTTGAACTATTTCTTGAATATATGAAAACTCGGTATTAGGATTTCTCAAAAATTTTAAACGGGCAGGAATATTATAAAATAAGTCCTTGATTTCCATTATTGTTCCGATAGCGCAGCCCGTAGGGACTTGTTTAACTTCGGAATTTTCGCATATTACCTTTGTTCCGTTTTCACATTCTTTTGTTCTTGTTGTACAGGTTAATTTTGAAATTGATATTATACTGGACAGAGCTTCTCCTCTGAATCCCAAGGTGTGAATGTCGTATAAGTCATCTTCATTTTGAATTTTGCTGGTTGCATGTTTTGAAAATGCAAGCATAATATCGTCGGGATGGATTCCGGAACCGTTGTCCGCAACTCTTATATCGCGACATTCATTTGTAATTTCAATACTTATTTTTCTTGCTCCGGCATCGACTGAATTTTCCACTAATTCCTTAACGACTGAAGCCGGTCTTTCGATAACTTCTCCCGCAGCAATTTGATTTATGAGATTTTTAGGTAATTGCTTAATTCTAACCATAACGTATTCCCCTATGACTTAAATTTACATCAAATAAAAATTCCTCTAAATGTTTGATTACAAATTTGAAACATTTCTATAAGATTGTATGGTGATATAAATATAACAGGGAGAGGGATAATTGGCAAGATTAAGAACTAATACAAAGTTGAAGCCGGCGAAGAAAGCTGATTTGCAAATCGTTAAACCGATTAAAACCACAAAATATAGCGATATAAATTTAAATGCGTGGAAAGATTACGGTCATGTAAAAACAGATACCCTCTGGGAATTTCCGACAAGATTAAAAGAAGGCGGTCATTCAAATGAATATCATGGCAATTATATTCCCCAAATTGCCCAGCAGTTATATGAAAGATTTACAAAAAAGAATGATATAGTTCTCGATTTATTTTTTGGCTCAGGTACATCGGGTATCGAAGCGATAAATATGGGAAGACGTTGCATAGGCGTTGAATTAAAAGATGATTTAGCGGAAAAAGTATCTGAGAAATTCACTCCTAAGCAGCTGGTAACAGATGTAAATATTATTTGTGCGGATTCTGCATCTGATCTTGCTAAGCAAAAGGTAAAAGCAAGATTGGATATAATGGGAGAAGAAAAAGCTCAATTACTTATTCTTCATCCGCCTTATGATGATATTATTAAATTTTCGGACAAAAAAGAGGATTTATCTAATTGCAGTTCTACCGAAGAATTTTATGACTTGTTTGAAAAAGTTGCAAAGAACGGATATGATTTGCTTGAAAAGGGTCGTTTTGCGGCTTTAATCATTGGTGACAGCTATAAAAATTCTGAAGTACAACCTTTAGGGTTTATGTGTATGGCAAGAATGATGAATCTTGGTTTTAAATTAAAAGGAATTATAGTAAAAGATATCCAAGGAAACGAAAGAGCAAAAGGTAAAACAGCTAATTTATGGCGTTATAGAGCTCTTGCCGGCGGATTTTATATCTTTAAGCATGAATATGTAATGATATTCCAAAAAGGTTAATTTATGCAAGAAGATAATTTTAAATATTTTTCGGACATTGTTACTCCTGAAATTCGTGGTGAGATGCCAAATATGCGACGAGAAATGCAAAAGGAATATGAAGAAACTCTTGCTAAGATTGAATCTGGAAATGCTGATTCTTTTGATTTCATAAATATGGCGCAAAATATGCGTTTGCTATTTAAGAAGTATGACAAAGCGATTTATAATGATTATTTGGAAAAAGCGTACGTAAAGGCTTCTCAAGAGATTAGAGATTATGATACTAGGGAAAAAGCCGCATATGTATTTTCCCAATATTATTACGAAAAAAATGATTACAAAAATTCTGTAAAATACCTTGAGGAGTCTTTTAATTACAATCCTTTCAGTTATTATCTTGCGATAGAAATATACATGGAAAAACTTAGTGACAAAAAAAATGCCAAAAGAATTTATAATCAAGCGTTGTCTTCATCTGTTGTTCCGGAAGAAATAATGGAATTAATGAGAATATGCCTTAATTCAAAAACTCGAAATGAAGAAAGATTACAACAAGCAATTGTATGGATAATAGCGTTTATACTTGGAATTTTATGTGTATATTTCGAACAAATATAATAAGTTAAATATTTATATTATCTTCCGTAGTAATATTATAGACTTTTTGAAAAAAATCCGTTAATATAATTTCGTGGATAAACTGAATTTAACAAATTTTGCGGCAAAATTTTCATATAACCAAATGCAGATGAGAAATAACGCGGCGCATACTGCACAAAATTCTGCTGCACAAAATTTTCAAAATGCTCAGTCTGCTGCAAAAGCAACTCCGCAACCGCAAGTTCCTTCTTCTGCGGCTGCAGCAACATCAGGAAGCTCTCCGGCTATGGGGCAGTTGGCTGGAACTGATACTTCCGCTTATGTTAAAGATTTGATGAAATTGCCAAAACATATGAACGAATTTGTTTACATGGTACAGAGAAATCTCAATCAAATGCAAATGAACAGGTATTTGTCCGAACAATATTCCATGAGGGGGCTTAATTCCAGCCTTACCTCGGAGCGAGCTCAAATCCTGGCGCAATTACAAGGTTTATCAACGGAAGAACTTCAGCTTGCATTAAAAACTCAATTGGCAACAGCAAATGCTGCAAATTCTATCAGAAATTTAGAGATATTATCTAAAGGTATGATAAGTATGTCAGCACTTTCAGAAATGCTTCAAGTCGGAGGTAAAGATGCTATTGCAAAACTTATACTTACTATGGCAAATGCTTCTCAGCAGGGGGTTAAAGATTTATCCCAGCTTAAAGATACCGCAAAATTAATTAATGCAAGTGTGGCAATTGCATCTCAGGATAACCCTGCTCAAACGCTAAAAACACTGTTGCTTTTGTATCTGCCATGGTTGCCGTTACAGGAGGGTACGGATTTTGAAGTAGAAATCCAAAAGAAAGAAGGCGGGGATGATTCAGATAGTATTCTTGTTATAACAATTACTACGGTTAATTTTGGAAAAGTCGTAGCAACTCTTGTTCTTGAAACATCAAATTCCGTTCATGTAAGTATTGATTGTTCCGGCAAATTCCCGAAAGAAGAACTTTTAAACAGGTTAAAAAGTGAAGAAAAGCATTATTCGGTTAATTCGGTTATAACATTCCAAAATATGGAAGCTAAGTCCGAGGATACCACAAGGACAAAAGCTGCGGTTACAATGTCATCAATGGATGAGGTAAATCCGTATTTGTTATTGATGTCACATGCCGTTGTTCGTAATACAATAATAATAGACAACGAGGCTTCTAACGGCATTATAACTCATACGGATGAGCAATAGAATATAATAAGGAGAAATAATGAAATTTTTACATTCAATGATTAGGGTCAAAAATATAGAGGAGTCTTTAAGATTTTATACGGAACTTCTTAATATGAAATTAAATCATAAGAAAAGATTAGAAGATTGTGAATTATATTTTCTTGATGATGAAAGCGGTTGTGTTCAAATAGAGTTAACATATAATGATGAAACTCCGGAAAATGGTTATGTAAACGGGAATGCTTTCGGGCATTTTGCATTTGAAGTAAATTCTTTGGCTGAATTTACGGAAAAACTTCATAATTTGGGTTATGAATATTTGTATGAGCCGTTTGATTTGAACGGCAAGGGTTCAATGATAGCTTTTATTCAAGACCCTGACGGAAATGAAATTGAATTAATTGAAAAGGTTGTTTGGTAATATAAATGTATAAGGGGAAATAAAATGGATAATGTGATTTTTAAAAGACGTTCAATAAGAAGATTTTTGGATAAACCTGTTGAAAAAGAAAAAATTGAAAGAATTTTAAAAGCGGGAATGCAGGCGCCATCCGCTCATAATAATCAACGATGGGAGTTTATAGTTGTTGATGATCAGGCAAAAAAGGATGCGGTATCCATAATGAGTCCGTGGTCAGGAATGGTAGCTAAGGCTCCGATTTCTATTATAGTGCTTGGAAAACATAACGACGAAAGTTTAAATAATTGGTTTGCGCAGGATTTGGGAGCTTGCGTAGAAAATATTCTTTTACAAATTGTAGAGGAAGGTTTAGGCGGTTGTTGGATGGGATTTTATCCGGATATGGACAGAGTAAAAATGTTAGCAGATTGTTTTGAAGTTCCCGAAGGAATTATGCCGTTTTGTGTAATTGCATTAGGATATTCCGAGGACGAAAATCGTTTTATTGACCGCTCGGATATGTCAAAAGTTCACTACAACAAATATTAGAAACATAGATAACAAATTTAATACGGGCAGAGAATTATCATTTGTTTGATTATTGTCTGCCTGTTTTATTATTCTGTTTTAAAAATTCGGGAAGTTCATTCTTTGCCATTTGCATTTGCATATATTGTGCTTTTAATTCATCTCTTTCCTTAGAATTAGCGGATTTAGCTCTTTCATTTAATTCCGAATAAATATTTTTTTCAGCCTCGTTTGCTTTGATGTATACATCAACTTCTTTTTGCTTTTTATAAGTATTTACTTTACTTTTATAGACAATTTTTGGAGCACTTAGGGCTGTTACCAACAAAGCAAATCCGCTTATCCCTCCTGCAATAAGTGCTAAAGAGGCACCGAATTTATACATATTTTTCATTCCTGCGGTTGCCTCTTTTTTATTCTTTTCTACAATTTTTGAGGCTTGCTTTTCTGCTGTTTCAAAAAGGAAATCGCCATCCAAAAGTTCAAATAAAAGTCTTGCCCCCAACGCTAAACCGCTGACAAACGTTGCCAAAATAAGATTCATAGTTTCTCCCTTTCTGGTAATAGGATTTTCTTGAGTCTTATTAGAGTTTGTTTTTTGTTCCGGCTTTGTTGATTTTGCCTTGAAATTAATGTTTTTTGCTGCGGTATATCCTGAAAATATTCCGCTCGGGGTAATATTAAGCATCTTTTACCATTAAACCTTTACCGTTATCTGCCATTTTTACGGTTGCATAATGTGAAATTTTTTCCTCTAAAGGAACATCTTCGTCTTTAATTTCGTTATTTATATCATTGTATATGTTAGCTTGAGCCTCTTTTTGTCTTGAAAATACGTCCATTTCTTTTTCTTTTGTAAATGCGTTAACCTTTGTATTGTATAATCTTGACGGCAGAGTTAGTGCTAACCAAACTATGGCTGCGGCTCCGCCAATGGCAGCAGGTATTTTCCAGCCTTTTTTAGTAACACAAGAGGTAAGTCCATAAGCAGTACCCCCAACGAGTAAACTCGCCCCAAGAGATGTCCAAACAGATAGATTTCTTTCTGTTTTTCTGTTTATAGGGTTTTCGTATTCATTATTTTGTGCGGTAAAATTTATACCTTTTACATTAATCGGGGTGATTGCAGAAATTGACATGTTTTAATCGCTCCTTTCGCTGACTATATTTATCTAAGTATAATAATATCCCTAAATATTGTTTTTTGCCGTTTAATTAAGAAATATAAAGCTACTTTTTTATATGAAATACCAAGTTTCTGAAATTATTATCCATATCTTCAACTAATTCATAATTTTCAAGTACATAAATTTTAAAATCCTGAGCAAAATCCTCTCCAATGATATTTGCCCCGTATTCTGCCGTACTTTTGTTATTGAAAATAATATATTCCGGTTTGTTGGTTTTAGCGGAATTTATAAACTTGTCCTCTCCCATACTTTCTATATACAATGGCAACATAGAATTATAATAATCATCAGATTTTATTCCGGTAAGAAAATTAATTACAAGACCTTCAGGATATATAACCGCACTTTTGGCATTACTTTGTTGCAGACCCGCAATAAGGCTGTTAATGCTGTCCCCTTCCGCTGAATTTGTGTAAATTGTTCCTCTGTCCGTTTTGATTTCCGTATTCAGAAACATTTTTGTCGTATACGACAGTAAAACGTAATTTATTGATAAAGCAAGTATTCCGATGGCAATTGCTTTTTCGTATTTTTTATCAACGTATAAGAACATAATGGCAAAAAATGTACACAATAGCAGCGGTAATACATAATTTCCGTAGTTTAGTGAAATCATTATCCAAAAACATTTTATACTTACGCTTAATGTTCCTAAAAGCAGCCAAATTAATGCGGGTTGATTTTTTATTTTTTTAAATAAAACAGCCGCAGTGATAACGGTTAATGGTGCAAGAAAAACAAAAGTCGCAGGGTTTATTATAATAAGCAAAATAAATGCCCCTAACGTAACAAGGCTATATCCTATAATTTTGTGATTTTTTGTGAGTTTTATGCCGCCTGCCAACAGACAGAATATTAAAGAGGTTTTTATGAAGTTTATAATCCATACGGGTAGAACTTTAATACTAAAATATATTCCCTGATTGGTATAAAAATATTTAAGGCTCTGTGCTGCCATCAGATGTTTTATTTCTGCAGAGGCATTTATTATGTCATTTATTTCCAACCCCTGAAAAAATAGTATTACCCCACAAATAACAGGCACAAAAATAATACATGTTATAAAATTAAGAATTATTTTTTTATTTTTAGAAAATAAAGAAAGAATAAATAAAATAAGTCCGTATATCAAAAAATCATATTTACAGGAAATGCAGATTCCCCCCAAAAGTCCTGCAAGATACAAAAATTCCGTTCGGTTTTCTTCATTATACTTAATTACAGCCCACAATGAATATAATAATGCTACTGTTCCGTATAGCATTCCGTAGCTGTATGGCAGAGTATAATTAAAAAGGTGTGTTGCACAAACACCTGTTGCAATAGTAAAAATTCCCAATGATACACTCAAAAATTCCGAAAGAAATTTTTTAGATATTAAATATATTCCGCTTATAATTGCAAAAGAGCACATTATTCCGGAAAAATAAAGAGTATTTAAGTGTGGTGAAAAAATCTTATATAATAATGCATTAAATAAATATGAAAATGGTCCGTATATGTTAAACAAATCTTTGTATAAAACTTTACCCTCTATAATTCTTTCAGGGTAATAAACTTCCCTGCCTATATCAAAAAGAATGCTATTATAGTGTCCGCAAAAAAATAAAAGTGCTATTGCACACAAAGCCCACAACAAGATAAGTCCTTTTTGTTCAATAAAGAATTTTTTCATGACATTTAAAATGTAACAAATAATTACAAAAAAGGCAATTTACGAATCAATTAATACTTTATAATCATGTAGGTTGAAATTATAGGAGTGGTTATGTTTCCCGAAAATGTAACATCGAGTTTGGATCATTTAGCCAGATTAGGTATTCTGGATTATGATGCTGCGGCAGATATAGCAGGAACGGCTCCAAGATATTACGGCAAACCGAGTCCGTATGTTTCAACTCTGCTTGATACTCCTTTAGACAGAGCAACTTTTTCATACAATGCCCAAAACTCGGTTCTCCCTCCAACAATTTTAGGTATGCCGACAATCCCTACATTATTTAAGACTGCACTGGGTTTGATAGGTTTATATTGGGGCGGTAAAGGTGTTTTGTATGCGGGAACAAAAATCAGAAATTTCTCATTCAAAAATTTGTTTAAATGGAAAAAGTCTACCCCAGCTCCGACGGCTCCGGCAAAAAAATCTGCAATTTCTAGAATTGGTGATTGGTTTAAAAATTTGAAGTTAAAAAAGGTTCGCCCGTAAGCCTTTTGGAATATATATTTTGAGGATATAAACAATATTCCTTTTTTGCATATTAATTGTAAAAGTTACGATTATTAATAACAAAACTTAAACAAATTAATTTTTCGAAACATGGTTAAGTAATCTTTACAAACTTTGAAATTTCCATATACACTAAACTTATAAGAATTTTCAAAAATCGAAAGTATGATTTTTATCCATCTAATGATTTAAATTTGAAATAAAACTGTTCCATGCCATAAAAATTTGTAGTACAATAAAATGACAGGCAAATGACATGGATGCGGGGAGCATCACAGATGAGATAATGGGGCATCGGGGGAGTCATGGCCTTGTATAGAATACATACCAGAAAAGAATTTGGGAGAATAGAAAAGAGTTTTGAGGTACCCTTATTCTGCTTTATACACAAAGGAGATTAATATGCAAAATTTGAGTAGCGGGAACGTTGTAAATATTAATTCAACAGCAGCAAATACGGAAAAAACCACAGGCATGACAAAGCCAAGATCATTGGATGCGACAAATCCAATGAACAAGGTTGTGGAAATTACACCTAAGGCTGCTTTAAATGACGTAAAAATTGTTAAAAAAGACGGTACGCTTGAAGATTATAACGTACAAAAAGTTGTTGCTGCCGTAAAAAAATCCGCTGCAAGAATGATGGTAGAATTTACCCAAGAAGAAATTGATGAAATTTGTGATTTTGTTGATAAAAGTGTTTTACAGACCGGTAAAAAAGAAATTGAAATTTTCAATATGCACTGTATAGTTGAAAATGTCCTCGAAACTCTAAATCCGAAAGTTGCAAAGAGCTACCGTAACTATCGTGATTATAAAATCGACTTTGTTACTATGCTGGATAAGGTTTATCAAGAATCGCAAAGAATTATGTATATTGGCGATAAAGAAAACTCAAATGCAGATTCGGCTCTTGTTTCCACAAAACGTTCTTTGATTTTCAATCAATTGAATAAAGAGTTGTATAAAAAGTTTTTCTTAACCGTACCGGAATTACAGGCAATTCGTGACGGATATATTTATATCCACGATATGTCTGCACGCCGTGATACAATGAATTGTTGCTTATTTGATGTTGCCGAAGTATTAAAAGGCGGTTTTGAAATGGGCAATCTTTGGTATAACGAACCAAAATCATTGGATGTTGCATTTGATGTAATCGGTGATATCGTTATGGCAGCAGCAAGTCAACAGTATGGCGGATTTACGGTAGCTGAGGTTGATAAAATTTTAGCTCCGTACGCTCAAAAAACTTTTGAAAGACAATATGCAAAATATACTGAGCTTGGTTTGAATGAAGAACAAGCAACAAAAGCTGCAAAAATGGATGTTAAAAAAGACTTTGAACAAGGTTTCCAAGGTTGGGAATACAAGTTCAATACGGTTGCATCTTCAAGAGGTGACTATCCGTTTATTACAGTAACCGCAGGTCTTGGTACTGAAGAATATGAGAAGATGGCTACAATCACTATGTTGGAAATTCGTATGAGAGGACAAGGTAAGAAAGAAAACAAAAAACCTGTATTATTCCCTAAAATAGTTTTCTTATACGATGAAAACCTTCATGGTGAAGGTAAAGTGAATTATGATGTATTTGAAGCAGGTATTGAATGTTCTAAAAAGGCAATGTATCCTGACTGGTTATCTTTAACCGGCGAAGGGTATGTAGCTGAAATGTACAAGAAATACGGCAGAGTTGTTTCTCCGATGGGTTGTAGGGCATTTCTTTCTCCTTGGTTTGAAAGAGGTGGTTATGAACCGGCAGATGAGGATGACAAACCGATTTTTGTCGGCAGATTTAATATTGGTGCAATCAGCTTGCATTTGCCTATGATTTACGCAAAAGCAAAACAAGAAGGTAAAGATTTTTATGAAGTCCTTGATTATTATATGGAAATGATTAGAGGCTTACATAAACGTACTTATGATTACCTTGGAGAAATGAGAGCTTCCGTTAACCCTCTTGCATACTGTGAAGGCGGTTTCTACGGCGGTCACTTAGGTTTCCATGATAAGATTAAACCTTTATTAAAATATGCAACAGCATCATTTGGTATTACTGCGTTGAATGAACTGCAAGAAATTCATAACGGTAAATCTCTTGTTGAAGATGGTGAATTTGCAATTGAAGTAATGAAATATATCAATAAAAAAGTTGCGGAATTTAAAAAGGAAGACGGTTATTTGTACGCATTGTACGGTACTCCTGCTGAAAATCTTTGTGGTTTGCAAGTAAAACAGTTTCGTAAAAAATACGGTGTTGTAGACAAAGTTTCAGATAAACCGTACGTATCAAACAGTTTTCACTGTCACGTTTCGGAGCATATCACACCTATCGAAAAGCAGGATTGTGAAAAACGTTTCTGGGATTTGATGAATGGCGGTAAAATTCAATATGTAAAATATCCGCTCGATTACAATACCGAAGCTGTTAAGACTCTCGTATTAAGAGCAATGGATATGGGCTTTTATGAAGGTGTAAACCTGTCACTTTCATACTGTGATGATTGCGGTCACGAAGAGTTGAATATGGATGTTTGTCCTAAATGCGGCAGCCGTAACTTAACAAAAATCGATCGTATGAACGGTTATCTTTCATATTCAAGAGTTAAAGGGGACTCAAGACTCGCAGATCACAAAATGGAAGAAATTAAAGACCGTGTAAGTATGTAATAAAAGGCTTATGGGACTTGCAGAATGATAAGTGGAATGAACTTATCTGCAACGGTTTAGTTTAGTGATTAATGTAGTCAAATAAAAAAACTAATAAATTGTAAGGAATCTAACGTCTTAAAGTCTTAACGTCTTAGTGACTTGGGAGAAATTATGAATTATCACAACATAACAAAAGAAGATATGCTAAATGGTGAAGGATTAAGAGTCGTCTTGTGGGTTGCGGGATGTAATCACCATTGTAAAGGCTGTCAAAATCCTGAAACATGGGATGAAAACGGTGGTATTCCTTTTGATAAAGATGCTGAAGATGAATTATTTGAGTCTTTAGATAAACCTTATATTTCAGGTATTACATTTAGTGGCGGTGACCCTTTATTCCCGAATAACAGAAGCGAGGTATTTCGTCTTATCAAAAGAATGAAAAAAGACTTGCCTGAAAAAAATATATGGTTATATACGGGATATAGATGGGAACAAATCAAAGATATTGAAGAAATTAAAGATATTGACGTAATAGCCGAAGGTGAGTTCATTGAAGAATTATTAGACAACAATATTCATTGGGTAGGTAGTTCAAATCAGCGTGTCATTAAGGTAAAAGAATCATTAAATAGCGGTAATGTGGTTTTGTTAGAGCAGCCAAAAGTTGCAAAATAAGTAACAAAACAGTAAACTATTTGCCTGTATAAGTAACATAATATACAATATAATCAGATTAAGGAGATACGTAAGTGCCACAGGCGGCAAGAAAATATAGTCAGTCATTATATTATAGGGATTATACCCCTGAACCTGCATATACAGCAAGACCGGTAAGAAACTTTTCTAATACCGATTTTGGGACTAATGTTATTCCTCCGCAACGCAGAAGGAAAATTGATGAAAACCCTGCAATAAGGCGTAAGAAAAAAGCTAAAGTTGACAGAGATGTTATTATAGCACGATTGTTAGGGGTTTCTATTTTATTAATAACGGGTATTTTTGTTCTTCCGGTAGGATTTAAAACTATTGCGGGTTCAATTTTTACAAAATCTCCATATCCGGCTATAAAATCCGATTATAAACAAATACTTAATCCGACATTAAGTTACTTAAATAATCATATGTTTTTGAATGAGCAAATATTAAGCGGTCCGGTTTCCCGCAAAAAAGCTTCGATGAAAGTTTTGCCGTTGGGAAATGAGTTAACTGATTTAGAAACAAGTATTAAAAATATATTGCCGCTTTACCCTAATATACATGCAGGGGTTTATGTTTATGACTATGATACGGGAAATTACGCAGACATAAATGGCGGAGAAATATTTTCTGCGGCAAGCATAATAAAAATTCCGGTTTTAATTCAGTTATTCAAATCCATAGAAAGCAATCAAGTATCCTTGTACGACAGCATGTATCTGAATGATGTATATAGAGCTGAAGGCTCGGGTGAATTACAATTTAAAGCAGAACAATCGTTATATACTTTAGATTATTTGGCAAAAGTTATGATTACAAATTCCGATAACTCCGCAACAAATATGATAATGTCAAAAATTGGCGGTATGCCGGATGTAAACAGAGGTATTCGTGATTGGGGTTTAAGTCAAACTCACGTCAAAACTTGGCTTCCCGATTTAACAGGTACCAATTATACATCTGCCGGAGATTTGGCGAGGATGCTTTATAACATCGATAATCCAAAATTTTTATCTGATACTTCAAGAGCAAAAATTTATGAATATATGTCACGTGTAAAAAATGACAGACTGCTTCCTGCCGGTTTGGGAGCCGGTGCTTCAATAGTTCATAAGACAGGTGATATTGGTAAAATGCTGGGTGATGCAGGAATTGTTACTACTCCTAACGGTAAAAGGTATATAGTTGCAATTTTGGCAAATCGCCCATACAATTCTCCTGAGGGCAAGGATTTTATAGTGAAGGCATCAGAGATAATTTATAATTATATGATTGTTAAGTAAATAGGTTTAAAAAAACGGATTTGATTTTCTATCAAATCCGTTTTTTTTGTTAAGTTAATTTTTTATTTTTATTCTTTTACGAAACATTCTTTACAGAAAACTTCTTTGCCCGGAATAGGTTTGAATGGAACCTGAGTTTGAGCTCCGCATTTTGAACAAACCGCATCATACATTTTTCTGGATCTTCTGTTTGCCTGTCTGCGTTTTTTTCTGCAATCAGGACATCTTTTTGGTTTGTTAACAAGTCCTTTTTCAGCGTAAAATTCCTGCTCGCCTACGGTGAAAACAAACTCCGCTCCGCAATCTTCACACACGAGTTTTTCATCTTCGTACATTTTTGTGTCTCCTAAATTAATTGGTTAATTGTCTAAAGTACGTAATATTTTACCTACTCCATGTTGTGATTATAGCGTATAACGTGATTTTGTGCAAGTGGGCATATATAAATCTTCATACAAATATATGATTTAAAAACAAATTAAACTATTCATAATATACTAACAGGGTGCTTATATGACAACAATACAAGAGATATTAAAAATATTAACGGATTCAGGTATTGAAGAAAACGAAGCTAATGTAGAAGTAAAACTACTGTTAGAACATTTTGCTCAATATTCTGCGAAGGATATTATTCTGGGTAAAAAATTAGAGCAGGATAAATTAGATATCGTAAAAGAAAAAGCCTTAATCAGGGCAAATACTCGTCAACCTATTCAGCACATTATCGGGTATGCGGATTTTATGGGCGAAAAATTTATTGTGAATCCGTCTGTTTTGATACCGCGAGATGAAACTGAACTATTAGTCAGAAAAGCCATATATATAATCAATAGTAATAACTTAAAGTTTGCTCTTGATGTCGGGACAGGCAGCGGCTGTATCGCCTGTATGGTTGCTAAATATACCGAGTGTCAGATTATTGGGCTTGACATTTCTGTTGATGCTCTTAATACGGCTTTAGATAATGCATCAGGATTAAACCTGTATAACAAAGCTATTTTTAGAAAATCCGATATTTTTTCAAATGTAAAATCCTATGAAAAATTTGATATAATAATCTCTAATCCGCCATATATTCCGTTATCCCAAAAGGATAACCTCCAAAAAGAGGTCACCTTTGAGCCTTCGTCGGCATTGTTTTCTGAGGACGAAAATGGGGTAAATTATTATATGCGGATATCCTCAGACGCCCCGCGTATAATGAACGCAGGTGCATACATAGTATTTGAATTAGGTATTAATCAAGCAAATCTTGTGCGTTCAATTCTTTCTGATGCCGGTTTTGTTGATATTGAAGTTATTAAAGATTTGGCGGGAATTGATAGAGTTATCTCAGCGCATTTGCCTTCATAAGACTTACATTCTCTTTGTTGTATTAATATATTTGATTAATTAATATTAGTATATTTATTAATCATATTTCCATTATATTTAAAAAACAAAATTTGTCTATATGTAAATGGATATAAAATTAATATTTAATATAAATCAGCAATATAAAATATCGCTAAAAACCAATATATAAAGATGGTTTACAGCAAATATCAGATGCTTTACATATATATAATTATACATTTCTTATATGTTCAATTTTTATTTCAGGTTTTAAGGTAATCCCAATTACGTCAATTCTGTATTTTTTTACTTTATGTTCTTGCAGATATAAATAAACGCCTTTTTTAATGTTATCATATTTAGTTTTCGTAACAGCCTCAAAAGGTTTGCCAAATTGGTTTGTTTTACGTGTTTTTACTTCCGCAAAAACGATGGTATCTTTTATTTTTGCAATAATATCGATTTCACAGTATCTTGAAAAATGAACATTCCTTTCAAGTATTTGGTATCCGTTTTTTTCAAGATATCTTGCAGCTAAATCTTCTCCCGCATTTCCGACAATTTTATTGTTCATCACTGTTTTATTCCGTTTCTTGCAAATTTATTCAGGTCTGTAATAGTTTTTATTTCATCGATTATAGTATTTTTCTTCCATCTGAAAGGACATATATCAATTCCCCCTCGGCGTGTATACAACGTACCTACAAACAGTTCATCATCTTCATTTAGTATGTCAAATAAGCGCTTGAATATCATCTCACAGCATTCTTCATGAAAATGATATTCGGAACGAAAAGAACATAAATATTTTAAAAGGCTCTCCTCTTTAACATGTATGGCGGATTTGTAATATATAAAAGCATCTCCAAAATCCGGTTGATGAGTAACCCTGCAATTTGAACGAAGAGAATCAAATTTTATATAGTACTCTTGTATGGTACTTTTCTGTTCAATTGTTAATAATTTAGGATTTTCTTTATAATTATCTACTTTTAAATTTTCTTCGGATACATATTCCATTATATTTTTGTAGTTTTTAAATATATTTATTCGGTTGGATTCGTTGTCTATATAATTTATCTCAACTTTTGTATTCAGGACTTCTGATAAATCTTTTTCAATAATCTCTTTGCAAATAGAAAGACATTCTTTAATATTTTTGCCGAATTTTGTCATATTAAAGGAATTCAAATATAGCTTTAGCGATTTAGATTCTACTATATATTCGCTGTTACAGTTATATTTAAGCTTTAACAATCTTGTTACCGGAATGCCGTTTTTTGTCAATGCAGAAAATTCATAGCAGTGCCAAACATCCAATCCTTCAAACGGTAAGTTATCTTTAGAAATATTGTATCTTTCACGGTTTTCAAATCTCGGTACGGCAACCAACAGATGAGGATTATATTCCGTTGCTCCTTCAATTTTTTTACCGAGCAAGGTTGATGCTTTTATATCCGTAATGTTTGACATATTTTTTTCCATAAATTCATAATAGCATGAAAAAACCGCCCTTTATAAGAGCGGTTTTTTTATTTCTTTATAATTTATGCAACTTCTTCATAAGCTTCAGGATTGTTGAATAAATCGTAATTGATTTCGTTTTCGTTATCTGCAATAGCTGCCACTACAACGGTATCGGACGCGACATTGATGAGAGTTCTCATCATATCGGTTACCCTTTCAATTGTAAACAGGAATGCAAAACCTGCAACTAACTGTTCAGGACTTAATCCCATACCGTTTAATATCAGTGCTATAGTAATCAATCCTGCTCCTGAAATACCGGCACTTGTGCTTGATGCAATAATTGCAAGTAGAGCAATTTGTACAAGTAAGAACACATCAAGCGGTACACCGTATGCTTGCGCCAGGAATATTACCGCAACTACTTGTAATAGAGCAGTACCATCCATATTTAATGTCGCACCCAACGGTAGAACGAAGCTTGATAATTTATGAGAGATACCTCTTTTTTCACAACATGCAATTGTAAGAGGCAATGTTGCAGAGGAGCTTGCTGTTCCGAATGCTACCATTAAAGCTTCTGCAACTGCAGAATATAACATCCAAATTGATACTTTTGAAAAACATTTTAAGAATATAGGATATACTACAAACAATTGGATAAGGAATCCTATTGAAAGAACCATAAAATATTTTCCGATACTTGCAAATATATCCATACCGAAACTTGAAACGGCAGATGCGGTTAACGCAAATACACCTGGTGCTGCCAAAAACATAATCCAATCAGTGATTTTCATAGTTGCAGCAAATACGGATTCAAAGAAAGATACAATAGGTCTGTTTACATCGCCGACTTTTGCGAGTGCAATTGCAAATATTAAAACAAATACAATAATTGCAACCATATTCCCGCTTGCTAATGCTGCCAACGGATTACTTGGAATAAAATCTAAGAACATTTCCAAAAGATGACCGTGTTGTTGGCTCATAGCTGTTGCAACGCTGGCTTGAACTTCAGTTGCCGTATTTTGTGCTATATAATGTGCTGCACCTAAACCCGGTTTAAAAATAAGTGCCAAAAATGTTCCGATAGTCACTGCGGCTACCGTAATAATACCGTAATATAAAACCATTTTTGTACCGAATTTACCAAGTTGTTTATTATCTCCAACACTGGTTATACCGATAATAATCGCAGAAATAACCAACGGAATAACTACCATTTGTATTAGTCTTATGAATACCTGTCCGATGAAAGTCAGTAATGGTGCAACATTTTGTAGTGCAGCAGGGTGTGCGTGTAACAATACCCCAACAATGATACCTGCTATAATACCAAAAAATATAGGCCAATTTCGCTTAATGCCCAGACCCAGTGCAATTAAAATTTGCATTTGAATTTTTGAATCTTTCATCTCTCTTTATCCTCTTAGTTCTATTAATATCAGCGTTACCTGTTAATTATACAATATTGTGTATATTTTTTCAAACAGAACAAACGAAATTACCCTAAAAATCAATCAAATACTGTAAAAACTTTTTTAGTACGCTCTATTATTTTTTATAAATACCATATAAAGCGTTAATGTCAGATTTCGTAATTGTACGATTGTTTAGTATGTTTGTTGTTTTTGACATAACAGAGCTGGTATTTGTATCAATCGGCTTAATCCCGACAGCTTCCCCTACAGCACGTAATGCCAATGCATATATTTGAGATGAGCTGAGAAGTTTCCCATTCGAAGAACGACGGGCAATCACAATATGGTTTTTATAATAAAATCCATTTTCGGTTGAGTAGTGCGCCTTTCCAAATGTTGAATATTCAGGAGTTACTTTGTACAAATCTTCGTTTGGTAATAAATCAACAAACGAAACGGTTATATTTGACAGACTTTCTAAATTTTTTGAATTTCTGTAGATAAACCTTAAAGTACCACCGCTGGCACCCTGCCAAGCTTTAAAAGCATTGGTTACACTCGCGGTATTGTTAGACTTCTGAATATACACGGAAACCGGCATGTTAAACCATCTGGGATTCCCGTATGCAAATGCAGAACCTGCAAATAAAAATAATGATAATAATGTAATTAAAAATCTTTTTCCCATATTCATACTAAAACACCACATTCTAAAATTTGCTATTGGTATGGTAATTATTAAGAAATATTAATAGCCGACAGACCAATCAATAGCCATAGCCAAATTCTTTTTTGCTTGTGATACTGTTGCAGAGGCTACTTTTGGAACTTCAATAACATTTGCGGCCTTTGTTAAAATGTTTTGTTTTTCCATCATCGTATCTACATTATTAAATGATTTCATCCTGTCGAGAGTATTTTGTAATTCAGAATTTTCTTCATTCAATGTTGTAACTTGTCTTGAGAGTGTATTCAATGTAATTTCATTAGACATTGCTGAATAGTAACTGATAAATGCAGCCAAAACCAAAAAGCCAAGAGCACAACATAATGTCATGTTGATTTTTCTAATAGCCATATCTTTCATTAAATTTTCTTTGTAAAAATACCCTTCAATGACCTGAGTTCGTTCAATAGGATTACTGACACTCACTTGTTGAGTATATTTACTGTACAAATCTTCACTACTTACAACTGCCCTTGCCCTATTCAATTCTATGTCCCCAATTATCTGTATACCAACTAACCCAAGATGTTTAACTTCTATCCCCTAGTTAATACATCTTGCTACTCTCAATTTTGCGCTCCTTGACGGTGGATTTTCTTTTATTTCTCCTTCGCTCGCCGTCAGAGGCTTTTTATTTACAAGTACCAATTTCGGAGGAGGGCATGTACAAATCATCTGATTTTTTGAACAATGACACCTCTGAGAGTGGTATTTGAACAAGTGTTTCACTATTCTGTCTTCAAGAGAGTGAAAACTTATTACACTTATTATAGCACCAATGTCCAACAAATCCAACACATCATTCAATGTATTTTTTACATTTGTTAACTCTTGATTTACTTCAATGCGTATTGCCTGAAAAACCCTTGTAGCCGGATGTATAGAAGATTTTATCTTTGGTGTTGCTTTTACTATTAAATTTGCTAATTCACTTGTAGTTTCAATTTTTTTAAATTTTCTTTCTTCCACAATTTTTTTTGCAATTCTTTTGGAAAAATGTTCTTCTCCATATTCGGAAAATATTCTGACCAAATCGTCTTCCGAATATGTATTAACAACGTCGTATGCCGAAAAATCCGCATCTTGGTTAAATCTCATATCTAGGGGGGCATCTTTTAAGAATGAGAACCCCCTTTCTTGCTTGGTTAATTGATGATATGATGCACCTAAATCAAATAAAACTCCGCCGGTAATTTTTTCTATACCTAATTCATGTAAAACTTTCTTAATATTAGTGTAAGAATTTTTTACAATTGTTAAGTTTTTATAATTACTAAGACGTTCCTGAGATGCTTTTATTGCATCTTCATCAACATCAAAAGATATTAATCTCCCGTTAGGTTGAATTCTTTGCAGAATTAATTCGCTGTGTCCTCCTCCGCCAAGTGTGCAATCCACATACGTTAAGCCGTCTTTGCATTCAAGAGCATCAACGGCTTCATTTTTCATAACTGTATAGTGCTTAAATTCTCCCATAGGAAGATTTTAGCACATAATATATTTTTTGACTAATTATTTATTCTGTGGCAACAAGACCTTCCAAGCCTTTGGTATCCAAAATTTCTAAGAATTTTGCATATGTGTATGCTACGGAATCTTCTTCCTCTGCTCCAGAAATTCTGATTACTTCCGGTTTTTTGGCAATGGCAGCTTCTTCAAAGAATGAAAAATCTTCTGTAGGAACTTCATTGTTAGTATCATTCAGGTAGTAAAGATCAATAAAGTCAAATTCTCTGTTCATAGATATACTCCTTTTTCGCGACTAAATTGCTATTGCTACAAAAGAGTACGACATTTTTTGACCAAACTTTAGATATGTTAAGGCTTTGTTAAGTATTTGTTACAAACTTTCAATGTATAGTTCAATATCTTCATCCGATATCATTTCAGTCGTTGCGACAAGAATTCTGTTGTCATCAATTTTTATGCCGCCGGCAATATTTGAAAGTTCAAGTTTTTTTAAATACTCATCAGTATCTTCTGTTCGTACAATAAATTCGTTAAAGAAATTATTATTTTCGATTTTATAACCTTTTTGAGATAATTTTTGAGCAAGATTATGAGCATTTTTGGCAGACAAGTATCCGGCTTGTCTGAATCCTTCCTCACCCATTACGGAAAGATACAAAGCCACCCAAAGTCCCATGAGTGCTTGATTGGAACAAATATTACTTGTAGCTTTTTCTCTTTTTATATGCTGTTCTCTTGTTTGGATTGTTAGAGTAAACGCCTGTTTCCCCTCGGCATCAACGGTTCTGCCTGCCAGTCTGCCTGGCATTTGACGCATATATTTTTCTTTACAAGCAATAATTCCGGCATGCGGCCCGCCAAAACTCATAGGAATCCCTAATGATTGCACATCTCCAACAACTATATCCGCACCGTATTCTCCCGGCGGTGTTAAAATTGATAAAGATGCCAAATCTGTACATACAACCAATAAAGTTCCGTCAACAGGTTTTATATCTCTTATTTCCCCAAAATAATCAGGTGTTTGAATTAAAATACACGCATATTCGGAAGCGTTTGCAGGTATCTCGTCAAATTGTTCCACCGTAATATTTCCTGCCCAACAGTATGTTTTAATTACATCCATATATTCCGGATTAATATTTTTGTGAACAAGAACTTTATCTTTTTTAGATATTCTGACAGCCATTAATAACGCTTCGGCACACGCAGTTGCCCCATCATACATCGTAGCGTTAGAAATATCCATTCCGGTAAGTCGGGATATCATTGTTTGAAACTCGTACATAATCTGTAATGTACCTTGAGAAATTTCAGCCTGATATGGTGTATATGCGGTTAAAAATTCAAACCGCTGAGCTACTTGATTTATACATGCAGGAGTGAATTTATTGTAAACGCCTCCCCCTCTAAAATCAATGAAATCAGATTTATTTTCAGCTGCAAGAGCTTTTATATAACGCTGAACGTCAAGCTCACTTTTAGCTTCGCCTAAACCGAGTTTTCCGGCTCTCGAATCATGAGGAATTTGTTTAAACAAATCCTCAATAGTATTTACTCCGATTGCAGAAAGCATTTCTGCGGTAACTTTTTCATTATGTACTAAAAAATTTTTCATTATTCCACTTCTTCTTTATAATCTTCATATTCCAATAAGTCATCTTGTTCTGATGAATCGCCTGTTGATTTGATTTTTACCAACCAACCTTTTTCATATACATCTTCATTCAAGGTTTCAGGTGTTTCCACCAAGGCTGTATTAACGTCAATTATTTCTCCGCTTATTGGCATGTAAATTTCTGATGCAGCCTTTACTGATTCAACAGCGGCAAAAGAATCCCCTTTGCTAAACGTTGTACCGATTTCAGGTAATTCTAAAAATACGATGTCCCCTAATTGCTCAACGGCATAATCCGTTAAGCCGATAGTGTATGTATCATCATCATTTTTTAAGATATACTCGTGGGTTTTCGTACATAAAATCTTTTCCGTTATACTCATCTGTATTCTCCTTATAAAACTAATTTCTTACTTTATTCCTTTTATTTATGAACGGACGTTTAATTACTTCCGCATCATGCAATTTCTCTCTTATCATAACCTGAACAATGCTGCCCGTGCAAATTTCTTTTATATTTTTTACATAAGCCATTGCTATATTGCATCCCAAAACGGGAGAGATTCCGCCGCTGGTTATATGACCTGCTTTCTCTCCGTTAAAATATACCTCATATTCGTGGCGGGCAATATTTTTATCTAGCATTTTTATTCCGATAATTTTTTTCTTTCCGCCGTTTGCTAATTGGTCCATTATTACGGATTTCCCGTTGTAATCTTCTTTTTTATCTCTTGGTAAAGACCAGCTTAAGCCTGCTTCAACAGGGGTTGTATCCATATCTAAATCATTCCCGTATAGAGGTAATGCCGCCTCAAGCCTCAATGTATCTCTTGCTCCGAGTCCTATTGGTTTTATACCAAACGGTTTACCGTATTCTAAAATATTATCCCATAATTCTTCTGCATATTTATTTTCTACAAGAAGTTCATAGCCGTCTTCCCCTGTGTATCCGGTTCTCGATACATACATTTTGCGGTCAAGAATTTTGGCAGATTTGATGGTAAACGAATCTTGAACCGTATCTAAACCCATTGTTCTTAATAATTCATCAGCTTTAGGACCCTGAACTGCCAATAAAGAGTAATTATGTGATTGGTTATCAATTTTTACATCAAAACCTTTAGCGTTAATTGCCATCCAATTAACGTCTCCCTCAACTCCTGAGGCATTGCATATTATCAGATAATAATTTATTCCTAATTTATAAATTATTAAATCATCCAATACGCCGCCGTTCTCATTTGGTAACTGACAATATACGGCTTTTTCATATTCAAGCTTGGAAATATCTTGAGGTACAATTCTTTGGAGAAATTCTAACGAATCTTTTCCTGAAATAAAAACTTCACCCATATGTGATACGTCAAAAAGTCCTACCCCATTTCTTACGGTATTGTGTTCGTCAACGATGGAAATATATTGTACAGGCATGTGCCATCCTGCAAAATCTACCATCTTTGCACCTAATTTTACATGTTTGTCATGCAATATAGTTTGTTTTACTACCATGATATTCCCCCTAACCTATATATCCATTGTCGTTGCATGTTATGATTTTGTCAATATGCTAAAACCTATGTTGTACATATAAATATACAAGGTTTATATTACTTTAAGAAAACTCAATATTAATCCGACGAATGCGGAGAGTCCCAAATATACGAGCGGGTCTTTTTTTATTTTTATACTCATTATAAGTAATGCGAAAAACAGTATATAAGCCCATATTTGAACAACATTTTCTCTAAAAAGTTGTATGGCTACTGCTGCCAATAATCCGCAGCCTGCCGGCTTAAGAGCATGAATTGATGCCTTTACATATTTGTTTTCTCTGAATTTTGCAAGCAGCTTAGCAACAATTATAACTATAATAAATGATGGTAAAATTATGGAGGCAGTGGACATTATGGCTCCCAAAATTCCGCCGGTAGTAAACCCCGAGTATGTTGCAACATTAACTCCGACAGGTCCCGGTGTAATAGATGCTACCGCAAGCATATCCGATAATTGTTTTGCACTATACCAGTGGTGTGTTGCTGATATATGGTACAAAAACGGTAAAGTAGCATATCCGCCACCAAAAGAAAATAAACCTATTTTGAAATATTCATAGATTAGCTGAAGATATATCATTCAGCCTCCTCAGGATTTTTAGTCCCGTAAAGTATTCCTATCAGAATGCTGCCTATGATTAGCCAAGCCGGAGGAACTTTTATAAGAGCAAGAATTAATGTTGTAATAAAAATGATTTTTGTAAAAGTATCTGTGATACTTCTACTCCACATTTCTTTAATTGTTAGAATTACAAGAATAACAACCCCAACGGCAACACTTGAAAAAACGCTTTGAACGGTGTGCTTCCCAACCAATTCTTCCAAAATATTCGCAATAAGAATTATTGCAAGAAATGCCGGGGTTATAATTCCTGTTATTGCTGCAACTGCACCCCTAATCCCCAAAAGTTTATGCCCTATAAATATAGATATATTTGCCGCAATTACTCCGGGTAAACTCTGAGATAATGCATAATACTCTACAATTTCATCCATTGTAGTCCAACATTTCTTTTCTGATATTTCGGATTGCAACAGCGGTAAAATAACATATCCGCCACCAAGCAACAGAGCTCCGATTTTAAAAAATGTTTTATATATGTTCCAAAAAGTTTTTTGCATACTTAATTGCTCATTGTAGCTTTAAGTCTTGCCAAAGCTCTTGCCACAGCGGCTTCTGTTTTTTTAATATCCAATTCGGCATCCTTTTCTGCCAATTTCTCTCGTGCTCTTGCTAAGGCTTCTTTTGCCCTTACTACATCAATATCTTTACCATCTTCTGCTGTTGGAGTGAGTATAATTGCTTCGTCGTCTTTGAATTGCAAAACCCCGCCCATTGTTGTAAAATATCGTGGTTTACCGCCCTGTATTACTTTTGTGACCCCAATGTCAAGAGCTGACATAATTGGAATATGCTTTGGTAAAATTCCGAATTCGCCCGCAGTACCTTTCGTGTAGATTTCATCTACATCTTCATCAAATACCAATTTTTCGTGTGTGATGATTTTTAAGCGCACTATTTGTTCCCCTATAATGTTTTAGCTTTTTCAACAGCTTCTTCAATAGTACCTACCATATAGAAAGCTTGTTCTGGCAAATCGTCATGCTTACCTTCAATAATTTCTTTAAAACCTCTTATTGTATCGGAAATTTTTACGTATTTACCTGCCATTCCGGAGAATTGTTCTGCAACACAGAAAGGTTGAGATAAAAATTTCTGAATTTTTCTTGCCCTATTAACGGTTTCTTTATCTTCTTCCGACAATTCATCCATACCTAAAATTGCAATTATATCTTGTAAATCTTTGTATTTCTGAAGAATTGCAAGAACTTTTTTGGTGACATTGTAATGTTCTTCTCCGACAATATTTGGATCTAGTGCACGAGAAGACGACTCTAACGGGTCAACCGCAGGATAAATACCTAAAGAGGCAATTTGTCTTGATAATACGGTTGAGGCATCAAGATGTGAGAATGTTGTTGCCGGTGCAGGGTCAGTCAAGTCATCAGCAGGAACATATATCGCTTGAACGGATGTAATAGAACCGTCTTTTGTTGATGTAATTCTTTCTTGTAATTCTCCCATTTCTGTTGCTAATGTTGGCTGGTAGCCTACAGCTGACGGGATACGCCCTAATAACGCAGAAACTTCCGAACCTGCCTGAGTAAACCTAAATATATTATCGATAAACAACAATACGTCTTGTTTTGAAAAATCTCTAAAATATTCAGCGGCTGTCAATGCGGATAAACCCACTCTCATTCTTGCTCCCGGTGGTTCATTCATTTGACCGTATATAAGTGCAACTTTATCAATAACGCCGGATTCTTTCATTTCGTTCCATAAATCGTTTCCTTCACGAGTTCTTTCTCCAACTCCGCCAAATACAGAAACACCGGAATGCTCTTGTGCAATATTATGAATTAATTCCATAATCAGTACTGTTTTCCCGACTCCTGCACCTCCAAATAAACCGATTTTTCCGCCTTTTTGATACGGTTGCAACAAATCGATTGCTTTAATACCTGTTTCAAGGATTTCTACATCCGTATTTTGATCAACAAGAGAAGGTGATTCTCTATGTATTGGAAGGTATGTATCTGTTTCAATAGGACCTTCGTTATCAATAGGCTCTCCCACAACGTTCAAAATTCTGCCCAGAACTGCTTTACCTACTGGAACTTTAATCGGTTCTCCCGTGTTAATAACCTTCATCCCTCTTTTAAGACCGTCAGAAGAAGACATTGCAACGGTTCTGACTCTGTTTGAACCCAACATCTGTTGTACTTCCGCAGTTATTTGTTTGCCGTCTTCCGTTTCAATTTTTAATGCAGTGTAAATTTCCGGTAATTCACCTGATTGAAATTCAACGTCAATAACCGGTCCTATAATTCTGGTAATCAACCCCTCGTTTTTATTTAATGTTTCCATACACATCTCCCTTGTTTATGTGTTTTATAATACACTAAGTATAATTTTTACGCAAGAATTTTAGCTTTATGTATTAAAAATTCTATCGCCGGCATCGCCCATTCCCGGTACTATATAGCCGTTTTCGTTTAAACAATCATCAATAGCCGCAGTTATTATTTCTATATCGGGATATTGTTTTTGTATATTTTCAATCCCTTCAGGTGCGGCAATTATGCATATACATTTAATATGATCTATGGGAATGCCCTTATCTGCATATAGTTTTATTGCACCTAATAATGAATTTCCGGTTGCAAGCATAGGGTCTGTTATGTAGATGTAAAACTTTTCCGGATTTGGTGCTTCTATTGGGACTTTATTATAATACCATACCGGTTTTAAAGTTTTTTCATCTCGGTACATCCCAATATGCCTGATACAGGCTTGAGGAATAATATCGATTGCTTCATCGGTAAATATTAAGCCTGCTCTCAGTATCGGTGAAATAATAATATTGATGTCGGAATCTATTGTTTTTGCTTTAAATGTCGTAAGAGGGGTTGTTACCTCCTTCTCAATTAAAGGAAGATTTTGTACGGCCTCATATAAAAGACAGCGGGTAATTTTTCTTGTTGCAATCCTTACCCCTTGACTATCAGTGTCTTTTGAACGCATTGTACATAAATTTTGTAGTATTACAGGATTTGATATTACTCGTACTTTATTCTTGTTCATCGGATGACTCCTCCTCAGTTTCAGTATTGTCAAGGTCGAATAATATTTTTTTAGGTTTTGGTTTGACCATAGTCATAATGTTTTTTCTTTTATTATCTATTTCTTCAATGACGTTATTTATTAAACTTACTGATTTTTCTATGTCGGGTTGTTCCGTTTTTTTAGTTTTTTCTTCTTGGGCAGGCATTATTTCGGCTAATTTTGATGAAAAATGATTGCACCTTACAATTATGGAATCTAATTTTGCGAACATGTCATCAAATAATCCGAGTGCGGAGCCGAGACGATTGGTTTTTGTAACGACCAGTAATTTACCCGTAGCTTTTGTTGCTTCATCCGGAGGATATAATTCCAAAGACTTAGAGCCTGCCATTCCGTTAAATTCTACCGTTGCCATAACCCCTTGCGGCAAAACTACATTTTTATCCGTAATTAAAAATTTTACATAAACCTGATCTTCTACGATGTTAATTGTTTTTACAAAGCCTATAGGTACTCCCATCATCCTGACGGAAGAACCCTCTATCAAGCCGTCAACATCTTGCATAAATATTCGATACGTTTTAAATTGGCTGAGGTGTTTTTCATGCTTAAATCTGATTAATCCTACAACCAGCAGTATCAGCAGTATCCATATAAGGATTTCAACAAAAATGAATATACGAATTTTACTCTTTGTATTCATAAAAGTATTGTACCATGGATTTGTTGATATTGTGAATAGTTATATATTTATGGAGATTATAATTTTGAAATAATCCCCTCTTGCGTATTTTTAATTTGTATTATATTATAGAATTATTCAGAAACAGAAATGAGAGGTTTACATATGGATCAGATAATAAAAGTAGCATGGGAATTGAATGAAAATACCGATAACAGATATCAGTTGGTATATGAAATAGCAGAATTGGCAAAAAAATTAGTAGACGAAAATCAAGCTAAAAAAGCTCATGATGATTTCGTATTTGAAGAAAATTTTGAAACAGGTTATACAAGAGAAAATCCTGTAGAACATGCTATTATGGTAAAGGCTTCTGAGGCTGACGATAACAGACTTGTAGGCTAATAAATATTTTTAAAGGACACAAGTTTTTGTTTTAACTTGTGTCTTTTTATATCTGCATACCAATATTTATTCGGAGAATTTTGGAGGTTTATATGGAAGATACGTTAGAGTTTATAAAAGGGAAAATAAATAATTTTAGTCCGGAAATCGGTATAATATTGGGGTCGGGGCTTGGTGAATTGGCGGATAAGTATTGTGATATTTCGATTTCGTATAATGATATCCCAAATTTTATAAAATCTACCGTAAAAGGTCATAAAGGCAGATTGGTGTTTGCAGAAATTTCAGGCAAAAAAGTGGTAATGATGCAGGGCAGAAATCATTATTACGAAGGTCATACAATGAAGGAGATTACATATCCCGTAAAGGTTATGAAAAAATTAGGGGTGAAAACTCTTATTTTGACTAACGCAGCAGGCGGTGTCAGCGAAAAAATGAAAGCGGGCGATTTAATGCTTATAACCGATCACATTAATTTTATGGGTGCAAATCCGCTTGTCGGACCAAATGATGAAACTCTCGGTGAAAGATTTCCTGATATGACGGAGATTTATAAGAAAAAATTAATTGAGCTTGCGGAAAAATGTGCAAAGGATTTAGGTATAAATATAAAGGAAGGTATTTACTTTGCAAACTCAGGTCCTTCATACGAAACTCCTGCTGAAATACGTATGGCAGGGATGCTGGGTGCGGATGCCGTAGGAATGTCTACTGTGCCGGAAGCTATAGTTGCAAACTATTGCGGATTGAATGTTCTGGGGATAAGCTGTATATCAAATTCCGCAAGTAAATCCGGAGGGGATAAGCTTTCACACGAAGATGTTATTGAAACAACAAATAAAGTAAAAGAAAAATTTAAAAAGCTTATAGTTAATATTATAGAAAAATTATAAATTCATTCGATTAAAGCTTTAACTACCTTATAAGCGTCTTGTATTCTTTCCGGAGATAATTCAAGCATACTGTTGATTTCCGTAATCAGTTCTTTCCTTTCCCTGTGGTGCGTATATTGAAAAACGTCAAGAAAAGAAACATTAAGGATAGAAATTATTTTTTCAAGGTTTTGAAAAGACGGATAATTATAACCGTTTTCGATATTGCAGATGGATGCGGGTTCAAGGTTTACCAATTCGGCTAATTTTTCTTGGGTAAGACCTTTGCGTTTGCGCAGCTCTTTAATTCTTTTGCCAAGAAGTTTTTTGTTATCCATGTCAAAATTAAACCTCAATATAAAATATCCGCATACTCATTATTATAAGTGAAAATAAATAATTGGATATAAAATGTAACTTTATATTTTTGTAAAAATACAGTTGCATTTATATTTTTACTAAATTATACTGTATTTATTAAAGCATAATAAAGTGATTTTTTATATTAGTCATGAGATTTAGGATGGTTAATGTGGAAGAAAACAAAGTAAAAGTAAGCGTAATAATCCCTGTATATAATGTTGAGAAATATTTGAGAGAATGCCTTGATAGTGTTGTAAACCAAACCTTGAAAGATATTGAAATAATTTGCGTTGATGATGGTTCTACGGATGGTTCGGGTGCTATCTGAGAGGATAAAGGTTATCCACAAAGAAAACGGCGGAGTATCCTCTGCGAGAAATGTTGGTTTTGATAATTCTAATAGCGAATTTATAATGTTTTTAGATTCTGACGATTGGTATGATAAGAATGCATGTGAAAAAGTTTTTAATATGTTTAGTAAAACATGCGATGATATAGTGTGCTTTGGATATAATGAAATAGATAAAAATAATGTTTTACATGCAACTATTAATCATATTAAAAAGTTAAATAATAAAAATGTTTCTAAAAAGGTAATTATAAAAAATCAAGTTTTTGTATGGGATAAAGCGTTTAAAAAAGAATTTGTTACACAATGTAATGTGAGATTTGTTGAGGGATTAAAATGTGCAGAAGATTTAGTCTTTTGCCTGAGTTTATACTATCAAAAGCCAAAGTATGGATATATTGAAGAACCATTATATTATTACAGAAGATTTAGAATTGGTAACGCAACAAGTAATAATGTTAATGCCATAAGAAATGATTATACTTCATTTAAAGCTTTAGTGAATACAGATTTATTCAAGCAGCAAACTTTAGAAATTAAAAAGTTAACAATTAATCATTTTATATCAGGTTCAATATCCTATTATAGAAAATTTCAAAATAGTAATAATGAAGAAAAAATTTTAAAAGATATTAAGGATTTAGTTGAATTTACAGAGGGTGTAATTACACCATTTCAATGTTATAGCTTAAAGAATTATAGAAAACTGAAAAAAATATTATGGAAATCTCATAAACATTGGTATTTTAATATATTTAATATCAATACCTATCCTGAATACAAAGACTATATAATATTTGGGCATAAAATTACAGTAAATAGGAGTAACGTAAATGCCTAAAGTATCAGTAATAATCCCCGTATATAATGTTGAAAAATATATACGAAAATGCCTTGATAGTGTTATTAATCAAACATTACAAGATATTGAAATTATTTGTGTTGATGATGGTTCTACAGATGATTGTCCTACAATTTTGGATGAATATGCAGCAAGGGATGCTCGAATAAAAATTATTCGCAAAGAGAATGGTGGACTATCCTCCGCAAGAAATGTCGGTATTAAGTATGTAACAAGCGAGTATGTTGGTTTTGTTGATTCAGATGATTGGATTGAATCTGAAACATATGAAACCGCATACAATTTAATGTGTCAATATAATGTTGATGTAGTATGTTGGGGCGCAAATATAGTCGCAGAAGATAATGATTATACTTCAAAAACAGTAAACAATGCGAAATATTACCATAAAATAAAATTAGAAGGTTTATACGATTGGAATTATACACTTTACCATGATACTACAGTTACAGTATGGAATAAATTATATAAAACTTCAATTATTAAAGATAAAAAAATAGAGTTTCCATTAGGGTTACTTCATGAGGATAATGAATTTATTGCAAAGTATTTATTATATACAAAAAAAGTTTATTATTCAAATAAATATTTTTATAACTATTTACAAAGAAATAATTCTATTATGTCTAAATGTGTAGAGGAAAATACGCGTTTAGTATTACCAGAAATTTATAAGAATATCTATTTATATAGCAAAAAATATAATTTGCAAGAAGCAAATAGTAAATTATTAAGTGTGATATTTGATCAATATTTGTGGCATGCGTATATGTTGACTACAAACAAAAAATTAGCAATAAAAAAATTTAAAAAGTTGGCAAAAATATTAGATAATAATGTACTCAAAAATTATAATTTAGAATTAATTCAAAAAAATAAAATAAATAAAATATCGTATATTGACTATAATACGTTGTCAGAGAATATTTTCTCAATAAAAAATAAAGGCATTAGAAAACAAGTTACCTTGTTTGGTATTAAGTTTAAATTTAAAAGTAAAAACTTAGAAAGCAGAGAAAGGTTAAAGCGTATTGAACAGAAAATTGACAGGTTAAATAACCAATTATCAAAATTGGAGGATAATATAAATGTCTAAAGTATCAGTAATAATACCTGTATATAATGTTGAAAAATATCTGATGGAGTGCCTTGATAGTGTAGTTAATCAAACATTGAAAGATATCGAAATAATTTGTATAGATGACAAATCTACAGATGCCTCACTAAATATTTTAAAAGAATATGCACAAAAAGATAATCGAATAAAAATTATAGAACAAAATATAAACCAAGGGCAAGGTATAGCAAGGAACATTGGAATAGAAAATGCAAATGGTGATTATGTTATGTTTCTTGACCCTGACGATTGGTATGAGTTAAATGCTTGTGAACTCGCATATAATCAAATCACAAAAAACAATAATGACTTTATTATTTTTAATTATAATAATTATATTGAAGAAACAGCTAAATCTTTTTCTCAAGAATGGTATTTGGAACCATATCGAAATATTATTGGTAATCCACATATTGAATTAAAAAATCTAAAAACTTCATATATAAAAGTTGCATTTACCACGCGTATGATATATTCAAGAGAATTTATAATTAATAATAATATTTATTATGCAACAAATAGATTTTGTGAAGATATTCCGTTTTTAATCAGTGCAATTGTAAATGCAAATACAATATCAATAATCTCAAAGCCACTTTATAATTATAGAATTCATAACAAATCTGCTTCTCAATCAAATAGGGTAATGTTCTGGAAGGATATTATAAATAATAGGATTACAAGCTTAAATATAATCAAAACAAAAGAGAATAGAGAACATTTTATATATGTTTATCTTGTATATATGATTAATACTTTATTATCTTGGTACAAATTAATCAAAGAGGATAATTATTTTATTTCGCTTTTATTTTATAGAGAAATGCGTAAACTTTTTATCATGCTAAACAAAAATTACGATATAAAAAAAATTGAGTCATCAATTGATAATAAAGAATTTTATAAAATCTGTAAACATTCTTTTATGGAGCGTGAATATAGCATTATACTAAAAAAAATTTTTTCGATGAAAAATTCAAATGATAAAACTCATAAAAATATAAATTTGTTTGGAATAAAAATATCATTTAAGAGATATAGTAGAGATTACCAAATAAATAAGAATAATACTATACCTAAAGTTATACATTACTGTTGGTTTGGAAATAATCCTAAAACAAAATTAGTTAAAAAATGCATAAAAAGTTGGAAAAAATATTTACCGGATTACAAAATTCGTGAGTGGAATGATAATGACCTAAAAACATGTAAAAATCAATATGTTAAAGAGGCATATATAGCTAAAAAGTGGGCATTTATAACAGATTATTTTAGATTATATGCGTTATATAATTATGGCGGTATATATTTTGATAGTGATAATGAAGTATTTAAGTCTTTTGATAAATTTTTGGATTTAAAATTCTTTAGTGGATATGAAAATTGGCGGGGGCATATTGCACCTTTTACAGCAGTTGTTGCATCTCAAAAAGGTAACAATATTATTAAAGATTTACTAGATGAGTATGATAATTTACACTTTATCAATCCCGATGGAAGCTTAAATATATATACAAATACCCAAAGAGTCACAGATTATTTTAAAAGAAAATATAATTTTTGTGAACCTTACAACGAAAATAATACAAGAATTTTAGAAGATGGATGTATTATTTATCCGTCAAATATATTTTGTAAATATGAAGAAAATATCTCTTATGCCGTTCATCATTTTAATGCGTCATGGTGTGATCTTCAACGAAATAATAAGAAAAAATCTCTTATAGTAAAAATATTAAGAAAAATTTTTTCTCTTGAAAATAGCTACAATAATAATATTAAAACTAAAAATTTAACAATATTGGGTTTTAAATTTAAATTTAAGAATTATAAAAAATTATATAAACAAGCAAATAAACAACTTTGCAATGTTACATATCAATTAGAATATCTAAAAGAGCACTCGGATATAACAAAATTAAAACCTGCTACTGGGGAGTTACGAGAACAACAATTAAAACTTGTAAAATTTGCTAAAGAGTTTTTTGACGAAATAAGAGAAATTAATATAAAACCTTTTATGAATTGTGGCACATTATTAGGTGCAATGAGGCACAAAGGATTTATCCCTTGGGACGATGATTTGGATTTTGGATTAATTAGAAAAGATTATGAAAAATTGATAGAGTTCGCTAAGGAGCATTTTGTTGTGCTTACTTATGATGGTAAAAAAAGTGAATATAAAGAATATGATTTTGCGGAAAAATATACTCTTAAATATCCTAATCAATATGTTCTGACTATATGGGATGATCAGTTGCAAATATCAAAAGGTAATAACATAATTGACAGACTATACTTGGATTTTTGGTCATATGATTTTTATGCAGAAGGTTATACATTTGAAGAACATAAAAGATATTTAGAAAATATAGAAGTTAAGAAAAAAGAATTCGATTATGAAAATGAAATCGTAGATTTTTTGGTGCAAGAAAAATCTAACAATAAATATATAGTAAATAATAGTAATAAAATATACTATGGTATTGACTGTAGGAACTCATATAATCGTGATTTTAATACTGATTTTATACCGAAAGAATATATTTTTCCTCTAAAAAAGATGATGTTTGAGCACATTGAATTTTATGCTCCAGCCAATCCAGAATTATATATGAGATATGATATTCCAAAATATATGGATTATCCAAAAGATATTGGCAATGAACATCATAATGTTAATAAAGCGAATTATGTATGTTATAAAATGGAGAATAAATAGATGAAACGAGTGATAACTTATGGAACATTTGATGTATTGCATTACGGGCATATAAATTTACTCAAAAGGGCAAAGGCTTTGGGTGATTATTTAATAGTTGCATTGTCAAGTGATGAATTTAATACAATAAAAAAGAAAAAATCCTATTATACATATGCGCAGCGAAAAATGATTTTGGAAGCTTGTAGGTATGTGGATTTGGTGATACCTGAAAATAATTGGGAGCAAAAAATTGATGATATAAAAAAATATCAGGCGGATGTATTTGTTATGGGCGATGATTGGGAAGATAAGTTTGATTTCTTAAAAGATTATTGTGAAGTTGTATATTTGCCTCGTACTCCGGATGTTTCAAGTACTCAAACGAAAGAATATATTATTGCAAATTCAAATTTTTAATGTCGGCTGCAGGGCATTTTTCGTTATTACTGTATTATGATTTTTCTGTAGCACAAGCCGGAGAGAGTTCTCCGGCTTTTCTTTTTAGTTATAACTTGTTTGTATCTTTATTGCAATTATTTATTGATTGATTTATACTAAGGGTATTAATTCATAATACAGTATAAATATAGTTATATGGAGTTATTGTGCCAAGTAATATTAATTCACCGAAAGTATCAGTGATAATACCGTGAGATAATTTGCGTTGATGATGGTTCTACAGACGGTTCCGGTGCTATCTTAGATGAATACGCTGCAAAAGATGGAAGAATAAAAGTTATTACCCAAGAAAATCGAGGGGCAGGAGTAGCAAGAAATAATGCGCTAAATATTGCAACCGGTGAATATTTGGCAATTTTAGACAGCGATGACGTATATAATATTTCGATGTTGGGAAAAATGTATAATAAATCGATTCAACATGACTTAGATATTGTTATCTGTCGGAGTCTGCAATTGGATGAAAAAACGAAACAAATAACAAAAACAAATTGGACAATAAATAAACAGTGGCTGCCACAAAAAGATATTTTTAATTGCAATGATTTTATGGAATATGTTATTGGCTTTTGTGTAGGATGGACGTGGGATAAATTATTTAAAAGAGATTTTATAGAAAAATATCAACTAAGATTTCCGGCTCTGCACAATTCCGAAGATGGGATGTTTACATTTGGCGCATTATGTGTAGCGGATAAAATATCAGTTGTTGATGATGTTTTAGTAACTCATAGAACGAATGCCGCAACCCGATTATCTGAACGCCGAGATGAATCACCCGAATGCTTTATAGAAAGCGCAAAAACACTAAAAGATTTCTTGGAGAAAAATGGCAAATATAAAGTTGTTGAACAAAGTTTTATAAATTGGTTTGTAGAGCACAGCTATTGGCATTTAGATACGCTTAATTTAAAAAATTCTCATGAAATAGAAATAAAATTAAAGAGTGTATTTGAAGAATTTGGTGTATTTGAGCATATAGAAAGTTATTTTTATTATCCAAATATATATGATAAATTAAAGTTTATGATAAATAATGTTCCATATTGTATATATAGGTCTTTGTTAAGGGTTGCTGAACCTGCTTCTGGTAGAAATTCGCATAAAGTACTTAATATACTTGGTATAAAAATTAAAATCAGGAGAAAAATATAAGTGTCACGGTTAAATAGTATAAAGAAAAAACAAATAAATTTGGGTTATGCACAATATTTTAATAAAAAAGAATATAACCAATCAATGAAGACTAGCAATAATATAAATATTGTCTTTGCAATAGATGATAATTATATTCAGCAATGCGCAGTTACAATAACATCTATTTTAGCAAACTCAAAATATGAAAATTTTTATACTTTTTATATTTTAAATACAGGTTTAAAAAATGAAAATAAAGACAAGTTAAATGACTTAACTAAAATAAGGAATTTTTGTATAAATTATGTAGATGTAAGTAACTATGACATATCAAAGTTTCCCTTAAACAGAGGCTGGATATCAGGTGCAACATATTACAGATTGTTTTTAGCGGATGTATTGCCGGAATCTATTGATAAATGTATATATATGGATTGCGATATGATAGCAGAAGATGATTTATCTGATTTGTGGAGTTTTGATATTGAGAATTATTTTGCAGGTGTAGTTGAGGATGAGTCCAGTACGTCTAATATTGAGAGATTAGGTTTACCCCAAGAGAATAATTATTTTAATGCCGGAATGATACTTTTCAATTTAAAGAAGCTAAGAACTATTGATTTGTTTGCAATTTCCATTAAATATTACAATGAAAATGCAGAAAAAATAACAATGCAAGACCAAGATATATTAAATGGAGTGTTAAACGGAAAATGTTTATTTTTGCCTCTTAAGTGGAATTTAAATACTCCGGCTTACATAAAATGGTATCCAAAACATAATTATTCCCAACAAGAAGAAGACAATGCTGCATTAAATCCCGGAATACTTCATTTTACAGGTATATATAAGCCGTGGAAAACATCTTCTATGCATCCTTTAAGAGGGGAATATAAAAAATATTTGGAGCTAACTGAGTTTTATGATGATATCAGGGCTTACCGAATACAAGAGTTTATTTCTAAAATTATATGTAAGCAGGAAGATTGGAGAGGCATAAAATTATACATATTAGGAATACCTGTATTTCAAAATATTAAGCAAAAATATAATTTTTTAGAGAATTTGTTCTCAGCCAAAAATTCAGCGGATAAAAAGCATAAAATAATAACTGTTTTAGGTATAAAGATAAAGATTAGAAAAAGGAACAAGTAAATGCCGAGAGTAAGTATAGTAATACCCGTATATAATGTTGAAAAATATTTGAGAGAATGCCTTGATAGTGTTGTAAACCAAACTCTTAAAGACATAGAAATAATATGCATTGATGATGGTTCAACGGACAGTTCAGCTGCAATTCTTGATGAATATGTAGCAAGAGATGAAAGAATAAAAGTTATCCATAAAGAAAATGGTGGCTATGGTAAGGCTATGAATGTTGGTATGGATATAGCAACCGGAGAATATATCGGGATTGTAGAACCTGATGATTATATTGAACCGAACATGTACGAAGATTTATATCAAATAGCAAAGGATAATAATGTTCAGATAGTAAAAGGTGATTATTGGAGATTTAAAACAAATGATGGTTCTGAGAAAAAAGAACTATGGTTAATGGATTGCAATAAAAAATATTATAATAAGATACTTAATCCACAAGAAAATATTGATGTTTTTAATTTTCAAATGCATACTTGGGCGGGGATTTATAAAAATTCTTTCATAAAAAAATATAATATTAGGCACAATGAAACCTCAGGTGCAAGTTATCAAGATACTGGTTTTTGGTTTCAAACTCTCTGTTATGCTACCAGATTTTATATTGTTAATAAACCTTTTTATATGTACAGGATTGATAATCCAAATGCTTCAATAAAAGATAAGAAAAAAGTTTATGCCTTAAAATACGAATATGATTTTATATATGATATTTTGAAAAATAATGAAGAATTATATAGAAAATTTATAAATATCTTTTGGTATAGAAGATATTGTTCATATATATGGAATTTATATAGGGTTGAGGAACCTTTTAAAAAGGATTTTTTTGAAGTATTCAGAAAAGAATTTAATTACGCATACAAAACAGGAGAGCTTGAGGAATTATTATTTCCTGAAAACGATTTAGAAACATTAAAATCTATATTAAAACATCCAAACAAATTTTATAGGAAAATGACAAATTCTTTAACTTTATTACAAAAAATATTCTCTATAAGAAATCAAGGTAATCATAAAATAATAAGATTTTTTGGTGTCAAATTTAAAATAAGAAGAAAATTTTCCGAGGACAAGGAAAGTTATAACGTATTGAGCGGAAGTTAGATATGTTAAATAATCAAATATCTAAAATAGAAATCTGTATGAATAATTTATCAAAAGAAAAAAGTAGTTCTTAATGTAAATTTAAGGCGGCTACAGGGTGTATTTTGTTATTACTGTATTATGATTTTTCTGTAGCACAAGCCGGAGAGGGTTCTCCGACTTTTCTTTTTAGTTATAACTTGTTTGTATCTTTATTGCAATTATTTACTGATTGATTAATACTAAGGGTATTAATTCATAATACAGTATAAATATAGTTATATGGAGTTATTGTGCCAAGTAATATTAATTCACCGAAAGTATCAGTGATAATACCGCGGTATCTTAGATGAATACGCTGCAAAAGATGAGAGAATAAAAGTTATCCATAAAGAAAATGGTGGCTATGGTAAGGCTATGAATGTTGGTATGGATATAGCAACCGGAGAATATATTGGTATTGTTGAACCGGATGATTATATAA
The DNA here is from genome assembly GCA_902761735.1 of uncultured bacterium. Taxonomy (GTDB): domain Bacteria; phylum Cyanobacteriota; class Vampirovibrionia; order Gastranaerophilales; family Gastranaerophilaceae; genus UBA1221. The sequence continues at coordinate 99,441 of CACWLL010000006.1, forward strand.
AACCGGAAATGTACGAAACTTTATATAAAATAGCAAAGGATAATAATGTTGAGATAATTAAAGGTGATTATTGGAGATTTAAAACAAATGATGGTTCTGAGAAAAAAGAACTATGTTTAATGGATTGTAATCAAAAAATTGATGATATAAAAAAATATCAGGCAGATGTATTTGTTATGGGCGATGATTGGGAAGGTAAGTTTGATTTCTTAAAAGATTATTGTGAAGTTGTATATTTGCCTCGTACTCCGGATGTTTCAAGTACTCAAACGAAAGAATATATTATTACAAATCACAATTAGCCTTTTCGACAGTGTTTACTTAATATTTTATGAGTGTCTTATTACAATTTTTTCATAATAAGAGCGTATATATCGTTAAAGCAAACTAATACCATAAGCAGTATAAGCAGCATAAAGAATACAGTGCCGATTTTTTCAATAGCTTCTTCGCTGAGCTTTTTGCCTCGGATTTTTTCAATAATCAAAAACATTACATGTCCGCCATCCAATGCTGGTAACGGTAAAAAATTCATAATGGCTAAATCAAGCGAAATTATTGCTGTCAAGAGTAAGCCGGAGAAAAATCCGTTGTTGTTAATTACATCTCCGCCAACTTTTGTAATAGCAATTATTCCGTGGAGTTCACTTGCAGGAATTTTGCCCGCAAATATTTGATACAAACCATAGCATAACAATACAGTTTTATCCCACAAATATTTTGTACTTGTTGTTATTATGGATATCGACCCTTTTGTAGGTATAACAATTTCTTTTATATCATATTCGATACCGATTTTGCCCTCAATATTAGGGAAAATCGGTTTTAAAGCTATTTTTTCGCCGTTGCGTTCTACGATAACATATAACGGTATAATTGTGTCGGATATTGCATAAGCTATATTGTTAAGGGTATATGTACCATCCGATACTATTATATTTTTCCCGTCAAGCTTGTCCCTTATGGCTTTTTGTGTTTCATTTAATTCCAATCTGTTATCTTTATATTTTTCAAAACCCTTTAATATATTTTCACTAAGAGTTATAGGGTGTTCAGGTTCAATTTTAGGTAATTTAATGATAACATCTTTCGGTATAATTTCATCTCTTGTGAATGCAGGGTTTAATTTTTTAAGATTGTCATAATTTTTTTCAAGAGAGATTTCATTTATTTTTCCGTCATTTTTCCTGTGAAGTTGTGCATACTTGTTAATAAAACCGGGTATTGTAATTTCAGAGCCGTTAATTTGAATTATTCTATCGCCTTTTTTAAGTCCTGATTGCCATACGGATTCTGTTTGCGGTGCAACTATATTTTTAATATGAATTTCATATTTTCCGGATGGCATTTGTCCCCAAATAGTAGCGGTTAATGCGACAAAAAGAAATGCACAGATTACGTTTGCGGTTACACCTGCAGAAAATACGCAAAACTTTTGAAAAGCAGGTCTGTTCATAAATCTTTCAGGTGAATCTGCCGGCAAACCCGAATCTTTATCGTCGTCAGGGAATGCTACATATCCGCCAAATAAAAATGCGTGAATAAGAACTTCGACTCCTTTGAAATTCCTTTTCCATAAAACAGGTCCTATAGGCAGTCCGAATGCAAATTTTTCTACTTTTATTTTAAATACTTCCGCAGCAAAAAAGTGTCCTGCTTCGTGGACAAGTATAAGGATACTTATCAAAAGTATCATTTCAATTGTTGCAAAAACAGGTGCTGCCGCAGGAAATGCGTGTCCCAAAAGATGGAGGGCTATGAGTAGTCCTGCTAACAATATCATTATTATTCCTGAAATTATGACGGATACGTACATTTATAAGAAACCTTTCTTTTATAACAATTCTTTTAAGTAATTTGGCAGAGCAAATCGTGCCAGATGATAATCTTTATTATATATTTTGCATGTTTTTGTGATTTCTTCACATCTTTCCTCATCAATATAAGAAAGCGGTTTTTCGGTTTCGGAGCAGAACGCCCAAGCCCAATATCCGCCAGGATATGTCGGAATATTTGATGTATATGTTTCACAAATTGGAAATACTTTGTTCAATTGAACATACATTTTTTTTACGGAATCAGCTTGAGCGAATGGCGATTCGGATTGAGCTACCATTATGCCGCCTTCTTTAAGTGAATTTTTTACGTTTGTGTAAAATTCGTCGGTGAACAGACCCTCTCCCGGTCCCATTGGATCAGTTGAATCAATAAGAACGATATCAAATTCGTTCTTTTTATCTTTTATGTATTCAATAGCATCCTGAACAAGAATTTCAACTTTTGGATTGTCCAATTCACAAGCAATTGTTGGTAAAAATTGTTTGCAAGCCTCAATTACCATGCCATCAATTTCACAAAGAACAACTCTTTTCACGGTTTTGTGTTTAAGAACTTCTCTTATTGTTCCTCCGTCACCTCCGCCTATAACAAGAACGGATTCAGGGTTTTTGTGGTTCATCATCGGAATATGAGCAATCATTTCGTGATAATGATATTCATCCCCTTCTGTTGTCATCATCAAATCGTCAAGAGTAAGAACTCTGCCCAACGAACTGTCTGTTTCAAAAACTTCAACCTTTTGAAATCCAGATTGTTTTGAATATAAAACTTTTCCGGCCTTTATTGCGATGCCAAATCCTGATGGGGTAATTTCGTGGTAATAACCATTCTCTATTCCGTTTTTCATTTAATTAATTTCTCCCTTAGTTGTAGATAATTATATTCTAGCACGAAAATTTATTTGCCGAGTACATGTATATGTAAGTGAAAAACTTCCTGCCCTGCTTCTTTTCCGGTATTAATAACCGTTCTATAAGAGTTAAGTCCTATTTTTTTTGTAACTTCCTTCACGCCCAATAATAATTCTCCCAGTAAATTTTTGTCATCAAGTTCGTTTAATGATGCGGCGTGAATTTTCGGAACTACTAACAGATGTATGGGAGCTTTTGGATGAATATCTTTGAAAACTACCAAATGTTCATTTTCATATACAAATTCCGTATTAAATTCTCCGTTTATAATCTTACAAAAAATACAATCTTCTGCCATTGTGTATACCCCCTTGTAAAGTACTTAACATTAACGAATTGTAGGATAAACATTGTTAAAAATCAATTAGAAACACAATTAAATATCTACATCTCTCATCATATCAACTAAAGTTTGAATAGTAGTTTCCATGCTTACACTGTCAGAAGTTCTTTGTTGAAGAAAGGCATTGACCTGAGGCATCATTTGAATTGCAATATCCAATTTCGGATTTGAGCCGGGTTGGTACATCCCTACGTCAATTAAATCTTTATTTTCTCTATACATTGACATAATTGTTCTCATTTTAGCTGCTGCTTCTTTGTGTTCAGGTGTTGCAATTGAGGACATAAGCCTTGAAATACTTCCTAAAACGTCAATTGCAGGATAATGGTTGCTTTCGGCAACTTTTCTTGATAGGAAAATATGCCCGTCAACGATACCACGTACAATATCCACAATAGGGTCTGAAATATCATCACCTTCCATAAGTACCGTATATAATGCGGTAATTGAGCCTTTAGGACTGTTGCCTGCTCTTTCCAGAACTTTTTGTAACCAAGAAAATATGGATGGCGGATAACCTTTCATTGTAGGCGGTTCACCGAGTGATAGACCTACTTCTCTGCCTGCCATTGCACAACGGGTTACGGTATCTGTCATAAGAAAAACTTTTTTACCTTGATCTCTAAAATATTCACATACGGCTGTTGCTGTTAAAAGGGCTTTTTGACGGATTAGAGGAGGTTTATCTCCGGTTGAACAGACCAAAACTGATTTGGCTAAACCTTCCTCGCCCAGCGAATCTTCAATAAACTCTTTAACTTCTCTTCCGCGTTCTCCGATTAGCGCAACGACGTTTACGTCTGCATCAGAGTTACGGGCAATCATACCAAGCAGGGTACTTTTCCCGACACCTGAACCTGCAAATAATCCTAAACGCTGTCCGCAGCCCATAGTCATACAAGAATCTATTGCACGAACACCCGTTGAAAAGATTTCTGTAATTATCGGTCTTTCAAACGGTCCGGGTGGCGGTCCTTCAATAGAACGCCAGCTTGCGCCGGTAGTATCTAGAGGTTTCCCGTCAAGCGGATTTCCCATAGGGTCAATCAGTCTGCCAAGCAAAAAATCGCCGACAGGTACTATAATAGGATTTCCTGTGCTGACAACGGTACTGCCCTGTCCGATACCATTAGCATCAAGTAAAAGAAGTAATTGTGCGACTTCCCCTTTAAAAGCTTGTACTTCCGCAGGTTTTTTCCCTCCGTCTGCAGTTTCTATAAAACACAAATCTCCGACTTTTAAGCCCGGGAGTTTTACTTCAACCGTCAATCCTAAAAGTTTTGACACAGTTCCTTTGAATTGAAATAACTCGGTATTATCCAATTTATTTTTCACAAGTTCTTTAAGGGTGTCTATATTTGATGTATCAATGTTAAGCTCTGTCATAACTTTGATTATAACTTTTTTTTACAGTTTTTCAAGAAATTTACAAATACCGAATTAATATGATTTCCCTATTAGTGATAAATGAGTATCTTGCTCTAATTTGTCATTCAGTTTTGATAGAACTATTTTTTCTCCATAGCGTTTTTCAAGAGCAAGTTCAATTAAATAATCTGCAAAATGCGGATTCTTAGGTAAAAAAGAACCATGTAAATATGTTCCGAAAACATTTTTATATTGACCGCCTTCAGTTTTATCTTTTCCGTTGTTGCCGTTTCCGATTTCTACCCTGCCGAGAGGTTTGGTTTCACCTTGCAGAAATGTCAATCCGCTATGATTTTCAAATCCGACAAGAGTATTCGGGTTTGTAAAATCTGTTTTTACGGTTACATTTCCAATAAATCTTGTGTTACCGGCAACGGTATATGCATCCATAAGGCTTATACCGTTGAGTCTTTCTTTGTCGTGCGGCTGGTAATAATGCCCCATAAGCTGATATCCGCCGCAAATTCCTAAAAAGACAGAGTTTTTGTCACGTTCTTCAGTTAAAAAATCTTTTTGACGGTATAATTCGTCCGCAACTTCTTCCTGTTGTTTATCCTGTCCGCCTCCGATAAAATATATGTCGTGTTCCGATATTTTATCTCCGATATTAATATCTTCAAATTCGACGGTGATTCCTCGCCATTCACAACGCTTTTTAAGAGTTATAATATTCCCGATATCTCCGTATAGATTTAGGAGTTTTGGGTACAAATGTGCAATTGAAATCTTTAAATCTTTCTCTTCCATAATTTCGATTGTATCACAAATTTTAAGCTATGGTATAATTGTAATATAGTTTTAAGGCAAAAAGGTGAAACAATGTTAATTGATACTCATACTCATATAAATTATTTGGAGAAAATTGCGGAAGAAGATGCAGTTAGGAATGCGACAGAAAACGGAGTGTCAAAAATTTTAGTCCCCGGGGCATCCCCTGATGATATTGATGTAATCCCCGCATTAGTAAAAAAATATGAAAATGTATACGGTATGCTGGGTATACATCCCGAAGATGCAAAGAATTGGAATGATGAAATTCTCGACAAAATCAGAAATAACGTAAAAAATAATGATAAAATCATTGCAATCGGAGAAATAGGTCTTGATTATTATTGGGATAAAAAACACAAGGAAGAACAAAAAGATATATTTATCAAGCAAATAAAACTGGCAAACGAGCTTGGATTGCCGATATCCGTTCACGACAGAGATGCTCATAAAGATTGTTTTGATATTTTAAAAGAGTATAACAAAAACTCAAAGGTAGTTTTGCATTGTTTTTCCGGTAGTGTAGAATTTGCAAGAGAATGTCTTAAAGAGGGTTGGTATATTGCAATAGGAGGTGTGGTTACTTTTAACAGTGCCATAAAAATAAAAGAGGCAGCAAAAGAAGTTCCTCTCGACAGGCTTTTATTGGAAACAGATGCGCCGTATCTTACACCTGTTCCGTTCAGAGGGAAAGAAAATCAGCCGGCTTATGTAAAATATGTTGCGGAAGAAATAGCAAAATTAAGGAATATCTCTTTTGATGAGGTCGCTGAGAGTACAACGGCAAACGCAGAAAAAATATTTTTTAATAAATAGCTTAACATTGTGCCAAAATTTTATGCTTATAGTATAATTTTTCGGTGAAATTATAAATAAAAGGTTTTCAATGGGTTTTTTCGATAAAATTAATGAAATAAGCAAACAAATCTCCGAGGTGGAGAAAAATATTTATCACGGTAAAGAAGAGTTTCTTGAGATATATGAAAGAAACTTGCAGCTTGAACAGGAAATAGAAGAACGTACTAAAGAATTGAATATTGCAAATAAACGAATGCTTTCCTTGCAGAATATTCTTGATATGATGAATTCTGCAAAACCGTTACGCAGCGTGCTGGAAACTGTTGTTAACAGTATTCAAGGAGAATTGGGCTATTTACACAGCACTATTATGCGTAAAGAAAAAGATGATGACGGGTTTTTCCTTTCCGTAATAGCCGAAGCTGATGATATCACAATAAGACGTGCGGATAATATTTTGAAAACTCCAATTCAGGCGAGGCGTTTGGCATATTCTGAGAATGAAATATTTTATAACGCGTTAGAAAAACGTGAAATAATTCAGTCAAAAGATGTCGGAGCATCATTGAAGGCTATTATGCCGGAATTGGATAAATCAGTTTTGGATGAGATATTGAGCGATAAATCAACACGTTCAATAATAACAATTCCGTTATATGCTTTTAAAAAACCTTTTGGAATTTTTGCGGTGTTTTCTTCTCGTGAAGAACTTGCTAAATCCGAAAAGGATTTTCTGACAATGTATGCGCAGCAAATTGAACTTGCAATTACAATTGCGGATTTGTTTGAGCGAGTAAAAGAACAGGCTGTAACGGATGGTTTAACAGGTTTATATAATCGCAGATATTTTGAAGAATATCTGAAAAAAGAAGTTACCAGAGCCTTGCGTATCAATCAGCCTTTCAGTATTATTGGGCTTGATTTAGACTTTTTGAAAAAAATAAATGATACATACGGTCATCAATTTGGGGATTTGGCAATCAAGACTATTGCGGATGTCCTGAAATCCAATGCCCGTTCTATTGATACGGCAGCCAGAATGGGCGGCGAAGAATTTAATGTTATTCTTCCCGGAGTATCTTCAAATGGTGCTATGATAGCTGCAGAGCGTATTAGAAAAGCTATTGAAGCTGTTGAGATAGATACGATTGGTCATATTACGGCAAGTATCGGAGTTGCAACTTTTTTGGAGCATTCCGATAATATTGAGGATGTTATGGAGTTAACTGATCAAGCTATGTATATGTCGAAGCATAACGGCAGGAATCAGGTTACTCTTGCAAAACCTATGGATGAAACGTCATGGCAAGAACTTGCTGTCAGTGCTTTTCTTGATATTTTAAATAAAAGAAAAATCCCTCTATCAGACGACTTTAAATCGGATTTGTCTGAAAAGCTGATGTCCTCAGCTCCCCAGAGTGAAGTTTTGTATTCGGTTGCGGATTTGTTGACTCAAACATATAATCCGATGCATATTCAAGGGAATGTTAAGTTAAAAGTTCTTACGGCAGTATCTTTGGCTAAGAGATTTGACTTATCAAAATCCGATATTGATAATTTAAAAATAGCTTTACTTTTATATGATATAGGTAATCTTTTGGTTCCTCAGGATATCTTTAAAAAGAAATCTCCTCTGACTGAGGATGAAAAAAATCAAATAAAGGAACATCCTCTAATTGCGGCAAAAGAAATTTTAACCCCTATATCATACATTCAAGACGTAATTCCAATTGTAGAATATCATCACGAAAATTGGGACGGAACCGGTTATCCTGCAAAACTATCAAAAGAAAATATTCCGATGACATCGCAAATTGTTTTGATTGTTGATGCATTTTTTGCCCTTCTTGAGGATAGAGCTTATAGAGAAAAGCTTACCCCACAGGAAGCCGTAGAAGTAATTAAAAAAGATGCCGGTACAAAATGGAACGAAACTTTAGTAGATGAGTTTGTGGCATTGATTGAAAACGAAATAGAGTAATGAAAGAAAAAGAATTTATTAACATAATCCAAAATACTCTAAGTTCAAAATATATCGGAGATGATTGTGCTTATCTTGAAGATTTGGGAATTGTAGTATCTCAGGATAGTTTAGTGGAAGAAGTACATTTTTCAAGAAGATATTTTACGCCTTATCAACTCGGGTATAAATCAGTTGCCGTAAATATTTCCGATATTTGTGCAAGCGGAGCCGAACCAAAATATTTAACAATAGCATTATCATTGCCGGATAAAACAGAAGATAAGTTTATAGAAGATTTTTATAACGGTGCAAAGGATGCTTGTTTTGGAGCTGAAATTGTCGGAGGAGATATTACGGGTGCTGATAAAATCTATGTATCTGTTTGCGCAATAGGTTCCGTAAAAGGAAGAAAAATTTCATCAAGAGGCGGAGCAAAAGTCGGACAAAAAGTGGTTATATCAGGTAAACACGGTTTATCGGCGGTAGGATTAAGTATATTATCAGGGCAAAACTATGAGCAACTTTTTGAGGATGAAAAGAAACGGCTTATTGATGCCCATATTATGCCTAAGCCTCAAATGGAATTTTCAAAACGGATTGCGACATGTCAGATGGGAAAGTATGCCATGATGGATACTTCTGACGGATTAGCGGATGCCTTGTCTGTAATTGCCGATATGAGCGGGGTTATGCTTGAAATTTATTATGACAAGATTCCGACAGATGCGGCGTTGGTAAAAATCCCTAATAACAAGGATTTTATATTATACGGCGGTGAAGATTACGGATTAGTTGCTACTACTGACGAGGTTAGCGATTTTACCGTAATAGGAGAGGTCAAATCAGGTTCCGGAGTGAAGTTAAATTATTCTGACGGCACTTATGACCTGTTATCCAAAAAAGAAGTTGAAAATAAATTATATAAACATTTTAAGGAGTAATAATGACAATAAATGCAATAATAACAGCGGGCGGAACTTCATCAAGATTTGGAAATAAAAACAAACTTTTAGAGATTATTAACGGCAAGGAAGTTATAAAACACACGGTTGATGTTTTTGAAAAATCTTCCGTTGATAAGATAATAATTTGTGCAAATAAATCCGTAATTGAGGATTTTAAAAATATATTTAGGGGCTACAACAGGTTGGAAATAATCGAGGGCGGTGAAACCAGACAACAATCTGTTTATAACGGTTTAAAACATTCAATATGCGATTATGTATTAATTCATGATGCGGCAAGACCCGTAATTAATGTTGATTTAATTGAATTGTGTATTTCTACCGTAAAAGATAAAAATGCGATTTCAGTTATGACAAAAACAGTTGATACAATTAAGGAAGTTGTAAATGATAAGATTGTAAGAACAATAGACCGTTCAAAATTGTATAATACACAAACTCCGCAAGCTTTCAAATATGATATCATTATGGAAGCGCATCAAAAATTCGCAGGACAATCATATACCGATGATGCCGGCATGGTAGAAGCTTTGGGCGAGGATGTTTATATCGTGAACGGTAGTTATAAGAATATAAAAATCACAACACAAAATGATATTGATATAGCAAAAGTATACTTGGCAGATTAATTATTCTCTTTTTTATTTGTACGTTTTTTACCGGAGGATTTGTTATTGTTTCTGCTATTACTTGGTGTTGCAGTATATGATGTTTGAATACGTTTTACGCTATATACATCAGGTATTGCTTGTATACAATTGGTCACCTTTTTGAGGGTATCGATGTTATCAAGTTCCATTCCGATTTCAATTACACCGAGTTTTTTATTGTTTTTAGCTTTAACATTTGCGTAAGTGATATTTGCATTGTTATCAGAAACTGCCGCAATAATATCTTTAAGCAGACCGATTTTTTCACCTGTTTCAACGCGGATTGTTGTTGTATAAGTTTTGTTTGTGTTATCCCCTGACCAGCGGATATCGAGCATGCGTTCAGGCGGAATATTTTCTAAAGTTTGACAATCAATTCTGTGTACGGATACACCTTTAGAACGTGTAACTACCCCTACAATCGGTTCACCCGGAATTGGGGAGCAACATTTTGCAAACGAATATAATAAACCCTCTAAGCCGATAATATCTTTTTCGGATTTTTTTCTGTTAGATGTTCTAAATGTAGATTCAGGAACTTCTTGTTTTGGTTTTTTAATTTTATTCAAAATTTTATTGGCAGTGGTTTCACCGTATCCCAGAGCAGCAAATAAATCTTCTTCGCTCTGATAATTCATTTGCTTTGCAATTCTTGCAAATTCACCATTTTTCGCATATTCATCAAAGACATTTTTTGTTAATTCATGTTCAAGATTTGAGCGACCTGCTTCAATATGGCTTTCACGATTATTTTTCTTAAACCATTGTTTAATTTTTGACGATGCTTGTTTTGTAACAACAAAATTCAACCAGTCTAAGCGTGGTGCCGGTGTTTTTGAGGTTAATATTTCAACTATATCGCCATTGTTTAATTTTGTATCAAGTTGTGCAATTCTGCCGTTAACCAAGGCGCCTACGGTTTTGTTTCCGACGTCGGAGTGAATACGATATGCAAAATCCACGGGAGTAGCATTTCTTGGTAAATCCAAAACATCTCCGCCCGGAGTAAAGGCAAATACCTGATCTGAGAACAAATCAAGTTTTACTGAATTTACATAATCCTCAGCTGAGGTCATATCCTTGTCATACTCAACCATTTTACGCATCCAGGAAAATTTCATATCAGCAGGATTATTTGCTTTTTGTGAACCTTTTTCTTTATATCTCCAGTGTGCGGCAACACCATATTCTGCAACTTCATGCATCTGCCATGTTCTTATTTGTACCTCAAGCGGTTTTGAACGAGGACCGATAACGGAAGTATGCAAGGATTGATACATGTTTCCTTTTGGCATTGCTATATAGTCTTTAAATCGTCCCGGAATAGGTTTGAATTGGGAGTGAATAAGCCCCAACACTTCATAGCATTCTTTTTCGCTGTCTACAATGACTCGAACAGCAGTTATGTCATAGAGTTCGTGAAAAGCTATGTTTAACCTTTTCATTTTTGCGTAAATGCTGTAATAATGCTTTGCTCTACCTGTAATTTGAGCATTTATTCCGTTTTTCTTGACATCTTTTGATATTTGGTCGATAAGAAGTTTTACCGTCATTTCTCTTTCAGCTTTTGTTTGAGAAACGAGTTGTGCAATCTCAAAATATTTATCGGGTTCAAGATATCTTAAAGATAAATCTTCTAACTCGGCTTTAATTTTACCGATACCTAAACGATTAGCAAGCGGTGCAAATATATCCAGAGTTTCTTGCGCAATTTTTTGCTGTTTATTTGCTGCCATAAAGTTTAGAGTACGCATATTGTGTAGCCTGTCAGCAAGTTTCAGAAAAATTATTCTTATATCATTTGCCATTGCAATAAATAAGCGGCGAAAGTTTTCTGCCTGACGTTCTTCTTTTGATTTGAATTTTAATTTGCCGAGTTTAGTTACACCCTGAACAAGTGTAAGAATATCTTTTCCGAATTTTTCTTCAATTTCTTCCGGTTGCGTATCTGTATCTTCAAGTATATCGTGTAAGAATGCAGCAATAATTGTGTGTGTATCAGCTTTTAAATCAACCAAAATCTTAGCAACTTCTACAGGATGTATAATATAAGGTTCTTCCGAAACGCGGTATTGCCCATCATGGAGTCTTCTTGCAAATTCAAAAGCCTCCTCTATTTTTTTTATATCCTCCGGTTCTCTTTTTTGAGATATCAGAGTTTGTTTTATTTCTTCAAAAAGTGGTTTTTCAGGCATGATATAATAATAATACGAATTTGAAATTGAATTTTCAAGTGTATTTAATAAATTTCATACATAAGGATTATGAATATGATAAAGGAAACGAAAGACGGATTGATTTTGCAGTTAAAAATTTCTCCAAATGCAAGCAAAAATGCTATTGTAAAAGATGAAACCGGAGTAAAAATTAAGCTGACGGCTCAACCTATTGAAGGCAAAGCCAATAAGGCTCTCATTGAATTTTTGTCAAAACAATTGAAAGTTCCTAAAACATATATTGAAATTTTAAAAGGTGATACGTCAAAAGATAAAACTTTATTGATAAAAGTTGTTGGCAGTGATAAGATTGAAAATATAAAAAGTATGTTTGAATAATGGAGAGGAGTTATATGAAAAAATTTTATATAATTTTAACGTTAATAGGGATGTTTTTGACGACGAGTCTTTCAGCATGTGCATTCAATTGGAAATTTTGGAAAAAGGATGCATGTCCAGTTTCTAATCCTGTAATAACAAAGGAATCCGATTTTGAACTTATTCCTACAATGAATACTCAATCAAATGCTAAAAATGTTGTTTGGGTGGGAACTTTTCAACTTATTTGGAATGATTTAATTGACGAAATAATAATGCAACCTGTTCAATTTGTCGGGACAAAATCAGTTATGGCAGATAATCTTAATAAAAAAAGTTTCACAGTATCAGATTTGTCGGAAAGTTCATATTATAAGAAATGGGGATTGGCATCTCCAAAGATGAAAAAAGAAATTGAAAACAGCATAAAAGAAAAATTCAATGAAACTAGTGATATACTTGGTGCTTTTGATTGGACTCCGGCAGAAAGAAAATATATTTTATATGCAATGCTGAAGAAAGATTTTGAATATATTGAAAAATTTGATAAGCTGCCGGAAGCACATTTTGTCGGCAGCGATGGAGATGTTAAATATTTTGGCATAAACAAGGATTCTTCAGGTAAATTGCGAAGTTCGGTAAATGTATTGTTCTATAATAACAAAAATGACTATGCCGTATCTCTAAAATCTAAACAAGGAGATGTTATATACCTATATAGAACGGATGATAATAATACGTTGGATAATTTGTATAATGATATGATAAAAAAATCAGAAGATTTTGGTGGTGCAAAATGGCTTACAAATGTTGATGAATTTAAAGCCCCAAATCTTGATTTTAAAAAAGAACGTACTTTTGATGAATTATGCAACAAGCTTATAAAAAATACGGATTATATAATTTCACAGGCTATTGAAACAGTACAGTTTAAAATGGATGAAACCGGAGTTAAGTTAAAATCGGAAGCCGGAATAATGATGAAAGCTACGTCAGTTGGTCCGTCTCAAAGACCTGTTCCAAGATATTTCTATTTTAATAACAGATACGTAATCTTCATCAAGGAAAAAGAAAAACCGTATTTTGCTATGAAAATAGAAGATGCAAAAAAGTTGCAAAAATAAATTAATTTATATATATAATCAAAATTAATGCTATAATGGAATTATGAATGAGCAGCTTAAACAGACGTTAAAATTACTGCCATCTCTTCCGGGATGTTATATATACTATAATGCTGATGACGAGATAATATATGTCGGTAAAGCTAAAATACTCAAGCGCCGTGTTATGAGCTATTTTAACCGCAAACACCATGATAGTGTGAAGGTTAACGTTCTTGTATCTCAAATAGAGAGAATGGAGTATATCATTACTAATACCGAAGTTGAGGCTTTGATATTAGAAAATCATCTTATAAAAAAACACAAACCCAAATATAATATTTTGTTGAAGGATGATAAAAAATATCCTTATTTTCTAATTACTGACGAAGATTTTCCAAGGATTACCGTTGTAAGAAAAAAGAACTTAAATCCCGAAAAGGGGCGATATTATGGTCCATATACGGATGTTCGGGCTATGTATGCTACCTTGGATTTTTTAAAAAAAATATTCCCGTTAAAACAGTGTAAAACCCCAAAGTTTAAAGACCGCCCATGTTTATATTATCAAATAGGACGCTGCATGGCTCCTTGTCAGGGGTTGGTTTCGAGTGATGAATATAAAAATCTGGTGAAGCAGGCAGAGTTGTTTTTGTCAGGTAAACAATCCGAATTAATTCAGCAAATTGAAGAAGAAATGAATAAATATGCAGCCTCTGAGCAATATGAAAAAGCTGCTCGTATGCGTGACAGCTTGTTTGATTTAAAGAAAACTTTAGAAAAACAAAAGGTTGTTTACGAAAATACAAAACTCAACGAAGATGTTATTTCCATGTTGAATGAAGATGGTATTTTCGCAATCGTTATATTGATGATAAGAGAAGGTCGGCTAATTGACAAAAAAGACTTTACCTATGAGGTTGAAGCTGAAGATAGAGCGGAATTTTTTGAAACTTTCTTTAAAGAATATTACAACACTCTTGCGTTAGAATTTCCGGACAGAATAGTGTCAAGCGAATTGGAAGCCGTAGGAGAAAAAGCCTTATATGAAGAATGGCTTAATGTAATTTCGGGTAAAAAAGTTAAAATAAGTTACGGGAAATCCGCACAGGGTAAAGAACTTCAGATGCTTGCCGACAAAAATGCACGTATCGTTCTTGATAATGCAAAAATTAAGAAAATGGTTAAAATTAACGAAGATTTTAATGAAATAGGTTCATACCTTGCTGAAAAATTGAAACTAAAGAACTTCCCTCATCGTATGGAATGTTATGATATTTCACATATTCAAGGAACAAATACTGTTGCCTCAATGGTTACTTTTATTAACGGAATGCCGAAAAAAAGTGAATACAGAAAATTTAAAGTTCGTTCAACCGAAGGCAAACCTGACGATTTTCAATCTATGAAAGAGGTTCTGACTCGCAGATTCAAGCATCTTGGAGATGAGAAAAAATGGGCAAAACCTGATTTGATAATTATTGACGGAGGAAAAGGTCAATTATCCAGCGTTATGCAGATTGTTGAGGAAATGAATATAACAGGTATTGATGTTGTGAGTTTGGCAAAACAAGAGGAAGAAGTATTTTTGCCAAAGCAGTCCAAATCTGTCTTATTACCGAGGGATTCTGGGGCTCTTTATGTTATACAGAGGATAAGGGATGAGGCGCATAGGTTTGCAATTACATATCACCGTAAACTTCGTGGTAAAAGTGCTTTGCAAAAATAATTTTGAAATACGTATTAAAATTATATAAAATTATTGTTCTATTGCCGTTTTTTATAATATAATCAGTAGTATCGTATTATGTAATAGGAGAGAGAAAATGATTGATAAAACAGCAATAATCCATCCGTCAGCGCAGATAGCTGAAGATGCAATTATAGGCCCATACGTTGTTATTGGGGAAAACGTAAAAATCGGAAGTAAAACAAGAGTAATTTCTAATGCTCATATTGAGTATGCTGAAATTGGTGAAAGATGTACAATCTCTCCTTTTACTACAATCGGTTCTGAACCTCAGGATTTAGGATATAAGGGTGAACCAACAAAAGTTATAATAGGCGATGACACTATAATTAAAGAAAATGTTACTGTCCATCGTGGTGCAGCTTGTGGAGATTTTACAACCAGAATAGGAAATAAATGTTTATTGATGGTTGGTTCTCATGTCGCTCATAACTGCGTACTTGATGATCAGGTTATTTTGGCAAACCTTGTAACATTAGGCGGACACGTTCATGTCGGTTTTGGAGCGTTTGTTGGCGGAATGAGTGTATTCCATCAAAATATTAGAATTGGTGATATGGCAATTATTAGCGGCTTTTCAGCTTCTCGTCAGGATATCCTTCCGTATTCTAAAGGTGAAGGCAGACCCCCTGTTCCGCGCGGACTCAATGTTGTAGCCTTAAAACGCCGAGGCGTTTCTCAGGAAATCAGAACAAATATGAATGAAGCATTTAAGTTGTTGATTTCTGATGAATATAATACAACTCAAGCTATTGAAAAAATACAAGCTGAAATTCCGACAAATGAATATATAGAAAAAATGATTGAATTTGTAAAATCTTCAAAACGAGGAGTTTTATTAAAATCTCATAAATCAGGTCACGAATCACTGGAAAGTGAAGAATAAGTTAATATTTTACTTGTTTTTGTTAAATTTTTCGTATAAATCCGGACGGCGATTTTTTGTGCGTTCAATGGATTGTTTCAATCTGAATTCGTTTATTTCTTTGTGATTTCCGTTTAAAAGAACATCAGGAACTTTTAGTCCCCTGTATTCTCTTGGGCGGGTGTAGTGCGGGTATTCCAACAGTCCGTTTGAAAAACTATCCTCATCCGCAGACTCAATTTTACCCAAAGTTCCCTCTAATTTGCGGCTAACTGCATCTATTAAGCATAGAGCGGGCAGCTCCCCGCCTGTTAATACAAAATCTCCGATTGAAACTTCGACAGGTTTAATAATATCTCGTATTCTCTCGTCAAAGCCTTCATAATGCCCGCACATAAGTATTATCTGTTCAAATTTTGCAAATTCATTTACCATCTCATCAGTTAATGGTTTACCCTGTGGAGAAAGCATTATAGTCAAAGATTTTGGCGATTTTTCAATGCTTTCATACGCATCGACATAGGGTTGTGCCATAAGCACCATTCCTGCCCCTCCGCCGTATGGTATGTCGTCCACCTTTTTATGTTTGTTTTCGGTGTAATCTCTGGGATTTGTTGTTTGGATTTCAATGATACCGGCATCAACAGCACGCTTTAGTATGCTGTATTGAAAATAATTTTCAACCATATCGGGAAATAGTGTCATTATATTAAAAATCATTCCAGCAAACCCTCTAAGTTATTTATGAAAATTGATTTTTTTTCTAGAGAAACTTCTTTTATAATTGCTTCTACAAACGGTACTAAACAGATTCTTTTGGAATTTGTTTTAACAGACAGTAAATCACTGGCTCCGTTGTTGGAAACTCCTACGACAAAACCCAGCTTTTTACCATTTTTATCAAATAAGCTCATTCCTACAAGTTCATCGATTAAATATTCATTTTCATCAAGATTTTCTCTTAAAAAACTTTCTTCAACAAAAACTAATGCTCCCTTGTATTCTAAAAGCTCATCAATGGAATTTATTCCTTCAAATTTAAAAATTGCAGTATTCTTATGAATACGTACTCTTTCAACCTTGAAAGGTAAATATTCATCAGGATTTTTTTTGATAAAAACCTTTTTTAATCCCAATATAAAATCTGCCTGACTTTGAGTAAAGCCAACTTTTGCTTCTCCTTTAATTCCGTGAAAATTTAGAATTTTACCGACAGAAATATATTTTTCATTCATAATTATTCTTCAGCAGGTTCTTCTTCAGCTGCTTTCTTAGGTTTTCTTCCACGTTTAGGCTTTTCTTCTTCCGTCGGTTCAGGAGTTTTTTCAGCTGCTTTTGCCTGTTGATTTTTAAATTCTTCAGGAGCATCTTCTCTTTCCTGATTCCAACGTTGTAATCCCATTTGGGATCGAATTAAACCTATACCAACGTGAACACGCCATTCATCCATTTTTAATTGCGCCGCAATAATTTTGTGGCAACCGATTGGAGGTAACGGTAATAAAGGTTCATATAAGTTTTTAATTGCAAACATCTGATCCGGAGTTATTGCCAATTTACGTTTAGGGAACGGCAATTTCGGTAACATCATTTTTTGTCTTACAAGATTTATACCGAAAAATACTTTTCTTGGTTCTAAACCGATTTTTTCTCCGATAACTTCGTGTGCATCAGGGTTAGGCAGCGGTAACATAGCTTTGTAAAGAAGTTCAATTTGTTCTAATTGCTCCTTACTTACTAATAATTGTTTAGGTGCCTTATTTCTGTTCATAGGGCGTTTATTGTTAAACCCGCCTCTGTTAAATCCGCCACCCTGAGGGCGTCTGTTGTTAAAATTATTTCTGTTGTATCCGCCTTGTTGCGGTCTGTTCTGACCATAGCCACCACGGTTAAACCCGCCTTGATTGTCACGCCTTTGATATCCGCCTTGACGGTTTTGATTATATCCTCTGTTATAGCCGCCCTGGTTATCACGTCTTTGATATCCGCCTTGACGGTTTTGATTATATCCGCCTTGTTGGTTATATTGGCGTTGTTGAGGTCTTGGACGACCTTCTCCGGCACTATAACTGCTATAGAACTGAGGTTGTGTTTCCGTACTATAACCGTTTAACGGTTCTTCTTGCGGAGCTTCAGGAGATTCCGCAGATGTATTTGACACTGCACTATCTTCTTCTGATGTCGCATTTATCATCATTTTCTTATCAGGATACAAACAATCCGGACATATAACTCTTTTGGGGTTTTTTGTCTCAAATTCTCGACCGCACTTGACGCATTTGTTTACATACATAATAAATAAGCCTCTTAATTAAAAAAATAATTCATAAATATAATACAACTGGTTTAAATTAAAAAAATCTTTATTATTCCTCTGTGTGAAAAACTAAACGATATATCTTAACGTAATAATTATAACATGAATTTTAAATTTAATCAAGATGTAAAATTATTTTTACTTATTTTTCCACTAAAAACGTGACGGGGCCGTCGTTAATAAGGGATACATCCATCATAGCACGGAATTTTCCGGTTTCGGTTTTTATGTTATTTGCTCTAATGCAATCTATGAAAAATTCATACAGGTTTTCTGCAATATCCATTGGTGCGGATTTATCAAAACTAGGGCGAGTTCCTTTCTTGCAATCTCCGCACAGGGTAAACTGTGACACTACAAGCATTTCTCCGTTGACATCCAAAAGGGATTTGTTCATTTTTTCATTTTCATCTTCAAATATTCTAAGGTTCACAAGTTTTTTTGCCAAAGCTTCGGCATTTGATTTTTCATCCCCTTTTTCAACCCCGAGAAAAACCAATATTCCTGTTCCTATTGAAGAATATAATTGATTATTTATTGTTACTGACGCTTGTTTTACTCTTTGTATTAGTGCTTTCATAATTTTATAAATATCACATAATATTCAGTTTGTAAATTTATGTAAATATTCGTTACACATGTAGCACAAAAAAGCTTTCACGCATTATAATCTCTATTGTTAATGAATGAGGTTAAAGGATGATTTCTGCAATAAGTTCTTATGATGTTTCCAATAAAAATTCTCGTTATATAAAATCTGATAATTCTTCAAGAAATATCTCTTTTGGATTTGGAGAAGATTATGTAAATGATGATTTTTTAGAGCAGCAAAATTATGTTCATAAAGAGGGTAACGGGAGTGTTTTGGGCTATTTTAAGCTCGTAGGAGTATTTATAGGGACTGTTATAAAAGAAAAATTTATGGATAATGACAATTTTTATTATGATATAGAAGATGATGAGAATGATTTTGACTATAATTCCAATGACGACTGCGATATTGAGTCATAGTTTTTTTGTGTTAGACTAGAGATATGTTCGAAAGTTTAAGCGAGAAATTACAAAATATTATAAGAAACACTGGTGCAAAAGAGCTTACGCCGGAAAATATGCAGGAGGCATTGAGAGAAATTCGCCGTGCTTTATTGGAAGCCGATGTGAATCTTAGGGTAGTAAAAGCTTTTATATCTTCAATTAAAGATAAAGCAGAAGGTGAAAATATTATTGAGGGTGTAAATTCTTCTCAGCAGCTTATCAAGATTGTAAATGATGAGCTCGTTGAATTGTTGGGTAAAGAAGTAAAACCTCTTGATTTGTCCGCAAATCCATCAATAATTATGATGCTGGGGCTTCAAGGTGCGGGTAAAACTACGTCTTCCGCAAAGCTTGCGGTTAAGCTAAAAAAAGAGGGAAAGAAACCTCTTTTGGTTGCTTGTGACGTATATAGACCTGCTGCTATTACACAGCTTCAAACTTTAGGTAAAGAAATTGAAGTTGAAGTTTTCACTATTCCGGATTCAAAGGATGTTCAAAATATTGTAAAAACAGCTATTGAACATGCAAAAAATAACGGATATGACGTATTGATTCTTGATACTGCCGGAAGATTGCAGATTGATGTTGATATGATGGCAGAGTTACTTTTGATTGACAGGATTTTTAATCCTCAGGAAAAATTGCTTGTTATTGATGCTATGACGGGACAAGAGGCTGTAAATGTTGCAGAAAACTTTGATGCACAGTTAGGATTAACCGGACTTGTTCTTACAAAACTTGACGGTGATTCAAGAGGGGGGTCGGCGTTAAGTGTTGTTTATTGTACCGGCAAGCCTATCAAATTAACCGGAACAGGAGAAAAACTTAATGCCTTAGAAGATTTTTACCCTGAGAGAATGGCAACAAGGATTCTCGGCATGGGCGATATTGTTTCTCTTGTTGAAAGAGCACAAGAAGTTTTTGACGAGAAACAGGCAAAGGAATTGGAAGAAAAAATCAGCAAAGACAATTTTTCGTTTAATGATTTCCTGAAAATGCAGAAGCAAATGCAGATGTTCGGCTCAATGGGTAATTTATTAGGTATGATTCCGGGGTTAAATATCGGAAGAGATATGAAGGATATGATTTCGCATGAAAGTGAAAAACAGTTCAAACGTATGGAAGTTTTTATCCAAAGTATGACACCGGAAGAACGCAATAATCCTGATTTGATAAATACGAGCCGCAGGAAACGTATTGCAAAAGGCTGCGGTGCGGATTTAGCGGATATTAATCAATTTATAAAGCAGTTTAATCAAATGCGTGCAATGATGAGCGGTATGAATGGCTTAAAAGGAATGTTTGCACGTGCCGGACAGGACGGTGCTAATCTTAATCCCCACAGTAAGCAGGGTAAACACGCTATGCAAAAGGCTATGAAAATGATGCGACGCTTTAAGTAAGTAAAAATATCTCTTATGTTTATGATAGTATGATAGCTGTAAGGAGAGAATTATGAAAGCTGTAGTATTTGATGAAGAATTAAAACTTGTCGATAATTATGAAAAACCTATACCCCAAAAAGGTGAAGCGTTGGTAAGAGTTACGCTTGCCGGAATTTGTAACACGGATTACGAGATTACAAAGGGTTATATGGGTTATAAGGGGATTTTGGGTCATGAAGCTGTTGGTGTCGTTGAAGAAATTAATGACGAGGATAAATCTCTGCTTGGCAAAAGAGTCGTGGCTGAAATAAGTTATGGCTGCAAAGAGCCGGATTGCCCTTATTGTGCACAAAAGTTGTATCGCCATTGTCCTGAAAGGCATACTCTGGGAATTTGGAGAAAAGACGGAGTATTTGCTCAATATTTTACTATGCCGTTAGAAACTTTGTTTGAGGTACCTGATAATGTTACTGATGAGCAGGCAGTGTTTGTGGAGCCTCTTGCTGCGGCATGCGAAATTACAGAACAACTTCATATAAAACCATTCGAAAAAGTTATTGTTCTCGGAGATGGAAAATTAGGTTTGATTACGGCATTAACATTAAATGCTCAAAATATAGACGTAACATTAATAGGAAAACATCAGAATAAACTCGATATTGCAAAGGCACAAGGAGTTGAAACAAAACTTCTTCAGGATTTAAAAGTAGAAAAAATATATGATGTTGTTGTAGAAGCTACAGGTTCTATTTCGGGATTTGAAACGGCGTTGGCACTGACAAAACCTCGAGGAACGCTGGTTCTAAAAAGTACGGTCGCAGCATCCAAAGAATTTAATCTTGCACCGATAGTTATAGATGAAATAACCGTATTAGGCTCAAGATGCGGACAATTTGGCGGTGCTTTAAGATTGCTTAAATCGGAAAAGGTAGATTTTTCTCCGCTAATATCTGCAATATATAATGTAGATGATGCGCTTGAAGCATTTGAGAAAAATAAAGAAAAAGAAACTTTAAAAGTATTGATTAAGTTTTAACATATAAAAAACCGAGGTTTAAACCTCGGTTTTTTGTACGAGTTATAAATATTATGAGTTTGATGCTCTTAAACTTATTCCGGAACCGCTAAATTCTTTTGGTTGTGATAAGTTTACGTTACCGTTGCTTGAACCGTCTAGTATGTAGTTGTTACCCTTAGTATATTTTGCTCCGTTTGGTCCGGATGTGCATTGGTAAACAGGTTTATTCCCGTCTTTTGTTGTACCGATTAGTTTGAATGTAAATGTACCTGTTGAGTCGCTTACGGTAAAGCTCTTAGGAAGTTTCCCTTCGGCACCCTTTTCTGCTTTTACTGTACCGAAAATATTTCTGGTTTTGCCGCTCTGTTTGCCGGCGGTATCTGTTACATTTCCGTTTGCATTGTCCCACTTGACGCCGGTATTGTCTGCAACATCGTCGCCTGCGTTGATTTTATCCGCATCATCACCTGTGTATGAAGGTTTAACTTCTTGGCTTGCAGTAGGCTTTGCTGCCGGTTGATCTTGAGGTGTTGTTGCAGGTTGCTCGGCTGCTTTTTCAGGCTGCTCTTTAGGTGTAGTTGGTTGATTTTTAGATTGCGGGTCTTGGGCTTTAGTTTTTTCAGGTTCCCCGTTTCCCTCTTTTTTCTTCTTGCCAAAGATTGATTTAATCAGTTCTACGCCGGCACCAACAACACCAACGCCTAATGAGCCGATGCCAATCCATTTGCCAACTTTATCCAACCAAGATTCTTCAGGTTCGGCAGCTTGCATAGCCCAACCATTACCCCAGCCACGATAGCCCATATCGCCGTAGTAATTTTTCTGGATAAAGATGTTTGTTGTACCGCCACTTTTCATTGTGCTCCATTGTCCCGGGCGAAATGCCTGGTAGGATTGCGGTCTGTTTATAGGTGTCGGATTGGTTCTGATTGCCATGATGTACCTCGACTTTTTACTCTCTTGTATATATAAAGTATATACTAAGTAAATAATTGCCTTTTTTGTTGCATGTGTGTTTACAATTCTTAACAATCTGTTTTGCCGCTCAGAGCATGAGTATTGGGAATAGTTGTATTTGGGGTATGTAGAAATATCGGAAATATCATGAACAGTGTTTATAAAAATAGCAATTCATGAATTGATAATGTATTAATCAAAGTATATTATTGTTCAAAATCTTGCCCGCCAACGATTCTTAAATGTCTTTCAGCACCTTCTCCAACACTTTTACTTACAAGATTATGTTGTTCTACCAGTTCGTGTTGAAGTTTACGTATTTGCTGGTTTTGAGGTTGCAATTCAATATTATTTGCACCTGCAAGGATTTTGTTAATTGCCACTTTAGCTTCATCCAAAGCTCTTTCGGCATCATCATAGTAGCCTTGAAGGGATTCGGAAGATGAAATTTGAAGAGCTTCTTTTAAGACCTTTTGTATTTGTGCCATTGAATTTGTTTTTATATAGAAAACCTGTAATCGATATTCATTTGCCGTACTGAGAATTTTTGCTCCGCCTTTGGCGAAATTCTTATGCGCAATAACAATATCTGCCTCGTCAAGATTACGTGTAATTTCCGCATTCAAATCCAAGCGTTCAATAACTTTTTCAACAATAGTTCTTGAAACGGCATACAGGTATATTTTTTTGTAAGCTTTCATTTCTTCAACGTATTTTTGTCTTGAGAAACTGAATTTCAAACTGTCTGACGGGTCAATTTTTTCATCGTAAGAATGAATTTGTTCCGCAGCACCTTGGGTTTGAGGTTTATCTTGTTTATCATCTTCTTTTATTGTTTCATCGACTTTTCTGATTTCAGGTCTTATAGGCCATCCTCTTAAAATATAATCTACTGCTTCTGAGGTGTCTTTATAAACGGCCAAAGTATTTCTGTCTAAAATTTCTATTACAATATCAAATGTTGGTTGTTTTTCTCTTTCAAGAACGGTTTTTTGGGTTGAGCGGCGTCTTGCTTCGTCATCACCTAATGTTACGGATTGGATACCACCGACAAGATCGGATAGTGTTGGGTTTTTAATCAGACTTTCAAGGGAATTTCCATGAGCTGTTGCAATAAGCATAACCCCACGTTCTGCAATTGTTCTTGCGGCTTGAGCTTCTTCTTCTGTACCGATTTCATCTACTACAATAACTTCGGGTGTATGATTTTCAACTGCCTCAATCATTATATCTTTTTGAAATTGCGGTTGAGAAACCTGCATTCTTCTTGCGTGTCCTATTGCAGGATGAGGAGTGTCTCCATCTCCGGCTATTTCGTTAGATGTATCAACAACGACAACCCTTTTACCTATTTCATCAGCTACAAGGCGAGAAATTTCTCTTAATTTTGTTGTTTTCCCGACACCGGGTCTGCCGAGAAACAAAATACTCTTACCCATCAGACAAAAATCTTTTATGCAAGCAATCGTGCCGGTTACAACTCTACCTATACGACATGTGAGTCCTATAATTTTACCCTGACGATTTCTGATTGCACTTATACGGTGCAGGGTTCCGGGGATGCCTGAGCGATTGTCCGAAGTAAAATTTTGTATCCTGTCTGTTATGTATTTAATATCATCGTAATTTACGATATCTTTTCCCAAATATTCAATTTTTCCGCTCGAGTGGCGGATTTCAGGGGCTCTTCCTATATCAAGAACAATTTCAATGACATCCTCCATCTGCTCGTATGTAACATGTCGTTTTACCTTATCAGGAACGACTTCCATCAAGCGGTCAAGATCGTTTTGAAATTGTAAGTTACTCATTGTTTTGCCTTTCATATTTTGTAATAGAACTATATATACAAAATTATTATTGGCGGATTATCCGGACTTTATGTCCTCTCATGTATATTATAACACTTTTCGGGCAAATATGTTCATATAATATTATTACAAATGTAGTATATTTACAAATCTTAACAAATGCAGATTGGGTGAAAAGTGTTATTATTACACACTATTGGGGACTATAAACATTGAAATTCCCTTGAGCTTTCATATGTAAAGTGCTATTTTTGTTGAGGTTATAGTTACATGTACAAACTTAACATTTGTAATAAAATGTCATAAAATCATAAAAATTCATATATTTAAACTAGATTTTTTTTAAAAAAATGTTATATAATAGGTTATGAAAGATTTTACTAATAATAAGAATAGAAGGGTGCTTAAAATGAGTAAAGAAAAAGCTATATTATTTACTGTGTTGGCGATGCTGACGACATACGGAGTTGCGAATGCGGTACCGTCAGGTCCGTTTGGATATGATTTGCAGGCAGATATGCATCGTAGTGAAAATCAACAGCAACAGCAGCAGATGCAATCACAAGACCAACCACAGGCTGATGCTAATGGTGAAGAGGCAAAACCTATTGAATATGTTCCAAAAACAGCCTTGGATTTTTACTCATTCGTACCTATAAAAGAGTTATATGTTAAAGATATCGATTCTTCAGAGTATTATTCGAATCCTACTATGAAGAGTGCGATATACAGATATAAATCCG
This sequence comes from uncultured bacterium, assembly GCA_902761735.1. Classification (GTDB taxonomy): domain Bacteria; phylum Cyanobacteriota; class Vampirovibrionia; order Gastranaerophilales; family Gastranaerophilaceae; genus UBA1221. The sequence continues at coordinate 124,624 of CACWLL010000006.1, forward strand.
GTAATTATACAGGTTGTTTGCAAGAACTTTATGCATATATTAAAAAACACCCGAATGATGCGTACGCATATTACTACATGGGCTTGTCATATACAAGAATCGGGAAAAAAGATGTTGCAGCTAAATGTTTCCAAAAAAGTATTAATTGTAAGGCTACGGGAACATTACTTGAGATGGCAGTTAAAGGCAGAGATTGTATAAAAGGCGGTATATATTGTCATACTCCGGTAAATCCAAAAATTGATATTAAGGCTTTAAATGCTGAGAAACTTAAAGGTTACGATGATTTGGACAAGTTTATTATGTCACCATATACTGGTCATGGGTTTACTCCTGAGTTAGAAAAAGAATATCAGCAAAAACAGCTTGATGTACTTCAAAAAACTATTAATAACAAAGATAATTTGAATAATACTGATATGCAGCAGCTCAAGAAAATAGAGAGAGAGCAATCGTATTTGCCTTCAGGCGAAGTAATGGGTATGGCCGCAAATATTGAGGATACTCCTTCAAACCAAGAAATTCTTGATGCAATTGATGTGCTGAGAAGAGCGGGTTTAAATATTTCTGCAAATTCTATTGAAAATAATTCATCTGCAAAAGCGGTTGCGGAAAAAAAAACTCCTGATGTAAATCCGGCAAATTATATTAATCCCGAATATGAAAATATAAGCATGTTGTTGGGTAATGGCAATAATAACAATTCCGATCCTATGATGTCTATGTTGCCATATATGTTGAAGGATAATGAAAACGGTAAAAATATTGATCCGCAAGTTGTTCAAGCGATGATGATGCATTCAATGATGAGTGGACTTAATGGTCTAAATTCAACCGATAATAAATAATATATGGATAATAATACATATTTAAAAGCTAAAGAAAAACTGTTGACGGCCTCAGAAGATGACTGTCAACAGTTTTTTATTTCTAACGGTAATATTTTAGAAAGTGCATACTGGGAGCTTTATCACCAAAATCCTCAAAAAGCCAGAGAAAAGTTTTCGCAAATTATAGATTCGGATATAAGAGCAAAGTGGGGAGTGTTTTTTTCTTATTTATGTGAGGACAGGCTTGAAGGGATGCCATCTTATTTTGAACTGAGAAATTTTTTTGAAATTGATTTTCAAGTGATGTTTAATTACTATTTAGGTAATTATATAGAAAATGTTTGTAAATATTCAGACTGGCTGTTTTCAATAAATCCGGAAATATATAAGTATATCGGCAGAGTTTTTATGAATAATGATTATACAGATTTGGGATTACATTTTTTGAACAGGGGAAAAAATAATTTTTATAGCGATCCCGAATTACATTTTATGCTTGCGGAATATTATTATAAAATACAAGATTATATTGCATCAAAAAGTGCAGCACGGGTTTGCTTAAATATTTTACCGGAATACTACCCCGCCAAAAGGCTTCTTGCAAAACTGGATGCTGAACAAAGTGCGTAAATCTTCTTTATTACTTTTTGTAAAAAGAGATATACATTATTGTTTTTTTTGATAAAATAGAGATAGATTAAGGATTTGTTATGGGAACAGTAGTAGGAAGAGAAAATCTTGTAGACCTTATTAGTAATCTGCATGGTGAAGGAAAGACCGTCGTTACTACAAACGGCTGTTTTGATATTTTGCATGTTGGGCATGTCAGATATCTCCAAAAAACAAAAAGTTTTGCTGATGTTTTGATAGTTCTTTTAAATTCCGACATATCCGTAAAAAAAATAAAAGGTCCGACACGCCCTATTAATAACGAAGCTGACAGAGCCGAGATACTTTGTGCACTGACATGCGTAGATTATGTAGTTCTTTTTGATGAGGATAGTCCTAGGGATTTGCTTGATGAAATGAAGCCGGATGTTTATACAAAAGGTGCCGATTATACAATGGAAACTCTTCCGGAGGCTGATATAATGCGTAAAAACGGAACAAGAGTAGAGTTTATAAGTTTTGTAGAAGGAAAATCAACAACAAATATTATAAATAAGATTAATAAATAATAAGGAGAATAAGGATGAAACAATTCACAGTTGAAGAAATTGCACAAATTACGGGCGGGATGCTCACCAAGGTTCAGGATGCTCAAATTGAGAAGATAGCACCACCCGTTTTGGCTGATGAAAAAACATTGGCTCTTGCCCTTGGGGAAGAAGAAATTGCTAATTTGGCAAAATCATCAGCTAAAGCAGCTCTTGTGCCTTTAGGTGTTCAAATAGATGGATTGACAACTATTGAAGTTGAAAGACCAAGACTTGCAATGATGAAATTGATTAATTTGTTTTATGTACCGCCTAGAATCAATTCAGGTGTGCATCCTACGGCTGTTGTTGATCCGACTGCTAAATTGGGAGAAAACGTACAAATCGGGCCAAATGTTGTTATTTCTCATGATGCGGTTATAGGTGATAATACAAGAATAATGGCTAATTCATACGTGGGCGGAGACGCTAAGATTGGTAAAAATTGTTTCTTCCATCCGGGAGTAAATGTTGGTGACAGAGTTCAGGTTGGTGATGATGTAATTCTTCATCATGGAGTTTCTTTAGGTGCTGACGGTTTCAGCTTTGTCACAGAAAATCCTGATAATATTGAACATGCAAGAAAAGAAGGTGCTATATCAGGAGAAGATTCAGCAAAGCATGTAATATTCAAAATACCTTCAATTGGTAGTGTTGTTATCGGAAACAACGTAGAAATTGGTGCAAATTCAACAATTGACAGAGGTACCATAGAGAATACCGTTATTGGAGATAATACAAAGATTGATGACCTTGTTATGATTGGGCATAACTGTCGTGTAGGAAAAGGCTGCTTAATTGTTTCTCAAGTAGGTATTGCCGGTAGTTGTGTAATTGGTGACAGAGTTGTGATAGCAGGTCAAGCGGGGCTTGCCGATCATATTGAAATCGGTTCGGATACAATTATTACCGCAAAAGCCGGTGTAACTAAGTCATTCCCTGAAAAATCAATTATTGTAGGTATTCCGGCTGTTCCAAGAAAAGACTTTATCAAGCAATTAAAAACGATGAAGGATGCTCAGGAAATCTTTGCTAAATTCAAAAAGTATGAGCCGTTCTTAAAAGAATTTGAAGAAAATGTTTCAAAATAGTTGAAAGGTTAAACGATTGAGCGATTGTATAACATTAAAACGTGAAATAAAAATATCCGGAAACGGTTTAATGAAAAACAAGCCTTGTGAGGTTAGGCTTGTTCCGTCTTCATCGGGTTTAATACGCTATTTCATAAAAGATAACAAGCCATTTGAAGCTTGTGTAGATAATGTTTTGGCAACCGATCATTGTGTTGTGTTAGGGAAAGGTAAAGCAAAGGCGATATTGACTGAGCATTTAACTGCTGCTTTGGCTTTTTGTCATATTAATTCAATTGATATTTATATGAGTGAAGAAGAAGTTCCAATTCTTGACGGAAGTTCAAAAATATGGATTGAAGAATTTAAAAAAGCGGGTATAGATAAACCGTTTATGTTCAGACCTAAACACTACACTGTATCTGAACCCGTGTATTATTTGAACGGAAAAACCAGTGTGGTTATTCTTCCTGATAAAGAGCTTTTTATGTCTTATGCGGTGAATTATGACCATCCTGAAGAAACCCGACGTTTTGTAAATTACAATACTAAAAATTCTGAAGAAATTATTGAGGCAAGAACATTTGGATTTTATCGTGACTTGAAAAAGTTTCAAATGTTAGGTTTTGCCCAAGGTGTAACAGAGGAAAATACTTTAGGTTTTATGGACGACGGTTCTTATTCAACAACTTTGCGTTCCGATAGCGAACCGATAAAACATAAGATGTTGGATTTGATTGGGGATTTATACTTAACCGGTGTAAACCCGCTGGATTTAAAGTGTCAAATTTTAGCTAAAGAGGCAGGACATGCCGTTCATGTAAAGGTCGCAAAAATATTAAAAGATAAAATAGTAGAATGTAAATAATAAGGAGAGACAAATGTCAGAAGAAATTAAAGAACAAGAATCTTTTAGCATGGATATATTTGAGATTATGGAAATGCTTCCGCACAGATATCCGTTTTTACTTGTAGATAGAATTACGGAATGTGTACCTGGTAAATATTGTAAAGGTTATAAGAATTTGACTATGAATGAAGAATTCTTCCAAGGGCACTTCCCTAATAATCCGATTATGCCGGGCGTGTTGCAGCTTGAGGCTATGGCTCAATGTTCAGCACCTGTATTGTTAAAATTACCTCAATATCAAGGTAAATTAGCGTTGTATGCGGGAGTTGAAAATGCAAGATTTAAAAATATTGTAAGACCGGGTGATAGATTTGAAATGGAAATTGAACTTACAAAGTTAAAAGGACCTATCTGTAAATCTCACGGTATCGGAAGAGTTGACGGTAAAGTTTGTGTTGAAGCTGATATGACTTTTGCTTTGACATAGTAAAAATTTAACTAAATTTTAAAAAGTCGGCCTGAGAGCCGACTTTTTATTTGCTTAAATATAAATCTTGTCGTAGTTTTATCGTATAATTTGCACCGGCAGGAATTGTTATGTGTGAACCTTTAGACCACAAGGATGTGATTGGAGAAACAAGGAGATTTCCTGTATAGCCTACAACTCCTACAATTGTTGGCAACGGAGAAAGAATTGTTCCAACAGGATTTGAGCTCCAACGTTTAGACATTTGTCTTGATTTTTGATAAAACCTTTCACCTTTGCTAACATTTTTACATAAGCCGCTAATGTATCCTCGTTTACCTTTTATATTGTTGAAAAATATTTTTTTACCATCAGCTTTTATAATTTTTGCATCCATATTTTGGGAAGAATTTCCCTGTAACAGAGTGTCAGTTTTTATCTTCAGTAACCCTCCGTTGCCCCCGAAATTCGGTTGATGAGAATCCTCTACAACGGCTTTAAAGGTTGTTCCGACAGGGAATGACACATATCTTGCAACAACAGGTTCTACACTTACAAAGGTCATTCTTGCTCCCGGAGTATTCCAATCCGATACTTTTGTTTGTGATTTAACTTTAAACTTTGTTCCTTTTTTTATTTTAATAGCTTCAAAGTCGGAGTAAGTATTTTCGCCAATATTTGTTTTTATTACTTTGTTTAAGCCTGAAGAGAAATCAGTTTCAATATTTGCTGAAGGTGCACTTATAGTCGGATTAGTTGTGGCCTTTTGTGTATAATCAGGTTTCGCCTTTGTTCCGGTATTATTTTTTAGAGAATTTGGTAAATCCGGAAGAATGTCATTTTCAAGTTTGGACGGATTATAATTTTTTCTGATTTCATCATCAATAGAAGTATCAAGTTCAAATGCGTAACTTGACATTCCGCTTACAAATATCAGTATAAACAGTATTAAAATTTTATTTTTTATATTCATTTTATCTACTTAAAAGTTCGTTTATTGCTTTTGCAGCCTTTTTCCCTGCTCCCATTGCATTGATTGCATTAGATTCGCCGACCGGTGCTACATCCCCGCCTGCAAATATTGTGGGGATAGAGGTTGTCCGAGAGATTTCATCAACAGTAATGTAGCCTTTAGGGTCTGTTGCTATATCCAAACCTTCAGCTTCTGCCGAACGCTGAATTATAGGATTTGGACCCGTACCAAGCGCTACAATTACGGTATCTAGTTTAACGGTTTCTGTTTGCCCTGTAGGAACAGGTCTTCTTCTTCCGCTTGCATCAGGTTCGCCCAATTCCATAACTTCCAATTCAACTGATTTAACGTAACCGTTTTCTCCCAAAATTTCTTTCGGTGCATATAGGAACTTAAAAATAACACCTTCTTCTTTTGCGTGTCTTATTTCTTCAAGACGAGCCGGAAGTTCTTTTTCTGTTCTTCGATATATTATATAAACTTCATCAAATCCGACTCTGACGGCTGTTCGTGCAGCATCCATTGCAACATTTCCTCCGCCGAATACTGCAACTTTTTTTCCTACCCGCAGAGGCGTTATACTGTCTTTTTCTCCTGCGTGCATCAGGTTAACTCGGGTTAGAAATTCGTTTGCGGAAAATACTCCGTTAAGATTTTCTCCTTTTATATTGAGCATTTTGGGTAATCCTGCTCCCGAACAGATAAATATTGCATCAAAACCATCATCTTTCAACTGTTTAAGTGTTATCGATTTACCCACAATTACATTTTTATGGAATTTTACTCCTATAGATTTAAGATTAGAAATTTCTCTATCCAAAACGGTTCTCGGAAGTCTGAATGGCGGAATCCCATATCTCAAAACACCTCCCAATTCGTGAAGAGCTTCAAATACATATACTTCATGACCTGCTTTTCTTAAATCTGCCGCCGCAGTAATTCCGGCACATCCGGAACCTACAATAGCAACTTTTTTCCCTGTAGAAATTATTTGGGGTTCAATTGCGGAAGTATTATCCCCAACGTAGCGTTCCAATGCACCAATCGCAATCGGGCTGCCTTTAATTCCTAAGACACAATTTCCTTCGCATTGTCTTTCTTGGGGACAGACTCTACCGCAGACAGAAGGTAGCATACTGGTTTCTCTAATAATATTTCCTGCTTCTTGCAATTTATCTTCCTTTAAAGCGTTAATAAATTTTGGTATTTGAATATTTACCGGACAACCCTGTACGCATCTTGGATTTTTGCAGTTCAGGCATCTGGATGCTTCCGACTTCACCTGTTCAGGTGTAAAATTGCTTTCAACCGGATTAAAATTATGTCGTCTTAATTCTTTATCCTGTTCAATTGGTTTTTGTCTTTCTGCTGCCATATAATCTCTCCCCTAATTTTTATGGTATGGCATATCTCTCCTAATGTCAATATTTTATGTTATATAAATTTGTATTATAATGAGGGTATGGAAAAGTTTTTTGAAAAATACCATTCGGGTTTATTTAAATGTACAAAACCGTATCAATATGTCGGAGGCGAATTCCTTTCATATAATAAGGATTTTGATAGTGCAAACGTTCATTTTGCATTTTGTTTTCCCGACAAGTATGAGATTGGTATAAGTAATCTTGGGGTTAGAATTTTATACGATTTGGTGAACAAACATGAAGGATTCATGTGTGACAGAGCGTATGCACCGGAGCCGGATTTTAAGCCTGAAATATTATATGGATTAGAAAGTAAACGCCCAATTAGAGATTTTGATGCTGTTGGGTTTTCGCTTCAATATGAAATGGCCTATCCGACAGTTTTAAAGATGCTTGATATGGCAAAAATCCCATACCGTAACGATATGCGTTCTGATGACGATCCTATTGTTATGGCAGGCGGGCCTTGTGCTTTTAACCCGCTTCCGCTTGCAGATTTTATAGATGTATTTATGATTGGTGACGGAGAAGATACTATTATAGAAGTTTGTAAAATTCTTGAAGATACAAAAGGATTGCCGCGAGAAGAGCGAATTAAAGCCTTATGTAAGGATGAAAATTCAGGAAGATGGTCAAAGCTTACAGGTGGTAAAGTTAAAAAACGAATTGCGCAATTAACATATGACACCGCATTAAAATCTTACCCTATACCATACTCTTCTTCCGTACAAGATAGAGCTGTAGTCGAAATTCGTCGAGGATGCGGAAGAATGTGCAGGTTTTGTCAACCCGGTCATGTTACTTTACCAATCAGAGAACGAGAAAGTGAAGAGATTGTAAAAATAACAAAAGAACTGGTCAAAAATACCGGTTACGATGAGTATTCTTTGCTATCGTTATCTTCAAATGATTATGCTAATATTAATGAAGTAATAAAAGAACTTTCAATAGATTTTAACAAAAAGAAAGTTTCTGTATCTTTGCCAAGTCAGCGTATTGACGGGTTTAATCTGGAATTGGCAAATTTAGTCCAAAGTGTCAGAAAATCTACGATGACTCTTGCTCCGGAGGCAGGTTCTCAGAGATTACGAGATGTTATAAAAAAGAATATTACTGAGGATATGATAATTGATGCTGTGGCTGCTTTATATGAAAACGGTTGGTCGAGAGTAAAATTTTATTTTATATGCGGACTTCCGACAGAAACTATTCACGATATGGATGAAATGGCTGAATTATTCAGAAAAATTCGTTACAGATGCATCGGTATAAAAAGAGAAAAAGGGTTGAAACATTCTATGGATATAACTTGTACGCTATCCATATTTGTTCCAAAGCCGTTTACACCTTTTCAGTGGTGTCCTCAAATGGATTTAGGGATAGTAACCGAGCATATCAGATATTTGAAAGAGCAAATAAAAAATATAAAGGGTGTCAAGATTAATTATCATGAGCAGGTTGTGTCAATGATTGAAGCGGTGCTCACTCGTGGTGATGATAATTTGTGTAAATATATCGAGGCACTTTTTAAAAAAGGTTGTTATCTTGATGCGTGGGGTGAATATTTTGATGAAGATATTTGGCTTTCAACAGCTGCAGATATGAATATTAATTTGACTGAACTGGCACAAAAAGAATATTTGAGAGAAGAAATTCTGCCTTGGGATTTTATTGATGTCGGTATAAATAAGAATTGGTTTATAACCGAATATAACGATGCTTTTAAACCGGAAAATCTTCCTGATTCAGAAGTTAAAAATGAATGCCATATAGTTCCTACGTGTCAAACAAAATGTGTAAATTGCGGAGTTTGTTCTAATTTAAAAACCCGAAAAGTTTTAGCAAAGCCGTTTAAAGCTTCAGATAAATATAAACCGGAGGTAAAACGTAATCCGACAGACGGAAATCAGCAAAATGTAAAACCTGTTTATAAATACAGATTAAAAATAACAAAATCGGGAATTTTGAGATACTTTTCGCATTTGGATTGGCAGAATACTTTTTTAAAAGCGCTTTCAAGAAGCGGTTTGAAGGTAGCTTTTTCTCAAGGGTTTAATCCTACAATGAAAGTGTCTTTAGGGATTGCCTTACCTTTATTTGCTCAAAGTGAGGGTGAGCTTGTTGATATTGATTTATGGGAAGATGTTGATGTAAATACTGTTAGAGATAAGTTGCAGGCAGTTCTACCCCCTGAATGTAAAATAATAAGTATTGTAAAAAAGAATAAAGATGCCCAATCGATAGATAATACTGCTACTTGGGCAGAATATCGCATTGATGTATTTAATTCAAAACTTTACGATTTTGAAAATTTGAAGTATAATACTGATAGAGTTTTATCTTCCGATGAAATTTATATTGAGAAGAAAAACAAAAAAGGTTTAACTAAAAAAATAAACATAAAACCTGCAATAAAATCTTACAGATTTGAAGGTAATAGTTTATTCATAGTATTAAAAACCGGTCAAGGATCCGATATCCCGGCACTGCGAGCAGATGTGCTTATGAGCCTGATTGAACCTGATACTGTGTTTGATATTACGAGAACCGGATTCTTTGATGAAGAGTTAAGAGAGTTATAAAGGATTTAAAATGGCAAACGACAAAAACAACAAAAATTTTAAGGAAAAAGACAAAGGTCAGAAAATTATTATCGCTGAACGTGATAATATCGGCGCAGTATTGGAAAACGGTAAAGTAACAGATTTCTTTATTCACAGAGGAGAAGTCCTTTTGGGTGATGTTTATCTTGCGACTGTTGATAATATTTTGCCGAGTATTGATGCGGCATTTGTAAATGTCGGAACGGACAGAATGGGCTTTTTGCACGCTCAGGATGTTATGGGAAAAGGTACATTAAAAGATAAGCTTTCCCCTAAACAAAAACTTATTGTACAGGTTGTAAAGGAACCTACGGGACATAAAGGCCCGAGAGTTACAACTCAAATAAGCTTGCCGGGACGTTTTTTGGTTTTGATGCCAAATGAGCCGGGTGTTAGCGTAAGTAAAAAAATTGAAAGTTCAAAAGAAAGAGCAAGATTAAAATCTATTTTGAACCTTATTAAGCCTGTAGGGGTTGGAGTAATTATCAGAACAGAGGCAGAAGGACAAACTGAAGCTGATATACAAGAAGATTTAGAAATACTTCTTGAAAAGTGGAATAATATAATTACATCAGCGGAAACAATGACTCCTCCAAATCTTATATACAGAGATCAGGATTTATTGTATAGAGTAATTCGTGAAGCTTGTACTGAGGATACAAAAGAGATTATTGTTGACACTCCTTTTGCTTTGAACAGAGTACAAAATATTTTACAAAACTGGCATATGAATAAAAACATCAATGTAACTTTATACAAAGGAACTGAACCGTTGCTTATTGCAATGGATATTCATAAAGAAATTAAGGCTGCATTGAATATTAAGGTAAATATGCCGTCAGGCGGTTATTTGTTTATTCAGCAGACAGAAGCTCTTACCGTAATTGATGTAAACAGCGGTAAATTCGTTAGTTCCGCGACTCAGGATGAAACAATATTAAAAACTAATATTGAAGCAGTACATGAAATCGCACGTCAATTAAGATTGAGAAATATTGGCGGAATGGTTATAGTTGACTTTATTGATATGATGTCAAGAGCTGATAAGTTAGCCATGATGGAGGAATTGGAAATTGCACTTGAGCCCGATAAGGCAAAACCTCAAGTGGGTCAGCTTTCGGATTTGGGACTGGTCGAATTAACCCGTCACAGACAAGGGCAAAGTTTATCCGAAATCTTTACGAAGAAATGTCCTCATTGTCAGGGAAGCGGTTACTTTATGCTTGATTTTAATTTTGCAACACCTACGGCAGAAGGAGAATACAGAGCAAAAGCCGCTAAATTAAAACTCCCTATGACCAACTACAAAAAAGGCGGGAAAAATGACAGTCAGTCTAAAGCTGAAGAAACGCAAGAACTTGAAGTTAAACCACTGGAAAGTATGCAGGCAGCTTCTATTGAAGTAGAAAATCCGTCTGTTGTAGCTGCAGCTCAAGATTCCGATAAGAGAAATAATCGTAAACGCGGCGGGCGCAGAAATAAATTTGAGAAACCTCAAGGAGATAAGGTTGAAACTCCGCTTGTAGTAACAGAGGATGTTCAAACAGCTCAAACTGTCCTTAAACCAAATGAAGAAATCAAACCTGAAATATCAGATGATGTTGAAATTCAATCTAAGGTTGAGCAGGAAGATGTAAAAGAAGAAAAACCTTCTAAAGCAAGGGGCGGCAGAAAAAATTCCCGTAAGAAAACGGAAGTATCTTCTAATGAGGAACAACCTGCAACTGAAGATGTTCAACCTGAAGAGACTGCAAAGGAAGAAAAACCGAAAAGAACACGCAGACCAAACAGAGGTTCTTCAAAGAAAACAAGAACAAGAAAAACAAAAGAAGAAACAAATGAATAATAATTATAAGAAAACAATAAATGTTATACTTTCGTGCTTGCTATTTTTAGCAGGCACGGGGGTTTGTATTGCAGAACCGATTTCCGGTAGTGCGGTTATACCGTTTAAAACCGTGTTAATAAAATTTGGAATTACTATGGGGTCGGTATTAATATCTATTATAGTAATTTGGTTGGGGTTAAAGTCCTTTAAAGAATATATCGGACAAACACCGCAAAGCATAGATAAAAACAGTTTATATGGGGATACTTTAGAAACTCCAAAAAGTGTTGATGATGCAGTAATTTCTTTTATTGATAAAAACAGGTTGTAATCGAGGTTTTAATATGAAAAAAATGAGTGCATACAGTTCCATTTCTATGTTAGTAATTCTTTTATTTATCGGGATTTTGTTTTCGGTAGTTATGGTACCTGTTTTTTATGGAAAAGGTGCAATGAATTCTTCGGATGCTTCATTCTCGAAATCCAGTATTGATGCAAGAGTTAATGTTGAGGTGTCAGATATAGAATACGCAAGAAAGAATATCAAAAGGGAAGAAGAAAGATATAGTCAGGAATATTAAAATGGATGAAAAGTTTTATGACGAAGTAACGGATTTAATCAATAATAGAGAGTTCGAGGCTGCAAAACAGCGATTGTCGGAAGTTGATACAACAGATGAGCATAATTTAGACGCAATAAAACTTTTAGGTTTATGTAATATAAATCTGGATAAATTTGAAGATGCAAAGAAAAATTTTGAAACTATAGTTAAGTACAAGCCGGAGGATGCGACTTGCTGGTTTTATCTTGCTATGGCATATGATAATACGGAGGATTATATTCCGGCTTTACACGCATATAAAGAGGTAATAAAGCTTAGAGATAAAGAAATTGAAGCGTATAAGGCAATATGTGTTATTTATATTAAAAATAAAGAAGAAGAAACGGCTGTTGAGTATGGGAAAAAAGCTTTAGAAATTGATGATAAAGATTTTTCTATATATTACATAATCGGTACAGCATATATGTCAATGAAGAATTTTGAAAAAAGTGTTGAATATCTTGAAAAAGCTCTTGCCCTGAATCCGGAGCACGCACAAATTCATAACAATTTAGGTACTGCTTATTTGACAACAGGAGATATGGATAAAGCCTATGAGAATTTTTATAAGGCGAGTGAATTAGATCCGGACAATTCATTGACGTATTTTAATATCGCATCAATATTGCAAATACAAAATAAGCATGAGGAAGCTTGTGAGTATTTTGAAAAGGCGTATAATATTGAACCGAGTGATATATATTTAACGGCATTAGCTCTATCAGAGGTTAAATGTAAAAATTGGGATAGTGCAATAAAACATTATAAGATACTTGCAACACATCATCCGGAAAAGCAGACATATCAGTATAATTTGGCATGTTGTTATGAGCAGACACGAGAATATAATTATGCAATAAATATTTTGGCAAGATTGGTTGCTCTTAATCCTAAGTCGGCATCCATGTCAAGAAAACTCGCAAGTATATTTGTTAAAACAAAACAACCTCTTTTAGCTAAAGAAATTTATGAACGTATAATGTTGATGGGTAATGCAACGTATGATATTTGTTATGAGTTTGCCCATGTTTGTATATTGTTGAAGGATACTGATAAGGCGGAAAAGATACTTAAAAAAGTTATTCAATTAAAGCCTGATTATGCGGTTGCTCATAAAGATTTAGGTGTAATATATTTAAGTAAAAGACTTTTAGATTACGCAAAAGATGAGTTTGAACAGGCGATGAAATATGCTCCTGAGGATGACTCAATAATTAGTGAATATGCAAATTTTTTGCACTCAACTGCAGAATTTAAAAAATCTGATGAGTATTACGCAAAGGCTCTTGAATTAAATCCAAAAGCTTATACAACATATGCTTTTTCTGCATTGAATAAAATATTTATTGAAGATTACGACAAAGCGTTAGAGCAGATAAAAATTGCAATCGGTAACACTGTTCAAAACGGATTTTTCTTATATATTGCCGGAAAAATATATTTTCTTATGAAAAAATATGATGATGCGAAAATGTATCTTGTTAAATCTTACGAAATTGACCCAAATATTGAAACCAAGAATTTGTTGGGTATGACATATTATGAATTAGAAGACTACGAGCAAGCAAAAAATATTTTTCTTAGTTTATTCAAAGAAAACGAATACAATATTAATGTACTGTTTTGGTTGGCAAAATGTGAAAAGGGTCTTGGCGATAAAGAAAAAGCCTTAGAATATTTAGAAAAAACAGTATTCATATCTCCGGAATTTGAAGAAGCCCAAGAGATGATTAGAGAGTTGTCATAAGATTATTCGTATCTTAATGCATCAATAGGATTAAGCAAGGATGCTTTATATGCCGGATAATATCCGAATAATACTCCTATTGCCCCTGAAAATCCAAGAGCTAAAGCAATAGAAAATCCGGATATAGAGATATTCATGGTAGAAAATATCTCTATGCATTTTGAGCAAATTACTCCAAAAATTACGCCAGCTATTCCCCCAATAATCGAAAGTAAGAAGGATTCTATTAGAAATTGTATTCTGATATCACTGGCTTTGGCTCCTATTGCCATACGAATACCAATTTCTTTTGTTCTTTCTGTTACTGATACAAGCATAATATTCATAATTCCGATACCGCCTACAAGGAGTGAAACGGATGCAATTGCACCAAGTAAAATGGACATTGTTTTAGCAGAAGATTTAATTGTTTCTTGCATTTCGGCTAAATTCCTTATCTCAAAATCATTATCTTGAGTTTTTCCGATATGGTGTCTTTGTTTTAAAATTTCCGTAATGTCTGATTGAGTTGTATCAAGAATATCAGAATCAGTTGCCTTTACATTAATCATACTTACAGTTCCGGGAAATGCCGTACCAAAAACTTTTTTCTGAGCGGTAGTAATAGGTATAAATACTAAATCATCCTGATCCATCCCCATCCCGCTTTGTCCTTTAGATTTTAAGAGTCCTATTATTTTAAACGGAACATTTCCTATACGCATTGTTTTGTTTATGGGGTCAACATCTCCAAATAATTCTGAAGCAACCGTGTTTCCGATAATTGCAACTTTTGAACTGTTTTGATTATCTTCCGGAACAAAATTTCTTCCGCTTAAAATTTCATAATTTCTTATAAACAAATATGATGCGGTTGTTCCGCCTATTGATGATGACCAGTTTTGATTACCATATGTAAGCTGTTTATTTTCTGAAGAATACGGAGCAACAGCCAATATACCTCGGGCATTTTTTTCAATAGCCTCAGCATCTTTGAGGGTTAATGTAGGTTTTGTTCCGGACCCCATACGAACACCTCCCGAGTTTGCCGAAGCTGAGCGTACCATTAAAAGGTTTGACCCCATAGATTCCATGTCTTTGGCAATTTTCTTACTTGCACCAGACCCTACCGCAAGCATTATAATAACTGCGCTTACCCCGATAATTATGCCTAAACTGGTGAGCATTGAGCGCATTTTATTTATTTTTAAAGATACTGTTGCCATTTTGAATATTGATTTGAAATCTAACATATATTTTCCTATCTTATATTAAATGCCTTATTATGTTTCCCTCGTTCTGTGCAGTTGCCACTCAGTTTTCGGCATATCAAGAACTATATTACCGTCTTTGAATTTCACAACACGTTTTGTATATTCGGCAATATCAGGCTCGTGAGTTACAAGCACAATGGTTTTTCCCATTTCTTCATTTAACCGTACAAAAAACTCCATAACCTCAATACTTGTCTTGGTATCAAGATTACCTGTAGGTTCATCCGCCAAAATAAGCGGAGCATCATTTACTAAGGCTCTTGCAATTGCAACACGCTGCTGCTGTCCTCCGGACATTTGATTTGGCATGTGGTCTTCTCTATTCTCTAATCCGACAATCTTTAGTGCCCATTTTCCCCGTTCAATTCTCTCTTGTTCGGGAATCCCTTTATATATCATCGGTAGGCATACATTATCCAACGCCGATGTCCTTGAAATCAGGTTAAATCCCTGAAAGATAAAACCAATTTTTTCGCATCTTACCATGGCAAGGCTGTTTGAATCCAGATGGAGCATATCTTCTCCGTCTAAATAATATTCTCCGGATGTCGGTTTATCAAGAGTCCCCAACATATTCATAAAAGTGGATTTGCCTGAGCCTGAAGTTCCCATAATAGCAACAAATTCACCCTTTTCAACGGACAGGGAAACACCGTTAAGAGCGTTGAAACTTTCTTCTCCTGTTTGATATGTTTTGATTGCATTTTTTACTGTTATTAAACTCATTTATTATTCCTTAAAACATTCCCGGAGGTTTTCTTCTCACCTGTTTGCTCTTATCTCTTTTAACTACATTTGATGCCCCGATTATTACTTTATCTCCTTCTTTCAAGTCTTTAGAAGTAATTTCTATCATACTGTCATCACTTGCACCTGTTTGAATGTTTATCCTTTTTGGTTTTCTGTTAGCTAAAATCCAAATTCCTTGTGTTTTATATTTTTGTCCGTCAGTAATGGGAGTGTATTTTAATGCAACTGTAGGTGCACATAAAACGTCTTCGCTCTTGCTTGTTATGATAGAAACATTAGCTGTCATTCCCGGTTTAAGTTTCATATGTTCGTTATCAACTTCCACTATTACAGAATATGTTACGACATTCGAAACGGTTGTCGGTTCAAGTCTGACCTGAGTAACTTTCCCTTCGAAAACACTATCGGGATAACCGTCAAGGGTATATGTTACATCCTGTCCTTCTTTTACTTTTCCGATATCAGCTTCTGATACATTAACTACAATTTGCATTTTGGTTAAATCTTGTGCAATTGTGAAAAGTTCCGGAGCCTGAAAACTTGCTGCAACCGGTTGCCCGAGGTCAATCTTTCTTGCAATAACGGTGCCGTCAACGGGTGCTATAATTTTTGTGTACCCTAAGTTTGTGAGCGCCGTTTGATATGTTGCTTGTTGTTGCGCAATCTTAGCTTTTGCAGAAGATATTTGTGCTTGGTTTGAAAGATAATCACTTTCTGCCTGATCTAATTCGCTTTTTGCAATAAAATTCTTGGCGTAAAGATTTTTATAACGGTTATAAGTTTTTTTTGACATTTCCGTAACAGCTTGCAGTCTTGCCAAGTCAGCTTGTGCGGATGCAATTTGTGCTTGATTTTGTTGAACGGTTGCTTCAAAATTTGCAGGGTCAATTTGAGCAAGTAATTGCCCCTTTTTTACCTGAGAGTTATAGTCAACATATATTGCTTTGATTAATCCGGATACGGTAGAACCTACACTCACTGTATTTACCGGATTTATAGTTCCTGATGCTTCTACAACTTGAGTAATTGTACAAGTTTTTAGAGCCTGAGTTTCATAATGAACTTTGTGTTTCATTTTTGAATGTATAAGCCCGCCGCCAATTAGTATTACTGCCGCTAATGCTATTACCAAATGTTTTTTTTGTATATTCATATTTTAGTCCTCAACGGTTATTGTTATTTCTTGCGGAAGAGCAATAAGTCTTTCCAAATTTGCTCTTGCTACATTGTAGTCATATACTGCGTGTACATAGGAATTTTGAGCAGTATTGTAATTTTGTTTTGCATCCTGAAGTTCTATATAATCACCAAGTCCTACGGAATACCTGCCGTCTGCAAGTTCAAAATTTTCTCTCGTTTGACGAACTTTTACTGCCATTAAAGGGATTTCTTTTTCAAGTTGAATCATATTTATATAGGCATTTTGAACTTCAAAATAAATGTTTTGTTTAAGCAAATTAATATCGTTTTTTGCTAATTCTACCTGAAGTTTGCTGTTATCAATTTTGAATTTTTCTTGTGCAATGTTTATTGAAGTTTGCATTCCGATACTTGCGTTTACCGAATTTGTACGGGTATGATCTCTGTATCCGTATCCAACTGTTCCGACAAGTTCCGGTAAGTATTCTCTTTTTGTATAACTTAGTGCTTGTTCCATTGCTTTTAATGTAGATTCATATGCCTTTAAGTCAGGTCGGTTTTCAATTGCAAGTTTTTTGCATTCTTCAAAAGTGTATTTAAATGGTGTAAATTTATAATCTTTCAGAATTGCCAATTGTTCAACCCCAGCGGTTAAAGCTGCATCATTAACATCTTTAGGAAGATTACTTAACTCTTTTTTGTCGGATATTTTTTCTAAATTAATAGGTATTTCATTTACCGAATAATTAAACATTTCTGTATTCGCAATTTCATAAGCGGGAGTATCGGCAACATACATAGCGTTATTGAGTTTTACAATAGCATTTTCGTAATTCTTTACGGATTGAATGTAGGTAATTTTTGAATCACTCAAATAAACTTCCGCATTAACAAGGTCAATTTTCGACCTGATACCCTCTTCAAAATAAGCTTTTGTTCTCTGGTAATTTCTTTCATTAATTTCGACATTTGCACGGTTGACTTCCATTGTTGCACGTGTCGCAAGGACTCCATAGTAATTTACCTTAACGTCAAAAATAGTATCTAAAACAGTGTTATCAAAATTATATGCAGATGCTATTTTATTAAACTTTTGCATTCTGATACGAGAATTTGTCTTACCAAAATTGAATAATAATTGGTTTAAGTTTGCACTGAAATTGTAATGATGATTATTAATATCAGCATTTTTTGTATATGTACCGTTGTGGTAATATCCGGTGCTAAGACTTAGTGTCGGGAAAAAATCCGTTTTGGCAAGACTAACATCATTTTTTGCAATTTTGTAATTATATGCTGCTCTTTTAATATTAGGACTGTTTTCAATTGAAATTTTTATACAATCTGATAATGTTAATTTTTCACCTTTTGCAATTAAGGCGGTATTAGATTCAAATGCCCCGGAAATATTTATTGATAAAGCAAATGTAACACCTACTACAAAAGCTTTTACCAAATTTTTATCAATCAAATTTTTATCCTCAATGTTTGTTTTGTTCGTTTTTATTATTTGTATAACGACAATATTATAATATTTGTTCGTTAATGTGGCAAAACTTAACAAAAAAATTATAAAATAAAAAGACAGATTAGCAAACCTGTCTTTTTATTAAAATATAATTTTAACAGATTAGTCAAGATTCCAACTGTTTAGATATTTTTCTTGTTCTTCTGTTAATGTGTCTATTTTTATTCCCATAGATTCTAATTTAAGTTCTGCAATTTTTAAATCAACTTCGTGAGGAAGGGTATACAATTTCTTTTCCAATTTACCTTGGTTTTTAACAATAAATTCCATACCAAGAGCCTGATTTGCAAAACTCATATCCATAACGCTTGCAGGATGTCCTTCTGCTGCGGATAAGTTAACCAATCTGCCCTGAGCAAGAACATATATAGATTTACCGTTATTTAATTTGTATTCTTCCAAATTAGGTCTGATTTGTTTGATTTCCGTAGCATAAGCTCTTAAATCGCAAACGTTAACTTCCCAATCGAAGTGTCCTGCATTAGCAACAAATGCACCATCTTTCATACTCAACAAGTGTTGAATATCAACTACATGCTTGTCACCCGTAACTGTTAAGAATAAATCACCTTCTTTTGCAGCATCCGCAATAGGCATAACTCTATAACCTTCCATAGCAGCTTCAAGAGCCTTAAGCGGATCAACCTCACAAACAATTACGTTTGCACCCATTGCCTTTGCTCTCATTGCACAGCCCTTACCGCACCAACCGTATCCTGAGATAACCACAGTCTTGCCTGCAATCAGAATATTTGCAGCTCTCAAAATGCCGTCTATTGAGCTTTGACCTGTACCATATCTGTTATCATACAAATGTTTTGTTAAACTTGTATTAACTCCAACTGCAGGAAATCTTAACAAACCTTCTTTTTCCATAGCCTGAAGTCGTATAATACCCGTAGTCGTTTCTTCTGTTGAACCTATAACCCTGTCCGCAATTTCAGGATGTTCTATGTGAATTGTTGAAACCAAATCACAACCATCCTCAATAATCAAGTCAGGATTATGGTTTATTGCTTCTCTAATATGAGATTTATACTGTTCTGTGCTTTCACCTGCAACAGCAAATACCGGAATATTGTAGTATTTGACAAGTGCTGCGGCTACATCATCTTGAGTAGAAAGCGGATTTGATGCAACAAGAACTGCATCCGCACCACCGGCTTGCATTGTTAAACATAATGCTGCAGTTTCTTTTGTAACGTGAGAACAAGCAGATAGTTTTAATCCTTTAAAAGGTTTTTCATTTTCAAATCTTTGTTTGATTTTTCTAAGTACCGGCATGTCTTTTAATGCCCATTCTATTTGATTTTTACCTTGTTCTGCAAGGTTCATGTCTTTAATGTCACATTTTAATTCTGTCATTAGCATTAATTAATCTCCTATGCTTTTGTACAAATTAATTGTACTTTTAACAACAATAATTATAAAATTAAAAAACAAAATAGCAATCTTTTGTGCTATTAATGTAAACAGAAGTATATTTATGTAAAAATTTCTTAATAAAGGTATATTAATTAGCAAAAATTGAGCTTTAGAATCTTTATATTTTCAGTAATAAGGAGTTGTCGTGAAAGTCAATATTAACAGTAAATTACAGATACCCAACAATGTAAAATTTACCGGTTTTGAAGTAAAAAAAGATGAATATGGTGAAAGAGTTTATTCTTTCAGTTATCCTTATGACCCTAAAAAATATGACTGTTATTTAGAAGCTTATCCTGCTATTCCAAATATGTATACCGGAAATTATGATGAGGGTAGCATTGGCGCTAAGTATAAAGATATTGAAACCGGAGAAAAACAAATAAAACTTCAGCCGGGCGAGAATAAATTGTATTTGGATTACTTGTTTGGCAGGGCGGAAAATGCTCCTTTTGCGTATCATTTTAAACTTCAACCCAAAAACAATCCGAGTGCGGTACCAATATTCAAAGTAGATGCAGGGGATATGGTTGATTTGAGAGCCAGAACCGGAAATTGGGAAAATATTTTTGATATTGTTGTACCCGAAAGTAACAAGTCGGGGAATGCATCTGCCGCAACTTTAATATGTGCCGATAATTATGATGTCAGATATATTTATGACAAAGAGGGTAACATAATAGATAATCCAAACGCTCAAAAAGGATTAAATACGTTTAAAAATTTTTCAAATCACATAGGCGGAACTCTTGCAGGCGTTCATAAAGCATTGCGAGAGGGCAGACTTGACCCGTACGGCAAAATATTTTTATTGCCTCATACCTCCGGTGACAGAACGAGTGCCGCAGGATACTGGATGGAAAGCGGATTCCAATTTTCTTCTGCTGTTGACAGCCCTGAAACCTTTGCTCAATTTCAAAATGAACTTTTTGCAAAGGGAAAAAATCTTGTTGCCGATTCTGCATTAACAAGTGAAGGTTTAGGGGGAATTCACATTCAAAGTATATTGCAGCATGGCGAGGATGATGTTTTCTTTGATTGGTTTAAAGCTTCAAGTCTAAGGGATATGACCGCAAAAATCGGAGCTTTTGGTACAAAGACCGAATTCGTTCGTCACAAATTAATAAATGCTCCCGAAGAACCCGTTCAAAATACAACAGGCAAAATAGTATTTGTGAAAAATGAAAAATATGATAAAACTCAACCTACGTTTGTTCAAGTTTATAATATAGACAACGCAACTCCCGAGCAGGTAGCAAATCCTGAATTAAAAATTGACAAATACGGTAATCCAAACGGTTCAAATCCTTTAAAATACGGTACTCATAATGATACTGTTATAGCATATTGTTATCCTATAAACTTTAAAACTTATAAGCATAACGTTGAGGCGTTCAATGAATTGAATTCAAAGAGGGTAAAAAACGGTTTACCTTTTGTATCAAAAGATTCATATGAAGGAACAAGAGTTCTTACTAAATTTGAAAAATTTGAATTTGAAAATAAGATTGATGGCGGATTTTATACTTGGGATGCTAACGTTGATATTCCAAAATTTGATTATGCAAATTCAAATGAGGATACAGAAGATGCTATGCATTTGCCGTTAGATAAACGCCATGCATATTTTGCTTTAAAAGAGCAAAAAAGGAATGAAGTTCTTGATTATGCAGTGTCTTCGCTTAAATATTGGACAAGAAAAACAAATCAATCTTTGAATTTGTATGTAGCTCAAAATTTGAAGAGTTCAAAAATAAAAAATATTGATGATGCATACGAACATATAATGAATTTGGTAGATAAAAAAGTATTGCCGCAAAAAACTCTTGCTGAAGTTGACAAACAGGTTGTAGAAAATGTACTTGACGGGGATTATTTGCTTCATGGTACGGATTCAAATGAAAATTTCCGTAATACCATACTTGACGGTTTAATGAAATATCCTCTTGAAAGTACGGAAGCCGGTAAGGATATTCTTGCATTGTTCTCGACTCCATATATTACGAACCGTGCAACAGCTCCGGAATATGTCGGAAAATCAAGATTTGATTTGCTAAAACAAAGAGATCCGCATCTTACTCCTCAGTATGAAGATATCTATAATATGACGACTAAAATGTATACTGGTGCAATGTATAGTTTTGCACAGGATGTTATTAATGATGTTAATGACAGGCTTCCTAAAAATTTAAAATTAAATAAACACGGTGATACTTCCGATTACGGAAAATACGTTTTACCTATCATTACTCAAGAAATTGCTAAGTATGCTGTCGTAAAAGGTTTATTTCCTGATGTAAAATGTGAAATTAATTCAAAAACCGGAGGAATAAAGTATGATTATTCCGCATTAAGGAAAAAATCACTTAAGTCTCTTGGTATTATGCCTTCTTCACAAAAGAACGAAGCAAAAGATTTAATCTTAAAACTTCGTACGGGCATTGGAAATATTTCCGAAAAAGACAAAAAACAAATTGCAGATGCGGTATTTAAGATGATTGAAGATACCGATTTAAAGAGTTTTGAATTGGCAGAAATGATTGTAGACAGAACAAAATCAGGTATTGATTGGAGAATTGATGCTGCAAAAGACTTCTCAAATATGGATGGCTTGAGAAACAGAGCAGATACATTTGAGGATAACTGGGGTATTGTTACTAATGTACTCAAAAATATGACAAACGGTATTAAGTCAGAAAATCCGAACGCATATGTTGTGGCTGAAATTACGGATGAGGTTGATTTATATAAACTTGGTGATGGTGCTAATTCAGACCGATATACTTGGGAAAAACAAGAGGCGTTCGGCAAGCCGTTCACGTACAATAATGATATAGTCAGAAAATTAATAAGAGAATCAGGATTGGATGCTGTTGCAAACTATTCATTCTATTTTACAAATGTTGCCGCAATATTCGGGAAAAAAGGTGATGACGGTTGTGATTGGTCAGGTAATGACAGCAGGATGGATGATATATTCAGACTTCCTGATGAAAGTCACAAAGGTGCAGAAGGATTTTTATATTCCGGACAATATGATTCTATAGTAAAATCATATACTTTTGCGGATAATCACGATAAACCAAGGATTAATCATATTTTATCTTTGGATATGGGCTTATTTTTCGCAAATCTGAAAAATGATGTCAGCCCTGCTGAAAAAGATTACAGAAGGAGAGCCTTTAATGTTCTTCATCCGGAGAAAGAAACTCCAAATTATAATGAGGATGTTCATAATTATGATTTTTCATATGTAAGCCCAATGGCGGTAGCCCGTGGTGAATCATTGAATTTTGGATTTTATGAAGCTTTAAAACAGCTTTCGAATGTCAGAGATGACAGAAGTCGTGACATAATAGACCCTGCAAAAATAAATCAAATTTCTTATGAATTAAAAAAGATTGTTGCAGGTTTTGCAGCCGGCAGATATAACGGACAAAATTTTGAACCGGATAATTTTGGGGTAGAAGAAGTTCATAAGCTGGTGAAGCTGGTCGTTGACGAGTACGGCAAAAATCATAAAGAAGGAGACGCATTAGCGTTATCGGAAAATTCTTTAAATCATCTATACAAGGAAACATTTAAACAAATTATGGATAGGGCAATGAGTAATTCTCTTGGTATATACAAATTTCTGGTGAATGCACCGGGAATCCCTACGGTATATGCAGGTGACGAGCTTGGCTCTTCCGGTAATGACAGAAAAACAAAAAATGTTTATTTAAAAAATCGTTCCGCAATTCATCATGATTGGGTAAATGAATTTCCTTTTATAAAACAAAGAAAGGATGAAATTGAAGGAATATTGATGCTGCGTTCAAGACCGGCATTGCATGCATTAAATGACGGAGCACCTTATTTATTGCCAAAACAATATACTAATCAGGGCACGGCACTAACCGCATTGTTAAGATATGCTCCTGACGGAAACGCCGTCATATCTTTGTTTAATACATCAGGTATAACTCATAATTATTGCGAGTACACTTCTCCTGACAAGGCTCCGGTTACTATCTCCGGTAATAAAATTGATTTGAGCCGAGAGAATGATTTTATAGGGTTACATGGAGGTTTGCCTGCATCATACAGAGATAGCTCTGACTCGGGATTAGAATTTATAAATGCATATAACCCTGAGGATAAATATTATCTCTTTAAAGGTGATAGTCCTGATAGTTATTATATTGCTAAAGACAGAGATTGCAGAGGTGAAATCAGACTGACCGACAATACTTTAACATTATATTGTGCAAATGACCGTTTAAAAAAAGAAGATGCTCTGTTTATGAAAAATGTGAATGAGGCTAAAGCAAAGCCGAACACTTCATTCTTAGGCAGAAGAACATACGTAAATGAAACATATAATGTTGCACCTGTAAAATATGAATTCCATGAAACGCCGTCTGTCGGTTCTAAACTTGCAATAACATGCAAATAGTGCTTTATTGTTCTTAAAAAATTTCCCCCTATACAAAAAATAAAAACCATGGTACACTATATACAGATGTAGTAGAAAATATTTTTGGAAATATATGCAATGATAATTGTTTGAATATTATGAATTTGAACAAAAGCTCGATAGGTTAGATGTATCGGGCATTGCGTATATTATAAAAAAATAGAAAAGGACAAGGTAAGCAATCTATGGTGAATATTGCACTAATTGTTGCGATTATTGCGGTAATAGCCTTAATCGCCGTGCTTTTTGTTCAGCACAACAAAGTGAGAACTGTCCTCTTTAATGCTGAAAAAGATAAGAAAGCTTTGGAGGAAAAAGAGAAAATCCTGTTTAAAGAAGCAAAAATAAAAGCAATAGAAGAGCTTCAAGAAGACAGAGAAAAACTTAACGAAGAAGAAAGAGAAAGAAGGCAAGAACTTTCAAGACAAGAATCAAAACTTGCAAAACGTGAGGATATGCTTGAAGATAAAATTCAAGAATACACGGAAAAAGATATTCAGGTACAAAAGAAACTTGACGAATTATTAGAAAAAGAAGATTATTTGGCAGAAATTGTTCAAAAACAAACTACCGAATTAGAAAGAATTGCAGGCATGTCGGCAGAGGATGCAAAGAATATGCTGCTTGAACAATTGAAGCATGATTTAGCTCAGGAGCAAATGACATTAATTCGTGAAAATGAAGCTAAAATAAAAGAGGTTTCTTTGGAAAAAGCTAAGGAAATTCTCTCAACAACTATGCAAAGATGTATGATTGAACAAGTTGTGGAAACAACTGTTTCAGTCGTGGCTTTGCCGAATGATGAAATGAAAGGTCGTATTATCGGTCGTGAAGGTAGAAATATCAGAGCATTGGAAACCTTGACCGGTGTAGATTTAATAATTGATGATACTCCGGAAGCAGTTGTATTATCAAGTTTTGACCCTGTCAGACGTGAAGTTGCGAAATTAGCATTAGAAAAACTAATTGTTGATGGACGTATTCACCCTGTCAGAATTGAAGAAATGGTTGAAAAAGCCAACGAAGAAATTGAAAAGAAAATATGGACAGAAGGTGAAAATGCCGCACTTGATATGGGTGTTATGGGCTTGAATAAAGAATTAATTAAAACTTTAGGCCGCTTGTATTACAGAACAAGTTACGGTCAGAATGTTTTGAAGCATTCTCTTGAAGTCGGGCATATAGCAGGAATGTTAGCTGCCGAATTAGGAGCAAACGTCGCTGTCGCAAAACGTGCAGGTTTACTGCATGATATAGGTAAAGCCGTAGACCAAACTCAAGAAGGTACACATATCCAATTAGGTGTCGAAATAGCTTCAAGATATGGTGAAAAACCTGAAGTTATTCATGCGATTGAGGCGCACCATGATGATGTTGTTGCAAATACAATTGAAGCTGTACTTGTAAAAGTTGCGGATGCAATTTCTGCGGGCAGACCTGGTGCAAGGCGTGATACTCTTGAAATATATATTAAGAGATTACAAAAAATTGAAGAAATCGTTAACAGCTATGAAGGCATAAAACAATCTTTTGCAGTACAAGCAGGCAGAGAAGTTAGAATAATCGTTCAAGCGGAAATGTTTGACGATTTAGCATCTCAAAGATTGGCTCGTGATGTTGCAAAGAGAATAGAAGATGAACTTGATTATCCGGGACAAATTCGGGTTACGGTAGTCAGAGAATTTAGAACAACTGAAATTGCAAAGTAAACGGAAAGACAATAAGTGAATAAGGCAATAAGACTTTATCATTTGTTTGTCGAATAGAATTAATATTTAAAACAGCATAAAGGTTTTATTTAACTATTGCTTGTCTTATCCGTTAAAAAAACAAAAATGACAGATAGAATACCAACAATAAAAATTTTATTTTTCGGAGATATGGTCGGCAGACTGGGAAGGTTTGCCGTCCGTGATTTCCTGCAAAATCCTAAAAGTTTTGATAATAATCTGCAAGAAGATTACTTTAAAAATCATTTTGTAATTGCAAATGTTGAAAATGCATCTCATGGCTTTGGTCTTACGGAAAAAAATTATAATGATATATCTGAATATGGTGTACACTGTATGACGTCAGGAAATCATATTTGGGATAAAAAAGAGATTTCAAACTACATCGAAAAAGCGGATAAACTTCTGCGTCCTATTAACTATCCGCATACGGTACCCGGTTTCGGTTCAAAAATATTTGAATTTAACGGATACAAGATTGCCGTTATTAATGCTTTGGGAAGAGTTTTTACTACAATCGTCGATTCTCCGTGGGATATTGTAAAAGATGAAATTGAAAGGTTAAAAGAAATTACACCTATTATAATAATAGATTTTCATGCCGAGGCTACGGCTGAAAAAATATGTTTCGCAAAATATTGCTCAGAATTAGGCTGTTCTGTCTTTATGGGAACTCATACTCATGTACAGACGGCGGATGAATGTATTATGAATAACAAGACGGGTTATATTACGGATGCCGGTTTTTGCGGCTCATCAGAGGGGGTTATAGGAATGGATTATAATACTTCCCTTGCAAGATTTTTAACAGGTATACCCGAACGTTATGATGTAGCAAACAGCAAGTGTGCGCAAATTAATGCGGTTGAAGTGGAGATAAATCCTGATAACGGGTATGCTGTTGCCATAAAAAGATTTTATAGTAGTAGAAAAGAAACAGAAGAGGAAAACAGCCAATGAAGTCAGATTTTCATATCCACACTATATATTCTGACGGCGTATTTTCGCCCGAGAAAATAGTTGATACGGCAATAGATGCCGGCTTAGAGGTTATCTCACTTACTGACCATGACAATATCTTGTCTTATCGAGTGGCTCAGGATTATATAAAACAAAACAATAAGAATTTAGAAGTTATTCAAGGAGTTGAAATAAACACTCTTTATAAGAATTACGAAGTTCATATTTTGGGTTACTTGATGAATACGGAAGATGATGATTTTAAAAAACTTTTAAAAACTCAGCAAAATGCCAGAATAGAACAGGTAAATGAAATAATAGATTTACTGGCAAAAAAAGAAGGTATAAAAATCAAATTTGATGATATCAAGAAACAAGTTGCAGAAGGCGGCAGTATAGGGCGACCTCATATTGCAAAAGCAATTGCAAATGCAGGGGGAACCTCGAATGTAATAGAGGCTTATGCAAAATATATTCATGCGGATTCTCCTGTATATGTACCCAGAAAAACAGTATCACCGCAGGATGCGGTAGAAATAATATATGATGCGGGCGGTATCCCTGTTATTGCACATCCTCATGATATAGATATTGCCGAAGCCCTTATAAAAGAATTGATGACTCATGGTTTAAGGGGAATAGAGGCATATCATAGGAAGCATTCTCCTGCTTGTGTAGAATATTTTTCTTCAATGGCAGAGAATTTAGGTTTGATTGTAACAGGAGGGTCGGATTTTCACGCTCCAAATATTATGAACGGACAAATTATTTTAGGCAAAAATTTTGTTCCGGAATGGATATACGACAAACTCATGGAAGAAAAACGCCGTATAGATATGGCAGGTTAAAATGAAAATTCCTAAGTGGCATGTTGAATATACTGGTACATTGCTTGTGTTGTTTATGGTTGGACTGTTTTTAGTGCCAACATCATTTGAAACTCCGGTTATGGCAAGCAATATTACAAAATGGAAAGATATATTTAGGCGTCTTACTTATGTTCAAGATGTAATTTTAAAACAGGAGCAATCAGAGATATTGACAAGTTTTCGCAGAGCGACAACTCCTGATGAAAGAGAATCCATAGTTATAAAAATCATAAAACCTTATTTCAGGGTAGGTGATAAAAAAGTTCACTCAAAATACAAAGTTCGTTATATGAATAAAAAACTTGTAAATGAAGGGGATTTTTATCATATAGACGATTATTATTATGCCGGAAAGCATTTGATAGTCGGGATAAAAGATTTACCGACAAAAGAAGACGGGGAAACCTCGTTTCTTATGACATTTGATATAAACGGCAGAAAACGTCCAAATCAGTGGGGCAAGGATGTATACGGGGCAAAAGTATATGCGGACAGAGTTGAGCCGATTGGTATGACAATGACTGTTGAAAAGCAGTATACGGACTGTTCAAAGAATGGTTCGGGCACTTGTTGTTCAAATTATTATTTAATCGGAGGCAATTTCGATGATTAAGAACGTTTGTATATTTGCTTCTTCCAGTAATTATCTAAATGAAGAATTTTATAAAGATGCATCAGAATTAGGCAAATTGCTTGCACAAAATGATTTTGGGTTGGTTTATGGCGGCAGCAGGCTTGGTATAATGTGGGCTTGTGCCGGAATATTTAAAGATAATGGTGGAAATTTGTGTGGCGTTATGCCGGAGAAATTAAATGATTGCGGTGTATCTGCAAAGATTTGTGATGAATTTTATTTAACCGCAGGAATGCGGGAGAGAAAAGCTAAAATGGATGAATTATCCGATGCTGTTATTGCATTGCCCGGCGGCTTTGGCACATTAGAAGAAGTTGCAGAGATTATAGTTCAAAAACAGCTTTGTTATAATAATAAGGCAATTGTTTTTTTAAATACATGTGGATTTTATGATAAACTAATAGACTTTATGGATGAAATAATTGAAAAGAAATTTGCAAACGAAGCATCCAGAGATTTGTATTATGTTGCACAAAATCCCTCAGATGCGATTGAATACCTAAAAACTTATCAACCGCAAGATAGAACTTTTGATAAAGAGATTGTCTACAAAAGGTAAATGTTACTAATAACTTTTTTTCATTAGTTCAGAAAGTCTAATTTCTCCTGGACGGCTGACAACATTTTGGTCTCTGACAGATTGAGGTTCTCTGTTTTTAAATTGGGATAAACCTACTTTTTCGTTGCCGTTGTCCGAAAAGGTAAATATTTCTTTGATAAATGCTACAATTGTGTTCATTTGTATCTCCTCAAATTTTGTTTACATACATAATACATTAAATCTCTGTTAATTGCAAATTTCATTGAACTTTATGGTATATTTGTATTAGATTTTAAGAGGAATTTAGACTTGAATAACAGTTATTATGAAACTTTGGATGAAAATTTTAATGAGGCTTTGAACTTGATAGAGAAGCCGCTGTCGCATTGTGAATTAATAGAATTGTTGAAAAATGGAAATATTCCTCAAAAGCAGTTGGCTGCATTACGGATAGAAAAACTTGAGTCTGAATATGATGCAGAGATTCTTGTAAATAATTTAGTCGGACAGGATGGAAAAATAAGAGAGGCAGTATCTCTTAAAATAAAAGAATTGGCATGTGATGAGAATTATATTGATTTTTTCAAGTCGCTGAATATCGATAATCTCTCTCGGATATTTTTGTTGGCTATTACCGATATAAACGGAAATATTTGCAGAAATATAATAGATGTTCTGAGTGCTTTAAAGTCTTGGGATGTGTTTGTTAATAGTTTTACTGATAAACTTTCTGCTTTAATATTTGAACTTATTGATAAAATTAAAGACTTTGATTTTCAAGACGGTAAATATAAAGTAAACAAAGAGGTGTTTAAATTATATTGGTGTCTTGAGGCGTTAAACGTATACTACAACAGAATTCCAGTTGATATTTTGAGAAAAATAATTTTATACACAAAAAATATTGATGAATATACTATTCGTGAGAAAACGGCAAAAATACTTTCAAATGATGTAAAAGATGAGATTTTAATAAATGCTCGGAATGAACTAAAGAATGATAAAAACTATTATGTAAGGAGATTTTAGATGTAAAAAAACCTCGGAATATATCCGAGGGTTTTTTGATATTAAAACTGATCCATAATTTTATCTGCTTCAAGTCTTCTTTTTTCTCTTTCGCTTTGAACAGTATTAATGGTCTTTTCTTTTTTAATAGTTTCTTCCATATTTTCTTTAGTGAATTTGGTAGGGTCAATCCAGTGCCAAAGCCCTGTTCCGATTAGTATTATTAAAATTAAACAAGCAAATCTTACCATAAAAACCCTCCTATATGATGTTTGATTATTTCCATTATAACATTTTTTTCGGCATTTGCAACCTGTTAAAACTCTCTATACAATGCTTAATAATTTGAATATAATGCTAAAATATACTATAATATGACAGTTAAAAAGTATTTAATGAAGGGAGAAACATTTATGAAAAAGTTTACTGCACCAAAAGCTTTAATGGCGTTAATTGCCGTTATGCTTATGGGTATTTCGCCTGCGATAGCAAGCGAAGCGGATTTGGTTGTTCCCGATATAACAGGTGGAAATTTTAAACTACTCTTGTGGGGTATAGCAATTTCAGTTGCCGGTTTAATATTCGGGTTCATAGAATTTGCTCGTATTAAAAAGTTAGAAGTACACAGTGCTATGGCAGAAGTAGGTAATACTATTTTTGAAACTTGTAAAACATATCTTGTTCAGCAAGGCAAATTCTTATTTATGCTTGAAGTATTGATAGGTCTTTGTATTGCGTTTTACTTCGGATATTTACAAGGTATGCCTATTAAAGAGGTTCTTATCATTTTAGGCTGGTCCGTAATCGGTATTTTGGGTTCATACGCTGTTGCTTGGTTTGGTATCAGAATGAATACTTTGGCAAATGCCAGAACAGCTTTTGCTTCTTTAAAAGGTAATCCGTTAAATATTTTAAATATTCCGTTAAAAGCAGGAATGTCTATTGGCGTATGTTTGGTATCGGTTGAATTGATATTAATGCTTACAATTCTTTTATTTGTTCCGGGACATATTGCGGGTGCTTGCTTTATAGGATTTGCTATCGGTGAATCTTTAGGTGCTTCGGCTCTTCGTGTTGCCGGTGGTATTTTTACAAAAATCGCTGATATCGGTTCTGATTTGATGAAAATTCAGTTTGGTATCAAAGAGGATGACCCTAGAAATCCGGGTGTTATTGCAGATTGTACCGGTGATAATGCCGGTGACTCAATAGGCCCTACGGCAGACGGGTTTGAAACCTACGGGGTAACGGGTGTTGCTCTTGTTTCATTTATCCTTTTGGGTGTTAAATCTGAATTTCAGGTTCAATTGCTTACTTGGATTTTTGTTATGAGATATCTAATGATTGTTACTTCCGTTGTTGCATACTGGATTAACAATATTATAGATAGAGTTTATGCTTCCAAAACAGCTAAATTTGATTTTGAAAAGCCGTTAACAAATCTTGTTTGGTTAACATCAATTTTATCAATAGGTATGACTTTTGGTGTTAGTCATTGGTTATTAGCTCCTATGGGCGGCAATTTGTGGTTGATATTATCAGCTATTATTTCTTGCGGGACTTTGGGTGCTGCTTTAATACCTGAATTTACCAAGATATTTACTTCCCCAAAAGCTATGCATACTGAAGAAGTTGTAACAGCATCAAAAGAGGGTGGTGCATCTTTAACAATCCTTTCCGGTATTGTTGCGGGAAACTTTTCAGGTTTCTGGATTGGTGCGGTAATCGTTGCGTTGATGGCTTTGGCATACTATGCAAGTATTCATATTCCGGCTGATATCATGATATATTCATCTGTATTTGCCTTTGGTCTTGTTGCTTTTGGTTTCTTGGGAATGGGACCTGTAACAATTGCAGTTGACTCATACGGTCCGGTTACTGATAATGCTCAATCCGTATATGAATTATCTTTAATTGAAGAAATTCCAAATATTGGCGAAGAAATTAAAAACGAATACGGGTTCAATCCCGATTTTGAAAATGCAAAACAATATTTAGAAGAAAATGACGGTGCAGGTAATACTTTCAAAGCTACTTCAAAACCGGTGTTAATCGGTACTGCGGTAGTCGGTGCTACAACAATGATATTCTCATTAATTTTGGTTATCCAAAATACTTTGGGTATTCAACCTGAAGCTGTATTGAATCTGTTAAATCCGTATACATTACTTGGATTATTAACAGGCGGTGCGGTAATTTACTGGTTCTCAGGTGCATCTATGCAGGCTGTTACGACGGGGGCATATCGTGCTACGGAATACATCAAAGACAATATAAATTTGAATGAAGATTCAAAATCAGCAAATCTTTCAAATTCTAAGGAAGTTGTAAAGATTTGTACTCAATATGCTCAAAAGGGTATGATAAATATCTTTATTTCATTATTTGCTTTTGCCTTGGCATTAGCTTGTCTGTCAGCTCCGGTAATTTCAGAGCATGTTGAATTTGCAAACAGACCGGTTTCATTCTTTGTAAGTTATCTGATTGCAATTGCGGTATTCGGTTTGTTCCAAGCCGTATTCATGGCAAATGCAGGCGGATGTTGGGATAATGCTAAGAAAATCGTTGAAGTTGATATGAAGGAAAAGGGCACACCGTTGCATGATGCAACCGTTGTTGGAGATACTGTCGGTGACCCGTTCAAAGACACTTCATCAGTCGCAATGAATCCGATAATCAAATTTACAACATTATTCGGTTTGTTGGCTATGGAAATCGCTATAAGTGAAGCTTTCAGAAAAGTTGCACCGATTGTCGGAATTGTGTTCTTAGTAATTGCGTTATTCTTTGTATGGCGTTCTTTCTACGGAATGAGAATACCTTCAAATAAATAGGTAAAACTAACAAGATACAAAAAACCCGAGGTTCAAACCTCGGGTTTTTTATGAATTAAATTCTATCTATAATTTGTGAATTGCAGAGGGTAATCATATTTTTCTTCATTTCCTCTAAGCATTCTGATTACTTCTTGTAAATTATCTTTATCTTTGCCTGAAACCCTGATTTGGTCCCCTTGAATTGATGCTTGAACTTTAATTTTTGAATCTTTAATATCGCCTACAATCTTCTTTGCTAATTCTTGAGATAGACCTTTTTTAAGATTGAATACTCTTCTGACTCGTCCGCCAAGAGCATTCTCAATTGGCTGCGGGTCAAGTATTCTAATATTCAAATTTCTTTTTACGAGTTTTGTTTGCAATATATCATATATGTTTCGCAATTTCATTTCATCTCCGGTGGTGATTGTTATGCACTTATCTCCATCCAGTTCAATTTCAGAGTTTGAGTCTTTTAAATCAAATCTTGACGATACATCTCTTTTTACCTGATCTACCGCATTAACAAGTTCCTGCTTATCAAATTCTGATACTACATCAAAACTGCAATCTTTAGCCATATAAAATTCTCCTATAATAGTAAACCTCTCTTAAGTATTCTAACATAAGCTAAAGATTTTGAAAATATTATTTGAACAATTTACCTAATGATTTACTTAATTTGCGGAATTTTCCAAAAGTAAATGCGGTTAGAATAATCCCGCCTATTCCAAGAAGGGTCTTTTTTAATCCGTTGCTATTTTTTTGGCGTTCTCTTGCAACACTGCCATATACATCACATGCCAACCCCGGAGTCATTGTCACTCCTCCCAAGTAATTAGTATTCATATATGGATTGTATAAACCGGGCATACCTAAACCCATTGCGACACCCATTGGCGATGTAGCCGCACCGTTTAACGGTTGATTTAATATTGTTGATGCAAAAAGTTCGTCCATAACTTTACCTAACCATTATAATTTACCTACCTGTATATATAAAGTCATGATATTTGGGGAAATTGTCATGTTTTGATAAATTGTTACGTTTTGTAACTTTTTGATTTGTTATTATGTATTCTCTGTATTAAATATAATTTCGTTGTTTTTGTAGTCAATTATAATCTTGTCATTCTGTTTAAATTGTTTTTCAAGAATTTTCGTAGAAAGAGGTATTTCAATTTTCTGGCGAATAACTCTTCTTAAAGGTCTTGCACCGTATAGCGGCTCGTAACTTTCTTTTGCAATATATTTTTTTGCATCCTCTGTTATGTCTAATGCCATTCCTTGTTCTTCTACTCGTTTTTTAAGTGCTGAAATTTGTATTTCAACAATTTGAGCAAGATTATCCATAGAAAGTGGTGAGAAGGTTATTATTTCATCTATTCTGTTAATAAATTCCGGTTTAAATTTTGTTTTTAACAGTTGATTTACCTTAGAATATTTATCTTTTTGGGATAAATTTTCATCCATCAAAATATCACTGCCAAGGTTACTCGTCATAATAATAACGGTATTTTTAAAATCTATAAGACGTCCCTGTCCATCTGTCAGTCTTCCGTCATCAAACATTTGAAGCATTATATTAAAGATATCAAAATGAGCTTTTTCAATTTCATCAAATAATATAACCGAATAAGGTTTTCTCCTGACGGCTTCTGTAAGTTGTCCGCCTTCTTCATACCCTATATAACCTGCTGTTGTTCCGGTTAATCTTGATACGGATTGCTTTTCCATAAATTCGCTCATATCTATTCTGATAAGGGCATCCTCATCATTGAATAAGAATTCTGCAAGAGTCTTTCCCAATTCGGTTTTACCTACTCCTGTCGGGCCTAAGAATAAGAACGAACCTATCGGACGTTTAATATCCCTTAAACCTGAGCGGGAAAGTCTTATTGCGTTTGCGATTTTGCTTACGGCTTCATCCTGACCTATCAAACGTTTATGCATAAAATCTTCCATATGGAGTAATTTATTAGATTCGTTTTCCAGTAATCTTGTTGTCGGAATGCCTGTCCATTTTGAAACGATTTGAGAAATGTCATCGCCGTCAAGGTACTCTTTTAGTAAGTGTTTTTTTGATTTATCGGTTTGAAGTTCTTTTAATTTAATTTCAAGCTCTTTCATTTCTTTTAATTTACCTTCAAGTACCGAAGTTAATTTCCCGTCTTTTTTTGCTTGTTCAATTTGAGTATGCATTAACTCCATTGCTTTTTTTACCTTGGTGGTATTATCTATAAGTTTTTTCTCTTGTTCCCATTGCTCTTTCAGTTTTCCGATTTTTGCGTCAAGGTTATCTATTTTTTTAGCGATTTTAACTATTTTAGAATCGTTTGCACCTTCTTCATTTAAAGCCTTTTGTTCAATTTCAAGCTGCAATTTCTCTCTTGAATAATTATCAATTTCTTCGGGTACGGTATCTATGTTAATTCTTAGAGAACTTGCCGCTTCATCAATCAGGTCTATTGCTTTATCCGGGAGATATCTGTCAGAGATGTACCTTGCGGATAATTTAACCGACTGGATGATGGCTTCATCAAGAATTTTTATTCCGTGGAATACTTCATAGTTGTTTTTCAATCCCCTAAGGATACTTATTGCGACATCAACAGAAGGTTCATCGACTATAACCGGTTGAAAACGTCGTGCCATAGCTTTATCTTTTTCGATATATTTGTTGTACTCGTCTAATGTTGTTGCCCCGATAATACGAACGGAGCCTCTTGCAAGCATTGGCTTTAGAATATTTCCGGCATCAACGGAGCCTTCAGATGCCCCCATCCCCATTATTGTATGTATTTCATCTATGAATAGCATTAAATCGTCTGTTTTGTCTTCAATTTCTTTTAATACTTTTTTCAATCTTTCTTCAAATTCACCGCGATATGATGCACCTGCTAATAAGGCACCCAAATCAAGTGATAAAATTTTATCGTTTTTTAAGCTGTCGGGAACATCCCCGCTTATTATACGCTGTGCAAGTCCTTCTATTACTGCAGTTTTTCCTACTCCCGGCTCTCCGACTATAACAGGATTGTTTTTAGAACGCCTGTTCAAAATTTGGATTACTCTGCGAATTTCATCATCTCTTCCTATAACCGGATCGAGCTTATTTAGTGCTGCGATTTTTGTTAAATCGGTTGTATATTTTGATAATGCGGATTCTTCGCTTTTAGCTTGAGTTTGTTCTCTTGTATTTGATTGAGTTTTATTTATATCCGAAACTTCCTCAATACTTGATTGACCGGTTTTTCTGTTAACTGCTTTCCCATTTTCTACATCAATATACTGAATATCACCTATTACCTTTAGCATTCTTGAATATAAATCGGGCAGGGTTATACTGTATGCTGAAAATGCCGATTTCATTTTTTTGTTGTTTGATTTAAATAATGCAAGAAAAACATATTCAAGTCCAATAATATCGTCATTACGAGCAAGCCCTTCTTTTTCTGCGTTTTCAATAATTTTTAAACTTGCTGTAGATAGCGGAACATTTTGCGATTTTGCAAAAAATCCGGGGCATCGAGGTATGCTGTCATTGAAATCTCTGATTAAACGAGGATTATTTAACCCGATTTTTTCCAGTATAAATTTAGGTAAATCATTTTCATCCATAAACAGTGCCAGCATTAGATGTTCAGGTTCAACGTATTTGTAATCTCTTGCATATGCTATTGTTCTTGCAGAATGAATGATATATTGCAGATGTTCCGTAAGTTCCATATTTCCTCCGTTATTTTTTATTATACCAAATGTTATCGAATAGGGTAATGGTTTGTAACTATTATTATGTTATTTTTAACAGTTAGGAGGAATATTAAATAATGAAATTAAACATATTTGCTTATATTATTTTACTTTTTGCATATATGTTTTTTATAACTTGTGCAAAAGCCGAAAATATTCACTTTAATAAAGATATTTATATTTTGAAATCAATCAGACAATCTGCTGTGGAAAATCGTGTTGAAAATGAATATTATCCGCAAAACGATAATTCTGAAAATTGGGGGAAACTTATTGGTATATACTACTATCCTGATGTTAAAAATGTTCTTGCGTTCGCAAGGAATAATGAAAAGTCCGTAGAAGAACAAAGTAATGTAGTTTTATTAAAATTTATTGAAAATAAAAAGCAGGATAAAGCTGTTTTAAGTTATTTAGAAACAGGTGAGTGGCAAAATCGAATTTATTTTGAACATAATATCTATAAGTACGAACCTCATCCTTCGAAAGGAACAATGGTATTGAGATATGCAAAAAGATATTTCTTTGATAAAAAAGAAGAAATTACAAATATCGGGCATGAGATAAAAAATATTAATGATGATTTAATGGAGCAAATCATTATCTCTCCGATACCGCCTATTGTTGAGGAATAATTGATTAATCGTTTGTATAAATATTTTTTGTTTCGTGTTCCGTAATTATTTTATCTATTTCATTTAGAGCTTCAAGTTTAGAGGTTAATTCTTTTTTTTCAAGTCCATATTTTTTGCATAGTTTTTCGTAATAATATAATTGTTTTTTTGTCGGAGGTTCTTTCCCCATTTTGACTTCTTTAAGAAATTTTCGCTTTTTCTTTTCAAATTCTTTTTGTGCTTTGATTAAAGGTTCTTGTTTTTTCTTATATTCATAATATTTTTTGCATTCTTTTATATATAAATCTGTATCAGCAAGAAATTCATTATCATATATTAAATCAGCCAGAAACTCAAATCTGGATGCGTTAATTTCAAGGTAATATTTTTCGTCCTCAATAAATTTTTCAATAATCTCATCGGTATTCATATCAGGAGATTTTTTTACTAACGCACGCAAAAAATTGCACAAAGCTGCTTTCTGATTTTTAGTAAGTGTCAGATAGATTTGTTTTTTGATTTCGTACATCTTAAATCCCTGTTATGTGTTTGTTATTGAAATCTTGGCGGCATTTGCGGTCTTGTAGGATTCATTTGCGGGTTTGTTTGAAGTCCCGGATTAGGTCTTGGCATTCCTGACATCCCCGGCATGGCAGGTCGTGGACTAGCTTGCCCCATTCCCATTCCGGATTGATTCATTGAACTTTTTTGTGGTTGAGGTTGAGATTGTTGTTCCGTTTGGACTTCTTCTTCATTTAAAGCTTCTTCCGTTATCGAACTCTCATCTGCTTCTGTTTGAGGATTAAGCAAATTGTATCTTGTTTGATACATGTTTTCACAAGCATCTAAGAACTCCTGCCTATTTTCATCCGGAAACAGTTGTGCAAGTCTGTCAAGCAATGGCTGAGGAAATTTTGAATAAGTAACCATATCTTCAAGCATTTTATCAGTCAGCTGAACCAAGTTTCTGTAATTTTTTATATATACAGCCTTAATTTCATTGTTTATCATATCCGGGTTGCCGACAACTTCTTCGGAAAGTTTCCATGTTACATAATTATTGTTATAAAGAACTCCTGTATATTCTTTGAGCATAAGCCTTATAACCATATCAAAGTCTGCCATATTTTTGAATTTTTCATCAAAATAACCTTCAGCCGCTAAAACGGATTTCTTAAAAAACATTGCTTGTTTTGCACATGGCATAACCTGAAAAGCATTATATATAGACGGTTCAAATGGAAATACTACTCCCTCGGGATGGATAACGGTTGAAGCTCCATAAGAAAAAGCCGCATCATAATTTTCCATAATTTCAATAATTTGAGATATTGCCATAATATTATGAATAAAATCGTCGCAGCCCAAGAAGGTTACATACTTGCCGTTTGCGTGCATAATACCTTTATTAATTGCCGCAAATTTACCGTTATCAAATTCGGAATAATACTGAATGTATCCCTTGTTTTTGTAGTCTTGTAATAATTGTACCGTACCGTCTTTCGAGGCTTTATCAATTACAATGTGTTCAATATTCGGATAATTTTGTTTATCCAATAAACTGACAAGCAGATTAAAATCATCCGTTAATTCGTTATCTACAATATTATTTGTCGGCGTAATTACCGTAACTAAAGGTATATCAGGCATAAATCCTCCATTTTTATAAACTATCATACCACACAAACAAAATTGTTACAAATTGTAAAGTTTTTTTACGAAATATAACAAAAGTTTGCAAACATGCGTTATAATGTATACGTGTTTAGGAGTTAAAATAGAATATGAAAAGGGGGTTCTTATGAGCGAGAGGTCCTTATCAGTCAGTCCTGCAATTGAGCCGATTGCAGGTGGAGTTATCGGTTTAGGCATCGGCTATTCGTTAGCACCAAAAAAATATTCCCTAAGACAACTGCTTTCAATGCCGGAAGATACTTTTGAAAAAGTTTATTATAAAAATCTTGTAGAAAATATGCCGGATAAAAGTAAGCAGGCATTATCCGAAATTAAATCGGCAAGGATACAATATGTAAAATCCAAAGGTTCTGTGGCAGAACATGTTTCGGCTGCTGCAAGAGATTGGAGAGATAAATTTGAAAAGGTCGAAGTTTCTGATAAGCTTATAAATAATCGTAATGAGGCAAAAGCTAATTTACAAAAGGCTATTGCGGAAACGAATTATATAGAATTAAACCAAAAATACAGAGCTACAAAGGCGGCAGTAAAAGCCGATCCGGATAATGTTACATTAAAACAAGCTCTCCTTGATGCCAATACAAATTTGGCTTCGGTTAAGGCAAGACTTGCTGCGAAAATGGATATTTACAAAAGCAGTGTTAGAAATTTGGAAGCGGAAAGGTTAAATCAGGTAAAAAATAATCCGGCAAAGAATGCTGATGTAAGAGCTGCATATAAAGAATTTTTAGGAGCGTTGGCTCAACGCAGAACTATATGTGCAAATAAACTTTTTGAACTCGCAAATAATAATAATCTTAAAAAATGTTATGATTCAGTAAAAGATTATTTGCCTAAAGCAAGAACTAAAGCGGCTGTTACCGGTGCGGTTATCCTTGGTTCTATGACTGCTGCTATGACATTTTTTATCAATTCTGCAACAAAAAAGGTAGCATAATATACATTTAATAATCCCGAAAACTATTTTCCACACTCCTCCCAAACAAATTTAAGGCAATACGATGAGTCGTCCTCTGCGACTCTTTTTTTTTGCAAATTTGTAATATTGTGATATTTTTGGGCAAAAATTTATGACTTGTTGTTTTATTATAAATATAAAGCAGAAAGGTTAGTAATTGAGTATTCAGCGTATTAATTTTACAGCATCATTGTTAAATGAGGTGAATAAACCCCCTCAGGTATCAGCTGAGAATGCTGTTCCGGAGCAATCTAAGCAAGAAGAATCTTCTACCGTAACAAATTCGCAAGAAGAT
Source organism: uncultured bacterium (assembly GCA_902761735.1). GTDB lineage: Bacteria > Cyanobacteriota > Vampirovibrionia > Gastranaerophilales > Gastranaerophilaceae > UBA1221. Next base: position 164,641 of record CACWLL010000006.1, read on the forward strand.
ACAACTGCAGTGAAACCTGACCATACGGTCAGAAATTGGTCAATAGGTCTTGGTGCAGCTGCCGTTCTTATTGGTTTGGGTGTTGCCGGAAGAAAAGGTAAATTAGGTGAGGGAATGCAAAAACTCCTCGGAGGCAAACCTGAATTAAAACCGACAACTCCTGAACCTCATACAGAAATTCCTGCGGGAACAAATCCAACTCCAAAAGGCGGCGGAGAAACCCCACCGCCGACAGAAAGTACAGAAGGTATTCATACCTTTAAAGACGGATGGGACGATTCTGAGCTAGTTACCGAAAAAGTCGGCAATAAAAGTCCTGTTACGGAAAGCACGCCTAAGACGGAAACTTCTGTGCCAAAGGCAGAAGAAAATATTTCATCTGTTGGAGCTGAAATAAAAATTACAAAAGCCGAAATGGAGGCGATTAATTCTCAATTGGATAGAACAATTCCGAAAATTGATGAAAGCCTGCTTAAAATAGAAGTTTCTCCTTTGGATAAAGTTATAGCAGACGGATTGGACTATACAAAGTTTGAACCGATTGGCACCCCAAACTCCTTTAAAACAATTGAAATGCCTGGCGGTAAAAAAATCGTAGCATATTACGGAAGTGACGGGAAAATTTATGATGCAACGTTATATAAAAATGTAGATAATGTTGAACATGAAATATCAAAAATGGATTTTACTAAAAAAGGAAATCCTGAATATTACACACCAAAAGATACAAATATAACTACTTTTTATAACGAAGACGGCACAATTAACTTTTCATCGCCGAAGGTTGATAAAAAGCTTCACTTTTTCAACAACGAAAAAGGTGAATTAGAGAGATTAATCCAAAAAGATGAAAACGATGTTGTAATTAAAGATATAGATTTTATACCCGGAACAACCAAACCAAACCAGATAGTATACGGCGCTAACAGTTATGAATCCCATAAAGCCAAGAAAATTGAATTATTTAAAGACGGAGTTTTGGATAAAGAAATATTTATCAAAGATGGCGAAAAAATAGAAGTCGAATTAAGGTAGCGTTCATTATACTGCACGAACAAAAATGTCTTGTATAGTGCGTGTCAACGCACCGCATTTTTTGGTGCAAAAAATCACACGCTATGGATTATTTTTTATTTTACCTTTTATTTTTGAGTACAAATCTTTTGGAAACTCTATTGATGTATAATATCCGATTTTCTCAAACGGAAATGGAAATTTTTGAGTTAAAAAACCGAAAAATTTGTACAATAAAAATGCAGGAATTAACAAATACATTGTGTAGGCATATTCTAAGCCATTTCTGTAAGTTATCTCATCGACTAAAAAGTTTATTCTTCCGACAAGTATTAATAAATAACTTATAACAGATATAATTATGAAAGATGCAAATAAATTTAGCTTATCTAGTTTTTTAAATATACCAAATATTTTCGCCAAAAAATACAATGTAACAAAAGATACTGTGTATATTTCAAAAGTAAAATTATAGTCAATAATTTCATTTTCAGGATGTCTTATATTTGCATATATTAGAGATATTATTACTATAGGTAATGCCAGTAAACCCAATGTATCAGCGAAATAAACAAAACAAAATTTCACTGTTATCAAAAAGCAAAATACCCTCAGCAGATATTCCGCAATATTTTTACTTAATAATTTATAATCCATATTGTTCTAAGTCTTTCTTTTTAATAACAATTTCGTGAATAGAGAAAAATCCTTTTAAATTGCCTTTCATCATTTGTCGCCTGCCGGCTTCGACCGCAGGATTAGTTTCATTCTTATTAAAATCATAAGTATCATAAACTTTGACATGTAGATTACCAGTTTTTTTTACTATAATAATATACTATTTGATTATTTTTAAAAGCAATACCATAAATTTTTTTTAACCTACTTTCAGGAACATTGTTTTGGTTAAGTTCGCAAAAAGTATAATTTGAGGCTTCATAGTATTTGTTGTCACGAATTTCATTTAATTCTGATTCAATTTCCTTATACTTATGATTATCGCTATTCGGAGTCATTAAATTTGTGCATTTATTCTTTTTTATTTCATTTTCTATATAATTATTATCTATATCAAATTTTAGTAATAATATTGCACTATAATCTTTAAATGTCCAATAATATTCATATAATCTAATATTTTGAGCTTTATCTGGTATCTTTGCAGGAAAATGTTTTGTTTCTCTAACTTTCCCTATTTTATTTTTTGCTTCGATATATCTTGTTGTATCTGTTATAGGCTTGTATTCATCGTACCAATCCGGATGGGTTATCAAGTAATAAAATGAAAAATGTACGGCTAACAAAAACAATTGAACAAATATTATACTAGAATTTACAAAAAATGAAATAATTTTAATCATTAATTGTTTTTTTGAATATTTATTCTTTAGAAATATCCATAATGTATTCAACAATAATATTATAGCAACAGGAGCAACTACAAATATTATAAATATTCCAAAAATTATTGATAGTTCAGAATTCAAAAAAATACAACATACATCAACAAAAAAATGTGAAATACTTACAATTACTGTACATACTGTCGCTAATATTAAAAAAGGATTATTTTTAATAAAATTCTTCATATTTATCTTCTACCACTTAAATGTAATTGGAGCAAGTATATAGAAGTTTTTATTTTTATGTAATTCTTGCAACAGCCAAAAATAATTGACTTTAAGTGTCCCATAAGAATCCTCATATTCTAAATCAAAATCATATTTATCAAACAAAATTCCGTGGAAATAACCTTTCTCATCAATTGCAGGTTCAAGTATTGTTGCATGACCTAATGCAAGATGTAAATTTTTATCATTATCAAAATTAACATCAATTTTATCTGTATCAAATAGACCGGTATTTGAATTATAATGTTTGACTAATTGATTTTTTAAGTCTGCATAACTTGATACATTTTTTGCCAACGTACTATATTTTGAGTATGCAAATCCTGACCAAAATTTATTTATTTTTTTGTTACCTTTAAGATTATATTTTGAATTCAGTATACAAGAAGAACTTGGTGGTATATATTTATATTCTTCACTTTCCGGAGCTCTTCTTGGACTTGCTAGAAATATATTTGCCAATTCTTGGGCATCTGGATTATTTTTGTTTAAAATTTCATTTAATAACATATTTGGAGCAAGAGGGTGTTCAAGTTCTGAAAAATCTGCTTTATTAGGATTGGTTAGCATTGAGGCTCCGCCGGTTGGTACTTCATCCTGTTTTGAATGTTCTAATCTTAATATACCTCCTTTTAAAATCGGCAATCTTGCCATGTTTAATCGGGTATTAAATAACTGTATATCATTAGATAATATACTTTTAGAACACACCCTTTCTATTGCTTCTTTGTATTTCTTATTTAATGCTGCCAAATGATTTATATAATTTGCTAATCTTTTTAAATTCATGTTAATATACTGAGCCTGAGTTTGTGCCATATTTAAATTCTCCTTTTTGTTAAAATGAAATACATTATACCCATAAATCAACACACAACTATTTCAGCTATCTTCTTCCAAAAGTAAATCCTTCTCCCTAATCCGGCTAACTAAGATACAGAATTTTTGTATATGTATTAAATTTATGCTTTAACTCTAACATACAATCATATTATTAGTTATTTGTTTAATTTTTGTTTGGAGAATAATAAAACACCGCCTCTAATTTTAGAGGCGGTGCAAAATTTTATTGTTACTTACAATTATACGCTTGCAACTGATTTGGATTTTTCAATACAATCAATCAATGTGCCGGCAACTGTTCTTTGTTCTTCTTCCGTCAATTCAGGGAACATCGGTAAAGAAATTACCAATTCAGTGTTCTTTTCTGAGATTGGAAGTGAACCTTTGCCTACTCCAAGATATTCGTGAACTTTTTGCAAGTGCAACGGAATCGGGTAGTATAACATAGCGCCGATACCACGTTCTTGAAGCATCTTATGAACCTCATCACGGTTAGGAACTTTTACCGTGTATTGGTGATAAACACAATATGTATTATCTAATTCCACAGGGGTTTGAATATCTGCGCAATCTTTGAATAATTCGTTGTAGTAATAAGCGTGTTTTCTTCTCAATTCATTCCATGCTTTAACGTGAGGAAGTTTTACTCTTAGAATTGCTGATTGAATTTCGTCTAATCTGCTGTTAACCCCGATTTCATCGTGGTGATAACGAACCGCTCCGCCGTGATTACGTAAAGCAACAACTCTGTCACGAAGTTTTTCATCATTTGTCATGATTAAGCCGCCGTCGCCCATTCCGCCTAAGTTCTTAGTCGGATAGAAGCTTAAACAACCGAAATCTCCGAAGGTACCGACCATTTTACCTTTGTATAATGCACCGACAGCCTGACAACAATCTTCTATTACATGTAAATTGTGTTTTCTTGCAACTGCCATAATTGCATCCATATCACAAGGTTGACCGTATAAGTGAACAGGAATGATAGCTTTTGTTCTTGAAGTTATTGCAGCTTCTAATTTTGAAGCATCTAAATTAAATGTATTCTCATCGATATCAACAAATACAGGTTTTGCACCTACAATACCGATAGCTTCCGTTGTTGCAACAAATGTAAATGCAACAGTTATAACTTCATCACCCGCTCCGATATCTAATGCTCTTAAGGCAAGATGTAATGCATCCGTACCGGAGTTTAGACCTACGGTATAATTGCAACCGAAAAATTCGGCCATTTCTTGTTCAAAAGCTTTTGTGTTAGGTCCTAAAATATAAGAACCTGAGCGAAGAACTTCGCATACTGCTTTTTCTACTTCCGTACCAATAGTTGCGTACTGACGTTTTGAATCAATAATAGGTATCATGCTTTTCTCCTTTTTTATAGTCCCCTTAATCTAAGTATACCACAGGATAGAGTATCTTTATATAAATTTAATAAGGCAATATAGCCAATAAAACCGTTACGAAATTTACTATTGCGAGAAAATCTTTGGCTTTTGTGTCTATAAAGTAGAGCAAGGTAAACCAAAATCTACCCGACATTGCCGATAGGGCTGTCCCAAGTGAGCTTCGTACCGGACATATATTAAGTTTTGTAAACATTGCTGTTGTCTTTGTCATTCAAGGGTTTAAGCCTAAAAACACATGTGTTATAATAATAAAAGCGGATAGTTATAGCAATTTTAATAGTATATATTTTTTATATATTAATATATACAACATACAAGATTGAGGAGTATTATCATGGTTTACATTATGAATTTTCAAGACGCACAAAGAATGTACGGTTGGAAAGACCCAAACGGCGGGATGCACTATGATGCACCAAAGGCTGTGACAGGTGCTGACGGTAAAGCAACAGGAGCTTCATTTAATCCTTTTACGCATTCAAACAAGGATTTAGCTAAAAATTATGATCTTGATGTTTGGAGAGATGCGTATGAAGCCAGCGGACGTGATATGAAAAAAATTGATAAAATGGCTGAAAAATACAACAAAATAGAAAAATTAGAAGAAAAAATTTCAAAACTTCAAGATAAAATTAACGACACCGATAACGATAAGAAAATCGAAAAATACGAAAAAGAGATTTCAAAACTTCAAGAAAAAATTAGTAAAATAAATTCTGAAATTGATGAGCTTGATGGTGGAGAGTCAGAAAGGCAAGATGCTGCACTGACAGAACATCCTACATTTGATTCAAGTTACAGCAATGAAGTTCCATATGCAGATTAAGTGATTTATAACGAATAAATTAATTTTTTATAGATGATGTAAACCGAAACCATATAAAAAGTCTTGCAGATATCCTGCAAGGCTTTTATGCTGATATTTAATTTACATTTCTTTAAAAATCTTGCCACATTGTGATATTCAAAGTACCATGGGGAAAAGGTTGTATCTTTGAATAGGAGAGGGAATAATGAAAAAATCGTTAAAAATGATATTTGCTGTTTGTGCATTGGCTTTGACTTTAGCTCCCGTAAGAGCTTTTCAGTTTCCTGATGTTGCCGAGAATCATTGGGCTGCATCTCAGATAAATATATTGTCGGATGAGGGAGTTATTGTCGGCTATCCTGACGGCACATTTAAGCCTGATGATAATGTTACAAGAGCAGAATTTGCATCTATGGCTATAAAGGCTTTGGGGCAAGAGCATACAAAAGTTGCTCAGCCTGTTAATTTTACCGATATAACCTCTGAATATTGGGCATATCAGGCCATACAAAAAGCATTATATTTTGAATTGATTTCCGTACCCGAGGGCGGAGGTTTGTTCAGACCTGACGATAATGTATCCAGAGAAGAAGCTACAACCGTTGCCGTTAACGCTTTAACAACAGAAGAAATTAGTCCGGCAAAGGCTTTGGAAGTTTTATCGAAAAAATATGCTGATTTTGAAACTATTCCTAATTCATTTTTAATTCCTGCCGGTAAATCAGAAATTTTAAATATGATAGTTGTTGCTCCGGATAAGGTGAAACCCGTATTAGAACCGTACAGACCAGCGACAAGAGCAGAAGTTGCCGCAATTTTATTTAATATGAGAGAGCAAGCAAAACTTAATCCGAATGCAAAATTAGCTGAAGCGATGAGAAAAAAGACGGGAGAGGGATATGTTGTTGAGGGTGCTACCGTACAGGGAAGCATAGGAACTATTCCTGCAGGAGCTATTGTCCCGATTAAATTGACAAAATACATTTCAACACAAACTTCTGAGGCCGGAGATGTTTATACGGCTTCCGCTCCTTATAATTTCACGACAAAAGATAAATACATTCTTGTATACAAAGATTCAAACTTTAAAGGCCAATTACTCGATGTCAGAAGCGGTAAATGGTTTATTCGTAATGGGGTTATGGCTATAGAAAACTCTTTAATTACGACATTCAATGACCAAACAACGACCTTTAATGCGACAGGTGAATTGCATAAAGACAGAAATTGGTTTATGAAGTTTGTTCGAGCAACGCTTAAAGGCGAAAAATTGGAAGCCGCACCGACGGATGTTGTATATATGAGATTGCTGAAACCGGTCAAGATTGATTTGACAAACGGTTGGATATACGAAGATTAAGCGGAGTTTTGGACAGCAGATTATGTCTAAATCGGAACAGATTGAAGAATTACAAGCGATATTAAGAGAGGATTCTGAAAATTTCAGGGCAAGGAGAGAACTTGCCCTGATTTTAATAGAATCAGGATTTGCAAAAGAGGCTTCAATGCATTTGCAATATCTTATAAAAAAAATTCCTGATGATGCTGAGTTATATTTTAATTTGGGTGTTGCTTACGAAAAACAAAAATTATTTGATAAAGCTAAGTCGGCTTATATTACGGCTAATAAACTTGCACCGGATAATATGGATATTGTTTATAATCTGGGTTTGGTTTTAATTGAATTAAAAGAGTTTGATTTGAGTATAGAATGTTTTCAAAAAGTCCTGTCGGGTGATGAAAATGATTCGAATTCATATTTTAATCTGGGAATTTGTTATTTAAAAAAGGGTGATTTAGCTAAGGCTATTGAAAATTTTCAATATACAATTGATATTAATGATGAAGATTTGTATGCCCATTTTTATATAGGAAATATTTTGGTTGAAGTAAAGGATTATGAGGCGGCAAAAGACGAATTTAGGCGAGTATTGACGATTTCCCCCGATTATAGTTGGGCATATTATAACCTCGCAAGTATTGCGTATGAGCAAGGCGACTATGAACAGGTGGCTTTAAATTTAGACCGGACAATTGAATATAATCCAAAAGATGAGGGCGCATACTTTAACTATGCCAAATTGCTTGCAAAGATGGATTTATATGACGATGCAAAAAATATGATGGCTACTGCTGCACAAAACTGTCCTAATGCCGGTCAAATATATTATTATACTGCGCAGATTGCAAAAACTGTCGGTAATAATGAGGATTATATATCCTATTTAAACCTTGCAATAGAAAACAGAGGAACGCTTGTTACGGATTTGAGTGCCGTAATGAATGAGATGGAACAATTTTCTGAGGCTAACGTTGAAGAGTAATCCTGTTCACAAATCGTAACGTATTTGTTTAAAATAGCGAAATAGCTTATCATAATATTATGAATGGTTCATTAATTGTATTAGTAGATGATGAGAAAATAGTTACATCGGCGTTTAAGACCCTATTGAAAGTCGAGGGGTATAACAATGTCGTATGTTTTAACGACCCTAAGGAAGCTGTCGAATACCTCAAGGCTAACACTCCGGATATTATTGTTTCTGACTTTCTGATGCCTGAAATGAACGGATTACAATTTTTAACCGAAGCAAAAAAAATACATCCGGAGGTTAGTACAATAATGCTTACCGGATATGCCGATAAAGAAAACGCAATAAAAGCAATTAATGAAATAGGATTGTATAAATATATTGAGAAGCCTTGGGATAACGAGGATTTATTAATCAATGTGCGTAACGGAATAGAAAGAAGTCATTTGTTATCAAGTTTGAGAGAGAAAATCAGTGAACTTGAAGAGGCAAAAAAACAGCTTGAAGTATACTCAAATGATTTGGAAAAACTTGTTGCACAAAGAACACAAGAATTACAACTGGCAAATAATAAATTATCCGGGATTATAAATTATTGTGCCGATGGTATATTGATATTGGATAAAGACGGATCTATTTCTCAAGTTAACCCTGCTTGCGAAAATATGACAGGATTAAGTGAAGCTGCACTGATAAATAAAAAATTTCAAGAAATTGCGTATATTACAACTCGTCAGGGAAATCGTTCTTTCGAAAATAAAGACGGCGGAATTTTCGGTTTGAATAAAGATACAAATGATGTGCTTGTTAAAGATTGCATTATAACAAATAAATTAGGCGGAGCGGAAACACCTGTTGAAATTCACTTTGCATCTATTAATCCGGATGGTGAAAGTGAGAAATATGTAGGGGTAATTAGAGATATAAGTTCTCATAAAGAAACCGAAAGATTAAGGGATGATTTTATTGCAACTCTTACGCACGATTTAAGAACGCCGTTACTTGCAGCAATTCAAACTTTAAAATTCTTTCTTGACGGTTCCTTGGGTGAAGTGGAAGAAAAGCAGGCGGTATTACTGTCAACAATGCTTCAAAGTAACGAGGATTTGTTGGGACTTGTAAACGCTCTGCTTGAGGTATATAGATTTGACAGCGGTAAATTAAAACTTTGTAAAACGGTGTTCCCTGTGAGAGATTTGGTTACTCGTTGTTACGACGAATTGAAACCGTTGGCGGACAAAAAAGATATTAAATTTACCTTATCGACAGATATACCTGATGATTTAGAAATTACAGCCGATAAATCAGAAATTAAACGTGTAATTATTAATTTGTGCGGGAATGCAGTAAATTACACCAACAAGGGCGGCGAGGTTGAGATTATAGCAAAAGCTCAATCCGGAGATTTTATATTCTCCGTTGTTGATAATGGTAACGGTATCCCTGCGGAAGATATCCCGAAATTGTTCAACAGATTTTCTCAGGGAACAACAAAACGCCGTTCAACCGGTACAGGATTAGGGTTATATTTATCAAGACAAATAATTGAGGCTCATGGCGGAAAAATTTGGATAGACAGCAAATTGAATAAGGGAAGTGAATTTACATTCTTACTTACTGACGTGGTAAATGAGGAAAGACAGGTTGTAAATGGTTAAGGTACTTATTGTAGAAGATCAGGATATGGCAAGGTTAGCGTTATCGGTAGCTCTTGGTCAAAATGAAAATATAGAAATCGCAGGTATGGCTGATGACGGAATGGAAGGCGTAGAAAAAGCTCTTGCACTCCGACCTGATTTGGTTGTTATGGATATAGGTCTGCCTACAATAGATGGTATTGAGGCAACAAGAAAAATAAAAGATAATAATCCTAATATAAAGGTTTTGATGTGTACTTCCCGTGAAGATGAAAATGATATTTTTGATGCTTTCCACGCAGGAGCTGACGGTTATATTACGAAAGGTGCAACAAGGGAACAAACTATTGCTGCTGTTTTGGCGGTTAGTGAAGGTACCGGTTGGCTTGACCCTGCTATTGCAAAAGTCGTTCTCTCAAATATTAGAAGAGGAAATTCACAAGAGGGCAGAAAAGGTGAAATTAATTATAAATTAGGTAAAAATCTATACAATTTAACGGAAAGAGAGATGGATGTGTTAGCGCTTATTGTGGATGGCATGACTAATCCTGAAATTTCCGACAAACTTTGTATTACAATTTCAACAACAAAAACACACGTTCATAGTATTTTGCAAAAGCTTTATGTTAAAACCCGTTCAAAAGCCACTGCTATTGCTAAAGAAGAAGGATTGGTATAATTATGAAACGCAAAATATTTGCGGTTATTCTATTGTTATCGTTATTTGTTCCTGCCGGTTTTGCTGAGGATAGAGAACATCTCGATTGGGAAGCGTTGAGACGCTCTGTATTTCCTGCTGTTCGTAAAAAAGATATGCATACTAAGGAGGCAGAATACTTAAAACGAATTGAGCGGGACAGAATTAAAGAAGAATATGGCAGAAAAATAATGGATAGAAACCCTTCAGGTTATATGACCGAGGAGGAGTACGAAAAAGCTTCGAAGCCTCAGGATAAAACTACCATTGATTATGGTGTTCCTCAAGTTGAAAAACCTTATGATATGCAGTATGTCCCTCGTCCGATATATAAACTTGCAAGATATAATGACCCTCCGGGAACTCCTGATTTATCAGTAAAAAGAGATTTATTTAAAACAAGACAGCTAAATTTACCGGGGATAACCGCACCTGATTTTTCAAAAATTGTTTATCCTGCCGTGTATTATTATCCGGAGCGTGGTGCGGTAACTTGTGATTTATTTGAAGTTCCCATAAAGAATCAGGACGATAGTGCAATTAATAAGATTTTAAAAGCAAATATAGCACACAGGCTGCCTACCCCAATATTATCTACGGATAAAGAATTAACAAACAGCTCGGCATACAGAACATTGACGCCTATTGATTTTTCGGCGGATAGTACCAAGCTTCTTGTAAAAGAAAAAATAGGAAGTTCTGAAGATGGTATTTGGCAAACAAATGTTATTGTATATGATTTCACCAATAAAACCTCGTACGATATCGTGGAAGTAAGAGGTGCAATAATGTATTATTGGAACGAATATAAAGGTTTAAATCTTAAAGATAAGAGATGGGATATTTTCCCTTTAGGTTTTAGTAAAGGAAATCCGAACAGAATTATGTTAACAGCATATGCTTATACAGGGGAAGAACCGGTGTTTTTGGGTGTTTGGTCGGTCGATTCTAAAGGTAGTCAATCGAGGCTTATATCGTTAACAAACGGAAGTATCGAGGTTGCCGCAAACGGTTTTAAGCTTGTGCCGAACGGTGTTGTCAGCAATCCTCTTGTTCGAGCTCAAGAAAAGAACGAACGGAAAATGGTTAGAACTATTGAAAAGAAAGCCAAAAAACAAGACAGAGCCGAAGTTAAAACGATGAAAAATGAAATGAAGGCTGAGCTCAAAGAGGTTAACAAGCAATATAAAATTGAGCAAGAAGATTATAAATTGATGAATAAACTAAAAGGTACAACTTCTCGCAACGAAAATATTGAAAAATATGAAAAACTGCAAGAGGCACTAAACGAAAAACGCAGAATAAAAGTAGAGAAGGCAGAAGTTAAACAACAGGCAAGAGAACAAAAACATCAGCGAAAAGCTCAGAAAAAACAGGAAAAATCCGACGTTAAACTTCAAAAATTCCTTGAAAAAAGACAAAAAGAGATTGATAAAGCAACAGAAAATGCAAATAAGGGTGAACCTGAAATGAATTTTGATGTTGATATTGAAGATAATGAAGAATAATTTTTATTTTAAATAATGTAAATATTTCACCCGAAACATTAAAGTTTTATCGCAATTATGCCGAGTTATACCATGTAGAAGTTTTAAGGAGATATGCGATGAACTATGAGACTCTTGTGACAGAACACAAAAAAGAAGCAGATTTTGAAGAATTACAACGTGATTTGAATAAAGTTGAAGCATTCATAGATAAATGTTTAAAGTTCGTTTGTGAATCAACCAGCGCAATGGCTGAAAGAGATTTTAACGTTTCTTCATTGTAAATTTTAAAATTTTACGGGGTGTCGGGAAGACACCCCGTACTGTATAGATTTAAGGTTTTCCATGCTATTATGTTTGTATGGAAAATTTTTTGTTGGAAATAAGAAAATTTGTACTCTCAAAAATTTTGAGAAGGAAATACTATAGAACCGGCAAATGTAAGGCTTGCGGAAAATGTTGCAAAAAAATATATGTCAAACATTTCAAGCACGTAATTCAAGATGAAGAAGAGTTTAAAAAATTGCAATATTTACACCGATTTTATACATATTTGAAAGTTGTTGATAAAGATGAAACCGGTCTGGTTTTTGAATGTCAAAATCTTGACCCCGATACTAATAAATGTAAAATACATAAATCTCGTCCCGGAATTTGCCGCCGTTATCCGCAGGAGGAATTGTTTTCCATGGGCGGTGCTTTATCCGATGATTGCGGGTATAAAATGCTCCCGATTGTTCCTTTCAAAAAAGTTCTGAATAAGATGTCTAAAAAGCAAAAAATAACGATTACGTTATTATTGTTGTTCGGATTTTCTATGCCGGTATATTCTTTTAACGGATTTTCAGATAAGTTCACGGACAAATTTAAAACGTGCAGTATGTATGCAGAAGAAAATTCCGTAAATAATAAAGGTACGGTTTTTAATGATGTTAAGTTTTTTGCCAAGGAAAATGCAAATACCTGTTTTTATCATCAGGTGATATCTTCAATGCATGGCAACATTTCTTTGCAATGCAGATTTAATGAGGAACAAAGAGCTCAATTATATAAAACAATGAAAGAAAATAATCTGCCTTATTGGTATAGTGCAGAGGCTGAAAATTTATGGAATAGTTTTGTAAATAATCCGAATGTATGTACATTAGTCATTGACCCTATTTGGACAAGAAAACCTCTTGTTCCGGAAAAATATCTTCCTTGGCAGTTACCAAAAGTCAAGGCGGAAAATTCCGAACAGAAAACAGACAGCAATAAAAATGATGAAACATCAATTGAACAGAAAAATTTATGATGATATAATAATTTTCAAAAAAGGAGAGCAAAATGGTAAAAGCCGGTATATTAAGTGTTCAATATAACCCTATCATAGGAAATAAAAAAGGTAATATAGAAAAAGTAACGGAGATAATACATCAATATAGTGACAGACAATTGGATTTGGTTGTTTTGCCGGAATTTTTTTCAACGGGTATAAGTGATGAAGCTTTTATGAATTCTCCTGAAGATGAAAAGGGCGGCAATACCATAATGGAAATGAGGGCTGTTGCAAAAAGATATAAAACAAATATTATTGCGGGTTCTGTTGTTACATTAGAGGACGGCAACAGATATAATACTTCTTTTGCCATAAATCGTGAGGGTAATGTTATTGCAGAATATAGAAAAATTCATTTATATAACTTTGCCGGAGGAAACGAAGATAAGAGTTTTACTCCCGGAAATAAAATAGTTGTTGCAGATTTTGATTTTGCAAAAGTCGGAATGAGTATATGTTTTGATATAAAATTCCCTATGCATTATAAAAAACTTATTCAAGCCGGTGCGGAAATAATTGCTTCTCCATCGGCGTGGATAACAATGAACGGGTTTTCAGAGCAGGTAAAATCAGACTTTGTGAAAACTTGGCATGCCATGAATATGACTCGTGCATCTGAAACGTTAACTTATTTTATAACGTCAAATTTAGTCGGCTTAAACGGTAAAGAACTGTTTGCTGTCGGTAACTCAATGATATGCGACCCTATGGGAACCGTAATAGCGGGTGCCGATACATACGAGTCCGGGGTTTATGCAGAAATTGATTTATCGATTGTAAGAGATTTTAAACGCTTATATCCGATTGCTGAAATGGATTAATTATAAAAAGAAACGGAAAATATATGAACGCTGAAATATATAAACTGTCTGAATTAATTGATAGAGATTTAGCTGAAGACAATTTGTCGGAACAAGAAAAGGATGAACTTGAAAAAAAAATCAAACCTTTATTAAGTGAAAATTCAATTGTGTTGGCTCAGACAAATCCAATTTGCGGTAATTTAAAATATAACGCTCAAAAGGCTAAGAAATGGATTGATTGGGCAAACAGACTGGGTGTTAAAGCAATAATTTTCCCTGAGGCTTTTTTAATGGGGATTCCGTTTGGGGATTATTTGATAAAATTTCCTCATATTGTTGAAGATTGCAGAGAATGGCTTGAAATTTTGGCAGAATACACTACAAACACAAAAGTTATAATGGGTTTTGTTGAAAAAAATAATTCAAAAATAGGTAAGCCGTATTATAACTCAGTTGCTATTTTAGAGCATGGACATATTGAAAATATTGTCAGAAAGACTCTTTTACCAACGTATTCTGAACTAAATGACGACAGATATTTTGAGAGTGTACCTATTGATGGTAAAAACAGAATTACATTGATAAATAATAAAAAAGCAGGTGTAATTATATGCGAAGACGGATGGAATGACAGCGAATTTTTCAGTCGTAACCTTTATAAGAACGATCCGGTGGAAACAGTTGTAAATGAGCAGCATCCTGATTTTTTGATTAACTGTTCCGCTTCAATAACAAGGGCAAAAAAAGAACAACTCAAACACAATATGCTTTCATTTGCATCAAAGAAGCATGAAACTCCGATTTTATATGTAAATCAGGTAGGTTCTTCGGATTGTGTGTCGTATGAAGGTGCAAGCAGAGTTTATGGTAAAGATGGAAATCTGATTTATAGGGCAAAAGCTTTTGAAGAACAGTTTTTTATTGTTGACCCGTTTGAGAGGAAAGGTAAAATATATTCTCTCCCGGACGGCTTAGAAAAAACTCTTAATTCTCAAAAGGCATTTAGTCTTGATTATGAACCCGATTTAGAAAGAACATATAAGACTATTATTCAATCAATAAGGGATTATTTTAGTAAAATCGGATTTAAGCATGCATGTTTGGGTTTATCCGGAGGTTTGGATTCTACGGTATGTGCGGTGTTACTCGCAGATGCATTGGGGAAAGAAAATGTTTTTGGTGTAAGTATGCCATCTAAAATAACAAGCTCGGAGAGTAAAAATGATGCAAAAATTTTGGCAGAAAATTTGGGTATAAATTACATAGAGGTACCTATAAAAGAAATTTTTGATGCGACGAGAGAAACATTTGACGGAATGTTTTCTCAGATAGAAAATCGGTGGGATTTCAGGTATAAGCAATCTTATACAAACGATAATATACAAGCAAGGGCAAGGGCAAATATTCTTTGGGGAATTTCAAACGAATTTGATAAATGCCTTGCAATTGCGACTTCCGATAAATCGGAAGCATATATGGGTTATGCAACAATAAACGGTGATATGTCCGGAGGGTTTGCTCCTATTTCGGATGTTACGAAAACAAAGTTGTTTGCGTTGGCAAAATGGTTAAACAAAAATAGAGATGTAAAAAATGTAATACCTCAATCAATTATAGAGAAACGTCCGGGAGCTGAACTTGCAATAAATCCTAAAACGGGCAAACCCCTTCTTGCAGAAGAAGCATTGATGCCTTATGAATTTTTAGATGAAGTTATTTGGCGTGTTGAGAATTTACATCAGGCTATAAATGATATGCTGGAGGTTCAATTTTTATATGAAAAAGATAATGTTTTATCAAAAGAACAGAAGCAAGAGTGGCTGGAAAAATTTTTCAGAAGAATGTCTTGCGCATTGTACAAATGGTCAATTATGCCACCGGCACCGATTGTGGATGCTCATTCAATAAATAAAGCGGAGTATTCTCAACCGATAATTTCCTCAGGTATTGATTACAGAAAAACATCAACAAAATATAAAAAACAAGTTTTGAATGGTTAAAATCGCATAATTTGGACTTTCCAATATTTTGCAAGAGTATCATAGACAGAATTTATATTGCTTACCACTTCCAATAAAATTATTCCGCTGTTAATGCATTTGTATTCACCAATGTTGTGTAGTCCTATTCTTGTTTTTATGCTGCAGCCGCATTCTGTTAAAACCTCTTGAAATTTTACGGCTTCTTCAACTCTGTTCTCTAAGAGTATTCCCATTATTGCACTCATATTTAACCTCCTTTTTAAAAGGATAATCTTTTTAATTAAATATTACATTGTGCTTTATTGAGTTATTAGGATTAATTTACCGTATAGCAAAAATTTATAATTAAATTCTGCACAAAAACGAGATTACCAATATTTAGAGCCTTGTTCGGAAAACATCTCTATTGTTCTGTGAATAGTCTTTTCAACGGAATCTATCTTTTTTATTAATTTTTCATCATTTGTTTTTTGTTTCATTATTTTAAGGTCGAGAAGTTCTTCTTTTGCGTGTCGAACTTTTTGCATATCTTCTTCTCTTTTTAAGAAAAGCCAAGCCTCAAATCCGCAGCCGGGCGGAGTTACAACCCATCCGCTTGACGGACAATATATACAAAGTTTAGGTCGTTCTTCATATATTGAGCACATATTGTTAGGCAGAAGGTATCTGCATTTGTAAAAGGTTAATGTTTTTTCATTGTAACGATTTGAATCTTTTAAACGGTTTATGATATTGTCAACTATTTCTGCATCAACTTCCCTTGCGGCTTCAACAGATGGATATGGTTCAAAAATTTTTGCAAAATCCTGAGCATATTCGTTGCCTTCTTCTGCCATGGTAAGTATTTCCTGATACGTATATTTCGTATTAGTGATAACTTTGCAGCATTTGCCGCACATTTTACAAAGACTTTGAGGACGCTTGTTTATATAGTTTTCTTCGTAACTATTCATATTTCAATTATAAGTATTTATATCATTAATGAAAAATCACTTAACATTTCTTAAAATAAGCTTATTTAAGGCAATTATTTTTATGAGTTGTACTTTATAGAATTAGGTAGTGAAAAGGTTATTGTCATGCAAAATTATATGTCAAACGGACAAATACCATATAATAAAGCAAATTCGGTACAGCAGGCTGTTGCACAACAAACAGCTTATACTCCGCCGATTCTGCCTCAATATCAGACTTCGCCAATTAATCCGGCACCGAGTTATGCCGGAGTGAATATCCAAATTATTAACCCTATGGTTAATCCTGTGGGTGGTAACGGATATGTATATCCGACGCAAACCTCGTCGGCATATAGTAGTGCAGGTACTAATGGCGGATGTTATCCTGCGAGTTATTATACAAACCAACCGGGACAGAATGTGTACGGACAGCCAATTCAGCAGCCTGTAATGCAACCGACATATTATCAGCCTGTATATCCTCAAAATGCAGCTACTCAGCAGCAAACCAAAAATCAAGCAGGAGCAGTTCCTCCGTCTTCGCAAGCCCCGAGCGGAGCAGACGGATTTTACGATTCCAGCGGAAAATATTATCCATATGTAAAGGATGAAAAAGGGAATATAGGTTATTATGATGAAACAGGTAAATTCCAACCGTTAAAAACCGTAGGAGATGGTGGACAAAATGTTCAAAATCCTGATAATTCTGCAACCTTGGCAGATGGAAAAACTGCCACAGATAATAATGCACAAGATGGTGTAAATAGTGACGGAAAAGATAATGCAAAACAAGATAAAAATGCCGGTGAAAGTTCTAAAACAGGGGAAAATAGTCAACCTGTAGCTGCCGATAAAAATGGTTTTACCGATGAAAACGGAATATTCCATGAGTATGTAAAAGATGATAACGGGCAATTAGGCTACTATGATGATAAAGGCGTTTTTCATCCGGTAAATCAAGACGCTCAACAGGCAAATTCGGATGTAAAAACGAATGGAAATTCCCAAAATAATTCATCAGAAAAGGTAACTGAAAATAATACAGTTACAAATACTCAATCAGATAACGGTAAAAAAACAGAAAAACGTAAAGTTGTTGCCTTGACAAATGATTATATAAAAACTTTGGAAAATTATTTAAACAGTCAAGATGCTGAGGTAAGAAAAATGGGTGCTCACGAAGTTGTGGACAGATTGAATGAAGACCCTTCAAGGAGTGATGATCCTGCCTTGACAGCACTTGTAAATAAAATGCTTCAAGATCCAAATGCGGGAATAAGAGCAATTGCTTTAAGTGTAGTTGAATCTCGTGCGATTTTGGGGGATGATTTAACCGTAAATCTGTTGAAGAAAATGCAGGATTCAAAAAACGGTTACGGACTTGATGCAGAACAAGCAACGAGTGCGTTATTGAAAATGGCAGGCAAAACAGTAGAAAAAGAATTTGAAGTTGATGAAACTCAAAAAAAATCATCAGAAGATAAAAAATAGGAATAATTAATATGAGTGGTATCATATCAAGAATAGGCAGTAATATAGCAGGATTAGCAGTCAGGGCAACCGGACTTGCTGCTATTGGCATGACTTGTTATGATGCTCACGTTATGGGAAAATTGGAAGCCGATACATACTCTCAATCTAATGAATCTGCACGTCTTATATCAGCCGCAGATAATTTGAATTATATGGAGACCCCGAGTGTTGTTCTTGGTAAAGTAAAGAAAAAAATATTTAATTTTCAAGTCAATAACAGTTTCTTAATGCCTTTTGAGGCCGTATACGGTTATGCAAAAGGCTTTGCTTCTTCTTGTGTAGATAAAGTTATTCCGTTAACAATGGGATTATTTGCTCTTATAGGCGGCAAAGTTACCTCTAAATTGTCGGCATTCGGTCTAATGTTATATGCAGGATATAAAATTTTGCACGAAGGTTTCGGTATAGGGAAAATAAACAGGCTTGACCAACCGTATAAGTAATTTTAAGAGTAGTTAAGACAATAATTATTAATGTATTAATGCCAGTTTCCCAAACTTCTTTTGAATCGACATAATAAAGTCGAATCATTATTTGTAAATCTAAGTGTTGGGTAATTTTAATCATCTCTTTAAAAAAAAACTTGTTTGTGCTACCGTGTAGGCATACGAGAGAAATTAAAAGAGGTTTTTATGACTAAGACAGCTATTAATATTGAAGATTTACCTACGGTTTATGATGCAAAGGCTACTGAGGGTGAGATATATAAGTTTTGGGAAGACGGAGAATATTTCAAGGCAAATGCAAAAAGCGATAAGCCTGCTTATTCTATGGTTATTCCTCCTCCAAACGTAACAGGTGTTCTTCACATGGGACACGCTTTGGATGAAACTTTACAAGATATTCTTACTCGTTATCACAGAATGTCGGGTTATGAAACTTTATGGCTTCCGGGTACCGATCACGCCGGTATTGCAACTCAAAACGTTGTTGAAAAAAACTTGAGAGAAAAAGGTTTGTCGCGTTATGATTTGGGTAGAGAAAAATTCTTGGAAGAAACATGGAAATGGGCTAATGAACATAAATCAGCTATCTTAGATCAATGTAAAAGATTAGGTGCATCTTTTGACCGTTCAAGAGAAAGATTTACTTTTGACAAGGGTTGTTCTGATGCAGTCAAGGAAGTCTTTATAAAACTGTACGAAAAAGGATTAATTTATAGAGGTAAATATATTGTTAATTGGTGTCCTCGTTGCAACAGCGCAATTTCAGATGTAGAAACAGAGTACGAAACAGAACAAGGGCATTTGTGGGAAATTTCATACCCACTAAAGGGTGAACATGGGGCAATTATTGTTGCAACAACAAGACCTGAAACAATTTTCGGTGACGTTGCGATTGCGGTTCATCCTGATGACAGCAAATACTCCGAATTAATCGGTAAAACTGTCGTTATACCTTTGTCCGGAAGAGAAATTCCTATTATTGCGGATGAATATGTCGACAGAAATTTTGGTACAGGTGCTGTTAAAATTACTCCGGCGCATGACCCTAACGATTTTGAAGTCGGTAAACGTCACGGTCTGAAACCTATTTGGATTTTGGATGAAAACGGCAAGATGAAAGCTTGCGGTGAAGTTCCTGAAAGTTTACACGGTCTTGACAGATATGATGCTCGTAAAAAGATTATCGGAATGTTAGAGTACGAAAACTTTTTACTAAGGACTCGAGACCATGAACATAATGTTGGCAAATGTCAGCGTTGCGGAACAACTATTGAACCTTATCTTTCTGATCAGTGGTTTGTTAAGATGGAACCATTGGCAAAAGAAGCAATAGCCGCAGTAAAAGATGGAAGGATAAAATTTATTCCTGAAAGATGGGAAAAGAACTACTTAGGCTGGATGGAAAATATTCGCGACTGGTGTATTTCCCGTCAATTATGGTGGGGACATCAAATTCCTGCATATTATCACAAAAAAACTAAGGAGATTGTTGTTGCAAAAGAAAATCCTGATCCTGAAAATTACATACAGGACAGCGATGTCCTTGATACTTGGTTCTCATCAGGTTTATGGCCGTTCTCTACAATGGGATTCCCGAATACCGATAGCGACGATTTCAAAAAATTCTATCCTACAACAACTTTGGTAACAGGTTTTGATATCATATTCTTCTGGGTCGCAAGAATGATTACTATGGGTCTTGAATTTACAGGTAAAGCTCCGTTTTCTACCGTATATATTCATGGACTTATAAGAGATGAAAAAGGTCAGAAGATGTCAAAATCAAAAGGTAATACTATTGACCCGGTTATGATTATTGATAAATACGGCTGTGATGCTTTGAGATTTACAATGACTTCTTTATGCACATACGGCGGTCAGGATATCAAGATGAGCGAAGAAAGATTTGAATACGGTCGTAACTTCGCAAATAAAATTTGGAATGCTTCGAGATTTGTGTTGATGAATTTGGAAGGTGTTGACGGAAGAGAAATTGATTTTGATAACTTGACTATTGCGGATAAGTGGATTTTAGATAAACTAAATTCAACGGCAAAAGAAATTAACGAAAATATTAAAGAATATAGAATAGGTGAAACCGCACATACACTTTATGATTTCTTCTGGAATTCATATTGCGATTGGTATGTTGAAATTGCAAAAATTCAACTTCAGGATGATAATTTGAAACTTAATACACAGAGAGTATTGAGATATGTTCTTGATATGTCATTAAGATTGTTACATCCGATTATGCCTCATATCACTGAACGTGTATGGCAATTATTACCGCATCTTGATTCTGAAAAAGCAAGTGCGATAATTGTTGCGGATTATCCTGTATATCAGGAAAATCTTGTATTCTCAAAAGAAGCTCAAGAGATGGAGTTGGTATTTGAAACAATAACATCGTTGAGAAATGTTCGTCAAAGTTTTAATATTTCAACATCTTTAAAAGTTGATATAGAAATTCGTGCAGATAAAGATGAAGAACCGATATTTAAGGCAATAGAAGCATATATTCATCGATTGGCAAAGGTTGAAAATATATCATATGCATCAAAAGATGTGCCGACACCGAAGAAGTCCGCTACGGCAGTTGTTTCAGCGTCTACTATCGTAATTCCTTTGGAAAATCTTATTGATTTTAATGAAGAAATAAAACGTCAGCAAAAGAAATTGGATAAATTAACTGCCGAAAAGAAATCTTTAGAGGGTAGAATTAATAATCCTAAATTTGTGGCAAATGCTCCTAAAGAGTTGATAGCACAAACAAATGAAAGGATTGCTGAGATAGATATGCAAAGCTCTACAATTCAACAGTTAATAGATTCTTTAAAATAGAATCAGTTAAATAATGCAATAATGTATATTATGCAAATTATAAAGAAACACTTTATTTTTTCACAGCTTTTTTTATTATAAAGGCTAGTGCGGTGATTGTTCCGCCGCCAAACAATAATTTAACAAGCAGTGGAGTTTTTTTTCTATCCTCAAAACTGTAATGCTTCTCTTTTGAAATTACTTGTTTACTCGTTTTTTGAAATTTATCTTCAAGCTCTTTGTCTGTTACCTTGTATCGCAAAAGCTTGTCCGGCGGGGTTAAAACTCCGACGTTTGCTGAAGAATAACTTATTGGAACACTACTATTTACGCTTTCCATATTTATATTAAAACTAAAACTTTTAAAAAATTGCGGAATTTTTATAAAATTTAATAAATTTATATAATGTATGAATTAAATTTTCTTGCCGTTGCTCTTAATTTTATCTATAATAGCATTATGAAGAAGTTTGATATATTCAATAAGTTTAGGGATGCTGTAATAATTGTCAATAGGTCCGGAGATGTGGTTTATAAAAATTACACCTTCAAACGTTGGTTTAAGGATTTTGTTGATTTAAAAAAATTCTCCCACAATATGAATTTTGATATTTGTCCTTTAAACAGTGAAAATATTGAAAACTATTCTCCTATATGGAATGCGATTAATTCAAAAGAGGATTTTTTTGCGTGCGTTTCTTATCAAAGTGATGATGGCAAAATCTATTACTATGATTTGACGGTGCTGAAAAAAAAACAATATTCGGCAATGTTTTTTTCTGATGTTAGTGCATCAAATATTTTAAATAACGAAAAAAAACAAAATGAAAAACTAAAAGAACAGATTGAAAAATTGCAAGAAGATAATGAAGATTTACAAAATATTAAGCAAAAAGCTCAAGCTCAAGCTATCCGAATTGCTCTGATAAACAAAGTTTCCAATGCAATAAGAGAGTCTATGGATATATCAAAAATCTTACAATCGTCGTTGTATGAACTTGCAGTTATGTTTGGGGCATTTAAAGCATATTATGCATCAAATAATCATGGCAAGTTTCAGGTTGAAGAAATATATGGTGATAAACATTTACATAAAAATGCCCTGATAACCTTTGATACCAAAACTTTTGAGACAATTAGCAACAAGCAGATTTCGGTTGTAAACTGCCTGAAGGAATATGTCGATGCAGAACCGTTTAAACAATCTGTTATGAGAATAGTTGTTCCTGTTTATCATCTGCAAAAGCTTGTCGGAGTCATAGTTTTACTATGTTATCAAAAAAGAGAATTGAATGAAGAATTGGAAATTTTAGAGGCTATTTCTTTTCAATTAGGTAATGCCATTATAAGGGCAGAACTTTACCAAAAGAATATTCAAACCGTAAAAGAACTAAAAAATACATTAAAAGAATTAAAAGAAACTCAATTGCAGCTTTTTAATTCTGAAAAAATGGCAGCTTTAGGACAATTGGTTGCCGGTGTTGCGCATGAAATTAATACTCCTGTTGCTTCTATAAAATCTAATAACGGTCTTATTTCAAAGTTAATTCCACAAATACAGGATGCTGAAATTTCAAGCATAATGCAGGAAATCAACCAAATAGACAGCGAAGCAATTCAAAGAATTTCTAATATTGTTGTTTCATTGAAAAAGTTTGTAAGACTTGATGAAGCTGAATTGCAAGAGGCAGATATAAACAAAGAACTTGATTTGACACTTGATTTAATCAGGCACGAAACTAAAAATCGTATTGAGATAATAAAAAATTACGGAGAATTACCTTTAATTAAATGTTATCCGAATTTGCTGAACCAAGTATTTACTAATATTTTAATAAACGCATGCCAATCTATAACGGGAAACGGAACTATAACCATAACGACTTCATATAGGGGTGAAAGTTTGACTGTGGCAATAAAAGACACCGGTAAAGGTATTCCTGAAGACGAAATTTCAAAAATATTTACGGCCGGTTTTACAACAAAAGGTGTGGGAGTTGGTACGGGTTTAGGTTTGGCAATTTGTGCAAAAAATATCGAGAAGCATAAAGGCAAAATTACCGTAAATAGTGTTGTTGGTAAGGGGAGTGAATTTATTATTACTATCAATAGTAAGTAGTAATTGTGAATTTTTATTACAAAAATCGTTATTGTATTCTTGAATTTAACATTATGTTAAAAAAACAATCGTAAAAATTTTTCAAATTATACATATTACTCATGTATTAATTTAAAACATGTGTTACTATGTAAATATAAAGTGTTCGTTGTACCCTTATCCGGTAAGTACCGAACCCCGTAAAAATATCGGTATTAAAGCGATACACGGCAAATAATCAGTAGAAGGTAAATACAATTTGTAACAATTGATTAACATATAAGAAGTAAAAAGGCAATAATTTTCACAAGAAAATCTTTATAGATATGTAGGTGTGAAAGTTATAATAGTGTCGGAGGAAAACAAATGACAATTAGTGTGAACAGTAAGAAAAAACAAGTTAAAAAATCTTTTGACGAATTATTGACAGATTTGAGAACAAGTAATTCCGAAAAAGTTCGTTATAACGCAGCAAGAGTTCTCGGTGAAATGGGTGACTCAAAGGCTGTTGAACCATTAATTGATGTTTTAAAACATGATAAAAACGGCTCTGTTCGTTTATATGCAGCTCGTGCATTAGGTGAACTCGGTGATTCTAAAGCAACAATGCACTTGATTGAATCCTTAAGAGAAGACAGAAACGTAGACGTCAGAGTTCGTGCAGCACGTGCTTTAGGTCGTTTAGGCGGTGCAATTGTTGTAGAACCGTTGGTAGAAGCTTTGAACGATGAAAATCCTCAGGTTTGTATTACCGCTACAGATGCTTTAATTGAAATCGGTGATGTCGCAACTGAAGCTTTGATTGAATCGTTAGACCACGAAAAAGTTAATGTAAGATGCGATGCTACTCGTGCTTTAGGTGAAATCGGTAATAAAAAAGCCGTAGATAAAGTTATCAGTATGTTGTATGACGAATGGGTAAACGTCAGAATTTATGCAGTTACTTCATTAGGTAAATTGAATGATACAAAGGCTGTTCCTGCATTAATAGACGTTATGAAAAATCGTGAAGAAAATGAATTGGTTAGAGCGGGAGCAGCTGCTGCTTTAGGCGTTTTACGTGACCAAAGAGCATTATTACCGCTTAGAGAATTGATTATGGAAGCTGAAGAACTTGGTGAATTAGAAGATACAGCTTTAAAATCATTTAAGAAAATTATGGCTGCTAATTGGCAATCAATTCCGGGTGCAACCGCACAAAGAAAACCTGTTGCTACTTTCTAATATTGGCAAGCAGGAAAGCTTTTACACCAAAATTAAGAAACCGCCTTTATCGGGCGGTTTCTTTTTGCAAATTATTTAATAAAAACTCATCTTTACATATTTTAACTTATTTACACCTAAAGGGTTTGGTTGTATTATGATAGAAAGGTAAGATTAGTAGGATATAATGTTTTCCGGAGGGAAAATTGACTGATAAATATTATGTTAAGGGTGGAACCCCGTTAAAAGGTGAGGTAGAGATTGGCGGCGCAAAAAATTCCGTATTAAAGTTGATGGCTGCTGCAATATTGGCAAAAGGTGCCACTAAAATATATAATGTTCCGGATTTAACTGACGTTGAAATTATGCTCAGTGTTATTGAAGGACTTGGTGCAAAAACCGTTTATGATAAAAAAGAAAAATCTATTGTTATTGATGCAACTGAATTGACTAATATTACTGCAAAGTATGAATTAGTAAGCAAAATGAGAGCATCATTTATTATTTTGGGTGCATTGATGTCAAGATGCAAAGAAGCAAGGGTTGCACTTCCCGGCGGATGTGCAATTGGCGAAAGAAGAGTAGATTTTCATATTAGAGGCTTGGAAGCTCTTGGTGCAAAAATAAAAATTGAAAACGGGTATGTTCACGCAAAAGCTTCAAAATTAGTCGGAGCTGATGTATATTTAGATATTCCGTCAGTCGGAGCTACTGAAAATATCATGCTTGCTGCAATTTTAGCTTCAGGCTCTACAAGAATTCAAAATGCCGCTCAAGAACCGGAAATTGTTGATTTAGCAAATTTCTTAAATACATTAGGTGCTGATGTCAATGGTGCAGGCACATCCGAAATTATTATCAACGGTGTGAAACCTGAGGATTTGCATCCTATTGAATATACAACTATTCCTGATAGAATTGAGGCGGGTACCTTCATGTCAGCAATTATTGCTACGCGTGGTAAAGGTATAATTAAAAATGTATTTCCTGCGCATTTGACATTCTTTACGGATAAATTATTGAAGATGGGTGCAAATATTAAACTTTTAGAACCAACTGTCTTAGAGGTAAGTTGTAAAAACAGATTAAATTCAATAAACTTTGTAACGCAGCCGTATCCGGGTTTCCCTACGGATTTGCAGTCAATGGCTATGGTGTTATTATCTACGGCAAACGGTGTTGGTATAATTACTGAAAGTTTATACGAAAACAGATTTATGCAAGTGCCCGAACTTCGCAGAATGGGGGCGGATATTCATCAGGACAGAAACCATGCAATTATCAAAGGTGTAAAAAAATTAACCGGTGCAGGCGTTTCGTCTTCTGACTTGAGGGCAGGTGCAGCTTTAGTTGTTGCGGCTTTGATGGCGGAAGGAACTTCTGAAATCGATAATTTACATCATATAGATAGAGGATACGAAAATTTTGAATCTAAGTTAAGATTGTTAGGAGGAAAGATTGAGAGAAAAGATGGAAGTATCAATTCTCCCGATAACCTAACGGAGGGAATACGTAATGAGTCCTACATATAAACGCTGGTATGATCATGATCCTTTATTGCTGGAAGTTATCGAACTTTTAAGAAACTACCAGAATGAGTTGCATGCTCAGGCAGAAATTTTTCTCCATAAGATTGAAGAAAAAGTTTCTAAAGAAACAGTGGACAGATTTTATGCTCAAGTAAAACCTGTAAATGCAAATAATCGTTGGTATGATAAAGATCCGA
Source organism: uncultured bacterium (assembly GCA_902761735.1). Taxonomy (GTDB): domain Bacteria; phylum Cyanobacteriota; class Vampirovibrionia; order Gastranaerophilales; family Gastranaerophilaceae; genus UBA1221. The sequence continues at coordinate 191,367 of CACWLL010000006.1, forward strand.
TTATCTCTAAAACAGTTGAAATTTTGCGTATTGTTCCTCCTGAAGCTCAAAAAATATGTGCTCAAAATTTTATTAGAACGCTAAAAGAATTAGGTATTGAATATGTAAGTCCAAATGGAAATTCATAGTAATAAAATTTTTTAAAAAAGACCGGATAATTTATCCGATTTTTTTTGCCGTTGCTTTTGGAAATGTGTTAAACTACCGATACAATCTTGATGTTGATTGTATAAACAGAACCGCTCACTATAATAAAATTACATTATCCGTCGCATTAAACGAGCGAAGCATCTTATGTCGTGCCTCAGGCACAGCTCATTCCTTTGCTCGGCTTTCCGCCTCGCAATAAACGGAACCGCTCACAAGTAAAACGAAAACTGAACGTTTCCGTTTATACTTGTTCGACTTTCGCACAGCTCATTCCTTTGCTCGGCGGGCAAAAAAAAAGCTACACTTTCTTGTATAGCTTCACAATAATCTTGGGAGGAGATTTGGGGATAGTTGTACATGCATGATATGCTGAACATGAAAATCATGTTACATCATGTTTTAAAAATGTAATAAAAATTTACAATTAAATGATTTTGAAGTATCATGTGTATAATAGGAGATTGGCATGAAAATATTGATAATAAACGGTGTTAATATGAATATGTTGGGTATTCGTGAGCCTGAAAAATATGGCAGCGTTACTCTCAAAGATTTGGAAAAAGATTTATATTCTTTTTCATTTGAGCTTGGAGTAGATATTGAAACTTTTCAAAGTAATTTTGAAGGTGAAATTGTTGAAAAAATTCATTCTGCTTATGAAAATTTTGATGGAATAGTTATTAATCCTGCAGCGTATACTCATACCAGTGTTGCAATTAGAGATGCTATTTCGGCTGTTAATATCCCGACGGTTGAAATTCATATGACAAATATTCAGGCAAGAGAAGATTTTAGACAAAAATCTCTCATTGCACCTGTTTGTATTGCTCAAATAAGTGGTTTTGGTATCGATAGTTATAAATTGGGCTTACGTGGTATTGTTGAATATCTAAGAACGGATATAACCGAATAAATATTAATATAGCCCCATTTCAATAATTTTTTGGCAAATTCTGACAGTGTTCAATGCGGCGCCAATTCTTAAATTATCCGCAACGCACCATAACGAAATTCCGTTCTTAAAAGCAAGATTTTTTCTTATTCTTCCGACAAATACAGGATCAACTCCGTCGGCATCACGGGTTGTCGGATATTCATAGTTATCAATATTATCAATAACATTTACTCCGAAGGTTTCGGATAAGATTTTGCGAACTTCATCAGGCGTAATCTCATTTTCAAATTCTATATCAACTGCTTCGGAGTGTCCTCTATATACCGGAACCCTTACGGCAGTACATGATATAGGTAAATCCTGAGGAAGATGCAAAATTTTCTTTGTTTCATTTACTACTTTCATTTCTTCTTTTGTGTAACCGTTTTCCGTAAATACATCAATCTGCGGGATAACGTTAAATGAAATTGGTTTCTTGAAAGCCTTGTTTTCAAATTTTTCGCCTCTTTGATGAGCTTTTGTATCTTCCGTTAATTCATTTATTGCCGCTAAACCTGCCCCTGATACCGCTTGGTATGTTGATACTATAAGACGTTTAATTTTTGCTTTTTCATTCAAAGGTTTTAGGACTAACATAAGTTGGGATGTTGAACAGTTTGGATTTGCAATAATTCCCTTATGATTACGTAAATCCTCATCATTAACCGATGCTATAACAAGAGGAACATCTTTTTCCATTCTGAAAGCACTTGAGTTATCAATCAAGACTCCGCCGCGTTTTACGATTTCCGGAGCAAATTTTTGAGAAGTAGAACCTCCCGCTGAAGCCAATACAATATTTACTCCGTCAAAGCTTTCAGGCTTAGCTTCTTCTACCGTATAAGTTTTTCCTTGAAATTCAAGCTTTTTACCTGCACTTTTAGCGCTTGATAAAAACTTTATACTATTGTATTCAATCTTTAATTCATCCAGTATTTGAATAATCTCTCTGCCTACAACTCCGGTAGCACCGAGTATTGCTATATTTGGTTTTCTTTCTGTCATTTTATTTTTCCTTTTTTGTTGTAATAGTCTGTACGTTTTATAAGCGTAGCATCAAATGTTTTGCCTCAGGTACTACCAATTGGTTCGGGTCATAATTTCTTTGCCTTTTTCGTCAAACATTTTTTCTTTGTACCAAACACCTTTAAACTTACCGTTTGGTTTGAAAATATATTGTATGTCATGGCTTTCTACATATATTCCGCCTGCTAATTTCCCGTTTGCTCGATATTGTTTTGTACAATAAGGAAAGTTTGGATAGTTTTCGGAAATATCATCAATGTATGCTAACCCACCCAATGCACTGTAATAATATACATGCCTTAAATCAGCCTTGGGTTGAAGTGCATATGAGTATAAGATAGGTTCACCTTTAAAATTTCTGAAAAATCCCGACATATTATATTCTTTTGTTTCGTTTGCTCCGTTAGAAATTAATCTGTAATGTGTTTTTACTTGTTTATCTTTCAGAAAATCTTTGTATGTGTTACGAAATTCTTTTCGTTTTATTGAGGTTATATTTTCCGTCCCAAAAAGTTGTGTTCTGTATAAATCTATTTTTTCATTTCTCTGAACTTGGTCCATGTTTACCCAATCAAAGGTAACGGAAGCTTCAATCGGGGCAGGTTGTTCTTCAGCTAAAACCGTTGTGTAAGAATAGTTTCCGTAATTTGCAAATATAGCAAGTGCCAATATAACCAATAACTTTTTCATTCATTATCCCTCTTTATTAATATAAAGTTTATCACGAAAAATTTTGTCGGATAGGGGTTTTTAAGAAAAATATGTACTTATTTTACAAATGTAAAGAATTGTAAATGTGGATTTTAAAAAGGCTGAAACTCGCTTATACTCTATCATAGGATAGGATAGGATAGGATGGTGCGGGGCGGTGGCAATACTTTCGGACATCTTGTTTTTATAAATACAAGAGAGATTTTTATTTCGAGAGGTATCAAGAAAAGCGAGAAAGCGAGGTATTAATATGGTATTAAGAGTAGACGGATCAACCCCAAATTTTGACATAAGAGATGGGGAACCTGCAAAAAACGGTCAAAAAGTTAATCAACAAAATCAAGATATGCCATCTGTGTTTGGGTTTAAAGATAACGGAAACGGTATTGTTGATAAAGAAGATTTTTCTGATGCTGATATGTTAAAGATTGCAGAGGAGAAAGGTCTAATAGGCAAAGCTTGGGCTAGCATAACTAACCTACCCGAAATATTTATGAAAAATAAAGGAGAGGTTTCTAAGCAAAAAGAATTTATTAAAGATTTGTTAGTAAATATTGAAAGTGGTAAACAAATTGGTACTGTTCAATTTGGTACGGTTGATCCTATTCTTGGTGTTAATACTAATCCTGTTATGAATATTCAGGTAAAAGATAGTAAAGTAATCTTAACCCCATTTAAACATGGACAAGTCGGAACTCCGATTGAAATGTCAGAAGAGGAATTTCTTCAAAAATGTATAGACGAAAATGGAATTTTGAATAAAGCTATGTAGCTATGCGGGGTGCGATTTTTCGCACCAAAAAACGGTGCGTTGACACGCACCCTACCTTTTATGGTACTAATTCCTCCCCTTATGGGGAGGATAAAGGTGGGGTGATAATGAATTTCCAGTCTCAAATTTTAGACACCCCATCCCAACCTTCCCCGTGAGGGGAAGGAGTATGGATACGCACCCTTGCTTAGCCAAACCATATACTTAAATATTTGCCTTAAACCCTTTAATATCAAAACTTTTCGTTATATGTAAATTTTTATAAATTGTAATTGTAACAATTAATTTACAATTTGTATTTTAGGTGGAGAGATTTCCTTGACTATGAATTTTGTTGGAATTATGATTATGTAACATGCGAAAATATTGTAGGAGTAGTGTGCCCGTTTTATGGAAACTCCGAAATATATAAAAAAGTTTATCACCCTGAAACTCAATGACATCAAAACTTTCCGTTGGTTTTAAGAGATAAAAGGTTAACAGCCTTAAGTTAGAAAGAAAACCATTTTTTGTAAGTACGTACACCATTTATTTAACGAGGTGATTTAATGTCTAAGACAACAATAGCAAAAAGAGTAACTCCGATGGGTATTCCGCATACTCGATTGGATGATTTACCTGATCTTATTGAAGTGCAAAAAAAATCATTTGAATGGTTCTTAAAAGAAGGTTTGAAAGAAGAATTGCTTTCTTTCTCTCCGATTAAGGATTATACAGGAAGATTAGAGCTGCACTTCTTGCCGAATTATACCTTCGACAACGCAAAATACACAGTTGAAGAAGCTAGAATTCATGACGCAACTTACGCAAAACAATTACGCGTAATGATTAAATTAGTAAACCGTGACAGCGGTGAAATTAAAGAACAAGAAGTTTACATCGGTGACATACCGACAATGACTGACAAAGGTACTTTCATTGTCAACGGTGCGGAACGTGTTATCGTATCTCAAATTGTTCGTTCCCCGGGTGTTTACTTTAAACGTGAGGTTTCACCTGCAGGAAAACGTTTGTACAACGCTACAATGATTCCTAACCGTGGAGCATGGTTGAAAATAGAAACAGACAGCAATGATTTAATCTATGTAAAAATTGATAAAAACAGAAAAATCCTTGCTACAACATTATTAAAAGCTATGGGTATTACGGTTTCCGAAATGGAATCTTTATTCACTCACTTTGATTTCTTGAAGAAAACTTTGGATAAAGATACAGCTGAAACTACCGATGATGCTTTAGTTGAAGTTTATAAGAAATTAAGACCCGGCGATCCGGCTTCTCCTCAAGGCGGAAGACAAATTTTGGAATCTCGCTTCTTTGATGAGAAGAAATATGATATCGGACGTGTAGGACGTTATAAATTAAATAAAAAATTGAACTTGAATATTCCTAAGAATCAGAGAACCTTAACAGTTCAAGATATCGTTGCTTCAATTGAATACTTAATCAATTTGACATACGACGAAGGTACTGTTGATGATATTGACCACTTGGGTAACAGAAGAATCCGTTCGGTTGGTGAATTGTTACAAAACCAATTTAGAGTCGGTTTATCAAGAATTGAGAGAATTGTTAAAGAAAGAATGACTCTTCAAGATTCTGATGCTCTTACTCCGTTGAATTTGTTAAACACAAAACCATTGGTTGCATCATTGAAAGAATTCTTCGGTTCATCACAGTTATCACAGTTTATGGACCAAATTAACCCGTTGGCTGAATTGACTCACAAACGTCGTATTTCAGCATTAGGACCAGGCGGTTTGATGAGAGAACGTGCAGGGTTTGCGGTTCGTGATATTCACCCTTCTCACTACGGACGTATTTGTCCGATTGAAACTCCGGAAGGTCCGAACGCAGGTTTGATTGGTTCATTAGCTACCCACGCAAAAGTTAATGACTACGGATTTATTGAAGCTCCGTTCTTTGTTGTAAAAGACAGAAAAGTTACGGATGAAGTAGTTTATATGACAGCGGATGAAGATGAAAACTTCCGTTGTGCTCCTGCTGATATTCAATTAAATCCTGATAATACAATTAAAGCGGATTCGGTACCTATTCGTTACAGATCTGAATTTACAATGGGTGATGCAGATAAGGTTGACTTTGTCGGTGTATCTCCAATCCAAATTATTTCTGTTGCGACATCATTGATTCCGTTTATTGAACACGATGATGCTAACCGTGCATTGATGGGTTCTAACATGCAACGTCAGTCAGTACCTCTTCTGATTACGGACAGACCGGTAGTCGGTACAGGTATGGAAGCTCGAGTTGCTAAAGACTCAGGTATGGTTATTGTATCAGATGTGGATGGTGTGGTAGAAAGAGTTGTCGGTGAAGAAATTATTATTCGCGATAACAAAAAGAAACCTCACATTTATCCGTTGGTTAAATATTTAAGAAGTAACCAAGATACTTGTATTACTCAAAAACCAATCGTAAGAAAGGGTGATACGGTTAAGGCAGGCGATGTTATTGCCGATGGTGCTTCTACAAACTGCGGCGAACTTTCATTAGGTAAAAATGTTTTGGTTGCTTATATGCCTTGGGAAGGATATAACTTCGAGGATGCGATTTTACTTTCTGAAAGATGTGTTCATGATGATATCTTTACATCAGTCCATATTGAAAAATTAGAAATTGATGCTCGTCAAACAAAACTCGGACCTGAAGAAATTACTCGTGAAATTCCGAATGTATCAGAAGATGCTCTTCGTCATTTGGATGAACGCGGTATTGTTCGTATAGGTGCAAGAGTTTATGCTGACGACATTCTTGTTGGTAAAGTAACACCGAAAGGTGAATCTGAACATCCGCCTGAAGAAAAATTGTTAAGAGCAATTTTTGCAGAAAAAGCAAGAGATGTAAAAGATAATTCATTGAGAGTTCCTCACGGTGAAGGTGGCAGAGTTATCGATGTCAAGGTGTTTGACAGAGAAAAAGGTGATGAATTACCTCCTGGAGCAAATACCGTAATCAGAGTTTATATCGCACAAAAACGTAAGGTTTCTGTAGGTGATAAACTTTCAGGACGTCACGGTAATAAAGGTATTGTATCTCGTATATTACCGAGAGAAGATATGCCATTCTTGCCAAACGGTACTCCTGTTGATATCGTATTGAACCCATTGGGTGTTCCTTCTCGTATGAATGTTGGACAAACTTATGAATTGTTGTTAGGTTTGGCTGCATACTTGACAGGTAATCACTATGAAGCTCCTTCTTTCGACGAAAGATATGGCGAAAACACTTCAGAAAAAGCTACAAAGGCTGAGTTGCTGAAGGGTATTAAAGAAGCAGGATGCGATTGGGTTAACGAAGACGGTAAGGTTACATTGATAGACGGAAGAACAGGTGAACCGTTCGACAGACCGGTAGCTGTTGGTCTTTCTTATATCTTGAAACTTGTCCACCTTGTTGATGATAAGATTCACGCAAGAAGTACAGGTCCTTACTCATTAGTTACACAACAACCTTTAGGCGGTAAAGCTCAATTCGGCGGACAGAGATTCGGTGAAATGGAAGTTTGGGCCTTGGAAGCTTATGGTGCGGCTTACACATTACAGGAAATGTTAACTATTAAATCCGATGATGTGAACGGACGTAACAGAGCTTACGAAGCAATCGTTAAAGGTGATAATATCCCTAGACCGGGTATTCCTGAGTCATTCAAGGTACTTGTAAGAGAATTGCAAAGTATCGGTTTGGATATTACGGTAGCAAAGAAAGATGGTGCAGAAGTCGATTTGATGACAGATATGGACGATTTGAGAAAGTCAGCTCCAAAGAGAACTCTTTCTGATATCGATTCAGAGTTATTAAATATTAATTTCTTCGAAACACCAACTACTTTCGGAGATATGTAATTTGTTAGGGGAACATTTGTTCCCCGACCCAAATAGTTAAACTAATAAGGAAATAGGGAAATTTCCCGAAAATCTTTAAAATAAAGGAGAAAGAATAAAAATGTCAACAAGTATTGATTATTTTGACTATATACGAATTAGTATTGCGTCACCTGAAAGGATTTTGAAATGGTCCTATGGTGAGGTTACTAAGCCGGAAACAATCAACTACCGTACATTAAAACCTGAAAGAGATGGTTTGTTCTGTGAAAGAATTTTTGGACCATCAAAAGATTGGGAATGCTATTGCGGTAAGTATAAAAGAGTTCGTCACAAAGGTATTATATGCGAACGCTGTGGTGTAGAAGTTACGGATTCAAAAGTAAGACGTCAGAGAATGGGTCACATAAAATTAGCAGCTCCTGTTTCTCATATTTGGTTCTTAAAAGGTATTCCTTCTTACCTCGGTTTATTGTTAGATATGACTTTGAAAGATTTGGAACAGGTTATCTATTTTAATAATTACGTTGTTATTGACCCTGCCGATTCAGAATTCAAAAAACTTCAATTGTTAAGTGAAGAAGAATATGAAGACTACATGGTTGAACATGAAGACAGCGCAATAAAAGTAGGTATCGGTGCTGAAGCAATCAAAGAATTGTTAAGCGAACTTGATATTAAACAGATGGCAGAAGAAATGAGAGCCGAATTAAATGAGGGTGTAACTTCTGTTCAAAGAAAATCTAAATTAATTAAAAGATTAAGATTATTGGATTCATTGATTTCATCAGAAACGGATCCTACATGGATGGTAATGGATGTACTTCCTGTTACTCCTCCTGATTTAAGACCAATGGTTCAATTGGATGGCGGACGTTTTGCTACTTCTGATTTGAATGACTTGTACAGACGTGTAATTAACAGAAACAACCGTTTACAAAGATTATTGGAAATGGGTGCACCTGAAATTATCGTAAGAAACGAAAAACGTATGTTACAAGAAGCCGTTGATGCTCTAATTGATAACGGCAGAAGAGGAAGAACGGTTGTTGGTCCTAACAACAGAGCGTTGAAATCATTATCAAATATTATTGAAGGTAAACAAGGTCGTTTCAGACAGAATTTGCTCGGTAAACGTGTTGACTACTCAGGTCGTTCGGTTATCGTAGTAGGTCCTACATTGAAATTAAATCAGTGTGGTTTGCCAAAAGAAATGGCTATCGAATTATTCAAGCCTTTCGTTGTAAATAAATTAATAGAAAGAGGGTACGTTCAAAATATTAAATCAGCTAAGAAGAAGATTGAACGTTCGGAAGCTATAGTATGGGATATTTTAGAAGAGGTAATCGACGGACATCCTGTATTATTGAACCGTGCACCAACCCTTCACAGACTGGGTATTCAAGCATTTGAACCAAAACTTGTAGAAGGTCGTGCTATTCAACTTCACCCGTTGGTATGTACAGCATTTAACGCTGACTTCGACGGTGACCAGATGGCTGTTCACGTACCGCTTTCAATTGAGGCTCAAACAGAAGCTAGAATGTTGATGTTGGCTACAAACAATATCTTAGCTCCTGCAACAGGTAAGCCGATAATTACTCCATCTCAGGATATGGTCCTCGGTATGTATTACCTGACTATTATTAAAAATCCTGATATGCCGGTTAAAGGTTACTTCTATAACTTCCAAGATGCTATTTCGGCTCTTGAAGTTGGGGTGATTGAGCTCCACGACAAAATTGTTGTAAGAGATGAACACGGCGACAGAATTGAAACTACTGTCGGAAGAATTATCTTTAACGAAACAGTTAGAAAAGCGATAGCGTTATCAGCTTAACTCAAATAAATGGAAATTAATAAAATTGAGGAAATAATATAATGGAAACAACTTATACTAATTCAAAGAAGACACTGGACTTCATTAACAAGCAAATGGATAAAAAGGCGTTAAACCAATTTTTATCTCAAATGTACTTGGAGTTCGGTGGTGCTACAACTGCTGAATTGGCAAACAGCTTGAAAAACCTCGGTTACAAATATGCAACGAAATCAGGTACAACTATTTCAATTGCAGATTTGCAAGTTCCGGAAGTTAAGAAAGATTTGTTAAAAGAAGCAGAAGTTGAAATTGAAAAATCAACAACCAGATATTTAAAAGGTGAAATTACAGAGGTAGAAAGATATACAAAAGTTATCGATACCTGGTCAGAAACAACAGCTAAATTAACTTCAAGCGTAGTTGATAATTTTGACAAACTGAATCCTGTATATATGATGGCATTCTCCGGTGCGAGAGGTAACTTATCTCAGGTATCACAGCTTGTCGGTATGCGTGGTTTGATGGCTGATGCACAAGGTCAGATTATCGACTTGCCTATTAAGGCAAACTTTAAAGAAGGTCTATCCGTTACTGAATACATTATTTCATCTTATGGTGCAAGAAAAGGGCTTGTAGATACTGCGTTAAAAACAGCGGACTCAGGTTATTTGACAAGACGTTTGGTTGACGTTGCTCAGGATGTTATTATCCGTGCTGATGATTGCCATACTACAAAATCAATTAACATGAAACCTATTACCGAAGGTGACACTGTTATTGTTCCTTTAATTGACAGATTGTTAGGTAGAACAGTTGCTCAGGATATTGTTGATGAAAATGGTAATGTCCTTGTAACAAACGGTACAACTTTAGACAGAAAAGATATCAGAAAGATTTCTAAGTTAAACTTGCAAGAACTTAAAGTTCGTTCCGGTTTGACTTGCGGTCTTGAATACGGTATCTGTCAAAAGTGTTACGGATGGGCGATGACTACTCAAAAACTTGTAGATATCGGTGAAGCAATCGGTATTATCGCCGCTCAATCAATCGGTGAACCGGGTACACAGTTGACAATGAGAACATTCCACACCGGTGGTGTATTTAAGGGTTCAGGTGCAATGAAAACGGTTGAATCTGCTATTGCCGGCGAAGTTGTGTCAAGTGTAAAAACAAGAGAATTGAGAACTCGTCACGGTGATGTTGTTAGGGTGTCTAACTATGAAGCAGATATCGAAGTTAAAGGTGCTAAGAAAACCGAAAAATATCATATTCCTGCGGGTTCTACAGTATTCTTCGAAAATGGAATGAAAGTAGAAAAAGGATTCAAACTTGCAACTTATGAACCGGTATCTCAAGGTGACGGTTCTCGTTTGACAGAAAAGGCTACAAAAGATATTACTACTGACTTGTCAGGTGAAGTAATATTTGAAGATTTTGTTGCTGATGAAAAGAAAGACAGACAAGGTAACATTTCAAGAACTACAAACAAACAAGGTGTTATTTGGGTTCTTGGCGGAGATGTTTACAATCTTCCGGGCGGTTCAAAAGTCCTTGTTGAGGATGGAAAAGCTGTTAAGAAAGGTGAAAAATTAGCCGAAACATTAACCATTTGTGAACACGGTGGTGAAGTTCGTTTTGGTGATGACCTTGTCGTAGAAGAAGTGAAATTTGAAGGAAAGAAGATAAGAAAGATTGTCCAAGGTAAAGAAATTACAATCGTTATTGCTTCTTTAGCTCCTGATAATGCAGCTTTTGAACAAACGAAGAAAGAACAACTTTGGACAGTAAACAAAACAGGTGAAAAATATATTGTAAAAGCTCCTGTTGATACTCCTGTTGAGAACGGTATGATTATTGCCGAATTGATTGATGATGAGTGTGCCGTTTCTTCTTCAGGTGAAATCAAATATGTTGATGTTGAAGTTGACGAAAATCAGATTATTACAAAACCGGGTTCTGTAGTATTTATTCCGGAAGAAATTCACCAAATTTCAAAAGATGCATCTTTGAAGATGGTTGAAAACGGAACATTTGTTACTGCCGGTACCGAAATTGTAAAAGACGTATACTGTCATATCGATGGTATCGTTGAATTTAAAGAATACAATGATATTATCCACGAAATCACCGTAAGACCGGGTGAAATCCACACATTGCCAAATGTTGGAGCATTGAAGGTTGATGAAGGTGAAGTAGTTAAGAAGGGTACTGTAATTGCTGACGGAGTTAAAGCAAAAGAAACTTCTATCGTTACAATTATGGATTCTTCAATGGATGATTTGGCAATTGATGATTTGGATGAAGAACTTGATGCAAGTTTGAACTTGGATGAAGACAGTATTTCAAATCAGCCGATACAAATTTTGGTAAGACCTGTTCAAGTATTGAAGGTTGAACAAAAAGACGTATCTATTAAATTTAATTCAACTGATGATTTGATAGATATAGTTCCTGTAACTCAACTTCAATATAAAGACGGTGCAAGAGTTCGTAACTTAGACGGTTCTACGATTACCAGAACAAGTTTAGTTTTGCAAATGCAAGGTTATTTGTCACACTTAAAAGGTATGGTAGAACTTGACAGTAGCAATAATTTAAGAATTGTTGTATTAGAAAACTTGATTGTTCGTCGTGAACAAGAGGGTAATTCTAAATTAGCATCTTCTTTACAAACAGAACTTCTTGTAAAAGACGGTGAAACTATCTCTGCAAAAACTCCGATTGCAAAGACTCAAGTTCTTTCAATTAACGACGGTGTTGCATCTATAAAGAATAACGAAACCGAAACAAGAAGGTTGCTGTTGACCAGTGAAACTTATGAAACGGTTATCAAGACATCAGGCAAGGCAAGCGTTAAAAAAGGCGATTTTGTAAAACTTGATCAAGTGATTACTGACAAAGGTGATGTTTCAACAGTTTCAGGGCAGGTAATTTCTGTAAATAAAGGTGAAATCAAAATCAGAAACGGTCGTCCGTATTTGGTTAGCCCTGGTACAATGTTACTTGTTGATTTAGGTGCATTGGTACTAAGAGGTGATATGATTGCATCTCTTGTTTATGAAAGACAGAAAACAGGTGATATCGTTCAAGGTTTGCCAAGAGTTGAAGAACTTCTTGAAGGTCGTAAACCGAAAGATTGTGCAATTCTTGCAGAAGAAGACGGTGTTGCTGTTATTGAAACTGATGAGGATTTGCCAAGATTGTTTATTGAAAATGAAAACGGCAGAGTTGAAATTAAATATGCAATCGATGCAAATATCATAGTTCATAACAAAGAAAAAATCACTAAGGGTCAACCTTTAACTTCAGGGCCATTGAATCCGCATGACGTTATCAGACTTTGCGGGCCGGAAGTGGCTCAGCAGTATTTGGTAGACGAAGTACAACGTGTATATCGTTCACAGGGTGTAGAAATTGCTGATAAACACGTTGAGATTATCGTTCGTCAAATGACTAAGAAAGTAAAAATTATTGACGCCGGTGATACAAAACTTCTTCCTGGTGAATTAGTTGAAATGCAAGTATTTGAAAGAGAAAATGAAGAAGCTCTTAAGAATGAAGGTAATCCTGCAACTTGCGAATACATGTTGTTAGGTATAACAAAAGCTTCATTGAATACGGAAAGCTTCATTTCAGCAGCTTCATTCCAGGAAACAACAAGAATTCTTACCGAAGCTGCAGTTGACGGTAAGAAAGATATGTTGAGAGGTTTGAAAGAAAACGTTATTATCGGTCGTTTGATTCCGGCAGGTACAGGTTTCCACCACTTGTCAAATGCAAACGAAGAAAAGGAACGCGAAGCAAGAAAACGTGCGGTTGCTCAGAGAAATCAAGCAAGAAAGCCGTCTGCGATTTTGGAAGAAATCGAAGGTATGTTTGGTGCTCCTGACTTGACTATTGACGATAACGGTATTCAAGAGTAATTGAATATAATATATTCGTTTTAAACCCAAAAGGCATCTGATTTATAGATGCCTTTTGGGTTTGTATAATAATGTTTTAGAGTTTTGCTTTCCTATATATATGATTTAAAATTTTTAAATGTTAAATATAATACGAACTGAGGTTAATACATGTCTATAGAGGATGATAAATTAGAATATCAAAAAAGATTTTATAGTATATATCATAATGAAATTTTGCCCTTTTTTCAAAAATTTGAAAAGGAACGAAAAAAACGACTATTAAAATTTTGTATGTATATAATTATTCTTTCTGTATTATTGATAGGTGCATCATTTGTATATTTTTCTAATCCTGAAGGATTGTGGCAAGAGTTAATCGGTGGAATTATAGGTGTGCCGTCTATATTTCTGCTTATAATTATTCCATTGTATATGAAAGATAGTATAATATTTGATATAAAAAGCATGTGTATGAAAAAATTAATCTCAGCTTTTGAAAATATAACTTGGACTGGAGCAAATTCGCAAATTACAGATGTAGAAATGAAAAAAAGCGGACTTTTTAAAAATGTTGATGGACATACTACAGATGATTCATTAATAGGTAAATATAAAGATGTTTCTTTTAAAGTTGATGAATTATATACGTATGGGGACAGTAGTAAAGCAAGTTTTAAGGGGGTTATACTTGTTTTTAAATCAAATAAAATTATTCGTAATAATACAATTATTGAAAATAAAGGTGATATGTTAATAAAGAATTTGTTTTTGCCATATTTATTACAGTGCGTTTTTGTTATTTTGTTATGTGTTGTTGCATTTTGTTGTTTAATAGCTGCTTTTATAGTATCGGATGTAATCAGTAAAATTATTTTTCCTATTTTTGGTGCAGGGCTTATTAATCTTGCTGTTATTTTAATAAAAGAATGTATAGATAAGCATAAAAAGAATTCAGACGTCGTTATAGATAAAAATATGAAAGAAATAAAACTGGAAGATGTTATTTTCGCAAAAAAATATAGAGCTTATTCTTCTGATCAGATTGAGGGAAGATATCTTATAACTCCTGCATTTATGGAAAGATTTCAAAATATTCAAACTGCGTTTGGCTCAAATAAGACAAAATGCGCTTTTTACGATGACAAAATAATGTTTGCAATTTCAACGAGAAAAAATTTATTTGAAATAGGCGGGTTATTTCAGAGCCTTGAAAATCCTAAACATTTACAAGATTTTTTCAATGAAATAATATCCATATATTTAATGATAGATTACTTTAAGCTTGATGAAAAAACAGGTTTATAGCATTGAAAAGACGAAACATTGCGATATTAAATAAGATAAAAAATCAATTTTTATCAGATTTCTGTTTATTTAATCAATAGATTGTTGCATAATCTCAAAAGGTTTTTCCATAACCTTCATTGTTGCTTCATCTATAATTCCACGTTTTAATTCTGTAAAAGTTGCTTTCTTTGAATTGAATTTTTTCTTCAAAAATTCATATGAAATTTTAGGGTCACATTTTTCACCGCAAGTGAATAAATCAACTGCGGCGTAACCTAATTCGGGCCAGGTATGAATGGCTAAATGACTTTCTGAAATGATAACAACACCGGAAACTCCATAAGGGTTAAACATATGGAAACATTTCTGAACAATTGTGGCTCCGCATTCTAATGCTGCATCAACCATATATTTTTCTACTTTGTCAATACTGTTAAGAGTATTTGGGTCACAATCAAAAAATTCTGCTAAAACATGTTGTCCTAAATGAATTTCTTTTCTTCCGTTCTGAAATGCGGTAAATGGTGAAGTTATTGCCAATTCATGTGCCTCCTTTATACAATTTTTGTATATTTATAATAAATTATTGTTACGCTTTACATAATACTATAAAAAACATCTTTTTTGTAAATTTTACACTCAAAAACTTGTTTTTTCTTTCTTTCATATATTAAATATCCTCTAAATTCAATCTCTACGCATCATTCGCCCGTACTATTTTTATTAAGAATTATTAATCAATAATTTTATTCTAATTACAATCATATTATTTTGGAATACAATAGAGTTGTTATGAGCAAAATATTAGTAATTGATGATGATAATGCGATAAATGAGCTTATTAAAATAAATCTTGAACTGGAAGGGCATGTTGTTTTGCAGGCATTTGACGGGATTCAGGGTTATGCATTGTGTAAACAGGAATTGCCGGCTCTTGTTGTTCTTGATGTTATGATGCCTGAGGTAGACGGGTTTACGGTAGCCCAGAGAATCAGAAAGAACGAAGAAACTAAAGATACACCAATCCTTATGTTGACGGCTCTTTCACAATTGAATGACAAAGTGACAGGCTTTGATATCGGCGTAGATGATTATCTCGTAAAACCTTTTGAAATGGAAGAATTAAAGGTTCGTGTCAGGGCACTGTTAAAGCGTACAAACCAAATTCCTAAGTCTGCTTCTACAAGAGAACTGTTAACTTTGGGTGAAGTTACACTTATGCCAGAAACATATAGTGTAAAAATTAATGACAAAGTAGTAAAATTAACGCCGATAGAATTTGATATATTTAATCTGTTATTCCAAAATCATGGCAATATGGTATCTTCAGCCCAGATTTTAAAAGATATCTGGGGCTATTCTCCGGATGATGATATTGAAACAATTCGTGTTCATATTCGTCATATGAGAACAAAATTGGATAAAATATCAAACGGCAAGAAGTATATTACAACTATTTACGGTGGCGGATATAAATTTAGTGTTTAGAAAATATTTCCGTGCTATAATAATGTTGTTAGCCGAGGTATATAAGAAATGATTCAAGAGTTTTTATATTCAAAAATACACAGAGCAACAGTAACTGACGCAAATTTAAATTATGTCGGTTCAATTACGATTGATGAGGCTTTGATGAATGCCGCGCATATTAAAGAATGGCAAAAAGTAGACATTTTAGATGTAAATAACGGTGAAAGGTTTCAAACCTATGTTATTAAAGGCGAGCCGAATTCCGGTTGTATATGCTTGAATGGAGCAGCCGCAAGGAAGGTGCAACCCGGAGATAAAGTTATAATTATTTCTTATGCGTCTCTTACCGAAGAGGAGTCTAAAACTCATACCCCAACTGTTGTAATCGTTGACGATAATAATAAAATTGTATAACAGATAATCTGTTAAATATTTACTTTACAATAGGTTATGCTTTATTTATAATGCTTTTAGATAAATAAAATATTTTTAAAAGGTGAGATAGATGAGCAAATATTTATTGGAAATTGGCACGGAAGAGTTACCATATAGATTTATACCAAGTGCAATAGAGCAATTAAGAAAAGGTTTTGAAGGCTTTTTAAATGACAGCAAAGTGGGTTTTGATAAAGTTGATGTATACGCTACCCCAAGGCGTTTGGCTGTCATTGTTTCAGGTCTTGTCGAAAAGAGTTCCGATGAAGAAAAAATTATAAAAGGACCTATTGCAACAGTTGCTTTTGATGAGAATAAAAATCTTACAAAAGCCGGAGAGGGTTTTGCTCGTAAAAACGGTTTAACGGCAGATAATTTATATGTAGAAGATAATTATGTATACGCTAAGGTTATTATAAAAGGAAAATCCATAAAAGAATTACTTATGGAAGCAGTTCCGACAATAGTATTGAAACTTCAGGGTTCCCACTTCATGAGATGGGGATATAATGATGAAAAGTTTTCCCGTCCGATAAGATGGATTGTTTCTATTCTTGATAATGAAGAGGTTAAAATAAGGATTATTGATAAGGAATCTTCAAATGTTTCAAGAGGGCACAGATTTGCACCTCAAAAAGAAATTGTGATAACAAATCCTGATGATTATATAGATTTGATGCGTAAAAATTATGTAATAGTAGACCAAGCGGAGCGTCGTCAGTTAATTATAGATAAAGCAAAAACCGAAGCGGACAAATTAGGTGCAGTTCCTTATTATACGGATGATTTGCTTGAAGAAGTGACATTTATTACCGAATATCCTGTTCCGGCAGTGTGTGAATTTAGCCCGAAATACTTAGAAATTCCTGAGGAAGTAACCGTTACGGTTATGGCTGTTCACCAAAGATATTTTGCGTTACATAAAGACGGTAAACTTATTAATAAATTTATTACAATGACAAATTATATTGGTGATGAATTCTCTAATATTGCTGCAGGTAATGTTCGTGTAATAAAAGCAAGGTTGGATGATGCGGTGTTCTTTTTTAATGAAGATACTAAAAAACCGTTTGAAGATTATGTAGAAGATTTACGAGGTATTACTTTCCAAAAGGGTATGGGCTCAATGTTTGATAAAACTTTGAGGCTTGTCGCTTTGGCTAAAGATTTGGCAAAAATTTTGAATCTTGAAAGTAAGACCATAGAAAGAACGGCAATGCTTTGCAAAGCTGATTTAACAACTCAGCTTGTATTTGAATTTACTGAATTGCAAGGTTTTATTGGTGCAGATTATGCAAAAGTTTCAAAAGAGGATGATAGAGTTTGTGAAGGTATAAAAGAGCACTATTTCCCTCTCAATGCGGAAGGAGAAACTGCTAAAGGTATTGAAGGTCAGATTGTAGGTATAGTTGATAAAATGGATACAATTTGTGCCGTATTTGCCGAAGGTAAAAAACCTACAGGTTCTTCTGACCCGCTCGGAGTCAGACGTGCTGCGCTGGGTATAATCAAGACTATTTTAACCGCCGGCTTAAAGGTTGATTTGAATGATTTAATTATCAAAACCCTTTTATTGCTGCCTATAAATGCGGGTGATGGTAATTTAATTGATAAGTTGAAGAATTTTGCTGTTTCCGGTAAGGATAGGATTTCCGGTAAAGTTTTAGATGAAGTGACTGAATTTATTATCCAACGTTTGATTATTTTCTTGTCAGATAAATATTCTAAGAATGTATTGGAAGCATGCGCAGCAAATAAAAATCCTTTGGAAGATTTGGCAGATTACGTTAAGAGGGTTGAAGCAGTATCTAAATTGAATAATCCTCAGCTGAATGAAAATGCTAATAGAGTTCTTCGTATTTTGAAAGAAAATTCAGTGAAAAATGTTGATAAAAGTCTGTTTAAGGAATCTGCCGAAAATATGCTGTATCAACAAATAAATACCGTAGAAGATACGGATAATTATGACAGATATGTGGAAATGCTGATAGAAATTAACCCGTCAGTTGAAAAATTCTTTAATGATGTTTTAGTCATGGATAAAGATGAGCGGGTTAAAGAAAATAGGTTGGCTCTCTTAACATTATTAAAATCCAAATATGAAAAACTTACGGATTTTTCAAAGCTATAATTGCATTTGAGTAAATTGTAACATATTGTAAAGTTTGTATGTAAAAAAGTAAATTATTTTTTTCAGGATACTTTAAAATAATACAATAACACAACACACTAATTGCTAAAGTAGAGGTAGGAAATGTTAGACAAGTTTAAAAATTTAAAAATAGTAAAAAAATTAAATGATTCAATAAGTCCTAAATTAAGATGGTTGAATTATGCTAATACTAACATAGACAAATCTTCTGCCGAATACTTAGAGATGGTTAGCGGAGTTGATACAAGAATAAATTCTGACGAACGCAGGCTGGAAGCAATGGTCAGAGAACAATTGAAGGAAGAATTTCCAAATATAGAGAAATCAAAATCCTACGAACTTCTTGTTGATGCAGTTATGCACAATATCAAGAAAAAACAGCTTCAAGCCGAGGACAGTCTTGATATAGAATAAAAAGATTGTCGATACTTAAAATGAAAGAAAAGCACTCCTTAAACAAAGAGTGTTTTTTTGTTTATGAATTATTTTTGTAATTTTTCTATTATACTATCGACGTCAAATCTTAGCCTGTCAAGTTCTGCCATAATAGGGTCAGGAATTTTATTATGCATAAGTGTGTCTTCCGCTTTATTTTCGGTGTGAGAAACAATCCTTCCCGGTACTCCGACAACTGTCGAATCTGCGGGTACACTTTCGATTACAACAGAGCCTGCTCCTACTCTGACATTATCTCCAATAGTGATATTCCCTAAAATCTTTGCCCCTGCACCCACAATAACATTATTTCCTAATGTAGGGTGGCGTTTACCGTGTTCATTTCCTGTGCCTCCCAGTGTTACTTGCTGATAAATAAGAACGTCATCCCCGATTTCTGTCGTTTCTCCTATTACAACACCTTCTCCGTGGTCAATAAAAAATCTGTGACCTATAATTGCTGCGGGATGAATTTCTATTCCGGTGATAATTCTTGTAAGGTAGGATATCATTCTCGGTATAATTGGCAAGTGCCATTTTTGTAATTTGTGTGCAAGGCGATATGCAATGAGAGCATGTAAGCCGGGGTAGCAAAATATTACTTCCAGAATATTCCCTGCGGCAGGGTCTTTATCGTAAATTACTTTTATATCTTCTTTTACTTTTGTTATTCCGCGCTTTAGTGTACTTATCATAATTTTATTTTACTAAATAAAATTTTTTAGTCCATTAGTAATTTGTTTGATATTTAAAACAATCTTTATCGTGATCGTTGATTATTCCAATTGCTTGTAAGTATGAATATATGATAATTGTTCCTACGTATTTCATGCCTCTTTTTTTAAGGTCTTTTGATATCTTATCTGATAACGGAGTGGATACCTGCAAATCTTTAGTTTTACGTTTTATGATTTTTCTATCCGTAAATCCCCATATATAATTTGAAAAACTGCCATATTCTTTTTGAATTGTAATAAAAATTTTTGCATTATTTATGGCTGCCAAAATTTTACTTTTACTTCTAATGATGTCAGCGTTATTTACCAATTCAGCGATTTTATTTTCATCATAATTTGATACTTTTTTTACGTTAAAATTATCAAAAGCTTTCCTGAAAGCCTCTCTTTTTTTTAATACGGTAATCCATGAAAGTCCTGCTTGAAAAGATTCTAAAATCAACAACTCAAAAAGTTCCCTATCATCATATTTAGGAACACCCCATTCTTCATCGTGATATTTTATATAAATTGGCGAATTTTTATCGACCCAAAAGCATCTTTTCATAACAAGAATTTTACCGATAAAAATAAAAAATATCAAGACGAAATAAAGAATTGCCGCAGAAAATTCTGCGGCAATTCCGGCGGACAAATGACTAATCCTATTTGCAATAATTACTCGTGGCAGCCAAATGCGATTGTAATATGTTCTCTTGGGTTAACCGCAGAGATTTTATAACCTTTAGGGTCAACTAGGTATGCAAATTCATCACCGGTTGTTTGGAATAATCCCATTGTACCGGATAATGCAGTTCTTGTCACGTCAACAGGTGCTTTGACAGTTTCCCAAAGTCCATCTCCCAAGTTTCTGGCAGCAGCCCCGAATTTACCCTGAAATACGTGTCCAAGCATATAACCTGCGTCGTTTGAAACATTTTCAACGGCATTTCCCAAATTGGAAACGATACCGCCTGCAGTTCTGCCTACAACACCAACCAGTGAGCCGGCGAGGGTAAATGGCATTTCAACAAATCTTGCAACAGGATTTACTTGTCTTGATTTGTTTACTTGGGCTTGAAGTATTTGTTTTGGCAGGTTTGCATCGTGGCAGCCGTCAGTGATACTTGTGAATGAAAGTTTTAGTGCACCTTTGTTGCAACCTGAAGGTCTTATGACTTCTACCACCTGTCCCGTTACTGTTGAACCTATCGGGTAAGTAACGCCGTTTATTGTTACTTCTTCAAGAGTATTTGCCCTAAAGTATTGACCAACGTGAGAAGATTTTGCCGTTAACTGGTCAATCATCTTAACTTTTAATGTTGGTATATTAACTATTTGTGATTCTTCAATAAATGCTTGTTTATTGAAGTCAGGCGTTATAGGGCAAGCCGCATTTGCTGTTGCGGGATTTGTATCGTAACCAAGAGCTACACGAATAGTTTGCAGCATAGAAGCGACATCTGCACGGGTAGCTTCTCTGTTAGGAAAAATCATATTTGGATTAGGTGAATCTTTCAATGCACCGTTTTGTAATGATTTAGCAACAGGTATTCTTGCCCACCCCGGAACGCTGTTACCGTCGGCGTATTTTGAAAGGATTTCGTTAGCTTTACATTCATCTATGTCGCAATTCATTCCTTTTGCAATTGAAGTAAGCGCTTCTGCACGAGTTACTTTCTTGTTTGGCATAAATTTACCGTTAGGGTACCCTGCAAGTAAATCTTCATCTACGGCCTTTGCAATGGCTGCATTTGCCCAATTATGTGTTGGGACATCAGAGAAGATTCTTCTGGTATGTAATCCGCAGTCATCAAGATTAAATCCCTTAACAAGCATTGTTGCAAATTCGGCACGGGTTATATCTTTGCGAGGTTTGAATTGACCGTCAGGATATCCGACAACTACATTATTCATTGCAAGTTTGTCTATATCGCATGATGCCCAGTAGCTGTTAGGAACGTCAGGGAACATTCCTCCGCCCATCATTGCCGGTGCGGCAGCCCCGATTGGTAAACCTTCCAGAGCTGCTTTCATATCGAAAGGGACCATAGCTTTTTTTATTGCCTGACGGGAACTTCTTGTTTGAATATCTATTGGAGTGTTGTTTCCGTCCATAATACGTTCATTTCTTTCAACGGGTATTCCGTTGTATCTTGTCGGGTCTTCGCCCAAACATGGAAGTTGTGATGCCGCTCCCGTAATCAAGCCTTCGGAAGAAACGGTAGTTCCGCTTATTGCGGAATTTAATTGTCCTGCAGTACCGATATTTGCAGTTTCTGTTGTTAGGATTGAATTGGCCTGTTCTCCTACGTAATTATTTGTACCATAAATTGCGTTTGGATAGCCGTATACCTGATGCATATCCTTTTTGCTTGGTTTCCCCGTTTGAGGACAAACCGCGCATGCATCATCAGCAGTTGAGTCTATGCTTGTGTCAAAATTTTTATCACAACCACAATCCGGTTTTGCCTTTTGGCAGTCGCAATCGTCAAAAGCTTTATTGCATTTATCGCAAGTGGGAGTTTTTGTGCAAGGACATGCTCCTCCTGTCACAACAGGTAAAGCTTCAGGACACGGGGTTTGTGTTACCGGAGCTGCCGGTTGTTGGGTACACGGGCATGCTGCCATTACCTGATCCAAGGAACACGTTGCTATTCCAACGGCAATTGCAGCTGCCACAGTTAGTTTTTTAATTGTCATTTTTACCTCCTTGTAATATGACGGGTTTCTTTCTTAAACCCGTAAAAGTTTTAAAAAACGAACTTAATACCTGATTATGTACCCTAATTACATTTATAAACATTACCGCAAGTACCTATTCGTGTAGGCTATTTGTGAAAAATTTAAAGTATAAAATGTGTTATATAAAAATAACCTCGCTTTTTATGCGAGGTTATTTTGTTATAGTGGTTTTTGTTAATTAACTTCTTTTTCTTTTACGTATATTTTCATAAATCATAAGAATCGTGCAAATAACAACACAGATTACGGTTGATACCATCCAAAATCCTATTGCACCGTTCCAACCAAATTTATCAACCATAAATCCGGTACCGCCTGAAGATAGTGCCGCCCCCACATATCCAAAAATACCGGTAAACCCAATTGATGCTGATGCAACCTTTTTGGAACTGCTTTCAACTGCACATAAACCGCCGATAAGCATTTGCGGACCCGCTGTAAATACACCAATCATTGCGGCATAGACATAATCAAGAGTTTCATGTACAGCTCCGCTTCCCGTATTTGTTGCAAACAGATATAAACTTAGGATTAGCATGATTAAAAATACTATATTAACAGGTGTTCTGTTACCCTTGCATATTTTATCAGATATAACCCCTGCCATAATAGCACCTGCAGAACCTACAAGCGCAAGTGTACTCAATTTAGCACTAGCAATTGTTAAGGCATTTCCTTTTACTTCGACTAAATATTTTACCAGCCAATCTTCTGTCCCGAAACGAATTATGTATACAAAGATATATGCAATTGCTAACATCCAAATTATAGGATTGCATAGAATGTTTTCTTTAAATACCTGAAAATATGAGCGATTATCGCCATCAGCTTCTTCAGATTTAGCCTCGGGTTCGTTATTGTATTTTTCAATATCAGGTAAGCCTATTGTTTGCGGTTTGTCCCTTAATCTTTCAAATAACCAGAGCCCTGTAATTATACAGATAATAGCCGGTACGTAGAATGCAGCCTTCCAACCGAATTTATCAATTGCAAAGCCGGATAAGGCAACTGCAGCAAATACTCCTATTTGATGAGAAGTAGACCATAATGACCATTTTGTACCCCTTTCAGAGTTTGAAAACCAATAAGAAAGACTTTTGGCAACAGGAGGAAATCCGCACGATTGAAACCACCCGTTTGCACCCCAGAAAAATGCCAATAGCCATAATAAAATAGTGGCAGATGGTAAACCGAAGAAACTTATGTGTCCCGGGGTTACAAATAAAGCACTAATTACAAAAAACAGGTTACATATTGCAGAAAGGATTAATGCTGTCGGTAAAAATGTTCTTACATTTGCCTTGTCAGCAATAACGCCGTTTACAAATTTACCTATGCCATATGTCACGTATAATGTTGAACCTAACAGCCCAAGCTCCGTATTAGAAAAATGCAATGCCTTTCCCATAGCAGGTAGTGCGACTGCTATATTTTTACGGCAAAGATGAAATACTACATATGCAATAAAGCTGGCGTAAAAAATTCTCAATCGAAAATGTGCATATGTTTTTTTTACTGCGGCTTCATCTTTTATCGGCTCTGCAAAAGGCGGTTCCTTAAAAAACTCTATAAATTTATTCGACATAATGTTCTTCTCTACTTCCCTGCTTTAATTATTTGTATATTTCTGGTTTCTGTAATTTCTTGACGAGCATCCTTAATAATTTCTCTTTTATTCTCATCTAACCTGCCACCTCCGACAAGTCTGTCAACAAAACCAGTATTGATTTTAACAGCTTTTTCAAAAGCTCCGACTTCTTCTAAAACATCTTTTATTTGGTTAAAGTCATAACCAAAAGTTTGTTTTGTATTGTATACAAGTGTTTCCCCGCTTTGAGATACTATTGGGTTTCCGCCTTGCTCAAAATATAATTTAAATACTGATTTTAAATCCTGTAATTCTGATTGTAAAGTAGTTACTGTCTGTTGAATTCTCAAGTATCTTTCAAATAAATATTCTATATTATCCAATTGCTTGGATTCCCAATCATATTTTTGCAAATATAATTTTTTTAATTTAGGATATGCAAGTGCAAGCCCCATGGTATCTGCCATTGCCCTATGATGATTGTTTAATTCGACCTGAAATTTTTCAGTTAGAGCTTCTAATCCGTGTGATTCAAGTTCAGGATAAATTTCTTTGAACATTTGTTGAGTGTCAATTCGGGGATTATCAATTTCTTTGCCAAATACTCTTTTGCTTGCTTCGTTCAAAAATGAATAATCAAAAATTGCGTTGTGTGCAACTATCGGATAATCCTTAATAAAATCCAGAATTTTAGGCATTGCCTCAGCTTCTGTCGGTGCGTCCTGAACCATTTCCGGTGTAATGCCGTGTATTGCAATACTTGATTTTCTAATATGTTGCTCAGGATTTATGAGAGTTTGAAATTCGTCTTTTATTTTGCCGTTTTCCATTCTAACAGCAGCAAATTCAACCATCCTCTCCTTAGTATAATCCAATCCCGTAGTTTCTGTATCAAGAACTATCTCTATAATTTTTTTTCTTGCCATATCTCTATCCTATCGTGTGCTAATTAGATAATAGCACAAAAATATTTATTATGATATAATTGATACCGTAAATTTAACAAAGGAGTATAATTATGTCTAACGCTTCTGATATTAATGAATCTATGTTTGAGAGTGAAGTTTTAAACGCAGATGTTCCTGTGGTTGTTGACTTTTGGGCATCTTGGTGCGGACCTTGCAGAAAATTAAGTCCTATTTTGGATGATATTTCTAATGAATTTGGGGCAAAAGTAAAATTTGTGAAAGTGAATGCGGATGAAAATATAAAAACGGCAAAGGATTATGCAATCAGCGGTTTACCTACTCTAATGGTTTTCAAAGATGGAAAGGCTGTCGAAAGACTTGTCGGACTTATGCCAAAATCAGCAATTATTTCAAATATTGAAAAACATTTGTAATAAAAATAATAACAGTATAAATGAAAATGCCAAGGTTAAATTGAACCTTGGCATTTTTAATTTATGTAACAATATGTTCTTTTTTATAGATTATGATTAAAGTTTTTCCTTACTAATCCGATATATATATTGTAAAATAGCGCAATTTTATAAAGGAATATTTGATATGCTTAATAGTAAAGGTAAATTAATTTCCACTACTGCAAAGTCCAGTTCAAAGAATTTAAGGGATAGTTTATATCGTACAAAATTTTATATACCAAAAGACGATTATGTCCTTGCGGCAGTTCAAAAAACCGTTGCTCGTTTAAAAGAGATGGATGAATATAGAGATACTGATGAAGATTTTCTTATAGAACTTGCGGCTGCAGAAGTGTGCAAATATACCGAAATCTCGAAAAAAGGCAGAATGCAGAAATTTACTTTAAATGAAAATGTCGCAGAGGGGACTTGGAGTAATTTTACTTATGAAGAAATTATAAGGATGTATGAAGCCGGAGAAAATGTGCCAAAAGAAGTTGCTGAATGGGCTTATAAAATGGCTAATTATGATCAATTAACCTATGAAGTTGATTGTCATGCTACTGCCAACCAAAATGATATAAATCAGTTGAACATTAATTCCGATGATAAGTTTTCAGATCAAAAAAATAATTTAATTAAGTCTGCTTCTCAATTGGAAAAACAAGATGAAAAAATTGAAGAAGATAATAAAAAGCTTGTAACAAAAGGTCATGAAATTTCAGCTAAGCAGCAAGATTTAGCGAATAAAGAAAAGGCAAGCCAAGAAAAAATAGAGGCATTTTCAAAAGAGTATAAAGAAATAGAAAGAAAAATCAATAATGGGGAAGAACTCTCCGATGATGAAATTTCCCGTTATAAAGCTCTTGGCTCTATGCTAAACAGCGAACATAAAGAAATTGTTATTCAATCTCAAAATGTGGAAGCTGATATAGCAAATTTGTTTGATGATATGCAAAAGTCTGCGAAGATTACTGCAATGAGTAATCAATTGGCTAATAATGTTCAATTGTTGTCGGAAAGTGTTGCGCCGCAAGAAAAAAATGCGAATGCAGCTATAAATTTGAAACATGTTGTTGAAATAGATTCTTCGTTGAATAACTTCAGAGCTGCAACATCTGACGGTAAGTTGTTTAATTTATCTATGGATCTTTCCGTTAACACTTCATTCCTTGCCGATAAATCAAATCTTGAAATTGGCAATGCAAGTGAATTTAAAGAAAAAGTTGATAATCAACTTGAAATTGTTTCTAACTATGATGAAGTTACTCCGAAAGAAGCAAATTCGGCTGAGTCTGCAGAAGATGAAGATGTCCAAAATCCTAATGAAAATATTCCAACAGAAAATGTTGAGGGCGAGCAAAATCAATCTGCCGCACAGGTTCAGGATGAAGAACCTGTTACGGATGAAGAACAGGTTGCCGATGTTGGTAATAATGAAGAAGAACCGATTATGTCAGAACAAGAAAATCCGGAATCTAATACTGTTGTGACAGGTGCTGCTGCCGAATTGGAAAATATGCCTGCAAATACGCTTGAAATTCCTTCAGAAGAATTAGTGGAAGAACCTGTTGCAGATAATGTTGTTCCGCCTGAAAATGAAATTCCTGCTGAAGATGAACAACCTGCTATTGAAGATATCTCATCAGAAAGAACAGAAGAGGAGAATATTCAAAAACGCGGTAATGTAAGGACTGCAGAGGAAACCTCCGAGCCAACGACGATTAATAATAACTTGAAAGAAGAAGATAAAATTGAAGCCAAAGACAAAAACTTGCCGGCATCAGAACAGGTTATTGATGAAACACAAAATCCGCAAAATGTTGTTTATGATGAGGCAATTTCCGGCGCGGACGCATCAATTGACAACCTTTCTTCTGTAACTGATGTTTTGGGTGATGCACACGTAAATACTATGGCTGATATGCCGCTGTCAGATAAATCGGCTATGGCAAGTATAAGCAAATCAGAAGATATGACAACAGAATCAGGAGCTGTTAAATCCGTTAAAATTTCTCCAAAACATAAGGCTCAAAACTCACAATTGGAAGAAGCAGGTGATGTTGTTTCTGCTCCATTAAAAGATAAAGTTGAAGATGCTCCTGCTGCAAAAGCTGAGGGTAAGAAAGTTGAATCTCAGGAAATTATTGCAAATGAAGCTATTGCAGATGCCGTAAATCGTGAAAGAAAAGCGGGAGAAGAACAATCTGAAAATAATAAAGACGTTATCGAAAATACTTATGAATTAAGAAATAGCGCATATAAAATCAAAGATTTCAAAAACTCTGATGAAAAAGAAAATACTAAACTTTCAGATATTGATAAGTCTTCAAAGATTCTTAAATCAGAAATAGAGGACAATGCCGCACAGCAAACTTCTGCACCGATTGAGAACGGCAGCACTCTTGAGCAAACTCACAGAAGAAAACTTGCTAAATTGGAAACGAGCGGTGAAGATGCCAAAGTTCTTGACCATAAAGTTGAGGATAGTGGTGAGCAAATCAATAAATTGGGTAATAACAGCGATGAAGAAAATGCAAAAGTTATAAACAAAGCTTCGGCTGATATGGCTGTTGCCGATGAAAAGCGAGCAGAGGGCATAACTGATGTTGATAACGAACAAAAATTATCAGAAAGAATAGATGTTATTAATGAACTCTATACCAATACAAAAGCTGTCGGACGTGAGGTAAAACAGAATGCTCTGACGGATTCTGTCGGTAATGTATTATTTGAAGCCGGTCATGATGGCGAAATTGCAAGTGATAATTCTAAGGAAGAAGTAAGACTTGCTCAAGCTAATCTTTCAAATGTTTCGCAAGATATAAATAATGTAAGGCGCAGTCTTGATGAATTGGATGACAGAAGCTCATTTGCCGGCGATAATGTTGAAAGAGGTCAAAATGCTGGAGCAGGCAGTAATCACAGAGCAGGAAATGCTTATATCGCGGCAAAAGCAACTACAACTCCTGAAAATGGTATAGATGTTGAAAACCCTGAATTTGCAACGGATATTGGTGTAATTGATGATGCCGGAGCAATACCTACTGTTGCTGATGAAACAATAGAAGTTCAACAGGTGGTTTCTCCTGAAATTTCAATTAGTGATAATGATATAAAGCTTGTGGATGTTCCAAACAGCGTAGAATCTGAAGATGAAATGCCGGCTGCTCAGGAAGATGTCAAAGCAAGTATTGCCGATGCGACAACTGAAGCTTATACAAATCCGCTTATTAGAGATAATCGTGATGCAATATACGAAGAAGCTGATGCTGCAATTAAAGATGAAATGAAAGTTGTTGCTTCGGTCGATGCGGCAAAGACGAGTTCTAAAGCTGTTGTAAAAGCTGATGTTGCAGAAATTATGCAATCCTCATTAAGCAGTGTTGGCGTTCGAGCTCAAAGAAAAGATTCCGATAATGACAAAAAACACAAATTGTTCACTCAATTTGAAAATCAAAAACGTAATGAAGCAAGAAAAACTGTTCAAAAAGTTAATAAAGCCAGAGATGCAAGATAATTAGCCTGCAGAAACACAGGATATTATAGCATCGGTAAGACGTTTAACTTTTACTATACTAAGATTTTTTTCCAATCCTTTTGGAATAATGTTAGAGTCCGGAATTATTGCTTTCTTGAATCCGGCGACTTCCGCTTCTTTTAACCTTTTTTCTATGTTATTAACAGGATGAATTTCTCCTGATAATCCGATTTCGCCTATAATAACCGTTTGCGGATCTACAACTACATCCCTTGCACACGTTGCAACCGCTAATGCTATTCCTAAATCAGCACTGGGCTCATCTACTTCTATACCCCCCATTACATTTACGTACACATCTTGTTTTGAAAAATCAAGACCTACTCGTTTTTCCAAAACCGCAAGAATTTGATGCAGTCGGCTTAAATCAACTCCATTTGTTACTCTTCTTGGTGCAGAATATGAAGTTGTTCCCACAAGTGCCTGAATTTCTACCATCAGGGGGCGTGACCCTTCATTTGTAACGATAATAGCACTGCCCGGAGCGGCAACTCTTGAACGTTCGTTCAAAAACAGTTCATTAGGATTTGTAATTTCGTGTAATCCGTCAGTTTGCATTTCAAAAATACCTACTTCGGAGGTGTTTCCAAATCTGTTTTTCATTGCTCGAAGCATTCTGTAAGATTTGTATTTGTCCCCTTCAAAATAAATTACGGTATCTACCATATGTTCAAGAACTTTCGGCCCTGCAATGTTTCCGTCTTTTGTTACGTGTCCTATTACAATTGTTGTTATATTTTTATTTTTTGCAATATGCATTAATAAATTTGTGCATTCTCTAATTTGGGTTACGCTTCCTGCGGTGCTTTGAACAATATTTGAATATATTGCCTGAATGCTGTCTATTATAACAAAATCCGGAGAGATTTCTTCTATTTGTGCTTTGATATTTTCCATATTGGTTTGAGGATAAATATATAAATTATCTGAATTAATATTTAATCTTTCTGCACGTAATTTTAATTGATTTGAACTTTCCTCTGCGGACACATACAAAACTTTTTTCCCTGTACGGCATATTTGCCCGCAGGTTTGTAATGTTATTGTAGATTTTCCTATCCCCGGATCCCCTGCGAGTAAAACTAATGAACCTTGAACAAAACCTCCTCCAAGAACTCTGTCAATTTCAGATATGTTCGTTTTAACTCGAACTTCTTCTCCAATATGTATATCTTTAAGAAGTTCAGGTTTTTCCGTATTAATAAATTCATTGGCTGCAGCATTCGGAGCTTTGGCATCCGGTTGTACTTCTTCAACTAAAGAGCCCCAGTTTCCGCATTCCGGGCATTTCCCTAAATATCCCGCAGTTTCATATCCGCATTCTTTACATATCCATTTTGATTTTGCTTTTGCCATATACGGATTATATTATAAAACATTATTAAGAATTGTAAATATTATAAGCTTATTAAGCAAATATTCATCTTGAGGGTTATTAAATAACTAAGAAAACCCCAAATAAATTACCCCTTATTTACTTACATTTTGTGATTAAAACACATATAACCATAACAATACTATAACATAACCAAAATAACCAACCTTGACCTCTTGATAAGAGGTCTTTTTTTATATGAAAATAAAAAGCCTTGAAGAATCTCTTCAAGGCTTGAAATTATCTTACTCTCTTTGCTTTTATTTGTTTTTTTCAGCTTTTTCCATAGCTTTTTTTGCCATTTCACCGCTTTCTTGAATATTTTTTTGAACAGCTTTTTGAATTTCTTCAGGATCATATTCCTTATTTATATATTCAATTTTTGCTTGTTTCTTTAGAGATTCAACAAGTTTGTCAATTTGTTCGAGCTGTTTTTGATTGCTGATGTATTCTTTAAGGTCATTTTTAACTTTTTCAAAAGGTTCTTGACCTGCAGCACGTCTGTCCGTAACTATTATAATATGATAACCAAACATAGTTTTAACCGGACCTACAACGGTATTAGGTCTTGCGCTGAATGCTGCATTTGCAAATTCAGGAACCATATCTTGTTTTGCAAAAAAGCCTAAATCTCCACCATTTGCGGCAGATACAGTATCTTCAGAATTTTCTTTAGCAAGTTTTGCAAATTGAGAAGAATCTGCTTTTAATTTTGAATATAGTTCATTTGCTTTTGATTCTTTGGCTTTTATTTCATCATTAATTTTAGCACTGATTTCTTCATCAGAAAGCTTAGAATCTTTTTGTTTTAGAGCAGCTGCCATTTCTTCAGGATTTACTTTAATTAAAATATGAGCGGCTCTAACCTGTTCAGGATATTTGAATTTAGAAATGTTATTATTGTAATAATCCTTTGCTTCTGAATCGGAAACTTCCCCGCTGCTTAATGATTTTGCAAGTTTTTTAATTTTTACTTGTTCTTTTAAGTCTTTTTTGAAGTCCCCAACACTTACATTATTTTGTTTAAGAATTTTGTCGAGTTGTTCTTTTGAACCAACTTTAGAAACAATGGATTTTATTGCTTCATCCATATCTTCTTTTGTTACTTTAATTCCTCTTTTTTCAATTTCTTCATTTAAGAGTGCTTTAACAATTAAATCATTAACGATACGATTTTTAACTAAATTTGCTACAAATACATTATTAGGGTCTTTAATATTTACATGTATCGGACTGTTTAAAGTATTTTGAGCTTCTCTGTCAAAGATTTCTTCAAATTGTCCTTGCGTAATATTTGTATTGTTAACCTTAATAATTGTCTGAGATGATTTTATCCCACAACCGGTAAATAACATAGCAGAAACTGCCAATGTAATAAGTAATTTTTGTCCCTTCATCAAATTTCTCTCTTTCTTTTATTTTGAATAATCGTGGCTTACTTTATGTATATAATAAAACAAATCCTTTAAAATGTTAAATAATTCATCAAAGTTTAGATAAGAATTGTTAAGTAGCAGTATAGAAACCCCTTCCGAACATGATGCCGGAGCAAGAGTAAATTTTATTCGTTTAAGAATTTCCCCAGGTAAATGCGGCTGAATTAGTTTCCATTCAGGCTGAGTGTACGGAGTATAAATTCGTATATTATCTTGAGTTTCTCTAATCACAGATACCTTTACGTCGCTTGCGGCAAGTCTTAATCTGATAAGATTTATCAAATTCTCAACACTTTGAGGCGGTTTGGAAAATCTGTCTTTCCACTCCTCAATAATATAATCTAGTTCAACTTCATTTTTTACATCCGCCAAACGTTTATATTCAATCATTTTTTGTTCTTTTGAACCAACCCATTCATCTGGTATAAATGCAGTAACATTTATATCAACAATGGTATTAGTTTGTTGTTCAATGTGTTCGCCTTGAAGTTCGTGTACTGTTTCTTCAAGTAATTGGCAATATGTATCAAAACCGACGTTTATCATGTGTCCATGTTGTTTTGTTCCCAAGATATTTCCAATGCCGCGGATTTCGACATCTCTCAATGCTATCTGATATCCGCTGCCGAGAGTTGTAAATTCTTTTATAGCTTTTAGACGTTGAATAGCGTCTTTTGTCATTTCTTTTGTTTGTTTAAAGAAGCAATAGCAATAAGCTTGTCTTTGGCTTCTTCCGACTCTGCCTCGCAATTGGTATAATTGTGCCAACCCGAATTTGTCGGCATCATGAATAATCATGGTATTGGCATTTGGTATATCTATGCCGTTTTCAATGATAGTTGTTGCAAGTAAAATGTCGTATTCGTGATTTGCAAAATCAATAATTACTTGTTCGAGCTGCTTTTCATCCATTTGCCCGTGACCGACAGCAATACGAGCGTTGGGAACAATTTTTTGTAATTGCAGTTTAAATTCCTGAATAGTTTCCACTCTGTTATAAAGATAAAACACCTGTCCTTCTCTATCCAACTCGTGAGTGATGGCATTTTTAACCATTTGCTCATTCCAGCCTCCTACATAAGTTTTTATTGGTAAGCGGTTTTTAGGCGGGGTATTAATGACAGACATATCTTTAATTCCCGATAAAGACATATAAAGCGTTCTTGGGATAGGTGTTGCTGACATAGTAATAATATCAATATTTTCTCTTAAAGCTTTAAGCTTTTCTTTATGTCTGACACCAAATCGGTGTTCTTCATCAATTACAAGCAACCCCAAATCTTTGAATACTATGCCGTTTTGCAGTAGTCTGTGTGTTCCTATAACAACATCACATTCTCCTGTTGCCAAGTGTTTTATCGTTTCTTTTTGTTCTTTGGAAGTTCTAAATCTTGATAGGAGCTCAACTTGAACTCCGAAAGGTTGAAATCTTTCGGATATCGTTTGGAAATGTTGTAATGCCAGAATTGTTGTAGGCACAATAACTGCAGCCTGTTTTCCGGACGTAACGGCTTTAAAGATAGCTCTCATGGCAACTTCTGTTTTTCCAAAACCAACATCACCGCATATAAGCCTATCCATTGGGTTTTCATTTTCCATGTCATTTTTAACTTCATTTATGGCTCTCATTTGATCCGGAGTTTCAGTAAATTCAAAGGCTTCTTCCATTTCAACCTGCCAATTTGTATCAGGCAAAAATTGTATGCCTTTTTGCATTTTGCGTCGGGCATATAATCTTAATAAGTCGTATGCTACCTGTTCAACTTCTTTTTTAACACGAGATTTTGTATTGTCCCAATCTTTGCCGCCCATACGGGATAATTTTGGTTTAATTGTGCCAGAACCGCGATATCTGCATAATAAATTTATTTGTTCTGCGGGGATATGAAGTTTGTCACCGCTTGCGTATTCTATCGTCAGGTAATCTTTTAATTGTCCGTCAATTTCTTGTTGGTTTAAGCCTTTATATAATCCGACACCATGCACGCTATGTACGACATATTCCCCCTCTTGAATATCATTTATATTCTCAATATATTCAGCTTTTTCCTTGTAATATGCTTTTTTAGATGCGGTGACCTCTTTGCTTCTTTTGTTAAATAATTCTCTATCCGTTAAAATAATTGTTTTAAAATCTTCAAGAATACAACCGTGTGCGGCAATTGATGGGATATATTCAATCTCTTTGAAAATATTACGTTCATTTAATATTTCTTGGACTCGTTGAGGATAATCGGTTGAAATAATTAGTTTATATTCGGAATGTTCCTGTATAAATTGTCCTATTTCGTCAAAGTTCGTAGAAAAATTGCGAACAGGTAGACTGTTAAATTCAACAATTTCTTGATTTCCGCCTTCAATAAAGTTATCCAGACCAACACGCATAAAGTGTGCCATAAATTTTTCAAAATCATTATAACTAAAATGATTTGTTCCTTTGATATCTTTAATAAGTTCAAGTTTTAGATTTTCTTCTTTTTGTTCGTTATAATTTTTATCCAAAAATTCATATTTAGCGTATATTTCTGAAGTTTCATCCGTCAATATAATATAATCTTTGAAATATTCAAAAACACCGGTTAGATTTGTATTAAAGTTGTTTTGATAAACCTCGATGCCTTCAAAATATCCTTCTTCCTCGGATAACCCGTTATTTAAAGGTGCAATAAATTTGTAAACCGGAATAATTTTGCACTCTTTAATTTTTTCAACGGATTTTTGAGTTTCGTTATCAAAATATCTTAAATCAACGATTTCATCACCCCATAGTTCAATTCTGATGGGGTATTTGTCAGGAGAAAATACGTCAATTATATCTCCTCGAACACTAAATTCTTGAATGTCGTTTACCATTGTAGATTTTTTATAGCCGAGATTAACAAGTCTTTGAGCAAGTTTTTGCGGCTCAATTTCATCTCCTATTTTGATTGAAATAGTATTTTTATTGTAAAAATTTTCATCAGGGAATTTTTCCAACAGAGATTTGACCGGAGCAATGACAAAATCAGGTTTATTCAATAATATCCTGATTTGCTCGGCATAAACATATTTGTTTGACCCTATCCCCTCGTATAAAGAAATGTTTTGAAACGGAAAAACTTCACTTTCAATATTAAAGCCATGTTCTAAGTCATTTTTATATTTAAGAGCATTTTGTTCTGATGAAGTTATAAAAAGAACTTTTTTCTTGGATATTTCTCCTGCTTTAATTGCTAAAAATAATCTCAAAACAGATACTAATCCGGTGACTTCAAACGGAATACCGCTTTTAATGTTATGACGAAACAAGTCAAATTTTTCATTATCTGTAAAATTGAGTGATAGCATAATTATATTTAAAACCCTGTATGACTATGATACCATATGCATAGGACCTTCTAAAGATGCTGTGACAAATTGTTTAGTATAAGGGGTATCTGCTCTTAGCATTTCCTCAGGGGTACCTTCAAAAACAATTTTCCCGTTATATAACATTATAAGTCTGTTAGCAGTTCTCGTAATTGTTGACATTTGGTGGGTAACCACAATTGAGGAAGCGTTGGTTTCTTGTTGCAGTCTTACAATATAGTCTTCAATTAATGTAGAGGATATCGGGTCTAAGCCGGCAGTCGGTTCATCATATAGAATGGTTTTAGGCTCCGTAACGATTGCCCTGGCGAAACTTACACGTTTTTGCATACCGCCGGACAGTTCTGATGGAAATTTTCTTTCTATTCCGCCAAGACCCACTAATTCTAATTTTTGTGAAACTATTTCAAGCAAATCTTCTTCAGTATATTTATTTCTCAAATCTCGCCTTTCTCTTAAAGCAAAAGAGATATTATCCGCTACATTCAAAGAATCAAACAATGCCGAATATTGAAATACCATTGCAATATCGCCCTCAGAAGTAGTTATTTCTCCCGCGTCCTTTTCTATCAGTCCGCAAATAAGTTTTAATACGGTACTTTTACCTGAACCGGAAAATCCTACGACAGCTAAGGTTTCTCCATCTGCGACATCAAAAGATATGTCATCTAAAACTTTTCTTTCATCAAATATTTTTGTTAAATTTCTAACTTTTATGCTCATAAATTTGTCCTTATATTATTAGAAGAAAAATGCAATTGAGAATATTAAATCCCAAATAACTATTGCAACAAGTGACCATACAACGGCTTTATTTGTAGCAAGCCCTACACCCTTTGCCCCGCCTGAGGCTTGATATCCGCATGAACAACTAATAAGTGCAATTGTTCCGCCAAAAGCAATTGATTTAAGTATACAGACGCCTAAATCTTTCATATATATTCCTATCCATGCAGAATCAAAATAAGCTTTGTAGGTTAATTCCGTAGTCAATGTTGTAGTAACGGCTCCTGTGATAACTCCAAATGCTGATGCAATAATTACAAGCAACGGCATCATAATCAATCCTGATAAGACTCTTGGTACAAACAGGTATCTTATCGGACTAACTTTTAATACCTGAATAGCATCAATTTGTTCGGTTACACGCATCGTAGCAATTTCTGAAGCCAAAGAAGAACCTATCATTGAAATAATCGCAAAGCCTGACATAACAGCACCGACTTCTCGAACAATTAATATACTTATAAGTAATCCGACGAAATTTCCGCCGCCTTGTTTTACCATTTCTGATGCGACCTGTGAAGTTACAATTATAGATGTCATCCCTACAATGGAAAGTGTTATGGGTAAAGAACTTATACCGAATCTTACACACTGGTCCATTAATTCTTTACGTTCAATATGACCTTTGAAGATATATTTTAGAGTAATGTATCCGTTTTCTACGATAGCACCCAATGTAGTAAGAAAATCCGCAAACTGGTTGCCGAAAGCTCTAAACATCTTATAGGTAGCGGATTGCCGCATATATTGTCGAAATGTTATCATACACTGATTATAACGAAAGTTAAGGGTTAAAGTCAAGAATTTTTATAGTAATATTTGTGTGCCAACCATAATACGATGGCTGTCAGGTGCGTTTTGGTTATGGCAAAATACGTAGTTTAAGATAAGTCTTAAGGCTTGTCCTTTAATAAAGTAGTTTATGCCGGCAGTATATTCTGTTCTTGTGTTGTGAGGGGTGTTCCTGTCAGGATTGAATCTGTCATAACGTGCGATTATTTGCCATTGGGGATTGATTTTGTATCCGATAACGCCATAGAATCCTTCCGCTTTTTTATCAACCACGTTGCTGCCGTTATATCCGTCGGCAATTCCGTATTCAAATCTTGACCATAATTTTTTATATTTATACCCGACATATACGCTGCCTACTGTATAATGCGTTCCGTTCTTGCCTGCATTTAATCCGCCCCCGATAACAAGCTTGCCGTATTTGCCATTTGTTTTTCCAAGCGGTTTAAAATCAACCCAACCCGTAAATTCAGGTCCTGCAAACCATTTCCTAAAATATCTGTCAGAACTGTTGAATGCAAGGTTGTAATCTATCAAGTCGTAACTTCCGATAAGTCTAACTCCCAGCGCTCTGGTTGAGCCGAAATTCCTTGCAATTTGCGAACGCATAATAAATGGTAATATATATGAACTTGAACCGCCTTCTTTGCCTATTTGATTTCGTGAATATCCTATTACAACCTGATGATGAGGGATAGAGTTATTTGTTATATATGCGTCTGCTACAAAATTTTGCATATAATTTTTTCCGTGAGAACCTTTAGGATTAACTAAAAATTTAAAATCATTATTGGTATTTCGGAATTTGCCCATTACACCTACTTGTATAAAATTGTTTGTATAATTTGTGTCATAATCTCCGTCTGACCAGCTTGATGATATGTATCCGTTGTATGCACCGAAGAATTGTATTTTTTCGACAGGTCCTTTTTTAGGGGAAAAAGTTAATTCATCTTCAAGCAGGTATGACGCAATATCGGTACGAATTATATTCCGTTCTACCAAGCGCTTAAGTAAAGGTTTTTCATTTAATTTTGATTCGGTATTTTTAATTTGTTTATTAATTAGTGCATTTTCCAACGATTCGTTGTCTTCGGTTGAATTTTCCGGTAATGAGTCAAAATCCTTTCTTACATCCGCATTTTTACCATCATCATCAGCGGCATCCCTATTTTCAGCCGTGTTATCCGATTCAACCGATAATTTAATATGTTGATATTGTTTCAAAAAATCTACATCAGAAACGTATCCCTCGTTACCTGAATTTTGCTCTGCAGCAAATGTTTGTGGGGATATTAACAAGCATAGTATAAATATAAAGAGATAAATTTTCTTTTTCACAATTATAAATTATACCACAAAATACTTGATTTTTATGATTTATTTATAGTATATTTTAATTATGACATATGTAACAAAAAATAATAAATCAGTAAAAATAAAAGCCCCAATAGTAGACGCATTGAAGCAAGCATATGAACACCCTACATATCAGTTTCATATTCCCGGTCATACAAAGGGAAACGGTGTACTGCCGGAATTTAAAAAATTAATAGGAACAAAAGCTTTATCAATTGATACTACTGATGAGTTTGATAATTTAGGTACATTACATCCGGCAACCGGTCCGATTAAAGAAGCACAGGAATTGGCAGCAAAAGCCTTTGGCGCTAAAAAAACATTTTTCTTACTTAACGGCTCGACCGCAGGAAATCTTGCTATCGGTATGGGGTTAACAAAAAAGGGACAAAGAATTTTAACAAACAGAAATTGCCATCGTTCAATTTTAACCGGACTTATTATATCAGGAGCGGAGCCTTTGTGGCTTGTTCCAAAAAGGTTTGATGAATGGGCAATATGGGGAAATATTACTCCTGAGAGTGTTGAAGAAGCACTATCGTCACATGATGATATTTCCATGGTTTGGATTACCAATCCTACTTATGAAGGGGTAGTCTCGGATATAAAATCAATTTCAACAATATGTAAAAAATATGGGGTACCGCTTGTTGTTGACGAGGCTCATGCTAGTCTTTGGAACTTTAATAGACATCTTCCGACCCCTGCTTTACAGTTAGGCGCAGATATTGTAATTCATTCGTTGCATAAAACGGGTGGTAGCATGAGTCAAAGTTCAATGCTTCATGTGTCGGAAAACTCAATGATTGATGCTAATGCAGTAGAAAAAGCTCTTAAGCTTTTGCATACAACAAGTCCGTCTTTAATCTTGCTTGCCAGTCTGGATGCTGCAAGAGCAAATCTGGAAAGTCCTAAGGGTAAAAAACAACTGGAGCGTGCAATTTCAAATGCAAAATATTTACGTCGTGAAATAGAAAAAATGGAACATATACATGATTTGAAGCCTGATTTCGGTTATATGACGGATGTTACAAAGATATTCATTCGAGCAGACGGCTTGTCAGGTAAAAGATTAGAATCAATTCTTGAAATCGAATTTGGTATTGAGGTGGAAAGTGCGTCTGATGCTGGATTGTTGCTTTTATCTAATCTGGGTAACACAAGAAGCGATATGCAGTATCTTGTGAAATGTCTGCAAAAAATTGACAAATCACATTATTCGGATATATGTTATTTGGAAAATAAAAAGCATATGCCAATGCTTACTCCAATTATAAAAATGAGTCTTAGAGAAGCTTATTATTCTGAAAAGGAAGTTATACCTAAAGATATGTCTGTCGGTAGAATTTCTGCTGAGGTTATAGCTGAATGTCCTCCGGGAATTGCCGTTCTTCTTCCGGGTGAATTAATTACGGAAGAGCATCTGCCATATCTTACTGATTATGATTATATAGAAGTAATTAAGTAAAATCATTATTTGATGATATAATGCTCTTATGAAAAAATTTTTGCTCGGGTTACTAGATTGGATATATAAGAAAAAGTGTTATTTCTGCAGAAGTTCAAAAGAGTGCGTAAAGATGTGCTCGCAATGTTACAACGAAATGGACTATCTGCCATATGAAATAAATAGAGTTATAAATGGTAAAAAAATATATTGTGCCGGCATATATGAAAAGAATTTGCAAAAGCTGATAAGAGGTTTAAAATACCATAATCAACCGGATTTATCCTATTACTTGGCAAAGTTTATGGCAGATTATTGGAACGCTATTTCCGGAGATACTGATTTCCAGGTAGTTCCTGTCCCTATATTTGAAAAAAGGAAGAAGAAAAGAAAGTATAACCATATGGAATTGGTTGCTGAAGATTTTTGCAGATTAACAGGATGTGCATATAATCCGAATCTTATCAAGAGAATAAAAGATACAAAACCTCAATATAATCTCAAAAAAATTGAGCGCGCGGAAAATTTAAAAAATGCTTTTCAATTAGATAAAGAAAAACTGTTGCCTGGCAGAAAAATACTTATTATCGATGATATATGTACAACGGGTTCGACTTTTGAGGAAATGATAATGGAATTAAATAAATATGGAATTGATGATATAGTGTGTTTTGCTGCAACAACCCCTTTTGGAGAATAAAGTGATATTAAAAGAATTTTCAAAATACCTTCAACAATATAATGATGAAATCACAACAAATAAAACATCAGCGACAAAACTTTTGTGTGAATGGATTAAATATGTGATTAATAAAAATCCTAAAAAACATGCAGATAAAATTGTCCACAAGGAAATAATGCTTGCTCAGAATACTCAGGGTGAATTTCTTATCGTTGGAAAATCCGAAAGTGGTCGTGTTCTTGTAAATGCCTTATACAAATTCGCTTTAAGTTATGAAAATTTTCTAATGTCACGTTGGCTGGAAAATAAAAAACCATCTGATTTTAATGATAATAAAAAATCAAACTAACCAATCGGGGAATTTAAAATATTATTTCTTACTTCTAATATAATTTTATTAGTGAAGAGGAGTATATTTGTTATGAAAACCGCATTATTAATGGCACCTGTATGTCAGATGAATACTTTGGAAAATTTATTTATAGAGATGACTGCTAAAAACTGTAACCAAAGATGTAAATATTGTTATATAGATTTTCCGTTAACAAAGAATGTCAAAGATTTTATATCTTCTGATATTGTTGAAGAAGCGTTGAAAGATACTGCTAATGAGCCGTTAAAATGTATTTATCTTACGGGTGCAGAGCCCATGACGCATCCGGATTTTAACAGTATTTTGAGAATGTGTCTTAAATATTCAAATGTATGTATTTGTACAAACGGCAGTTTTATTAATGAAAAGAAAACAAGATTTTTAAGGCGAGTTCAAGATGAAAGTTCAAATGAAATTATTTTCAAGCTTAGTATGGTTCATTATGATGAAAATATGAATGATGAAGTAAGGTGCAGAGGAAATTACAGGCAGGTATTGTTTTCTGTGAAATATCTTATAAAATACGGGTTTAATCCTATTATAGAAGTTCCTAATTATTACAACGAAAATGAGGAATTAATAAGAGAAAATATTTTAAAAATAATGCATAGTACAGGTTATAGTGCGGAAGATAAAAATATTATAATAAATAAGTGTTACAGAAGAGATGATGCAAGTAGTTTATTGGAGAATATCCCCGATAAATTGTGTGCTACTGATTGTAGTGCAGGCAGAATAGTTACATCAAAGGGTATTTATTCCTGTCCGTTTCTTGCAAATGACCATAGAGGCAGATGCGGTTCCACGTTGAAGGATTTTTCCAAACGAATGATGTTGGAAACCGAATACTGTAACACCTGCCTTAATAATAAAAGACAGGTGTTCAGTATAAATTTTTCAAATTTTGATGACTAAACTTTTTCAGCGTATAACTTCAATTGTAAGTCAATAAGTATAATATTTTTATTCTTATTATATGGACGAATCTCTACTTTAGCGATATCTAAGTAGTGTTCGTGTTTATATAAATCTTTCATAAAATTCTTGAAGTTGTTATAGCTTGCTATCATTTGCATATCAAGCTTACAAACGCTGTATTTACCTTGCGCACCTTTCACAAAGTTATCATCAGCAGGATCATAGTCATATTTAACAGCTCTTGTTTTGA
Source organism: uncultured bacterium (assembly GCA_902761735.1). Taxonomy (GTDB): domain Bacteria; phylum Cyanobacteriota; class Vampirovibrionia; order Gastranaerophilales; family Gastranaerophilaceae; genus UBA1221. The sequence goes on from CACWLL010000006.1 coordinate 233,030, forward strand.
TTGAATTTGAAGTAATTAAATCCAATATTTCATTAAATTCGGCTGCAATTAATGCTTCGGAATCCGCACCAGATTCAACCGGTTTATAGAAACCTTTTTCTATGCCACTTGTTGAAGCTGTTGTCTCCTGAACGGTTTCTGCAGCTTTCTTTTGTGCATCCAGCTGTTCTACCTTAGTTGTATATTCGTCAAATTTTGCCTTATAATCGTTCTTTGCTGTTGACAGATTTTGTAAAGCAGGAACTACATTTGATATAAATAAAAACAAAGATATAAAGATACAAGCTGCCAATATAATAATAGGTAACTTTAATACGTTCATCGGATCGTTTGTATTTGTATTTTCTTGTGCCATTAATCTATCCTCTATAATTTTAAATTAACTTTTCTAGTGAATTTCAGGTCCTAATAAATCAGAATTTTCACCTTCTTGTTGAGCCTGATTTTCTGCTTGTTTTGCTTTACATTCTTCGTCACCTTCTTCACACTGAACAGGAGGATTAAACAGTTGGTTTAATTGGTCTTCTGTCATGTTGGTGATTTCAAATGAATAGTTCGAGCCGGCTCCGGCAACGGCCGCATCAACTGATACTGAATCCATTTCAAGTTTTTGTAATTTTAATTTTGTTCCAATTAAGGAATCTCTCATATTTTTAAAGAATGTATAAACTGAACTTACATCTGTCGCTCCGCCTTTTATGTCTACAAGCCCATTACCTTGAGTCATAAAGTAAGTTAACCAAACGTTTTGTGGAATTGTTTCTCCGGCAGCTATATAATTCATTAGCTTAGCTCTATTGCCTTTTACCCCGTTTTCAACTTCACGAGTTGCATCAAACGCAACTTCAGCTCCACCGCCTTCATTCAATTGTCCGTTTAGTTCTTCAAGCTTTGTGTTTACATCATTAAGTTTATTCTGTTCTTGTTGTACAGAATTAGGTAATAAAACATTTCCAAGGAGGAACATTATAGCTACAAGAGTTAAACCAACGCCAGCGGCAATTGCCATAGCCGTATTTTTGGTTATTGTATATTCGTGTTCTCCAATAGCAATAGTGCAAGAATCTTCTATTGTGCCTACACCGCCTACAGCTTCCATATAATTGAACTTTAACGGGAAGTCGGAAACGTCAGCCAAGGCACAACCTATTGCCTGTAAAGATATCTTTGACGCGTAACCCTGAAGAACATTTAAACTTACAGGAATCAAAGAACTTTCTTTCTTGAATGAATTGTTTTCCAAATAATCAATTATACCGGTTGTTGAAAGTTTAGATGCTAACAATTCTGCACTTACCATATCCGTATCTGAAACAACGTACAGATAGTTTGCAGGATAATTCATCAAAGCAATTTGTGCTTGTTCAACAATCGCATTGTATATTTCATCGCCTTCGAATGATTTGATTGGCAACGGATCTTCATAATACTCAATAAGCGTTTTGCCTGTCATTGATGCAATAGAATAACCGGTAGAATTTACTATTAATAAATTCCAAGTTACGTTAGGCTGCAACTGAGCTGAAACCAAACCCATATAATCTAATGCTCTAAATGTTGAACTCAAAGAGTTTTCAACACTTACAAGAACAGAGCCTAATTCTGAAAGCGCTGCACTTAATTTTTCAATAACTACTTGTTGAATAGCCGAATATATGACTGTTCGTGTTTCTTTTGATGCCGAATTGTTGCTGCTTGGAGCATCTATCCAAGCAACAGCAGGATCAAATCTTCTAAATATAAATGTCTGTTCTAATTCTGATTGAATAGCACCTGTAATTGCATCATTAGGTAATAACAATCCTAATTGCATCTGTCCGAACGAAACCAAAGGCATATTAACAACGACCTCTGTTTTAGGATTAATTCCCAATTCTCCGTACATATCGGAAACCGCATCTTTAAAAGCTTCAAAATCATCAATAGTTCTGAGTGATTCGTTATATGCAAAATCTCTGACAGCATAGTTTGCAACAACATTTGCATTCAAATCCAACTGTAACATTTCCAAGCCAATACCGGGAGTAACTGATATATAAACTCTCGATTTAGCTGATGATAAATTTCCTAAAAAACCCATACTCTTTTCTTCTTCTCATTATTTTTGTAACTAATTCCTATTTTTATTATACAATATAATTTGTAGAAGAAAGTTTTTTAACAAAAATTTACACTAAATAGAGGAGACTCCCGAAATATGGATAATATAATTGATAAGATAAACAAGTTAAAAAAAGAAAAGAATGCAGTTATACTTGCTCATTGTTATCAAAATATAGAAATTGATGCTGTGGCAGATTTTGTCGGGGATTCCTTATATTTAAGTCAACAGGCGGCAAAAACCGATGCGGATATTATAGTGTTTGCCGGAGTATTTTTCATGGCTCAAACTGCAAAAATTCTTAATCCTGGCAAAAAAGTCCTTTTACCTCGGTTGGAGTCGGGGTGTTTAATGGCTGATATGGTTAATTATAATCAATTAATGGATTTTAAAGCTAAGTACCCGAATATCCCAACAGTATGTTATATAAATTCGACCGCAGAAGTAAAATCCGAATGTGATATATGCTGTACAAGCTCAAATGCAGTAAAGATAGTAAAAAGTTTGGGGGCTGAAAAGATTTTATTTTTGCCGGATACATATCTTGGGAAATGGGCAGAAAAACAGGTTGACGGAGTAAAAGTAATTACGTATCCGGGTTATTGTCCTACACATTTGAGAATAAAAGCTGAAGATGTTGCGGAAGTCAGGAAAAAATATCCGAATGCGAAAGTCCTTGCTCATCCGGAATGTCATCAGAGTGTAACTTCTATGGCTGATTATGTCGGCAGTACAACGGGAATAATGAAATACGCTGCTGAAAGCAAAGATACACAATTTGTAATAGCTACCGAAAAAGGTGTTGTAGACAGATTAAAAAGGGATTTGAAAGATAAAGAATTTATTCTGATAAAAGATAATGTAGTTTGTCCTAATATGAAATGGCATACGATAGATGATATATATAATGCTTTAGCGTACGAACAAAATGAAATTACCGTTGATGAAAATATTGCTAAAAAGGCTTTGGTGTGTATAAACAGAATGCTCGAGGTTTCAAAGTAAAATGGAAGAAAATGAAATTATATATGGTAAAAATGCAATTCTGGAAGCTCTTATTTCGGGTGAAAGAGAGATTAATAAAATCCTGATTTCGAAGACTGTTCATTCTGATACAAAAATAAATAAAATTAAAGAAATAGCTAAAAGTAACGGAATAATATTTCAATTTGTTGCGAAGGAAAAATTTGCTGAATATGAAGGAGTTAGCCATCAGGGGATTATTGCACAAGTATCGCCTATTAAATATACTGAGCTTGATGATTTTTTATCATATCCGCATGAGAATGATTCGTTGATTATACTTGATGGTATTGAAGATTCACACAATCTTGGTGCTATAATCCGTACGGCTGTATGTGCGGGCGTTTCAGGTATTATTATTCCGTCAAGAAGGAGCGTGCAAATAAATTCAATAGTCGAAAAAACAAGTGCCGGTGCGATAAATCACATTCCCATAATTAAAGTTAACAGTCTTATGAATGCTGTTGAAAAATTGAAAAAATCAGACTGGTGGATAATTGCAGCTGATGCAAATGCAAAAGATAATCATTATGATGTTAATTATAATGATATGAATTTTGCGATAATTATGGGTGCAGAGCATGCAGGAGTATCCAAATCTTTAATTAAAGCTTCAGATTTTGTAGTTAAAATTCCGATGCTAAAGAAATTTAACTCATTAAATGTTTCAAATGCACTTGCTGTAATTATTTATGAAACTGTCAGACAAAAATTAACAAATAACAAGATTAAGTAAATTTACAAATTTTCTAATATTTCCACAATATTATATAATATAAAATATGTAGGATGGAGCGTTATACGATGAATAAAGAAATTGAGCAATTAGGATTTACCGATGAAATATCTGATGAAGGCGTTGATTTTACTAAACTTCAGCTGGACATGCAAGACGATGAAGAAGATTTGTTAAAAACCGTGGAAGATCCAAAGGTTCAAGAAAGTTTGTCTTCCGTAAATTCTGATGACAGTGTAAGAATTTACCTTCAACAAATCGGGAAGATTCCTCTTTTGTCCGGTGAAGAAGAATATGACGTGGCAAAAAAAATGACTGAGGAATCAAATAGTGAATTCTATAAAAATGTTCTTGTAAACGCCAATTTAAGACTTGTTGTTAGTATTGCAAAAAAATATATAGGCAGAGGATTATCATTTCTTGATTTAATTCAGGAAGGCAATATGGGCTTGATGAAAGCAGCGGAAAGATTTGATTATTCAAAAGGTTATAAATTTTCGACATATGCGACATGGTGGATTCAGCAGGCAATTACTCGTGCTATTGCTGACAAGTCAAGAATAATCAGACTTCCTATTCATATGATTGAATCTTTGGGGAAAATCAGAAAAGCTACGGTAGATTTAACTACCGAATTGGGCAGAAATCCGACGAAACAAGAAATTGCAGGTCGGTTGGGTATTACAACAAGCAAACTAAATTCCATAGTAAAGATGGTTCAATCTACGGTTTCAATGGATACTCCGACGGGTAATTCTGACGACTCTACAAAAATTTCGGATTTTATAGTGGATAATACAACAATTTCTCCTGATAATAGAGTTACTCAGGAAAATATGTTGACGGATATTCAAAAAATTCTTAATCAGCTTACCCAAAAGGAACGAGATGTTTTGATTTTGCGCTATGGGCTGGATAACAACGGAGAGAGAAAAACTCTTGATGAAATAGGTACTCAGTATGGGGTTTCAAGAGAAAGAATCCGTCAAATTGAAAATAGAGCGATATCAAAGCTTAAAAAGTTATGTAAAACAGAGCACCTTTCTGCCGGTTTAAAGACATATTTCGGAGAATAAATTACCCGATATAACTATTAACAAAACCTTTTTTATGGTAAAATTATATTATGAAAAAAGCGGGTTATGTTGTACTTGTTATATTAACGGTTTTGTTTTTGAAAACCTTTTTGCATGCGGATATATATGATAAATCGGCTATGAATAATAGCACATCCTCTCAACAGGAATTACTTTTTAGGGAATATCCGACGCAGATTACAAAGACTGAAAATGGCGTGGATTATTCACAATCGCAGGTTGAAACAGGTAATTTCGGCGGTACGATAGTTTTTTCTACGATTGGGGAAGGCCCCAAAACATTTAATCCGTTTAATGCGAAAGATAATATTTCTGCAACATTATCTGAAGTTATGTATGATGGTTTATTAGGCACTCATCCTGTTACCGGACAGCCTGTTCCAAAGTTAGCAAAAGATTTTACCGTGAAAGGAAATGATTATATAATATATTTGCGTAAAGGTTTAAAATGGTCTGACGGGAAGCCTATAACCGCTGATGATGTTGTATTTACCTGGAAAAATATTATTTTTGACGGTATGGGTAATACATCTACTCGTGATTCAATGATAATTGACGGTAAATTGCCTACGGTTACTAAAATTGATGATTATACCGTAAAGTTCACTACCCCTAAACCGTTTGCACCTTTTATAAGAAATTTGTCATCTCCTATTGCGCCGAAGCACATATTTGAACCTGCCGTAAAAAAGGGTACGGAATATTTTGATGGATTTTTGTCCACAAATACCCCGCCGAACAAATTTGTAACATCAGGGGCTTTTAAGATAAAAGAGTATGTTCCGGCTCAAAGAGTTGTATATGAACGAAATCCTAATTATTACGTTATAAATAAAGAAGATAAAAAACTTCCGTATTTGGATAAGTTGGTTTATTTGATTGTAGGTGATGTGAATAATGAGGTTTTGAAATTTGAAGGCGGAGAACTTGATGTTATTGGACTTCAAGGGGCAAATGTTTCAAGATTTAAAGAGCTTGAAAAACACTCAAACTTCAAAGTTTATAACATGGGCCCAAGTACGGGGACAATGTTTGTTACCATGAATTTGAACAATCGTAAAAATGATAAAGGAGAGTATTTTGTAAATCCTAAAAAACAAAAATGGTTTAGGGACAAAAATTTCCGACAGGCGGTAGATTTTGCGATAGACAGAAAAAACATCGTATTTAATATTGCAAACGGACTCGGTGCTCCTTTATATACGGCAGAAAGTTTAAACTCCATATATTTAAATAAAAATTTAAAACCTTATGAAAAAAATATCAAAAAATCAGAAGCGTTATTAGCTCAATCAGGATTTTATAAAGATAAAAAAGGAAAATTATTTGATAAAAATGGTAATCTTGTAGAATTTGATTTATATACAAATGCAGGAAATACCGAGCGTGAAGCAATTGGGGTTATGGTAAAACAAGACCTTGAAGAACTGGGGATGAAGGTGAATTTCAAGCCTGTAGAATTTAATACGTTGGTTAATAAGCTTGTAAATACATATGATTGGGATATGGTGATTATGGGGCTGACAGGCAGTCCGATTGAACCAAACGGCGGAAAAAATGTTTGGATGTCCGACGGTACTCTTCATATGTTTAATCAGCGTCCTGCAAATTCAAATACAGATGACAAATTTGTGTGGGAAAAACAACTTGATAAATTGTTTATTGAAGGTGCTCTTGCTACAAAATTTGAGGATAGGAAACGCTATTATGACGAGTATCAAAGAATTGCATACGAAGAAAAACCGTTTGTGTATTTGTATTCTCCGTTGGTAATTTCCGCAATTCGTAATAAATTTAAAAATATATATCCGTCTATGCTTGGTGGATTGACACATAATATTGAAGAAATTTATATAAAGGACATAAAAAAATAATGCAAATGTTAAAATATATACTAAAAAGAATATTACAGGCAATACCGCTTCTCATAATCGTTTCAATGATTAGTTTTTTCATAATCAGATTGAGCCCGGTAGATCCTCTTGCAGAGTTACGTTTAAATCCATCAGTTTCGCAAGAGACTCTGCAAAAAGAAACTCAGCGTCTGGGGTTGGATAAACCTATTATTGTGCAGTATGGCAAATGGGCAAAATCATTTTTGAAAGGCGATTTAGGTATAACCTCAAACGGGGAAAAGGTTAGCGACAAATTAAAAGAACGCATTCCAAATACACTACTGTTAACTACAATAGTAATATTTTTGACTTGGTTGGTCGGTATACCTTTAGGTATAATTGCGGCATTAAATTGGAAAACACCTTTTGACAGAGTTTTGACGGTATTAACAAGTATCGGTATGGCAATCCCATCGTTTTTCTTTGCGGTTTTGCTGCTGATATTTGCAGTTAAAACGGGATGGTTTCCTGTCGGGGGGTTAACCAGTTCGGATTTTTTGGAGAAATCTTTGTTCGGACAAGTTATTGATGTAACCCATCATTTAATCTTACCTGTGACGGTATTATTTACATTATCTCTCGCAGGATTACAACGTCAAATGAGGGCAAACCTTCTTGATGTTTTGGATAGTGATTATGTGAAATTTGCCAGAGCGAAGGGCTTAAATGAGTTTGACGTAATTGTAAAACATGCACTGAGGAATGCAATAAATCCGATGATTACATTGTTAGGTTTTGAGTTTGCGGGGCTATTAAGCGGAGCTGCGTTAACCGAATATGTATTTCAGTATCCGGGATTGGGAAGACTAATTTTAGAGGCGGTTATGCGTTCGGATATTAATCTTGTTATGGCATCTTTGATGATGGGTGCAATAATGCTTATATTAGGTAATTTAATAGCGGATATCCTTCTGATAATCACCGATCCGAGAATCAGGAGGGGCAATGTTTAAAGAAGTTATAAAAAAATTATGGACAGATAAGTTCGCAAGAATTGCCCTGATATTATTAGGAATAATATATTTTTCACTGATTTTTGCGGATTTTATTGCTCCGTATACGAAAGATTTTTCTGACAGACAAATGGCGTATGTTCCTCCGTCAAAAATATTTGTAATTGATGAAAATTATCATATTTCAAAACCGTATACATATAATTATATAAGGGGTTTTGACGGGGAAAACTTAAAAATAACTTATAATCTTGACAGAAGTCAAAAACATTATATAAAGTTTTTTGCAAAAGGTCAGCCGTATAAGTTTTTGGGATTAATTCCAATGCAGCATCATTTTATTACTACTGATTCAGCAGGCAGATTATACCTTCTCGGAACTGATATAAACGGTAGGGATGTATTTTCACGAATACTTTTTGGCGGACGGATTTCTATGACAATCGGATTTCTTGCATTATTTGTTTTATTCCCGATAGGATTGTTATATGGCGGCATATCCGGATATTTTGGCGGAGTGGTTGATATGCTTATGATGCGATTTGCAGAAGCGGTAATGTCTATTCCGAGTTTTTATCTTTTAATAATCCTTGCATCAATTTTGCCGAGCGGAATGACAAGTGTCCAAAGGTTTATGCTAATTGTAGTTATTCTTGCGCTTATCGGTTGGGCGGGTTTTGCAAGGGTTGTCAGAGGAATGGTATTATCAGTGAAAAATCAGGAATTTGTTCAAGCAGCTCAATCAATCGGTGCATCAAAACTCAGAATTATTATTAAGCATATTCTGCCTCAGACAACAAGTTTTGTGATTGTTGCAATGACGCTATCTGTTCCGTCATATATATTGTCCGAATCCGGCTTAAGCTTTTTGGGCTTGGGTATTCAGCAACCGGATGCGAGTTGGGGTAACATGTTGAAAGAGGCACAAGAATATACAAATATTATTTACAGACCGTGGCTTCTTACTCCGGGATTTTTAATTTTTATTGCCGTACTTGCCTTTAATGTGATAGGTGATACAATTAGAGATGTACTTGATCCAAAAAGCAATAAGTAATCGGAAGTGTAATATGATTATTTAGCAGGGAAGATAAATGGAAAATTTGATAGATTATTCTAATGTTGAAATTTGTATAAGATTGTTAGCAGCTGCTTTTTTAGGTTCATTGGTAGGACTCGAAAGGGAACTTACAAACAAATATGCAGGTTTAAGAACAAATCTTTTGGTTTGTGTTGGGGCGTGTATTTTTACAATAATTTCAATATACGGATTTCCTGTTGTTGACGTTGTTTCAGGACAAGAGTTCGGAACAAGAGATACTGCCCGTGTCGCAGCTCAGGTTGTTACCGGCATAGGTTTTATCGGCGGCGGTACTGTATTAAGACATGGCGCTAATGTATTTGGATTGACTACAGCCGCAACACTTTTTGCAGTTGCCGGCATTGGTATGGCTTGCGGTACAGGAATGTTTATGACAGCGGGGACAACGACGTTAATATGTTTAATAGTTCTTATTGTTATAGGATTTTTCGAGAAGAAGGTTATTGCTAAGAGCGCTAAAAATACTATGCGTATAAAAATTGCTATAATGTGTCAGCATGACAATTCTAATGAAATTTATGATTATATAATAGAAAATTTCGTTAAATTGCGTGAAATTTCCAAAAAGCAAAGTAAGCAGGGTGAAGATCTAACAAAAATTTCTGCAGTTATCGATATAAATTCAAAAGATCCGATAAAATCTACATATAAAAACTTTAAAAAAGTAGATGGAATTGAATCAATTTCAATCCAAGAATATAGTGAAATAGTTGAGAGCAAGGCGTAGCTTATTCTAAAGCTAACCTTCCAGATACATCTTAAAGTTCCGCTCAATATTTTTATTTATGACATTTTTGATTGATTCGTATTCTTGTTTTAGGGACTCATGTTCGGTATCGATATTTTTAAGCTCCATATCATATTGTTTATCTTTTGCTTGAATTTTTGCCATTTCCCTGTTGTATTTTGTTTCTGCAATACTTATGGCAATATCAACCTGATTTTCTGTAATGTTGGAACAATTTGAATACATTGTTGATTCCCACTCATCGCGGTGATTTACCTGAATCATGTGTACCAAACCGCTTTCGAAAGCATATTGCATCCAATCTTGACTATCAGCTAAGCCGGATTCAAGCTTTTTGTATCCTTGTTGCATTCTGTTAAATAAATTTGTGTACCATTCTGCCTTAGCAGTACCGTTTTCATTTTTATTGTTTTTATCAATCCACGTATATGTAGGTTCACCATAATGTTCCATCATGCAATCCAATATAAACAAATCTTTTACGGTTTGATAATTGAGTTGGTATGTATATGTTTCTTTAGGTATAATATTATACGATATAACTTTCCAATCCTCATCATAAACCGGCTCAAATGCATAGGATGTCATTTCCAATTCTTCAGGAGCTTCATCTCCGTATATAGTGGAAGTCGGAACTTTAGCAAACGGGTTATAGTGAGTTCTGTTAACATCGTTAGTTATTCTCATATCTTGTAATAACTGTCTAAATTCTTCAAATTCAGGCATAGAGTCATTCATGGATAAAACCCATTCCGGTTGGTCAAGGTGGTCGCATAGATAATATTTCCAATAATTGAGATTTTTATGGTGCCCGTCCAATTCAAATAATTGGTTTCCTATTTCGGTACCGCGTTCGGAACCCCATATAAATTTTGCCAAGTTTTCTGCACATCTTGCATAATATTCACGAGCCTGACATACTTGAGGTTCTCCATTGAATATTGAAATCCATCCGTTTTCTAAGTTGTTGAAAATATTATCTCTGAACGAAGTATATAAGAATCTTAATGCATCACATACAACATTTTCATCCAATTCTTTTTCGTCATATTTTATAATAGTTCCGGTTTGTGCAGGGTGAGCTGAATCTGCAGGTTTCCACGTATTTGTCGAGGCATCCCAGTATGCAGGGATATATGAACCTGCTTCAGGGAATTCTTCATTGTAGAAATAGCAATCTCCGTTGCTATCCGGTGTTACATAACAAAATCCGCCTTCCCCTCCGATAAATATCTTTTGATCTCCGGCATGTGCCGCGCGATTTTCGTTATCTGCTTTTTCTACGCTAACTTGTCCGGCAACAATTGGGCTTCCGGTTGGTTGTCCGTTTTCATCCTTTAGAAAATAAGCAACAGGACCGGTTTCTTTATAATAAGATTTAAAGGTTGTACCGCCCTCCTCATATGCTGTTATCATAAGAAGATTCATGCTTAGAGCATCTATAAACGGTTGTGCGCCCGGAAATTCCTCATCATCCGGAGCAAGTAAAAGATTATAGTATTCAGGAAATTCTTCATGTTTTAAGTATCTTACGATACCTTCTTCATACACAAGACCAACATCGGCTGCGAATTTTACAAAATTTTCTTTGAAATCGCTTAATCCCATGCCTTCAACAGGATGGCTAAATCTGCTTCCTCTTCCGTCTGAATTTCCGTTACAAAATTCTATCGCATTATTATATAACCATTCAAAGTTGTGGTTTTCTCCGCTTGGTACGACATCTGCTCTAAATGTGAGATCTCTTTCCCACGGCGTTCCGTCATCCAACAATCCTCCAACATGGAGTGAATAGTCACCGGCAAGCCATTCTTTCATTCTTCGTGTGCGTAAATTATTATATGTATCTCTTGCTCTTTGATATTCGTCTACAAGACTTAAATAATCGCCGTATTCAACGGAGTTAAGTATTTCCTCGCGTCCGTAGTGATTTATACCGGTTGGTCCTAATTCGGCTTCATACATAGCTTGTAACTCTTCTATATCTGATGTTAAAGGTTGCCATATAGCATGTGAATCATAATAGCCGACCCCTTTTAGTTCTCCTGCTGCATATGCAGGTTCGGTAAGAACTTGATGAAATTCTTCAGATACTTTCAATTGTTCAAAGTAATCTGTTGTTTTTTCAAGACCGTAGCTTGCTAAGAACTTATTTAAATCGCCGTTTGCAACTTCAAAGTTTGTTGCATCTGTTGCAGAAACGAGAATATTACCCATGTTATCGGAAATACCATATTGTGTATTATAGGAGCTGTATGCTGTTAAGGAGTTAAATGTTAATCCTTGCTGCATTTCATTACCGCTAGTATCAAAATTTGTAAACATCAATTGAGTTCTGTTCAAAGCATCAATATATTCATCACTTACTCTTGCAGAATCTGCAGTCAAGCGCATTTTAGCGTTATTTATCAACTGAGAGCGCAGTTCATTATCCGCCATACGGGAGGTTATTGATAATAATCTGGCTTGTGATGCCGCTAAACCCATTGCTGTTGCCTTTCCTTTTAATTCCGTTACATAGTTTTCCTTACTTACGTATACGGCTTTTTTGCCTTAAACTTTAATGTTTTCGGCTTATTGTAAAGAATTGTAACAGCGCTATTTTATGTGTTAGCAGCAAAATTTAAATTTAAAAAGTGACATAAAGTCTTAAAATTTATTCCCAATAAAACCCGTCTTGTTTTAATCTTGAAACAACCTCTTTTAATTGTTCATCAGAACATACGTAAGAAAGCCTGAAATAGCCTTCTCCATAGTCGCCGAAAGCGTTCCCCGGAACCAGTACGACTCCGGATTTCTCAAGAACTTCTTCGCAGAATTTAAATGCGGACTCATACCTTGGAGGAATTGGCAACCATAAATAAAATGTGGTATGAGGAATTTTTTCATCCGGCAAATTCCATCCGAGTTCTCTAAATCCGTTCACTATTATTTCTTGTTTATGTTTGTATCCCAAATTTCCTTGACGGATATATTCATCACCTTCAGGGTCATTAAGAATTTCTGCACATGCTTTTTGTAAAACTTTAAATATACCGTTATCAATTGTCGATTTACCTTTGCCTAACCTTTGAACAATTGCTGAATTACCACAGACCCAACCAAGTCGCCAACCGGTAATAGCATAAGGTTTTGAGAAACTGTAAAACTCAACGGCAATATCTTTGGCGCCTTCAATTTCAAATACACTGAAAGGCTTTTCACTTTCTTCAAAATACAAATCACAATATGCAGCATCAGAAATTAAAAGTACTTGATGCTTTTTGCAAAAGTCTACAATTGTTTTTACATATTCCTTTGAAGTTCCGACACCCATCGGATTATTCGGATAATTAATGATTACGGCTTTTAATTTGTCAGGATTAAATCCTTCGGATATCATTTTTTGATAATATTCTTCAATATCAGGTTTATAATCATTTTCCGGTGTTAGCGGCAAATGATAGCCATAGCCGCCGGAACATTTGATAAATTGCCAGTATGAGGCATAACAAGGATCCGGTACCATAAATATATCTTTTTCAAACTTATCTTCTTTTTGAGTTGTCAAAAATCTTATTAAATGTGCAAGCCCTTCTTTAGAACCTATCAATGAAAAAATTTCCGTAGCGGGGTCTAAATCAACGCCAAAACGGTTTTTCATTCTTTTTGAAATAGCTTTCCTAAAGCAATCTTCTCCTCTGGGCGTTGCATATAAATGGATATTCGGTTCATCCATAAGTTCTTTAACTCTATCAAGAATTTTCTTTGGCGGCATTGCTGTCGGTGCTCCCATTGAAAGGAAGATAGGTGCACGATTTTTTGCAGTCAACTCAGGACGCAGAGCCTCTGTTTTTTCTTTTAACTTAAACATTATATATGTTTCAAGTGACATTACATCTTTATTAAATAACTTCTCTTCCAATGTAGTCATAAAATTCCCCTGTATAATTTCTCTAATTATATTATACGTGAATATAATAATAAGTAAAGTACACATAAGGGTTTTATGTGTACTTTATCTACAAATATTTATAAGAGTATATTATTCTCTTACTTTATTTTCTTCGCCTTTGAGAAGTCTTTGAATATTCGTTCTGTGAAGCCAAATAATATAAATTGCTCCAAGTGCACAATATATTGTAAATGCAATATGTTTATCAAAAAACCACATAATAAAAGGTGATAGTGCAAGTGCAATTATTGAACCCAATGAAACATATTTTGAGCAGTATGTAATAACTGCCCAAATTGCTGCAATTACCAAGCCTGCAATCCAGTTAAGTGCCAAAATGGTTCCAATTCCCGAAGCTACGGATTTTCCGCCCGTAAATTTCAAGAATACTGATTTAGAATGACCGAGAATAACTGAAACCGCAGCTAAAACAGGTAATAAGCCGATGCCGGTGCAAACGGTTGCAAAAATTTTTGTAATGATAACCGGAAAAGCTCCTTTAAAAGCATCTAATAACAATGTAATAAAAAACCATTTTTTACCCATTACTCTTTTAACATTTGTAGCTCCCGTTGAACCGGAGCCAATTTGCCTTATATCTTGTCCGGTTGCAAGTTTCACTATAATGTACCCTGTTGGTATTGAACCGATTATGTATGCTCCAATGATTACCGCAAGAATTTCAAAAATTAATAAACCATATCCCATAATTTTCTCCAAATCTAGTGTTTATGACGTATGGAATTATACCATATAATGTTATATAATTGCAATATTGCTAATATAGCTAAAATGTGGTAATATCAACATAGAAAAGAGAGTTGGATATGAACAAACGACTAATATTAACAGGTATTATAATTTTTTGTGTATCGCTTGTGCTGAATATTATTTGGTCAGGCTTAAAAAAGGTTAAAGTGGATAATTTTAAACCTTCTGCAGTAATTTTTGTTATGGATTCTTCCGCATCAAATCAAAAAGAATTACCTGAACAAAAAAGACTGGTAAAACAGATTTGTAATCTTCTTGATCCTGAAGATTTAATAAAAATTATCAGAGTATCCGAGGATGCATATTTAATTTACGAGGGGGCTCCGTTCAATGGCTCTAATATTGAAAAAGTAATGAACGAATTTACTAAATACGATAAAAAAGATTACGGAACTGCATATGGTTTAGGCTTGGAAAAAGCTTTCAGATATTCTTTACAAATGAAGAAAGACGGTTATATACCGGCAGTTGTTGTAATAGGTGATTTGGAAAATGAAGGAGCTGCTGAAAAACAAATAAATTGGAAAACTCTTCCTAATACCGTAAAAAAAGTTCAGCAGAGCGCACCTGATTTTGCTATGATGTTTTTATATGCGCATCCTTCTAAATTAGACCAGGTAAAGGAATCTTTAGGTCCAGTGCTTGGTGAAAGTAAATTAATTGTTTCTCCAAAGCAGAATTGTGACAAGGCTATAAGACAATTCTTACACGCTCTCGACAGATAGGATTAAAAACTTGAGTATTATTGTTAAATCCAGAAATGACGAAAAAACATTTTCTTCCAAAGCTCTTATAAATGTTGGAACAAATCCGAAGTGCGACGTTTTTTTAGAGTTGGATTATGATATTCTTTTAACGGTGCAGTATAATCCTGAAACTTCAACATGCAATGTAATAAATAATTTTAAGAGTCCAAATATTTTATATAAAGGCGAAATTTTAACAAAAATTTCAGTAGAAAATGCCTGTAAAATAACTTTTAGGGACAGTGAAGAATATCTTGAAGTTTTATTATCTCAGAATAATAGCGGCAGAGATGGACTTTCTTCTTTGGATAGTGTTGTCTTATCTGATGATAAATTAAAAGAATTATACGGAGATGATGAATTTTCCGAAATCAAAATTAAACTTGAACAAGCAAGAGAGCCAATAGAGAAAGCTCGTATTGCAATTATTAAGCAAGTTGCACATCCTATTCAAGAATTAAAGTCTAAAATAAAGGCAAATATGCGTACAAGTATCATAATGCATATTGCATTGTACTTTGCAGCTCTTTTGAGTGCTTTTGCTGTTGCAAATTATTTGATGGGTTTGTCTGTGC
Organism: uncultured bacterium; assembly: GCA_902761735.1. Classification (GTDB taxonomy): domain Bacteria; phylum Cyanobacteriota; class Vampirovibrionia; order Gastranaerophilales; family Gastranaerophilaceae; genus UBA1221. The sequence continues at coordinate 248,711 of CACWLL010000006.1, forward strand.
AGGAGGCTGTAAAACATGTATATCTTGCAACAAATATTCAGGCATGGGTTGTTTATTCCTTCGTAATACTTGCAGTATGTTTGATGCTTAAGCAGGGCGTATTTCTTTTCTTGAATGAAAAAACGCTAAAAAATGCAACATCCTCCGCTAAAATTGCCAAAAATTTTATGCTAGGAATTTCTGCTTTATTTATTGTTGGTATATATGCGGTAAATCTCACATATTACGGTGCAATAAGTGATTTTGCCGGATTTGCATTATTTATAACTTTGTTTATGGTAGGTGCCATGACGGCTCTTGCAGTTGCATGCGGTTACTTTAAGGCTAATAGTGATACTTATAATTCAATGCTATATAAATTTGAATTTAGAGAAGACTTTGAAAGTATAATAAAGGCATATAGAATATGGATTGAACGATATGCAAACAGCCTTTCAAAAAATAAATTGGACAAAATTAAAGACAGAATGTTCCTTCTTCAAATTGAGGGAGTTGTAGAAACTGTAATAGGTATTTTGACTGCACCTTTCCTGGCATATGGAGTTTCAAATACTTTGGCCATGTGTTTCCCTGAGGCTGCGGGATGGACAAGAATTTCAGGCTTCCGATTCAGTCCTGTATTTTTGGTTTTAGCTACGTTTCTTATAATATTTGCATTTTTCTCATTTGTAAATGCTTTTGTTGCCGGGAAAAAAGTAAAAGCATCTGAGGTTATTAAGCAGGATGGGTTTAGTGATTTTAAGCAGCATGGGGTTAATATTTTAGGTTTAGAGGGGGCAAGGAAATTTGAATCAGACAAGAAATTATTTCTTGCGATTGCTTGTTCCATCGTATTTATCGAATTTATGATGAATATCTCATATTTTATGACAGAAATGGGTGAAGAAACTAAGGGTGTCTTTTTAAGTCTTGTTGCTGCACTTGTTCCTACTGCACTATTGATTGCGGAAACATTGATGTTGGCAGAATCAAGGTTTAAAATTGAGGCTCACGATGAGTTACTCTCTAAATTGGATAAAGAATAAACTATTATGAAAGCTATTATATCTTTTTTTACAATTTTAATAACGATTATATCTTTGTTTATGCTGGTAAATAAACCGGTTTTGCATAAGCATTTTATAATTGAGCCATCAAATTTTAAACTTGCAAGTGTAAATCAGCGCCCTAGAGATACGCAATGTGTAAGACTTTTTAAAATTGGTGACGTCGTCAAATCTAAAAATACGGCTGACTCGAATTCTCGTGAAGCAAAGATTATTTATGATGATGAATCTCCTATTATACCATCGTCGTTCTTAGCCTCAACGGAAACTAAAATTGATACGACAAGAACAACTCCAAAAAATAATAGTGTTCAAACTCAATCAAATGTAAACTACAATTATAACGAAGAAGTTTTAACTAAGGTTGAGCAAATGCTGCAAGGTCAAAATGTTGTATCGGATTCTGATTTGGCTAGTTTGGCAATGCAAGAACAAGAAAGCACGACGGGTAAAGTGGATTCAAACTCAGGTTCTTCTTGCCCTGTTTGTGATAAATTGACCGGAAAAACTTCTAGAGAAGAACTTATCGCTTGGAATATATGGAGGAGTAATCTTCAAAATAAGATAATGGAATTATCCGATGTCGATGCGGATTACGGAACAATCTTTTTCTTCTCGTTTAAAGTTGATGAAAATCGTAATATAACAAATGTAAAAGTCACCGCTACGACTCGTTCGGGGCGAGAAAATATTCTTGCAGTAAGAAAAGCCATCAATAAGACTAACCATAAAGATATATTGGCATTTCCAAAGGGTACAAAGCGTAAAATGGTTGATTTTACCGGTGGATTTATAATGGGAACGTATGAACAGTATTCGTCACCTTCCGATTATCATGATTTTGAGAGGGTCAGGTATTAAAAAATAAAAAACCGGCATTCGCCGGTGTTAAGATTATCCTTAAATTAAATTTTCCTAATATCCTGTTCCTATATTTCCAACGTCTTAGGCGATAAAATTTGTTGAACCTCCGTAGATACATGCTCCATGGAAAAATGATTGTTTCATAATTTCAACTAAAGACTTTCTTACGACGTTTTTGTTGTCCAAATCTACTTCGCTTATAGCTTTTGCAGCTTTTTTATATGTATCAGTTACCGTATTCGGCATTAAAATTGTCTTTGCCATAATGGACCTCTCTTCTTGTTTTGCTCTCGTATATATATAAAAACTAAAGAACAAAAAATATTGCTTTTTTCTATAAAAAATATATACTATTCTTTAACAAAACTTAACATAACGGATTGTATTAAATTTTATTAATACTGAAACACTTGTGGTATAAGGGTTTTTCAATTTTATAAAATTATTATTAAAGAAATATTTTATTGTGCCGTTATATCCTGTGGATAAATACAGGTAAAAACTATGGTTGATGCAGTAAATGCGGTGAATGATGCGGTAAGACCAATTCTAAACCGACAAAAAGATTACGCAGTTGATTGGCGAAAACTCACGGCAAGTGAGGTACTTGAGCATGCCGGAAAAGGCGAAGATGTACCTGTTGAAATTTTAAAGTGGGCAAAAGATTTTTCAAAACTGGGTGACGTACCTGATGATGTAACATATGATTCGGCGGGTGGTTTGGCTTCTGAGGACGGAGTTTCCGAATATCTGGCGGAAGGTGCGGAAACCACGGAAGATGAAGCCATAGATAATGCTGAAAATACAGATGTTGAAAATACAGGTGAAAATAAAGCTGACTTGTATAAGCAGGGCGAAGATATGTTTGCACAGAGTAATAATGTAATTTCCGTTTCGGATAATATGTCAGAATCATCAGAGAGTCATGCTTCAAAGGGAGAAGATATTGCCGCAGCTGCCGTAAAAAAGGCAGATGATGTCGATACTCAAACCCAGCAAATTCGTCAGGAATACGATGAATTGGTAAAAAAAATTAAATCTACTCCTGATAAAGTCGAACCTGCGGATTTAATAAGAATGGGTGTTTTGTCGGATAAACTTATAAGTATAGGTACTGCTGCTCAAAATACTCTGGCTCAATTTGATTTGCAGCTGCAACAGATTGATGCAATATTCTCGCAGTATGATGCGGTTCCTCCTGTTGTAAGTCAAACGGGTTCGCAAACCGTAGAAGTTGGCTCTAAGTTGGTTGCAGATAAACCTGATGAGCAGCAAAAAATTGTAACAAAAGCTGTTGAAAATGCGGGGAATGATGCCGCAAAAGCCGCATTGCAAAATGTAAGAATGACCAAGTGGAGGTTTATCTTTGACAGGAACTTCCGTATGGGCTTGCAAGATATTAAGGTTGGAGGTTCAGCTCTTGACAGTTCTGTCAGCAGCAAAGAAATATTGGAAGAATCCAAAGGCAGAAATGCCGCATCAGAAGCCGAAGTCGCAGATTCAATCGGCAGGGTTGAAGAAGCAACATTTGTTGAAGGTATAAATACAAATATTAACGAAGATCAAACCGGAGACAAACAGGCAAGAGGAGAAAAGAATAACTCAATTGATAATACACAGGATAACTCTAATACCGGCAGCACGAAAAATCATACTGATTTGAATGGTGTTAAAGATTCAACAGTATTGACTGATTCATTAGAAATTCAGCGCAGAAAAGAAATTCGTGGTGAAGGCTCGCATAATTCATAGTTTAGGATTTATAGAATTTCTTCAAGCATAAATTCATTAAATCGTTGGTTTGCTTTTTGCGGTTTAAAAAATCCTATTGCAAATTCTGCGGTGTTTTTACCAGATTGCTGAGCTCCGATTACTTCTAATGGGGGGCCTGCAGGAGTTGTACGGCACGGATTTTTTGGATTTGATATTACTCCAATGGAACGTAATATTGTTATTCTTAGTGCTTTTTTATTTACTTCATATTCTGTCAAACCTTTTGTAATTATTCCAAACTCATCGACTCCAACGTAGCCGTTCATTGGTGCCGTATTTGTTTTTACTTCTATCCCTTTTGTTTTTGGAAGATGTTTTTTTATATCATAATAGGGGTCAAATTTTCTGGTAATAATTTTTCCCAAATCTAAAGAATACGTATTTGTAAGGTGTTTATCAGTACCAAAAGAAACCTGCCATATTTTATTTTTATATTTGTTATCCCAGTCTATATGGAATTTAAGTAATTCTGAATTTTTATCAAGGTATACCAACACTTCAAAAAAAGTTGTCTTAATCTTCAATCCGCATCGATATTCACCTTTTAGCAATATTTTAGAATCAATAACCTTTGCGATTTCGCAGATATCATTTTTTACGGCTCCAAAATTGTAGGTGTCGCCTTTATCGTTATATCTGATAAAATCTATTGAAATATTATTTACTTTAATTTTGCCGGATTTTGATATTGTCAGTTTTACATGAGAATTTTCTAATGAATTATTAGTAACTTTTAATATATCAGAGTTTGGTTTAATTTGTTTCAAGTGTTTATATATTGGTGTATAGTCTTCGGTTATGGGAATCCGTTGAGTATTGTATAAAATATCATCAATAAATCCTTTTCGAGATGAAATCATTTGGCTATTTTTTTCTTTTATATTTTCACTCTCAAATTCTATAACTGAGCGGCAATTTTTTTCAATCGATAACATATATTTGCCAAATTCTTTCGGATATATAAATTCCAATTCTTTTAAAATTGTTTCTGCAACCTGAATAACTTTTTTGTATCTTGTAATATTTTCCAAATGAACTTCATCCGTAGAACACCCACAAATGCCATCGTGCGCTTGATTTTTTAGTAAAAGCTTATATGCATATTCTATTGCAGAGAAATACTTGTTTCCTAAAGCTTTTTGTATTTCATCTGCTATTTTAAGTTTATAACATGCTATAGCATTATAACGTTTAATATTTGCTCTTGCGGAATAGCATCCCTGTAATATAAATGTTTTACTGTTATCTCTTAATTCATCATTCCATTTGTATTTAAAAATGTTTTTTACAAGTTCAAAATATTTAAAAGGATTGGATAGCTCTATTTCATAATTGTCCAATAAATTATTAACCATTTTTATTTGTTTTGAAATATCAGGTTCTACTCCTAAGTGGTCTGCCCCGATAGGTAAAAGTAATACATTTTCGGACTTTTCTGCAATTTTATCTAAATTATCTTTTAGCCATTTTGCTTTCTGTTCAATAGTTATAGGTGCAGAAAAAATATCCATAAAATATCCGCGGATTAAATTTACCGTGTTAATTCCGCAAAACTTAAATTCAGAAGGTATATCAGGGCATCCACGCCATACAACACATTTATCTATTCCGTAGTTTTTAAAAATTTCAGGAATATTTTTGCTATGACCAAAAGTATCTGCTAAATATCCTATAAAATCAGTGCATCCAAAATCTTTTGATATCTTGATGCCGATTTCCAAATTCTTTTCAAAACATTCTTTAGTAGTTAAATATTCATCAACCAGAGTATAACAAGGCCCTATAAAAAGTTTTTTCTCTTTTATTAGTTTTCTAATTAGAGGTTCGTTTTCCGGTCTTAATTCAAGATAGTCTAACAATGCAGAAACCTGTCCGTCAAAATAGAACGAGGGAATTTTTCCGGACTGCAATAAATCCAATACATTGTCAAATACTCTTATAAGTCTTAATCTAAAGACCTCAAACTCCCGATACCATTCTCTGTCCCAATGTGTATGTAAATAAGCGATAACTTTCTTTTTCATAGAAATAATTATACCTGTTTTTTTAGTATTTGCCAATATTATTAATTAGCGGATAAACATGCAATCACCGTAACTAAAAAACCTATAATTGTTTTCAATAGCCTGCCGATATGCTTCAAATATAAAATCTTTTCCCGCAAAAGCACTTACAAGCATCAAAAGAGTTGATTTAGGTAAATGAAAATTTGTAATCATTTCATCCACGATGCCAAATTCATACGGCGGATATATAAATAATTCGGAATTGTCTTTACATGCGATAATTTTACCATGTTTTTTATAACAAGTTTCTAATGTTCGAACGGAAGTTGTGCCTATTGCAATTATCTTCTTACCGATGTTTTTTGCTCTGTTTATGGCATCTGCAGCTTCTTGTGTTATTTCAAATTCTTCGGAATGCATTTTATGTTCTTCTATAATTTCTGTTTTTACAGGTCTGAAAGTTCCCATTCCTACATTTAAAGTCACATAAATAATTTCAACCCCTTTAGATTTTAGCTTGTCCAATATTTCTTTCGTAAAATGTAAACCTGCTGTCGGAGCAGCAACAGAGCCCTCATCTTGTGCATATACAGTTTGATATCTTTCAAAATCCAATTTTTTTATGTCTTCTGATTGTACTTTTCTTTCTATGTATGGAGGAAGCGGTATATTTCCTACTCGATGGAGAATGTCCATTAATTCTCCGTTGTATATAAGTTCAATCTGCCATTCTCCGACGTCTTCAAGAGGTTTGATAACTCTTGCACAAAGCTCATTACTAATCTTTATTATTGTATCGGTTTTAACCCTTTTCGACGGTTTTATAAGGCATTCCCATAATTTTGTATTATCAGTATTGTCAGATTTTTTCAGCAAAAATATTTCAATTTTTGCTCCGGTTTCTTCTTTAATTCCATATAATCTTGCAGGTATAACTTTTGTGTTGTTTAATACCAAGACAGAATTACTGTCAATTAAATCGGAAAAATCATAAAAATGCTTGTGTTCAATGGCTTTTGTATTTCTGTTTAGTACCATCATTTTTGAATTTTGACGTTTATCTGCAGGAAATTGTGCAATCAAGTTTTCAGGTAAATTATAGTCGTATTCTGATAGCAGCATTTTTTAATTTTCTTTCGTAACATTTTTAGCATTAGCTAAATCTATATCACTTACAGCTTCTTTTTTAGCAGCTTCTTCCGCATCGATTTGTTTATTAACAACAACTGTCTGAATTATTTGAACAATATTACTTACTATCAAATAGATAAAGACTCCGGCTGGTATCGGTATCATAATAAATGTTACCAAAATCATGACCGGCATTATTGTCCCCATTGATTTTTGGATAGCTTGTTGTGACGGGTCCATTGCTTGAGAGTTTTTATTGTTCATAGACATCATAAACTTCTGTGATAACCACATTGTTAAACCAAATATTGCAATCAATGCAAGAACATCCCAATGTAAACTCTTATTTACAGGTATGGTAGGAATTGATGCTGCCAATAAACCGTCTTTGCGTTCAAAAAGAATAGTTTCATTTTCTTTTGTACTTATATCCGTAATAGTAATCTCTGCTTTTTGTACTTTTTCCAATTGAGAGAATTTCATATCAAGATGGTCTAAATCGATTTTTAAATCCAGATTTTCGCCCGGTTTTATTTCCCCTTGGACTTCTAAAGCTTTTCTTGGATTATCAATTTTGACATTATCAATAGCTTCATCCGAGTCAACCAAATAAACCTTTGCAACTTTGCCAGGCATAAATTGGTCTGAATGCGAAACGCCCATCTTGCCATCGTTTGAAATACCTGCATTTGCTCTTAATGTTGTATCTAATCTGTTTATAAAAAGGAATTTGGAATCACCTGCAATTTGTATAAATTGCGGGCTCATTAACGATGAATATAACAAAATAAATATAGGCATTTGTATTAACAGTGGCAAACATCCGCCCATAGGGTTGAATTTATGCTCTTTATAAAATTCCATCATTTTTTGCTGCATAACTTGCGGATTACTTTTGTATCTGTCTTGAATAGCCTTTAATTTAGGTTGCAGCGTCTGCATTGCCCTCATATTTCTCTGTTGTGATACATTAAACGGCCACAGGCAAGCTCGCATTATTAATGTCAAAACTACTATTGCAATACCGTAACTGCCGCAAAATGCCGCTAATATCTTTAATACTTTTATGGTTAGTGTAACAAAGTCCATCCCTAATCCTCTTCTTATAATGTAATCAGTTCTCTCTACAAGTTATTATAAAATAGCAATCAAGTCAACAAAGAGTAAACCTTTGTAAATTATTAAGCTTTGTAACTCTCTTTACAAAAACAGGCAATTCTAAAGTTTCATTGTCTTTATATCCGTGCATATTTTTAAAAGGAGATTTTATATAATGATTGTACCGGTGACTTCATTTAGAATAAATTCACATTTAAATAATAATAAATACCAAGCGAATAAAGAAAAAAATTTCTTGAATACTTCAAATGTTCAATTCTCCGGAGCGGCAAAAGTGCTCTCTAACCCTCTGGATAAAGCATTTGTGGATATATTATCAAAAGACTTAAAGCTGAGTAAAGAAGAAACAAATAAACTTAAAGATATTGTTTGGACATATTTAAGGAAGAATAAAATTCAATCATTGGGCGAGCATGGCGGCGAGGATTATATTGATCAACAGGCAGATTTAACCGGTAAAATAAGTGACGGATTAAAAATTCTTAGCGAAAACAAGCGGGAATTTATAAATATTGAATTGATAAATCGCTGTGATAAAGGGGATTCTTATGTGCCCGGTGGATTGTTAGGGTATAACAAACATAAAGAATTTGAACGGGCAGTTGTGCGAGCATTAAAACTCGGCAGTTTCAGCGAACCAATGTCCAAAATAGCTGATGATAAGATGTATTCACATATATATAAAGCATTAAGATTAGCCCCTGAAAAATGTCTTGATTTCCGTAAAACTGTTGATACGTTTTTGAAAAAAAATAATCTTGAAAAAATAGAGGATTTGGCAGGTGAAGATTTTCTGTGTGAACAGGCAGAATTAGTTACTCTTCTTGAGCATAAATTCAATCTGAGTGAAGATGAGTCAACCATTATTAATTGGGAATTAATATCACGTGCAAATTCAAAAATGGGCAGGGATTATGAGCCGGAAACTTCTATATATGTTAAAGACAGACTACCTCTTATCAATATAGTAAAAAAAGAAGGTTTTGATTATGAGGAAGAACCTTCAAAACTCATAAATGGGCTATTCCGAAGACCGGCAAAGATGTTTTCAAACTCATTATATAGAATTATGGACAGTGAAGCACATGAATGCGGATTCAAGTATATTTTTGATATTTTTAAGCCGGAAAATAGCCCTACAAAGTCAAAAAGTTATCAATTCATAATGAATTCAAAATTATCATGCAATGATGCTAGCGATTTAGTCATTAAACTTGTTGAAATGTCAGAAAATCATGAAGAATACGCAAAAAATTTACCAAAACATGTAATGCGTGATAGTTTTTATGCAGATATCAAAAACATGATGATAACAGATAAAATTATTGATATGTTTGGTCTTGATAATAATTATGAAAAATTAATAAAAGAAATGATATCCAACATTAATCCTACACATATTGAAGGCGGAAAAGCCTATTCTCCTCAAAGGATTGCATACGAGCTAGCAGATAAATTAAACCTCCCAAAAGGTGCGGAATCCAAAATAGTCAAAACACTTGAAGAAGTACAATCAGCACCGGAAAAAGAGGCTGATGTATATTTTGTAAAACAACTTTCTAAAGCTTCAGATGATTTTGATACATTTGCTGATGATGGTATTGTATAAATAATAATAAATAGGCAAATTATGATTATAGACAGAAAAGACTAATCTTTATGATTAGTCTTTTCTGTAAATGGTCGGGATGATACCGATATCGTAGGCGAAGAATGAGCCGTACGAGAGAGGTATGCAGCCAGCTAGTTTTTAGCAACCCGAGGTTGCGTAAAAAACTGCGTGCGTGCTCACGATGTAATCGACAAGTCCCAAGAAAAAAGACTAATCTCTATGATTAGTCTTTTCTGTAAATGGTCGGGATGACACGATTTGAACGTGCGACCCCCTCGTCCCAAGCGAGGTGCGCTACCAAACTGCGCCACATCCCGTTATAGCACTCGGTACAATAACCGATTTGATATTAAGTTTTCAAATGTCCCGTGCGGCTCGGTGCTACCTCTCCTCGGAA
>CACWLL010000006.1:258680-321536 GCA_902761735.1 uncultured bacterium
TTGATATTAAGTTTTCAAATGTCCCGTGCGGCTCGGTGCTACCTCTCCTCGGAAGATACTTAATCTTCCTCGTCGGCAGAGTCAAACTGCGCCACATCCGGAGGTTAAATACATTTTTAACAGGTTGTTCACCCGTCAATGCAATTCTAGTGTAAACATATTTTAAAGTCAAGTGAAAGATTGTTATAGAGGATATGCCTTTACTTCCGCTCCATATATGGAGTTCTTTGGCACAGCTCCGCCATATATGTCAAGGTAAATGCTTTGTGATGCTATATCACCTATAAAACTCAATCTGATATTTTTCATAGGTGCTAAATCCTTTGTTGGTACATCATTAAATTTTGTGCCGAGTATTATCGGGATATCATCTTTCCCTGAGACCTCTTTGGTTATATTTTGGGCATATTCTTTTATTGCGGTTCTTAATTTTTTGCCGATATTTTCTGCCGGTATATAGTTTCTGTTGATTTCTATATTATCAATTACAAATATTTGTTGTCCGTTATTATTAGCAAAATAACACAGGGCATTACCGATGGTGTTCCCGCTCTTGTTATCTACAAATTCTATCATGTTAAATGCCGTATTCATAAGATATTGTGGCATATAATGCCCGTTTGTCTGCCCTATTCCTATGCAGCAAGTTGAATAATTGCCTTGGAACAAATCCTTTTGCGGATTTCTGTCCCACATTTTTATTGTTAAATCAAGCGGTTCTGTATTTATTATATCTGGGTCGTTGCTGCAAGAATTTATTTCTTTTAATCTTGCGTTCAGATGATTTTTTATAGTAAGGGTGTTTATAGCATTGTTACTGTTTTGAATATTATTACTTGAATATAATTCCGCACTCGCAAACTCATTCAGATTTTCTTCTGCTCTTTTCCATATTCTTTTTAATCCGTTTATCAGACCTTTTGTAAATTTGTCCAAATTTGCTCTGTTTTTTGTATATTCTTTAGGTACTACAAATTTCCCGTTTTTTATACATTTTGGGAAACTCTTATCAATAAATTTTTTCATTTCCGGATTTGAAGAACGTAATTCTTCTATATCTTCCGTTATGTGTTCTACTATAATATCTAAATTGTTAGTAGTTTTATCATTATTTTTAAACAATATATTATTTGCTGAGGATGGGTTTAACCATTTTGAATAATCAAGTCCGTAGCATTGAAAATATTTTTGTGTACTGGCATTTGCCAAACCGTAAATATTTGTATAATCATTGATATAACTTCTAAAATCATTCAGTGTGGCTGAATATATTAAATCTTTTAAAGCTTTTGAAGTTGAATGGTTTGATAAGTCATTTGCAATATTGTGAATATAATTTATATTCCAACCGTAGAGTTTAGCCAGAGGAATTTTTGAAATTCCGGTTTCGCTAATTCCCGCAAGTGACATTGTATATTTGTATATATCCCTTTTTAATTCATTTATATCAACGCAATCATTGATTTGCATGTTAAGCATATTGCGAAAGCTTATATTGCTTTGTTTATATACTCTGTATAAATCAACAAGCTCAAGCTTTTCTGTCGGGGTTTGTTCTCTTCCGTATATATTTTTGCTGGATATAAGTCCTTTTAGAAGTTTCAAGTCCTCATAATCCATATCAAGTGCAATCTTTTCGGTAAATTTTTGTACGGCATTTGTCCTCTTTCTAAACAGTGCATCCATACTTTCTTTATCGAGCAGTGATGCGACCAGCATTAATTCAACAAATTTTGTTGTAAAAAATCGGTGTTGTACGTCTTTTGGAGAATGAACTTCCCAATCAAGATATCTGTTTGTTAATATTGTTAAATCGTTAGTTGCAATATATTTATCAGGGGATTTATCTACCAATGCTTTTTGGTATTTCACACGTTCTATTAATTCATTTATATTTTGTTCTTTCAGATATTTATCATTTGCATTAAAGGTTTCCATATTGGTAACCATATCATATGCGCCTGCAGAGTATTCTGCTGTGGTTTTGAAAATCGGTAAAGTTTTGGTGTTTATTATTTCAAATAAGTCTTTACTTGCTTTTCTTCCTATGTAGTCACAATTATAAAGATATTTCATTAAATCTAAATCTTCTTGGCTGATATCTTTTGAGAAAATTTTGGCTATATCATCCGGATATTCTTCTCGCATTGACAGATAATTTGTCCTGCATATTTGCGCGAAGCATTCAATAGGGTCTTTATCGTATAATCTTAGTAAATCTTCAAAGTAAAACATTGTATTGTTGTATTTGTGTTCATAAAGATATTGAGCCAACGGAAGGGTATTTTTATTAACGTATTTCAAAATACCGTCCATATCAAATTTCGTGAATTTTTTATCTTCTAATAATGACATTGCAAAATCATGATTATCTTTATTAACAGCTTCAATAACGCTATCTATGTTAATCTCTTTCTTGTTAACATTTCCGGTGTAAAGTATAAAATTTGCGATATCATTATTTTCTGAATTTATTATTTTTAGCAGATTTATGCTTTCTCCGTTGATGAAGCCGTAATCATCCCGAGATAGTCTTTCGGCAATTCGTACATTATCTTTGTTCACATAGCTTAGAGCTTTATTTATATTTTCTTGAGGAATTCTTTTATGAGAATTTAGTTGTCCTTTTATTTTGTTATATAATTCCCCATATTCTTCATCGGTCATATCTGTTTTTGACGTAAATGTCGGTCGATAACAAATATTGGATATTTCCTTTTTATAATCCGGAATTTCTTCACAAGGAGAAGTGTTCCGGGTGTATTCTGCCGGAATTTTACTGTATAAATTTGTATATTTAAGGGCAAGGATTTTCAATTTTTCTTCTCCAAATTATATACTTTGACTGTTTTACTTGCTTTGTATGGAGATATTCGTCCGCTAAATACATCCAAATAAATAACCATACAATTTTTATCACATTTCCCTATCAAACTGAGTGGTTTATGTTCCAAAGTTAAATCATCCACATTAACATCATTGTAAGAAATACCGAGGTAAACAGGGGTATCTTCTTTTCCCGTTACGTCTTTAGCGATATTTTTAGCATATTCTGATATAGCTTCTCGAACTTTTAACTTACTGATTTCATCTTTTATGGCATTTGTCTTAATTTCAATATTATCAAGTACAAGGGCAACTTTGGATTCTTCTGATTCTTCATCTTTTACGAAGTAGCAAAGAGCATTGCCGATAGTTTTTCCGGTATTCTTATCAATTATTTCAATCATATTAAATGCAGTATTCAATATATAGTCAAACATTGCATAAGAATGACTGTCATCCATGCCTATACAGCAGTTTGAATAATTACCCTGAAAAATGTCCTTTTGCGGTATTCTATCCCACATTTTTACTTTAATATCCAAAGGTTTATATGAATGCGGCTTAGACTCAGCTTCATTTTTTAAGTCTTTTAAAAGTAATTTTAAATGATTATAAATAATAAGAGTATCATGTGCCATCAATATTAAATCGTTTGATTTGCTGTTTATATTAAATTCTGCACGTTTCCAAACCCCGCTAAGTTGGGCGAGGATTGATTCTAGAGTATGTATCAATGATGCGTAATTTTCTTTATCGTTGGAAGGTATATTAAATTTGCCGTCTTTCATCCATGGGGTTAGTTGCTTGAAAATAAAATCTCTTGCCGGAGTAGCGCATAAAGCCCGAATATCTTTTTCAATCAGTGTGGCAGTTCCATCTAAGTGTTGTTTGTTATAATTTTTAAATTTATAATTAACTTCATTACTCAAAGAAGGATTGAGCCATTTATTGTAATTTAGTCCTAATTCTTTAAATTGGTTTTCAGTTTGTCGGTTTGCTTTTCCGTATATATTTGAGGTGTCCGTAATATATTTTTTGAAGTCCCCAAGGCAAGCCGCTTTTACTATATCTTTTGTTCTGTCTTTGTCTGCCCATAGTTGAGAATATTCTCGGATAAGTTTATGAAAGTTTTCAAAATCCCAGCCTAAAAGCTTTTCTGCAGGGGCATTTTTAATCGCTTTTGATGAAATATTAAATTTTGACAGAATTGATATTATTAAATTCTTGTTCAATTCTCCAATATCAACTTTTCCGGTTTTTATCATCTTTATAATCTTGTTAGTATCTGCATCTATGCTGGTATAGGTAATATAAAGATTTAACAATTCAATTTTCTGGTTAGGCAGTAAAGGTTTCCCGAATCGGTTTGTGCAATTAAGTGCATCTTTTAATGTTTTTAATTGCTCATAACTTAAATTATTTATTTCATCTTTAAATTTAATGACCGTAAGATGTCTTTTCCTAAATAGCACATCCAAACTTTCTTTATCCAATAAATCAGCAAGAATTATCAATAACGGTGTATCATTTCTGAATATAGTGTCGCTCAAATCTTCAACATCATAAAAATTTATAATTTGCCCATTTATATATTTTTCAGGGTATTTGAAGAATAATTTTTCTTGTCGGTCAAGTGTTTTCAGGTTTTTCTTTATATCCGTATCAGCATAAAACTCGGCAGCTTCAGGTTTTATATTATCAATATAACTTAATCTTTTTATTTCTTCCGGAGAGTATCCTTTATCATATAATTTTTCCAAAATTTTCGAGGAATTTGTAACAGATTTTTTTAAACTTAATTCGCTAAGCTCTAATTTACTTTTTATAGGTATATTTTTATCGCTTACTAATTTTAAAATAAAACTGTGATTTTCTTGATTTATCCTATCCAATATTTTTATATATGAATTTATATTTTCTTGAGTTGCTATTGATACAATTTTCTCCATTACTTTTTCGTTATAAGGTGTTATTTCAGTGAACAGATTGTAAGCTCTGCATTTTGAAAGTCCTTTATTATTTAATGCGGTTCGTAATATATGTATATTCGATTTATCAAGAAGATCCATTGTTCCTATCTTTTGATGTTTATATATTTCTGAATCAAAATAAATATCATTTATAAAATTTATATCCGACTTGGATATATTTTCAGGTAATGCAGCTAAGGCGAACTCAGGATACGGTAAGTTGTTTTTGATAGCCCATGCTGCAATTGTGCTAAATGTTGAAATGGAATCATTATAAGAAGCTATATTTAATATCTGCGGTAACATTGATGTGTAGTTATAACTCTCATTATAAAGGGCTTTTGCAAGTTTTATTGTTTTTTTATTTGTATAAATCAATGTCTGAGCTATGGTTTCACTGTAAACTTTTCTATCTCTGCATAATTGCTCCGCAAATTCGCTGTTATCTTTGTTGATACATTGTAAGATGTGCGGGAAGTCATAATCTCTTTGGTCAATCTTATCATCAAACAATACATTCAAAGCGAATTGTTCATTATCCTTATTTACATTGCGCATAATTGCTGCGTATTGGTGAAAAGCGTATCGTAAATCCTCTGCAAATTTATTTGCAACCGCAAGGTTGTCTTTTCTGACGTATCTGATTGCCGTTGTAGCATTAGATACGTTGCCTCCTAAAAATATATTCGGTGATTTTAAAAACTTGTTGTATAATATGTCCTTTTTGGCTTCAAATTCTTCATCGGACATTTCATCTTTTTGCGATGTAAAAAACGGATAATAAAAACATTTGTTCCAAAATTTATCATTTTGCACGACATTGACATCCGTGTTTTTTGGAACACTATTTGGTATTGGATTATAGTTATATCTATTTAAAGATTTGTTTTTTGGAGTAACTGTATAACTTACTAACACTTTTTCACCGATTTTACATTTACATTAAAACGAAACATGTAATAAAATGCTTTATTTGGCGTGTTTTGTAACAAAATTTAATGTATATTATTGCGCAAACGAAATTACGTTATTAATGACTCCTGCAAGTGCTAAAACGTTTTCTAATTCTTGATAATAGCCGTATCTCAATCGTTCAAAAAATAATTTTGAAGCATTTGGTGCTAATGCACAAGTCCAATCTTTATCGATATATAAGCCTTCGACAAAGCGTGCAAACAATTCATTCGGTTTGGTGTAATATTTATTTAGTTTACTTATTCTTGCAGCAACTCGCCCTTGCTTTTTTTGTGCTGATTTAAGTCGTATGTATGCAACAAAACTTTTAGGCATGTCCGGAAAATCTTCTTCTATTGATGATATTGATAACAGTCGTTGCTTTTTTATCCAAAAACCCGTTATAATGCGGACTCTATCATATTTTAAAAGATATTTTGCATCGGAGCGTTTAATATATTTATCAAATTTTTTAAAAGGTTTTGAGCGCATAAAATCAGGATATTCGGATTTTATAATTGTTTCATATTCTTTAATTTTATTTTTAATTCTGTCTTTATGTTCGTATAACTTTAGGCATAATGAATTTTTATCAACAAAATTTGTTACTTTGATTAATTCGTCAATAATTTCTTCTTCTTTAACCCCAAATAATATATCTAAATTCCCTCCGGTTCTGTTCATGTCCGGTTCAATTTTTGAGTGAATATAATGTGCAAATTCATGAATAAGTGTTGGTATTATTCTGTGCTCGGGAATGCTCTTGGATATGTCGATTCTGTTTCTTATAAAAAAGCCCTGATGTCCGCGAGCTTTTGTCCCTGTATTCACGTGTAATCCCAAACTTTTGACATATTTAATTATCTCTTTTTTATTATCCATAACTATATTAATTCCGCCCTTATAATGTTATCGTTTATTTCTTTTATAATATATTTTATGTTTGTATCGGAAAGGTTTTCCTCGTTTATTATAACAAAATCCGCCTCAGAAGCATTTGAAATTTCGCCAGCTTGAAGATATCCTATTAATGCATTGTCGGACAAAAGGTGTTTTATTTGATGTGGGGATAGTGAATTTTTATCTGTGATTATACCGTCTGCTTCAACCGTAAATGCAATATCCGCACGATTTTTTATTAATAAAGTGCTTTCAAATTCCTCCGTTAAAAGCTTTATTTTGTCACATAATTTTATAAATTTTTTATCTGTAATTGAATTTCCGTCAAGAACAATAATACAAGGTTCATACATTAGTTTTTCAGCTATTGTATTTAATATAGAATCTTCATTATAATCAGCTGATATTTTAAAAATAAAAAGATTCTTTTTGGCTTGTATTTTTATTCGAATAATATTTTGTTTTAATAAATCGGTCATAATTGAAGTATAGCATAAATTTCACAAAAAAAGGTAAGATATTTTACTGAAATCTTACCTTTTTTATTGTTGTTAACTTTAAAAATTAATAATATCTTGAAAAACTTGCAACGCTTGCTCCGCTTTCAAGTTGTTTAACTATCTCAATAGCTTTTTTTAGCTGAACATCATTTTTATTCTTGATATCGTCCTCAGAAAGTTTAATTTCAACATCAGGAGAGATACCTCTTTTGTTAATATCTGTTCCATTTGGCGTCAGGTATTTTTGAATTGTGATGTGCGCACTGATATCGCTGCCTAATTTTGTAACCTCTTGAACAACACCTTTTCCAAATGTCGTTTCTCCAACTAGCACAGCCCTGCGGTTATCCTTCATAGCTCCGGAGAATATTTCACTTGCTGATGCTGAACCTTTATTGATAAGGATTACAACAGGCTTTCTTGTTTTAACTCCTTTTATAGCATGGGTTATGTCTTTGTAATTATTTCTGTCTACCGTAGATACTATATCACAGTTTTCAAGAAACATATTTGAAATTACAATTGCATTATTTAATAATCCGCCCGGATTTGAACGCAAATCAATAATATAACCTTTTTTGTTGTAATTTTTGTCGATTATTGCTCCGAATTCATCTGCGGCAGCTCTGCTCATAAATGTGCTCAAACGAATATAGCATATATCATTTGGCATTGTTACATTATCAGGAATCTTTTGGGATACTGATTTTAATTTAATTTGAGCACGAGTAACCGTATAAGTTTTTGGTTCCTGTTCTCCGCGTTTGATTAATAATGTTACTTGAGTTCCTTCCGGTCCTCTTATTTGATCGGCAGCTTTATCTACGGTAATTGTTTTTGTGCTTTTACCGTTAATTTCCAGAATTATATCTCCGGCAAGTATCCCTGCTTTTTCGGCAGGGGTGTCTTCAATTGGTGCAATTACGGTAAGTTTACCGTCTTTCATACCGATTTGTATACCTATCCCCTTTAATGAACCGTTCATGGAATTCGCTTCTTCTCTGAACTCTTTTGGTTCAAGGAATCTTGTATAAGGGTCATTTAAACTTGCTAACATGGTGTTAATTGCAACATAAGCATCTTCATCGGTTTGGATGTAGTTGTCATATTTGTGACGCCATTTTGTTTCCCAGTCTTGAGAATTTTTGCTTCTGTCAACGTATCTTGAATTCACTAACTTCCATACCTGATCATATAACTGTGTCGGACTTTGATATACGGCAAGTACATTATTGTGAATTAGGCAGCCATACATAAAGACAAATAAACCTAATGCTATTAAACTTTTTTTCATAAATTTTCTCATTCTTTAAACGTTCCTCCAGATTATCCTCATTTTTACCTAGCTCAAGCCTAATTTATAAGATGTGGTTTTATAAAAAAAGTTCCTGAGAAATAAAAATTCGAATACTGCTAGAAAAATATTACCACAAGTATAAATATTTGTATATTATAATGAATATTTCAATCTTAACAAAAATAAACTAACAGGTTATTTATAGTCTGTTTACCGTTATATTTAAAAAATTGTATTTATAAAATTAATAAGGTAACTGATTGGAGGGAAAAATGGGAAAACCTATATCAAAAGCAATTAAAAAAGTATCAGAAAATGTTGGCTCAAACAAGGTTGTAATCATAACAAATCATTTAAAGATTGATGGGATTATTTACGTCGAGGATGGGAAATGTGATGAATGTCATGATGATGTAATTACACTTACTGACGCTACGGTTTGTCGGTTGAATGATTATTGTACCTGTGAGGGCGATGATTGCAACTGCAGCGATTATGTATGTTTTAAATATGACTGGATTAATATTACGGTGCCTTCGGTCGTTGCATATAGTATAATTGCGTAAATTTTATTGCATCAATAAAAAAGAGCCCTCTTTCTGTCAGAGGGCTCTTTTTTTAACTTTTGTTTTATACTAAAGCTTCAATTTTTTGTTCATTTCTTGAAGCAATTTCAACAAGCTGTTTTGCTGTTGCAATCATAGAAAGTTCGGAATTCATCTTGTTAATGCAAGAACCGCAGCCGATAGCGCTTGCACCTGCTACAAAAGCGAACGGAGCTGTTGTAGGGTTGATACCTGTTGCTGTCATTACAGGAATATCAACGTTTCTTGTTAACTCAATAGTGTTGGAAATAGTTAATTCTGCTCTTTCCATCAAACCTCTAACGCCGTCAGAAGGAGTTTCAGAAGAGAAGTGACCTTCTGTTTGAATTAAATCAATGCCTCTTGTTTCTAATGCTCTTGCTAATTCAATTTGATCGGAAATTGAAATTTCACCCGGGATAGTAACAGAGAAAAATACTCTGTTATCGCCTAACAATTTCAAAGTTTCATCAACAAGATTCATAACGTCAGTCTTAGAAAAAGACATACCTTTTTTATACATAACATCAAAGTTGCCCAATTCAATAGCATCAGCACCTAATTCAACTGCTCTTGCCAATTCTGAAGGTACGATTGATGATACAAAAATAGGCATTTCTGTCATATTTCTGATAGTTGAAACAATTGTTTCGTCAGCACAAATATCAACTGCACTTGCACCGGCTGTAACAGCTGCACTAACAACTTTTCTTATGTTATCAAGGTCAAAATTATCAATACCTGCAATAATTTTGACAGCTTTTTTAGCTTCCAAATCTCTCTTGAATAAATCAATTCTGCTCATTTTTTTCTCCTTTTTATTGGTTATAATTGTTTTTTACATAATTATTGTATCGTTGACATTTATTATACATTATAATTGTAATAATTTCAAGAATATCCCCTAAAAAAATATTTTAGGACAATGAAAAACCTTAAAATAAATGGATAATTATAGGATAAAGGGGGAAATATGATAATTAGAACCTTGATTGTAACACTCGCATTAATGATAAATACTTGTATGATGGGCGATATTGTGTATGCTGGTAGTCTTAATTCTGACGAAGAAGTGAATATATCGGTATATGAGGCGATTAATCCTGCAATTGTTGCAATAGATGCGGAAATAGAAGACGGTGTATCCTCAGGTACCGGTTGTATAGTTTCTGCGGATGGTTACATATTGACGGGTTCTCATGTTATAGAAGGTTATAAATCTGTTAGCGTAAAAACCAGCTCCGGACAAAATTATAAGGCACAAGTAATTGCGGCAATGGGAAAGAATAAAGATTTGGCATTGTTGAAAATTTCTCCTAAAAAACCTTTGCAAACAATAAAATTTGGTGATTCTGATACAATAAAGGTTGGACAAAAAGTTCTTGCGATAGGCAATCCTTTTGGATTCAGCGGGACTTTGACTCAAGGTATAATTTCAAGAATAGACTATAAAAAAGGGAAAATACAAACGGATGCTGCTATAAATCCGGGTTGTTCGGGCGGTCCATTACTAAATTCTTCGGGAGAGGTAATCGGTATAAATCAATCGATATACAATCCTGACAATAATATATCTAATATTGGAATTGGATTTGCAATACCAATAAATGATGCAAAAAAGTTTATGCAGTTGGTTCGAGCAACAAATGTTGCAAAAAAATAGAAAATTTACAACAACATAATTGTAATGTTTACACTTTTTACATTTATCTAAAAATCAATAATAGTATGCGTTTTAGCGTTTGTTAAAGACGTAAAATTCTATTTAGGGGTTGAAATTAAAAATTTTTTGTACTACGATAAGTGTACAAATTATTCTTGCTAGTCGAAACTTGACATATACAAAGAGAGAGCAGAGGCTTACAAGAATTTCCAATTTACAACTAGAGGATTACATTTTGAGAAAACTATTACTTTTCACTATTGTGTTAGTGACATTGTGCTTTGTACCGGCTCAGGCTACAGATGTTAATTCGGTAAAGGCAAAGATTGCAAAACACGCTATTGAAATGGGAGTTGATCCTGCTATGGCGTTAAGTATAGCAAGAACCGAATCAGGATTTAATCACAATGCACGAAGCCATCATGGTGCAGTAGGAGTGTTTCAATTAATGCCATCCACGGCGAGAAGAATGGGGCTTAATCCATATTCACTGACCGATAACATCAAAGGTGGTATAAAGTATTACAAAGCTATGTATAAGATGTTTGGTTCGGTTGAATTGGCGTTAGCTGCGTACAATGCAGGACCAGGAAATGTTAAAAGATATAACAATTCTATTCCTCCGTATGCAGAAACAAAACGTTTTGTAAGTAAAATTATGACGGATTATAAGAATTACAAAGTAAATCCGGATCCGGCAATAAAAGCGGCAAAGGCTGCGGCAGCTAAACCAAACCCTACGGCATCTACGGCAAAAGCGCCTGTTGCTAAACCTAATGATGCAGCTACAGCTCAAGCAAAAGTTACTCCTGTAAATGATGCTAAAGTTGTTGCCGTTCAGGTTAAGACACAGCCTGCGCCTGAATTGATTCATACGAAGGATATCAAGTCCGCTCCGAAGGTGGAAAATGTTAATGAAGCTCCTGTTGATTTAGAATTAGAAGCTACTTCTTTAGCAATATAATTCCGGATTAACTGAAAATTTTTAAAGGGAATGATTTTTAATTGTCATTCCCTTTTTTAGTGTTATCAATTATTCTTAGAACGGTCGCGTCTGATTCAGCTTGAGTCTTAATTCTCTAAATCTTGCAATATCTTCTTGCGTTTTCCCTGAGTCTTTGAATACTGCTTGGGTTGACGGATGTACCATAAGAACATAATCCATATGTATTTCTAAGAAATTATATTTTCTAGGTGTTTGATTACCTGTTCGAGGATATATTTCAGCATTTGTAACTGCTAAAAATCTTCTTTCTTTATCATTTAATAAATCTGTTAATTCTCTGTTTGTATTTGTATATTTTGAAACGTGAACAATCCCCTTAATATCGTGATCTACCGTTAAAATACTTACTTCTATAGGTACTGTATCTACATTTTTTGCCATTTATTTTATCCTTAAATTCTCATCTTCTTTTAAAATAAAGTATAATACATTTTCAAACAATTGTCTATACTTTAACTACATTAAATCTTGTCAATCCCTTTTCTCATCCTTGTTCCGTATACTTCATGAACATCAACGACAGATAAGAATGCGTGAGAATCAATCTGTTTAACGACTTCTTTAACTTTACTTAATTCAATTCTTGAAACTACACAATATATAATAGTTTTATCCTGTTTTGAGTAACCTCCGATTCCGCTCAGATATGTGACACTGATATCATAATCAGAAATGAGCATTTGTCCGATTTCCTCTGCTTTATCACTGATTATACGTATAGATTTAGAGCTGTTCAAACCTTCCAGTACTGCATCTATGACTCGATAAGCAATAAAATATGTTATAATGGAATACATTGCACTTTCCCAGTTTAAGACAAATCCTGCAACGCCGTATATTAAAATATTAAATCCCATTACAATTTCGCCAACGGAAAAACCGAATTTTTTTGATAAAACAAGTGCCATAATCTCGGTTCCGTCAAGGGAGCCTTCATTTTTTAGAATCATTCCGACTCCGGTACCGAGAATTATACCGCCAAATATTGTCGATAATAAAACATCATTTGTAACGACAAAATTTATGTGGTTGAATACGTTAGTAGCTAATGCCAACATAGAAACAGCAAATGCGGTTTGTAAAACGAAATACTTCCCCATTTTTGTGAACGCTAAACATATAAATGGCAGGTTGATACACAAAATTGCAAGGCCTAAATTGAAGTTGAATATGTAGTTCAACATCATTGAGATACCTACAACACCCCCATCAATAATTTTATTTGGAACTAAAAAACATTCCAGTGCAAAACCTGCAATAAATGCGCCCACTGTCAGAAAAAAGGCATTTCTTATACGTTGGATAAATCTTTTTTTGTGCCTTTTTTTTGTCGTCATTTATTTCTCCCGTATTTGAGGTTTATCTTTTTTTATTCCAAGGAAGTGATTAAAGCTGAAAATAGCCTTTTTTTCGTCAGAAGCTAATTGTGGTTTTACTCCCAAAATTTGTTCCAAATCAGCTTTTAAAGTTGTTAAATCTTCATACTTTTTTAAAATTCCGTCGAGAGCAATACTTACATCTCCGGTTTCTTCCGAAACAACAAGACACGCGGCATCACTTGTTTCGGACATACCAAGAGCTGCCCTATGACGAGTTCCGTATTTCCAGCTTAATTTAGGGTCTTCTGTTAGCGGTAAGAGAACGCCGGCAGATATAACTTTAGAACCGTTTATAACAACAGCTCCGTCGTGTAATGGTGTATTCGGATGGAATATTGTTAAAAGTAATTCCATTGAAACTTCTGCATTTAGTCTTGTGCCTACGTCATAATATGTGTTACTTAAATCCTGCTGAAAAACTATCAAAGCGCCGGTATGTGATTTTGACAAGAATTTTACGGTTTCTATTAATTCTTTTATAACGTCAACTTTTATATCGGTTTCAGATTTATTATGAGTGCTCTCAAAGAATCTTGCAAATAAATCTGCTTGTCCTAAAAATCCCAAAAAACGACGAAGTTCCGGTTGGAAAATTACAACCAAACTTAATGAAACTAATGTGACTATTGATTTTAAGAACATTCCTAAAATCTTTAAATTCAACCGCACCAAAATCTCGGAAAGTACCCATAAAAATATAAGGATAAAAATCCCTTTAACAAACTTTTCCGATTGGGAATCTTTAATAAATTTTTTATAAAAAAAACATAATATCCCGACAATAACAATGATTTCAAGCACATTAGTCCAACTCAAAGACCAATCTAAAGTTCCTAATTGAAATTGTAAGTAAGAAAAAATATTATTCAACATTGTCTCTCAGCCTGTCAGGTACTACATCGTGTGAAATCAAATCATCCAAGGACTCTCTATATATTATAATATCAGATTGTGAATTATTTACAAGTACCATAGCGGATTTTTCTATCCTATTATAATTTGATGCCATAGAATAATTATAAGCACCGGTATTAAATACACACAGGATGTCACCTTCATCAATTTCCGGAAGCGAAATCGACTTGATTAAAATGTCGCCGCTTTCACAAAATCTGCCTGCAATTGTAACGTTTTGTGAAGTTGGAATTTCGGGTTTGTTGGCAAGAACTGCGGAATATTCTGCTTGATACATTGCCGGACGAGCGTTATCTGCCATACCACCGTCAACGGCAAAATATTTTTTACCGTTTGGAACTTGTTTTGAGGTGCCCATTGTATATAACGTTACTCCTGCGGTAGAAATAATACTTCTTCCGGGTTCTATGTATATTGTTGGGAGTTCTGTTTTATATTTTTCTGCAGATTTATTTATTGTGTTTATTATAATTTCGGCAATATCAAAAGTAGAAGGCGGGTTGTCGCTTTCAATATATTTAACGCCTAACCCTCCGCCAAGATTAATTTCATCAAGATTTAGACCATATTTATTATTTATGCGGGTAATTTCTCCTATCAGTATGTCAACCTCGTCTTCGAATACTTTTGTTTCAAAAATCTGTGAACCTATATGTGCGTGCACTCCTCTTAGATTAAGGTTTTTATATGCGGTTACTATTAAATCAACAGCTCGATCTGTTTGCGACAAATCAAAACCGAATTTTGAATCAAGATTACCTGTTTGAATATATTCATGAGTGTGGCATTCTATGCCGGGGGTAACGCGTAGTAGTATGTCAACAGTTTTATTCCGGCTCTGTGCAAGTACATTCAATAATGAAAGTTCAAAAAAGTTATCCACGGAGAATCTACCGACACCCAATTTTAGTGCAAGATTTATCTCATCAACAGATTTGTTGTTCCCGTTAAATAAAACTTTTTTCATATCAGAACCGGCTTTATATACTGTATAAATTTCTCCGCCTGAAACTACGTCGAATCCAAAGCCCTCATCCGATATTATTTTAGAAGTAGCCAGAGAACATAGAGCCTTTGATGCATAAAGCATATTAATTTTTTCATATCCTGAAAAAGCTTTTTTATAATCTCGACAAATACTTCTAAGAGTATGCTCATCTATTACGTATAAAGGTGTTCCGTATTTGTCTGCCAATTCTGTTAAATCGCAGCCTCCTATTGACAAATTCCCGTTATCATTGATTTTTGTTGTAAGTGGTCTTATAAACTGATTGGTACTGTTTGGCATTATGGGGCTCCTATATCCTTTTGTAAGCTGTTATGATTGTAACATAAAAATTAAAATTTAAAAAAATAAATTATTCATAAAACTTTATAAATTCACTGAAGAATGCAAATAAAAGTTTTCTTATGGTTTTATATAAATAGATATAAGTTCAAGGTTAGTTTATGAGTATTAGACGTATAAATTTTACTTCTTCTCTTTTGGATGGTGCAAAAGCTAATACCGTAGTGAAAAAAGATGAAGAAAACAACAAAGAACATCAAAATAGTCATGTGCAAGAAGATAAACCGGAAGAAGTTGTTCAAACAAATTCGGAAGATTTATCATCAATTCCGCAATCTTCTATATATGAAAAGCCAAATCATACCCTCAGAAATTGGTCTATTGGTTTGAGTACAGCCGCAACATTGATTGTACTTGGTGTTGCAGGGAGAAAAGGAAAGTTGGGTGAAGATATACAAAAGCTTCTTGGCGGAATAAAAAAAGATGCTAAAAATTTAGCAGATGACGCGGGAGAAACTTTAAAAGATGTCCCAAAAGTTAAATCAGGCGGGGCAAGGTGTTCGTCTGAGCAGGTTATGCAGTACGTTGACGGTTATAATGTAAAGCCGCCGGCAAAGGATTTTGAACCCGTAAAAATTCAAAATACTGAAATCTCTTTACCAAAAACTGCGGATGATATTGATGTTGAAAAGATAAATGCCGCATTTGACAGAACTTTGCCTCATGTTGATAAATCTATGTTCAAAGTTGAAGGTGATATTGCAGATTCAATTTTAGCTGAAGCTAAAAATCTTAAACCTCAAGATATTGACCCGACTAAAATAGTTAACGGAGTGTATGAATATCCTCTTAAAGACGCTACAAAATTGACAATTATGTTTGATTCTACAAACAGTCAATTTGAAGTTATAACAAGGCATAAAGACCAATTTGAGTTCCTCGGACGTATCCAATATGACAAAGGTAAACGTGTATACGCATATGATAATATTCGTACGGATTATTATAATAATGACGGTACACTATCATATATTATGCTTGAAGTAGGAGGAAAAAGATATAAATATAATGGCTCAAACAGAGCATTAGAACGCCTGACGGAATCGGATGCCAAAACAGGTGCCGATAAGATTACCTGCTTTGATGCTCTTGGCGATGTAAAAAGTATTTCTTATTGTATAAGAGATAAAGAGGGTTATATGATTACAATAAAAAGCGAAGAATTTGACCACAACAATAATTTGTTATCCGAAAAATTCTTCTACACCGAAGAAGTAAAATATTGTGCCGCTAAAAAAATCACAAATCAGCAGGTTAAAGAAAATTATGATGTAGCCGTAGATAAAGCAAAGGCTATTGTTGAGCCAAGATTACAAACTCAAGCCGAAAAGATGATAAAAGATTCGGAAAGCAGATTTTACAATGATGCCGTTGAATACATAAGATTATTTGATATATATGAAGGTAGCCAAAGTAAATTTGTAGGTTTCTTTAAACGTAGAGGTTTTTCAGCTTTGGAAAACGATGGTAAATATAATGTATTGTCAAAATCTAAAACTCAAATAAAATTGCAAAATAAACAAGACGGTACAACTATAGTATTTATAAAAGCCGAAGGCGACAAGCCTGATAGCTTGTTTGTTACTAAAAACGGAATAGAATATAATGTCGAATTTACCCGCAATAAAAAAGAAAATGACCTTATTGAGATATCAAGAAATGGCGGTAACGAAAGAATAACTTATTCATCGGATAAAGAAAATAAACTTGTATTGCAATACTATCGACCTGAAGAAGTTGGAGAAATAGACTCTATATTTCCACCAACATTGGGCGAAGGTTATTATGTGAGCTATTGTACTCCTGCACAAATAATCTCAGGACAAAAGTTACCTGAATTAAATTCTTGTTTTTTTGTGAAACAATAAAAACTTAATTTATTGTGAAATTTTAGGTTTTACGCTTTTGTCTGGATTATAGTTATTCTGAGTTTCCGGATGCAGAGTTGAAGTTTTTTTATCTCTGTTCATAATTTCTTCTGCTTTACTTGCAAGCGGAGTTGCAATAAACGGAACAATAATACGTTTTCCGATTGTAGTTGCGGCAATCAATGAAGTAAGTGAACCGAATGCATCACAGACTTCTCCTTTGTATCTGTTAACGGTTTCATTAACTGCTTGTTGAGAAACTCCTTTATATTTATCTGTTTTTTGTAGTATGGAGTGAACCATTTTGGCAGTATTTCTGTCAAACTGTTTGCCAAACAGTTTGTTGAACATTTTTGCTTGAACTATCTTGCTTGAAATCGTCAGGTGCATAATAATTTGTGCGGCAATCATCAATCCGCCGTTGGTCAAATCTAAAGCTGCAACGAATTTTCTCTTATCATCAGGTATGCTCTTGTTATTTAAACTCTGCGTTACGTACATATAACATCCTACACCGTCTTTTAGGACAATAGATGCAATGCCTATTCCGTCAATGAATTTGCGTGAATTGGAACGGTATGCGCCGTATCCTCGCTGCATAAAATTACTCTCTGACAAATTTACCATAGGATTAACAAAGCCTTTTTGATAAATTTTTGATAACGCTGATGATATAGGTGAAATTCTTGACATTACACCACCTCAGCTTTCTTTTTATCAAAACTGTCATTATTAATTCTTGTTTCTTCCAATATTTTCTTTGGAGCCATCTCTACCAATTTTGCAGACTCATTGTTGTGTTTTTTACTTGACAAGTTAGGGAAGAAAACATCCATAAAACGCGGATATATCCAGTTAAGCAAGGTACATGTAAACGGTAATATTGAAAGTGATACAAAGACTCCGACAAATTGCTTGTACCATTTCATATGTTTGCTATTTCTGTTTATTAATTGGTTTGCAACTTCTTTGATAAAATCTTTATTTAGACCGCTATCTTCAATTTTTAATTCTTTACTTTTATTTGCAATTCTATGACTTAAATCTTTAACTGTTGTATTTTCATCAAGAGTTTGTTTTAGCGATTCATAAAAATTCAGAGCCGATTGGAATTTGGATTTTTCTTCTGCGACAAGTTTCTCTACCATTTTTTCGACTTCTGCTTCTGTTGGTACATCTTTATATACTTTAGCGTGTTCTTGCATTTTTTGAACTTTTTCAATCAATGCTTCTTGTATTGCACTGAACGGTATTGCTCCAACGCTTCCTGATGCGACTTTTGCACGGCTTCGTACTTCATTTAATATAGAAACCATTTCTGAGGATTCTTTACTTTTGCCAAAGCTCTTAATTTTATCATTTAAATAATTACTGATTTCTTTTATATTTTTTGAGGAGGTTATTTTCGCCTCTAATTCAGATAAGGTAGTAGCGGCTTCCTGATATCTTGCCCGATAATATTTGCTTCGGGCGGTTCTTTTATTTATTGTTTCATTAATATTGTCTAAGGACTCTTTATCCCCTTTAGCTAAAATATCTATGGTTTCTGTCACAAGATTTCGATAAGCATTGTTACTGATTTTGATTTTACTCTTGTCTTTTCGTGTAAATTCAACAGTATTCTCATCTCTTATCATTCTTAACAGGGTATTTCTTTGATTTGCTTTTTCTTTTGAAACCATTATATTAATTTGTTTTTTCGTTGCGTTCGGATGTTGTGATTTTATAATTTTCTTTATGTAATATTCATCCTGAAAAGGAGTTTTATTTAGCATTTCTCCAAATGTGCCGTTATTTGCCCAATTGTCAAATATTTTATAAAATGGCGCAGTCAGTCCGGCTTGAGTCAAAATCGCAAGAACTGCAGATACCGGTTGTCGCCATGCGGAATATGTACGGGTATCTTCATCCGCATCGGACAAAAAATTATATTTAATAAATATTGGCGCAACCATACCTGTACCGATTGCATTAATTATAATGTTTTGGATTTCACCACCGTTTGAACCGAGTTTTCGGAGTACTTTTGCAGAGTTTGGAAGTATGTATTCAACTGCTGATTTCATTGAAGATGTAGGTATGGCAACACCCGGAACTCTTCCCGTAAAATTTTGAGAATGGTTCTTCCTTATTTGGCTCTTAACCCCGTTATAATTATATTTCCTTGTGTTGTATCCTGATTCGGTTACCTTAATCATGTTTACACTACATACCTTCTGTTATTATATAAATTCAGAAAAAATAATTTTGCGCTTTTTGAATTATTTATTAAGTTTTGTGAATTTAACAATACTCCAATCTCCAAGTTTTTCAACTCTTACAACACTTAATTTTTTTGATAAATAAGAATAACTTTGATTTTTCAGGTAGGAAAATATCATAAACATTAGAGGTGTTTTTTTGTAATAAAAATCATCTTTTGCAATTCCGGAAACTATTTCAGGAGGATATAATGCTACACTGTCATTAATTAGTAAAAATAAACTTTGACCTTGTTTCATGTTTTGCACAATATCTTTTTGCAGGTTATATTCAAGGTATCCCGATTGGTTTTTTATGAATTGGTCTTTATAAATGTTTTTCCCGTCTTTATACACGTTGTCATATGTTGTATTTGGAGTTATATAAGAATAAAAATTTCCCTTATGAATTGAATATGTATTATATTTTGATAAATCAATATATTTTCCAAACCTTTCAGCCGGATAATATTCAAAAAGAATAATATCGTTATCTTTAATCTGTCCGTTTTCCAAGAGAATAGCGGGAAGTTTGTGTCCTTGCGGACGAGGCATCCTTTGTGCTGAAACCGGACTTAAGTTTAAATACCACAGATTAATTACACAAAAAATTGTAAATATAGTGCGGCTTATGTATTTGTTCTCATAATTAGTTATACCTGCTGCGAAAAGGAATATCAATATCGGATAAATTTCTATTGAATATTTGGTGATAAAAACGAGCTTACCTGTCATTGCCGTAATTGCAAGCGTAATAATGACGCCGGCAGCAACAAATGCAAGTACAATATTTTGTTTGCTTTTGTATAATGCTCGACCGATGAAGAATATTGCAATCAGAGCAGGGATGAATGTAAAAATTATAAAACTTACGCTATGGATATATAAAATTTTGTCCGGCGCATTGACAAGATTTGTCAAAACCGGAGAAAACCAGTCCGTGAATAAAAATATTATATTTGATAATGAGAAACTTCCCCACCACTGTGAGAATGATTTTGTTGTTAAAATTAAGTAAATATGCGGAGCCAGCAGTGCAAGAAGTAATGTTAAACTCCCCCACAACCATAAGAGCTGTTTTTTGTATTCCTTAAATAATAAGATTGTTAATCCGATAAGTTGGAAAAATAAAAATACAAATCCGATAGTATGCGTAAACATTATCATAAAATCAAATAAAATAAGCCCGCAAAGATTCGTAAAATTTTTATTTTTGATAAATTTTAAAAAATACAATAAAGATAAAGCCGAGAATAAAAATAAAATAGAATAAATTCTTACTTCTTGCGA
Organism: uncultured bacterium; assembly: GCA_902761735.1. Lineage (GTDB taxonomy): Bacteria > Cyanobacteriota > Vampirovibrionia > Gastranaerophilales > Gastranaerophilaceae > UBA1221. Next base: position 279,421 of record CACWLL010000006.1, read on the forward strand.
ATAATATATTAAAAAAGAGCTCAAAGCAGTAATCCCTGAGGCAAGAAGCGCAGTTCGTTTATCCTTTTGGAGTCCTACAAAATACATAACAATTATAGACAGCACCCCCGGGATAAATGAAGAAATTCTCAATAGCAAATCGCTTTGTCCGCCAAGTGCCATACACATTTTCAAATATATATAATAAAACGGCATATGGCATTGCGTTTTTATAACATCTATTAACCAATCGTTTAAGGGTTGAGAGGCTATATACCACGAAACATATTCATCGTTCCATAAACCTTCAGGTTTTACTATTCCGACAGAACGGTATATTATCCCTAAAACGGTAATTATTATCAATCCCAACATTTAAAAATCCCCAATCTTTATAACAAAAATATTTTATCATAAAAATAAATTTATATTTCTTTGTACGTTTTAAAATGTGTTTTACAAACCTCAGATAATTTTTCTCGCCCATAGCGAGCCACAAACTCTCTTGCCGCATCTTTGACTTGAGGGGCACATCCTTTTGGGAAATTTATACCATAAGTATTTTCCATTTCTTGTATCTTATGTACGAAAGCTGCTCTTGCCAGAATTGAAGCTGAGGCAACGGCAATATCACTTTCTGCTCTTACCATTTGTTCCAGTCTGATACTTCTGCCGTTCTTCATTAGAGCGGACTGAATAAGTTTTTCGTCCCCGAATTTGTCGGATAATGCATATTCACAAGTTTCTTTTTCCAAAACATTTTCAATAGCTCTTGCATGTCCCCATGCAAGGAGTTTGTTTAGGTTTTTTATTTTATTGTAAAGTTCATTGTATCTTCCGTTGGAGATTGAAATAACGGAATAAACCGAATTAGTCTTGATTAACGGTTCTAATGCAAGTATTTTTTTATCGGTAACCTTTTTACTGTCTTTAATTCCGGCATCAAGAAACATCTTAGCTGCTTTTTCATCAACCATTACTCCTGCAATAACAAGAGGTCCGAAAAAATCTCCTTTGCCTGATTCGTCAGTTCCGATATGTGTAATATATTGTCCCATATTATCTTACGCTCTCCGGAACAGCCATCGGAATTGGTGCAGGTGAAGGAACAGGAGCACTACCGGATGTTTGATTTGTGTGAGTTTGTGGTGTTGCAGCCGGAGTTTGCACTTTCTTTACCTGAGGCTCCGTAATTGATACCGGAGAGCCTTTAACTACTGTTGGATCCGAAGTTTCCGGTGACAGTACGGCTCTTTCATTATTAGCCGGAGTTTGTGTATCTTCGGGAATATCTTCTTCATCCCCGATTTTACGAGCATCTCCTTGTTTAAGAACCCAACTTGGTTTTAATTCTATTTCAGGATAATTGAAATCATTTTTACCAAATTTTTCAATTGCAACGAGCATCACATCGTGCCATATTCTTGCCGGCACTGAACCTCCTTGTACGGAATGGGTGGTGGTATTGTCATCATTACCTACCCAAACACCGGTAACAACAGTCGGTGTATATCCGACAAAGCTTGCATCTTTGTAGTTATCAGTTGTCCCTGTTTTGCCCGCACACGGAACGCCGATATTTGCACCTCTGCCTGTTCCGTGAGTTATGACGGTTTTGAGCATTGCCGTCATTTCTGCTGCTGTTATAAAGCTTATTTGCCTAGAAGCTCTTGCTTTTGGGGCTCTATATACAATTTTTCCTCGTGATGTTTCAATTCTTTCGATTGCAAACGGTTGAACAACGTATCCTCCGTTTGCAAAAGCTCCATACGCTCTTGTTAATTCAAATAACCTGCTACCGTTTGAGCCCAGGGCAATTGTATAATCATATTCTAAAGGTGTAGTGATTCCGAGAGTTCTTGCTGTTTGTATTACTGCTCTGATACCGACTTCTTTTATTAATCTTACGGCGCAAACGTTTGAAGATATAGTTAAAGCAGAATACAACGGGATATATCCTCTATAGTTTGAACCGTAATTTTTAGGAGCCCAGCTGCCTATTTTTATGGGTTTGTCTTCAATAAGATCGTTTGGTGTCATTCCGTGTTCCAATGCTGTTGCATATACGAACGGTTTAAATGCTGAACCTGCAGGCCTGATTGCTTGCACACGGTCATATTGAGATTCCGTATAATCTTTCCCGCCTGCGTATGCGATAATTCTGCCGTCAACAGGGGAGAATGAAAATACTGCCGCCTGTTGGTTTTTGCCGGTAAGTCCGTAATTACGCATATTTTTTATAATTACTTCATTCAGCTTTTCTTGAGTTTTATAGTCAATCGTTGTTATAATCTTGTATCCGCCTTGAGAAATATCGGTTTCATCAAACCCCATTTTCTCCAATTCTTTCATTACATAATCAGTAAAATATGGAGCTTTATTGGTTGTATAAAATCTTGGAACTTTTGAAAGTCTTATTTTCTCAGATTTTGCTTTTTCAAATTCATCTTTAGTAATATATTTCATTTTATACATTCTTTGAAGAACTTGATTTCGTCTTTGTTCGGCAAGATTTTTATTGTTAAACGGCGAGTATACCGACGGAGCTTGAGGCAGACCTGCAATTAAGGCTATTTCTGCTAAAGTGCATTGATTCAGTTTTTTGTTGAAATATGTTTCGGCAGCACTCCCGACTCCGTAGGCTCCTGAGCCTAAGTAGACATTATTCATGTACATTTCAAGAATTTTATCTTTAGGAATTGATTTTTCAATTCTTGAGGCGATAATTATTTCTTTTATCTTTCTGTCGAAAGTTTTTTCATTGGAAAGGAATAAAATTCTTGCCAATTGTTGAGTAATAGTACTTGCACCTTGGACGACGTGTCCTGCCATTATATTTTGAATGGTTGAACGGGCAAGTCCTGATAAATCATAACCGTGATGAGAATAAAAATTCTTATCTTCTGTTGCTATTAATGCTTTTTTTAATTCATCTGGTACGGTGTCTATATCAATTTTTTTAGAAGAATATGCGGTAAAAGTTTTAATAATCTCTCCGTCGTGAGAATAAAATTGGGTAACAATATTAGGCTTGAATCCTTCAAGATTTTTGATTGGGGAAAGGGATGACAGATATAATTCGAATGCCGCAATTCCTGCAAGAGCACAGGCAATTATAAAAATTGTAAAAGAGCGAAGGTTGCTCCAAAAAGAATTTTTCTTACCATTTTTATTTTTTCGAATTTCTTCTGCAGGGTGTGATTTAACTCTCTGTTGGTTAGTACGAGATCTCTCCGCTGCATACAAATCTTCTCTGCGAATTCTTGCCATCACTATACCTCTTATTACCAGACATATTTTATTATAAAAGCATAATATTGGCAAATTCGTGATATAATTTTAATATGTTTGATTTCTTGTGTAGTGTTTGGAATGAATTTTTATCATATTTTGTGCCGGAAAGAGTTTCTTATGAAGTAACCGGTGAATGCAAAAAATGTGGGAAATGTTGTAATTATATGTACAGTATTGATACTTATACGGAAAAAGAATTTAAAATAATGCAATTTTTATTTCCTAAATATAAGAGATTTTATATAAAGGGGCGAGATGAGGAGGGAAATTTAATATTTGCGTGCAAGCTTGTTACAGAAGATGGCTTGTGTTCCGACTATAAACACAGATTAAGAATGTGTAAAAATTATCCGGCAAAGCGTGTTTTTTATCCGGCAAAACTCCATGAAGGATGCGGTTACACGGTCCATATTAAGCATTTTAAGGATTACTTGAAAAAGTAGTATAAATCACTATGTGTAGGCATAATTTGTTACAATATTTTACATAATAATGTGGAAAAATTTTATTTTCAGCGTTTTATAATGACGTATGAGGCTAAATATTACATGCCCGATATTATCAGATTATTCGGCATCCATAAATCATAATAATAAAAAGCAAAGGTCAGAAAGTTCCGTTTCGGAAAAGTCTGATAGCATGGCTTCTTCGGTTTATAATGAAAGCGGTAATTACAGTATTCCGTTACTTAATTCCGAGGTGAGAAAACTTTTTTCTAAAGAACTACCGTTTACGGGATATTATGGAGATATCCAGCCTTTAAAGAAATTGTTTTGGATATGTACAAATAGAAATGATGTATATGAGGACAATTGGACTAAAGAAAGAATTTATGATACCGGATTTTACAAATGGGTAAATGCTACTCCGACCGAGCTTTTATTCAGAACGCCTGAACAGGCTATTCAATCTACTTGTACAATTACAAAACCCGCATTACACTATCCTGAAATTCCGTCATATATTCCTTCTCCGGATTATGGTGATAAATGGGGAAGGTTTGCCAATTATATAGAAATTAACCCGAGAATTGTTGCCAAATATTCAGATGATAATGTTACGGAAGGTTTATTAGGTATTATGAAATTGTTACCGGCAATCCCGCCATCATCCGGTAAATGTGCAAATTGTATTGTTCTTTCTCAATTGTATCCTTCATTGTATGGTGACGGAAAATTATACGGAGATTCTTTGTATTGTACAAATTTACATTCAGGTATAAGTAATAATCTTACATCAGAAGGTTTGTACGGGAAAATGGGAGCTGATGAACAGGTAAAAGCTTTTAATGATTTAGCACATTTGTTAGGATTTAAAACCGGATTCAGGATGCCTCTGTCTGCTGGTCAACTAAGAGTTCAAGGTAGAGAATTTAACTGGGGAGAACACGAAAGAGCCTTTATTGATGCTTGTGTTTGGGGTATAGAACTCGGTTTTGATTCAATATATTTTGATAGCGGGAAACATATTTTGGATTTGGAAGGATATGCGGGTATAGGTGATTTGCCAAATCATAAACAATTTGCATATATGATGAATCAAATAAGACTGCAAACCGGCAGGACAGATATAGCATTTATTGGGGAAAAATGTAATGATAATTACAACTATAAAGAATTAGGGCTGACTGCCGGTACAGACTGGGGAAAAGCCGACAATATATACAGTGTAAAACACGAATCGATAAAACAAGCGTATAACAGAGAATATGCAGCCGGTCCTGAAGTGTCTAATGATAATGATTATGGTGATATAAGTTTTGATAACAGATTGAATAGAATAAATTCTTGCTTGTGGGGATATGAAAATCAAGAAGATAAACTCCCTTCATTTATGCAGCTGCATGATATTTTTCCGTTGTCACCGTATACAAACACTCATGAAATAATGATGCAGGCAAAAAAGATGAACGGTTCCGATGCCTGGACAGATTGTGAAAGACATTGGGCAGGCATATTTGATACTTCGGAGGAAGCAAAACAATACACCCAAAATGTGTATCATGCCTTTGAAAATGCAATTAGAAATTAGATTTACCTACACCACATTTTCCGCTTGTTCTTGTTTTTTGAATTGCATATCATATAGAGCTTTGTATGCACCGTGTTCAATTTGTAGTAATTCTTCATGGGTGCCTCTTTCGACAATTTCGCCCTGATTAATTACTGCAATCATATCTGCATTTTGTATTGTAGAAAGTCTGTGAGCAATGACAAATACGGTCTTATCTTTCATTAAGTTATCAATTGCTTTTTGAACAATAGCTTCAGCCTTATTATCTAATGCACTTGTAGCTTCATCAAGAATAATTATAGGTGCATCTTTTAAGAATGCACGGGCAATTGCAACCCTTTGTTTTTGTCCTCCCGAAAGTAAAATACCTCTTTCTCCAATTTCTGTATCTAAGCCATTTGGTAATGAGTCAATAAAATCAGTCAAATATGCCATATCAACAGCTTTTTTGATATCTTCTTCCGATGCATCCTCTCTGCCTAATAAAATGTTTTCTCTTATAGTTCCTGAGAACAAGAAGTTGTCTTGGAATACAACTGCAATATTTTGTCTCAGTGAATGTAAAGTGTAATCCCTTATGTCAGTATCATTAATGGTTATAGAACCGGATTTAATATCATAAAATCTTGGTAACAGATTAACCATTGTTGTTTTCCCGCCGCCGGAATTCCCGACAAATGCTATCGTTTGACCCTTTTGAACATTTAAATTGATGTTTTTAAGTACAGGGACATTCTCTACGTATTCAAAACATACGTCTTTAAATTCAATATTTAAATTATTTGATGTTAATTCAATTGCATTTTCTTTGTCATATATAGACGGTTTTGCTTCCAATTGATCAAATATGGTTTCTATCGCAAAGAATGAGAATTGTACTGCATTTAAATTGTTTCCTATATTTTTTACAGGGGTATATAATAATATTAATGCGGTAATGAAGGATACAAAGTTACCACTGGTAATTTGATTTGTCAAAATCAAATGGCTGCCGTATCCGATAGCTGCAGCAATACCAACTGATACAATAACGTGCATCATAGGGGATAACCATTGTGTTTTTTGTACCATTTTTATTCTTAATGTAAAAATGTTTCCTAATATCCATTTGAAGCGGTTGGTTTCGTGTTCTTCCAAGTTGTATGATGTGATTGTTTTGTTACCTGCAAATGTTTCATTATAAGCTGTAATAATTGCAGAGTCCGCAACAACGGTTTTTTCCATTACGCTCTTAATACGTTTTTGAATTTTTGCAACAGGTGCAAACGCACATCCTAAAACTACAACAGCTATAAGGGCAAGCTGCCATGAATTATAAAACAGCACGCATACTAATGAAATTGATGAAAATATTCTTTGTGTAAATACACTTAAATTATCAAGTAAACCTGAACATGCAGAATCTGCCATATTATTAAATTGGAATATTACATCGCCCGAATTCCGCTTATCGTAGAATTCTGTAGGAAATGTAAGCAATTTTTTGTACAAATCAAATTTTAGTGCATTTGTAATTTTTGAACCGACCCAAGTCGCAAGGTATGATGACATGTATTTTAGTCCGCCCTGAATTGATGTAAATGCGACAATCCCTAATGGAATATACCATGGCGATTGGATACTCTTATCAACCATTACCAAGTCCATGTATGGTTTTAATGCTAATGCAATTACGGCATCCAATGAACCTATCGGAATACAAATTAACATTGAACATAGTGCCCTAAACCATACCGGCTTAACATAAGGCCACATTCTGCCATAGTTTATAACAAATCTTTGATTTTTTATAAAATTTTTTATTTCATTAAAGCTCATAAATTTTGCCATTTGATTATATCTCCGCCATTTCTTTTTTTTGTATTCTTTCTTGTAAAATCTTTTCCCAATTATATGCACTTGTTATGCTGTCTCGAAGTGTTTTTTCCGGACTCCAACCCATAACGGATTTTGCTTTATTATTGGCTGCAATTAGCAATGCCGGATCGCCGGCTCTTCGCGGATGAATTTCTATAGGAACAGATTTGCCAACAACATCTTCGCAAGTTTTAAATACTTCTTTTACGCTGTTGCCTTCCGTTGTGCCAAGGTTAAAGAAATTTGTTTCTCCTCCGTTATTCAAATATTTTATTGCTAAAACGTGAGCATTTGCCAAATCTTCAACATTTATATAATCTCTTATACACGTTCCGTCTTTTGTATCATAATCATCCCCAAAAAGTGTGAAAGTTTTTCCGTCGCTAAAAGTTGATTTTAAAATATTTGGAATCAAGTGAGTTTCAGGATTATGCCATTCCCCGACTCTTGCCTGATAGTCTGCACCTGCTACATTAAAATATCTTAAACGAACAGATTTTAATCCGTATGCTTTATCATAATCGTCCATAATATTTTCAATCATTAATTTTGTTTTTCCGTATGGATTTACCGGAATTTGAGGATGCTTTTCATCGATAGGTGCATAAACAGGATTTCCGTATGTTGCCGCCGTGCTTGAAAAAACAATATTTTTAACATTATTTTCAAGCATTGCATTTAAAAGATTCAACGTTCCATACACGTTATTATAGTAATATTTTTGAGGTTCTTTTACGGATTCCGCCACCTGAGAATATGCCGCAAAGTGCACAACCGAATCAATATTATGTCTTTTAAACACATCCGATATTTCAGATAAATTTTGTAAATTCCCTTGTATAAAATCTACAACGGAGCCTTTTGCCTGAATGCTTTGCAGAGTTTTAACAGTTTCAATATGTCCGATTTCCAAACTGTCAAACATAACCACATCATATCCTGAATTTATAAGTGCTATAACGCAGTGACTGCCAATATATCCGGCTCCTCCGGTTACTAATATTTTACCCATTTGTTTTTTCCTTTATGTGTTCAAATAATTCTATTGCTCTTAATATTGCTTTATCCATATCATAATATTTGTAATCGCCCAATCTGCCTAAGAAATAAACTTTTTCCAATCTTTTTCCGTCTTCAAAATATTTGCGATAAAGTTCGTCGTTTTCTTCTGTCGGAATAGGGTAATATCTTTCATTTTTACCCAACTCAAAAAATTCGGAATATTCTTTAGCGATTACGGTTTTATCGGTTTGGTCATCCAAGTAATATTTATATTCATGAATCCTTGTAAAATCATAATTGCAAGGATAATTTACACAAGCGGCACTCTGATAATACGGTTTGTTGTAAGTTTCAAATTTGAAATTTACGCTTCTATAAGGGAGCGGACCGTATTTGTATTCAAAAAATTCATCAATAGGACCGGTATAGAATATTCTATCAAAATCATCAGGGTTTATGTCCTTATATTCCGTATTTAGTTTAACCTTAATGTTTTTGCAGTCTAATATTCTTTCAACAACTTTGGTATATCCTTCAAGAGGAATCCCCTGAAATCTGTCTTGAAAATATCGATTATCTTTACTCAAATATACCGGCACTCTTGCAGTAACCGCACCATCAACCTCTTTTGGAGATACTCCCCATTGTTTTGTCGTGTAGTACAAAAAGATTTTTTCATAAACGTAATTTGCAAGAAATTTTAAATCGTCATCATCTTGTTTTTGAAATTCTAATATAGGAACTTTGGTATTTATTGCAAATACATCGAGTAGTTTTTCTTCAAGTTTTGTTGCAAAACTGTTAGGAAAGACGTCATATAGTGTATTTAAGTTAAAAGGAATATGGGTTTCTATACCGTCTAAAATTCCTATAACTTTGTGCATATATGTATTAAAATCGGTAAATTTTCTGATATAATTCCAAACTTTTTCGGATTTGGTGTGGAAAATATGGGAGCCGTATTTATGAATCATTATACCGTTTTCATCTCGATAATCATAACAATTTCCTGCAATATGGTCTTTTTTATCGATTACAAGAACTTCTTCTCCCAATTCTTCTGCAAGTAAATTTGCCATTACCGCACCGGAGAACCCTGCCCCAACTACTAAATTCTTTGTCATTTAAACTCTCCATTGTTTTAATACATATCTTTTCCAAAATCATAACATAAATACATACAATTTTATATAATTTGTTATTTTTTGTTATATTAGTTTTCAAATTTTATCTGCCAAGTTGATTAGCTTTTATTGCCGTCTGCTCAATGACATCGTTAAATAATTTTTTTGAATTCTCATCATTCATTACGGAAATGCCGACAAATGTGCAGCCTCCTTTTGTTGCTACATTGTCAATCAGTGTTTGAACAGGAATTTCTCCTCTGTTAAATATCATTTTAGCGGACCCTAATGCTGTTTGTGTGGCTAACATTAATGATTTATCATAATCTAATCCCAAATTTTCTCCTGCTCTTGCCATATCTTCAATTACCTTATAGAAAAAAGCGGGACCTGAGCCTGAAATTGCAGTTACAATATCCATTTGTTCTTCTTGTACTTCTACAACTTTACCGACTTGTGTGAGAATTGAGGATACGAAACTTATATCTTCATCAAAAGCATATGTACCCTTACATATTCCAAACATTCCCTCTTTAATAAGGGCAGGTGTGTTTGGCATAATTCTTACTACACGATGTCTGCCAAGAATATTTTCTATTTTTCCCGTACTCACACCGGCAGCAATAGAAACAATTAGTTTGTCTTCTGTTAATTCGGATTTAATTTCTTCCAAAATATCAGTAACCTGATTTGGTTTAACGGCAATAAAAATGACATCGTTTTCAATGACTAAAGCTTTATTATCCGTCCATACCGGAATTTTGAGTCTGCTTTGAGCATCTTGTGCTATGTCAGTATTTATTTCTGCTCCGATAATTTTGCCATCATAAGAATCCGATATTCCCTTAATAATGGCACTTGCCATTTTGCCGCAACCAATAAAACCCAATCTTTTCTTCATTATGTTAAGCACTCCTTAATTATTTGTTGACTATTTTCTTTTTTTAATTTACATTTGAATTATACGACAAATAAAGTTAAAAGGAAATTGGAAAAATGAGACGTACACTAGAAGGAACAAAAATTAAAAGACAACACGTGAGCGGTTTCCGTGCCAGAATGGCAACCCCGGGCGGCAGAGAAGTTATAAACAGACGTCGTGCAAAAGGTCGTCATACCCTTGGTATAGTTGCTAAAAAACGTGCATAATTATTAACTATAAATAGTATCTAAAAGAAACTTTTTACGTGTGTAAAAAGTTTCTTTTAGCTTAAAAATTGCAAGAAAAATGTTTGTTTGATATAATTTAACTATGTTACCGAAGGAATACAGATTAAAGAGCAAAGCCGCTTTTAGTGCAACATATCGTATAAAAAATTCTTTTTATAAAGATGGGATAGTTTTATATGCGGGGAAACCTAAAACTGATTTTGAAACAACAACTCGTGTCGGTTTTGTGGTCAGTAAAAAAACTCATAAACGAGCTGTCAAAAGAAACCGACTAAAAAGACTTATGAGAGAGAGTTATCGTTTAATGCTTAAAAGTGGTGAGGTTGGGGCTGCACAAAGTTATATGTCACTAATTTTTGTCGGATATGAAAAAGCTGTCGGAAAATCATTTGACGAAATTCAAAACAGCATTAAAGATTTAGTAAAGAGGTTAAAATAATGCTTGAAGGTGCTTTTGTTGAAACGCTAATGATGCATCCGAATACTCGTCCGTATCCTCAGATGCCGCAGGAAACGTCAGGTGTATATTTGTCATCAAAAACTTATATCCGATATGCACTAAGAGAATCTGATTACCCGACATTGATAATAGTTGACCCTATATATGACGGAGATAGAGATGTAATAAAGCCCGGCTATTATGAGTTGGCTCTTTCTGACGAACATGATTTTTTAATTTTGATTCAAAGTAAAGAAGCGGTTGCTGTGATTCCGGTATTTAAAGTAGAAGAAGATGCAAAAGAACCTCAAAGATTAAATGATAAAAAGTATAAAAAAGAATTAAAAAAAGAAGCAAAAGAACGTGAAGATACCAATAAAAAGAGAGCAAAAGTCGGTATGCCGCCTGACGAACCGAAAGTGTATATGGAAGCAACAATTGAATATAATCCTAACGGAGATTATTATTTAATAAAATACGAGCGAGGAACAATAAAAGCTTGGGGTGCAATTAAAAAATAATTTGCAAAATTGGATATTAAATTTTACAAAATTAATAAAGGGGTTGATTTTATATTTTCAGCATACAATAATATGATTGTTGAGAGGAAATCTTGGCGTGAACAAAAATAACGCGGGATACTCTGCCGACGAGAACGATTAAGTATCGTTCTCGGAGAGGTAAGTCTGGGGACCGGACTGCGGCAAGTAAATCGCAAATGACAATTTAATAACGCGGGATGGAGCAGTCTGGTAGCTCGTCGGGCTCATAACCCGAAGGTCGTTGGTTCAAATCCAGCTCCCGCAACCATTTAGTAAAGACTACGAAAGTAGTCTTTTTTTGTAGGTCGCTTGGATTTTCACCGAGGTTCACCCTCGCACAATGTGCTCGGGATACTAGCTCACAAGGCTCACTTCGTGTCGCCAGTTCGTTTTGTAAAATCCAGCTCCCGCAACTATTTTACCGGAAGTATCAAACCCTACAAACTTACCGTTTTGTTGCATAATTATTTTTTATTTAAATTTTAACCTTATTCCAAGGATAGTAATAACTTTGTGATATCCTATTTTTTTAATAGAAAATATTCTTTCTAAAAATCCGTTATATTTGAATATTCTCTTTTTATATAATTTGTCTTTCCATTTTTCTAAGAATTTAGCACGATTTTTGTCAATTATTGCAGAAGCTTTTTCATTATAAGTTTTACTATGGAAGTGATATATCTGTGCTTTAGGTTGACATACAACTTTTTTGCCCAAAATATATTTTATTTGAAAGCATAAATCTGTATCCTCATAATATGCAGGAACAAACCTTTCATCAAAACCGCCCAGTTTATCCCAATCTTCTTTAGAAAACATTATTCCGCAGCCTGAGCAATAATCTGCATCATATAATTCAGAGGTATCAATCTGTTCTTGTCCGGCATAATTACATTCCGATGAACCATTAATATATACCGTTCCGCCAACTTCTTGTATAGTTTCATCTTCATTTAGCATCATTGCTCCAACAACACCTATTTGTCGATTATTGTTAATGGTGTTATAAAGGTAATCTAAAAATCCTTGTTTCGCTATCATATCATTATTCATCAGAAAAATATATGATCCTTTTGCATGTTGTACCGCATTCTTGACATTCAAGAGAAATCCCATATTTTCAGGTGTTTTTATCAACCTGACATTATTATAATATTTTTCAAGGTTTAATGTTTCATCAGTTGAACCATCGTCTGCTACAATAATTTCATAACCCGTTTTTAATTCAGCATTATTAATTGAATCAATACAATTTTTAGTTAGTTCGAAATTATTATAGACAGGTATCACTATAGAAATTTGCGGCATTGATGCTTTTTCAAGTTCATTATAGACATCTTCTTTCATGGAATTTTATCTCCTGCAAAATTATTGACAAATTTTATGTATATATTGGTAGTATTATTACCCTTTTCAAGACAAATTTTGTTTAAATACGTTATTTCTAATTCCCCGTGGGCAGAAGGTTTTAACTTTTTGTATATTCAACAGCAGAATAATAAAAACTTTTGATTTTACCCAAATTACATCTTTAATTTTTTGTTTTTCAAATTCAAGCGGTGTAACAACCCCCTTTACGTTGAAATTATAGTACAAAATTGTAATGTTGTAAAATTATAACTTTTATAACATTTTTTTGCCTGAAAATTTTATCATATTTATAATAATGTGCTACAATAATATCTGTTAACGGGGTATTTTTTATGTATTCGGATGAAAAGAAAAAGTTTGCGGCTGAGCTATCAATAATATCAAATATAGTATTAACATTAATGAAGTTAATTGTCGGGTTTATATCCGGTAGCATGAGCATAATTTCTGAGGCAATTCATTCATTCAGTGATTTTTTTGCATCAATTTTAACTTATTTTTCTGTGATGAAATCTTCTCAGCCGGCTGATGATGACCACCCGTACGGGCATGGAAAATATGAGGATATGGCAGGCTTTATTGAGGGCTTGCTGATTGTTTTTGCCGCAATTTTCATAATTTATAAATCAGTAAAAACTATTATATTTAAAGTTCCAATTGTCCCGGAAAATGATTTGGGTATTACGGTTATGTTTATATCTGTAATAATGAATATTTTTGTAAGCTCACAACTTTTTAAAGCGGCTAAAGAATCAAATTCGGTATCATTATATGCTGATGGCGAACATTTGAGGACTGATGTATATTCATCTTTAGGTGTATTAATCGGTTTGATATTAATAAAAATTACGGGACATGGGATACTTGACCCCATTATTGCAATTGTTGTTGCTGTATTTATATATAGAGCTGGATATTCAATTTCAAAAAAATCTTTCAGACGTCTGATGGATTATTCATTACCTGATGAAGATATTGAAAATATAGCGCAAATAATAACAGAGTATCCTTCTTCCGCAAAGTTAAAAGCTAATAGCATAAAAGCTCGCCAAACAGGGCCTTCAACGGATATTGATTTAATACTTCAATTCCCTGGAGAAACTCCTATTTGTGAATGCCATAAGGTATGTGATGAAATTGAGCGGCGAATACAGGATATTTATAAAAACAGTTCAATATCAATACACTCCGAACCGATTTGCTATAACAATAATTGTAACAACTATTGTAATAAGTAAAAATTTCATATCTTAGTAATAAAATTATCGGGTTATATTGTTCGTGTAGGTTTATTTTCTTAAAGAATTGACCCAATCCAAAAAAATTGTAAAATAAGAATATGAATGTTACATACGACAAATATTCCCTGATGGTTGACGGAAGTCGGGTATTTATTAAGAGCGGAGCTTTCCATTATTTCAGAACTCCCGGTGAGAAAATGGCTCGGGACAGATTTTATAAAATGAAAGCCGGCGGATATAATACCGTAGATATTTATTTTAATTGGAATTACCACAGTCCAAAGCTCGGAGAGTATGATTTTAGCGGAATAAAGGACGTAAGGAAAGTTTTGCAAGCGGCAAAAGATGCGGGATTATTTATTATTGCACGTCCGGGACCGTTTATTAATGCTGAAGTTAATGCCGGCGGATTGCCGTTTTGGCTTTTAAAAATGGAGGATGTTATCCCTCGAAACAGGATTGGTACGGAGTATAAATATTCCCCAAAATATATGGAATATATTTCTGAATGGTATGACCAAATAATTCCTATAATAAACGAATTTGACAATGTAATTCTTTTCCAAATTGAAAACGAATATGCAACAGATACTATGGAAGAGGATTATATGAAAGAGCTGTATAAAATGGCTCGGGACCGAGGGATAACTTGTCCTATATTCCATAATGATGCGTATTTTGCGGGTTTATGGGCAGATTGTGTAGATATTTATGCTTTAGATTTATATCCGTACATTAATCCGAATCAAAATTGGAGGCAGGATAATTTTTGTTTTGATACTTTAGATAATGTAGAAGATATTTTTCGCTCCGCCAAAGAATCTTCTCCGCCATTTATTGCGGAAATGCAATCAGGTTGGTTTGATAAGTGGGATGGCTCAGGATATAAGCATATAAGAGAAGCATTAGGTGATGAACATATTAATATAATGACCAAAACAGCACTATCTCAGGGTGTTACTATTTTTAATCATTATATGACCGTTGGCGGTACGAATTGGGATGATTTAGCTTGTGATGAAGTTTATACGAGTTATGAGTTTACGGCACCTATTGATGAATTTGGAGTTCCGCAGAGTAATTTCTACAAAGCAAAAGAAATTAATTATTTTATAGATTCTTTTGATTTTACTTGTACAGAGCCTAAGGATTTTGAATTTTATCAGGAAAATATATATTCAAAGCTTAGACAAGATAATATTAATCATTGTGACTGGTTGTTTTTGAGAAATCTTAATTCAGAAGAAACCAATGTTGCTCTTCCAAATGGTAAAGTTGTAAAAATCAGACCGTATGATATGAAGATTTGTCCGATAGATTTGGATTTATACGGATGTAAAATTGAGTTTTCCGATATAGAAATTTTTGCAAGAATAAAAAATGAAGCGGAAGAAGCAATTTTCCTTATTTCAGATAAAAAAGCAAAAATGTACTTAGATGGCGGTACAATAATTTCCGGTGAGCAGAAGGATTTTAACAATTATATTTTTGAACGTAACGGGAAAAAGACACAATTTATATTTTTAACAAAAGCTCTTGCCGATAAAAGCTGGTTTATGGGTGACAGAATTATTTTTAATGCTGATTATGTTCTTCCTAACGGTGCAGTTGCAGTTGATAAAAATACCGAAATAGCATATTTTGATTTGAAGTACAAATTCGGTAAAAAGAACTGTATTGTTGATGCGTTTTCAAATAGTGTTGAAACCAAGAATTTGCATATATCTGATGTGGAATTTTGTTCTCCGGAAATAGATAATGATTATAATTATTCGGGATGGAAAAAAATTGGCGAAAAAACAGATGCGTTTTCTTGTGATATCTATGATGAATTTATATGGTATAAGAGTAAAATTCCAAACAATATATCGGAAATCACGCTGAGTGCAAGACATCTTTTTGCTGTATACATAAATGGTAAAGAAGTTATAAATCGGAACAGTTATAAACTTGAAAAATTGCAAGAAGTGCCTGAAACGATTTCTGTTCCTCTAAATAAAAAAATACTTTCAAAATCAGAAAATGAGCTTACTATACTTGTACAAAATTTGGGTTTTGATAAAGGTTTTTCGGGAGATACGAACAGCCCAAGGGGGCTTGTATCTTTTGAAACAAGTCCTCAAATACCGGTTGAATTTTATGTGAGAGATAAATTATCTATTGAGCATACCCAAAAGTATGAAAGTGAGAGTCCTTATCTTGCAAAAATATCAGCTGAATTTGATGTTGATATGCGCGAAGATGTTTTTTTTGCAAAATATGTTTCCTTTGAAAATTTTCGCTGCAGAAGAGCAACCATATATTTGAACGGGGTTAAAATCGGTCGCTATATAAAGAGGCGTAACGTTCAGGAAAAATTTTACCTGATAAACGAATTTTTAAAACCGCATAATAAATTGGATATTGTTGTATGGGAAAAAGAGCGGAATATAAAATCAAATTGGGACTTTAAATCTGATTTAAAAAATGTTATAATATTATTAGGTACATATAAAAAATGTCAGTTATTTAAATAAGAAAGGTTTCATAATGGTCATTGTTCCGGAATTTTTAATCAGAAGAATTTATCAAAAAGGCTCTCTTAAAAGACTGGAAAACGGTGCAAGTTTGAATTTAAAAAATGTATTGGGTCCTGGATTTATCAGCGGATTTAACTATGTAAAAATTAACGACGTGACTTACGAAGCAAAAGATGTAAAATTTATTACCAACAATAATGAAATTGCGGGTACTGATGTATCCGAAGAAAATCCGATTGCATTCAGATTGGGACAAACCGGAACATTGGTTATGACGGGCTCTGAATGTGTTTTAGATGGTAATAATAAGATTATTATTGAAGTAATGAATCCTGAAGCAGGCAAAGTCCAATTATCCGTTGAAGATGTAGTATAGTTATTTTTTACTATTCAACATCAAAATCAAAATATGTATCAGGATAAGGTTCATTCTTTAACGTAAAATGCCACCATTCGGAATCAATTCCGTTAAATCCGGCTTTAATCATTGCATCGTGCAATATTTTTCTGTTTTTCTTTTGTTCTTTTGTCAGCTTTTTGTAATCCGGATGTGAAATTTCGCTGAATAAATCAAAGGTTCCACCCATATCTACAAAACCGCCGTCTTTTTTAATTATGGTTAAGTCAACCGTTGAACCTCTGGTGTGACCGGATTTTTCTGCAATATAGTTGCCTTTAAGTAAATCGGATTTTTTTAATTTAGGGTAAAACGTCTTATCGCCAGGGTCTTGCGGATTGTTAATCCAATCTACAAAATTGTAAACCGCTTTTTGTGGTCTGTATGTATCCCAAATTAATATTCTGTAACCTTGTTTTCTCAAATCTTCAGCTGCGACTGCCAATGCACTCAGCGCTTCTTTTGTCATATATGCAACAGGTGCTTTATAGCCTTTTATTTTATTTCCCGTAAAATTGTTTGAAGAGTAATATCTTAAGTCATAAGCCGCATCATCTATAACTGTATAGACCGGAGCAAAATCACTTTTGTCATAAGAAATTTGTGATGCAATACTTGCTTGGATAAAACTGAATAATATCAAGGTAATTAATAAAAATTTTTTCATTCAATGTTTCCTTACTATAACTTTAATCACGCAGGTTATTATAGCATATTTTCTAAATAATACAAATTATTATTCAATAATTAAAAATCTTCTGATATATGATTAACATATTGAAATTTTGGCGGTAGTGAATTAGAATTGAGTAATAACAAAGGATATTAATAGGAGGCTTTATATGAAAAAGTTTATTTTATCGGCAATTCTTGTATCTATCGGTTTATTTTCGTCGGTTCAGGCCGATGTATTGAAAGGGAAAGCTATTGGAGAAATTTCAACAGCCTCTCCTAAAGAAACTATTAGTATAGAGATATCAAGAAATTTTAATTTAACAGATGATATTGTGCTTAAAAAAGGTTACGTGTTAACAGGGAAAATGTTGGATGTTACTGAACCGGGGCAATGGCATCATAATGCTTCATTTACCTTTATCCCGACTGTATATACTGATTTAAAAGGAGAGAAACATACTATTACAAAAGAAATTAGAGCTACATACCGACAAAAAATGCAGCCGGATTATAAGCATTCTGAAATATCAGTAGGGAATTTGATGTTTTCCCCTGCATATATTGATGATACAAAGAAGATTATCCATGGTGAAACAAAAGAGGTTTGGGATGATTATGCAAATCGCTCAACACCGTGGGGCAAAGGCACCCAAATTGATATAAAGCCTAATGAAACGATATATTTCAATTTCCCTGATTAATCTAATTAAATTCAAGTTAATTTTGTTACTAATATAAATATTAGAAGGTGATATTTATGAATAAAAGTATAAAATCGGTATTTTTAATTCTTATAGCGTTATTGATAATGTCTAATGTTGCGTATTCGGCTCAAAAAGATGTTCTGTTAAAAACGACATCAACCTGGGATAACGCAGAATATAAAAAATTAAAAATTAAAAAACCTGAGGTATCGGTATTAAAAATTGTTATAGGTGTCGGAGAAAGACTTCCTATGCATAAACATGATATTGTTAATGTTGCGTATGTAAATAAGGGAATTTTAACGGTAGTAACAGATAAGAATGAACAGATAACGGTAAAAGAAGGTGAATGTTTGCCGGAAATAGTAGGAAAATACCATTACGGCAAAAATACCGGAGATGTTCCGGTTGAACTTATAGTATTTTATATTGGCGAAAAAGGTTCACCATTATCTGTTAATGCCAAATAGATATAAGTCCATTAAATATAAATACAATTTTAGTATATAATTATTTTGTTAAAAGAATTTTACATGAGGATATCGCATGCAAGATAATATATTAATGCCGGGGGATGCTGCCGGAAATTATGACGAAAAATGGACAAAGACCTTTGATTTGAAATTTTTAATACTTTGGTTAATATTGTTTGCATTTTTGTTAACATGGACAATAGTTTTTGATTCAAGTCTTTTTAATGCAAAACATTTTTTCTTCAGGTCATTTATAAAATTATTCATAATGATGATTTTAGCCCTATTAGGCGGAATGTTGTGTCGTCATTATTGTAATACTGATGAGAAAGGTTATATTACGACTTCTAAAAACAGTTGGTTTAAAGTAAATTATACAAGAAAAATACAGCACTTTGCCGCATATCTTGTCCCTTTATTAAGTCCTCCGACTGCACCTTTAGGGATACTTCCTCATCTATGGGAATCGTTATTTGTACTTTTTATGTTTTTGGTTTTAATAAAACCTATAAGAGAATTTTCAACATTTTTTATGCTCCAGTTCAATTCGTTAGACAGAGTTGAGGACAGACCAAACACCTTAAAATGGATTATTTTAGGAAATATGTTGCCGGGGCTTTTGATTATAACTATATTTAAACAAATTTTTGAAACCTGTTTGAATTTGCCTTTGTTGGCTTCGGTTGTTGTTTTGACTGTTGCTATCGGAGATGGTTTTGCCGAACCTGTCGGAACATATTTAGGTAAAAAGAAGTATGTTGTACCTTCTTGGAATTTAAAAAACAGATATGTAAGGTCTTATGCCGGAAGTGCTTGTGTGTATATTGCGGCTATTGTATTTTTGTTATTATTTAAAGACCAATTTGCAAATGCTTATGAGTTTTGGACTGCAATGGTATTATTCCCTCCGATAATGACATTATCAGAGGCATTTGCACCTCATTCAATGGATACTCCAATAATGATGATGATTGGTTTTTCATTGTTGTTCGGAATTTGCGCAATTTTTTAAAGTCAAGTTGGCGAAATTACTTGTTACGCATCGAGATTGCAGCTTGCGGACATATAATGCTGCATAAGGAGCAGCCTTGACATTTTTCTTTATCAAGTTTAATTTTTTTATCAATATTTGATAAAGCGTGATATTCCGATTCTTCACAGATTTTTGAGCATTTCCCGCATAAGATACATTTATTCTCGTCAATATCCGGTTTCAAGCAAACATTTTTGTTTAAAGCTTTGTGAGAAGTTATCTTATCAATGGCTTTATTCTTTAAATCTGAAATGCTCTTCATTCCTTTTTCTTCAAGATAATTAAGTAAACCTGCATTTAAATTTTTAATAATACCATAGCCGTTTACCATAACTTCTGTGGCTATTTGTACGGCATCAGAACCTACTGCAATATACTGTGCTGCATCTTGCCAATTTGAAATTCCTCCCGTTCCCAAAATCGGCAATGAAGAATTTTGTCTTATTTGAGCTACGCATCTAAGACCTATTGGCTTTATTATTTCTCCGGAGCATCCGCCGTATGTTGTATATCCGTCAATACAAAGATTTGGCTCTAATGTATCAAGGTTTATTCCCATAAATCCCTGAACAGTATTAATGGCAGCAATTCCGTCAGCACCGGCTTTTTCTACTGCTTTGGAAATTTGAGTAATGTCGGTTACATTTGGTGTTAATTTGGTAAATACCGGTTTTTCAGCTACATCTTTTACCCAAGATGTAATCGTGCTTGAAATTTCGACGCTTGTTCCGATAGCCATACCGATATGTTTTTCAGGCATTCCGTGAGGGCAGGAAAAATTTAATTCATAAGCATCAATCGGGGTATTGTTTAATTCTTTTACAAGATTTTTCCATCCGTTTTCATCTATCGGTGCCATAATGCTTGCAATAATTACTTTTTGCGGATATTTCTTTTTTAAGTATTTGATTCCGTCGCCCCAGTATTTTAATGTTTGATGGCTTAACAGTTCAATATTTTGAAATCCGATTACCTTATTTTTTTCTTTTATTGCGGAATATCTCGGGCTTGTTTCGTACATTTCTAAATTGTCAGGTGTTATTGTTTTAAGGACTGCACCGCCCCAGCCGAGTTCAAATGCTTTTTCAATACTTTCTATCGATGCCGATGGCGGAGCCGAAGCCAATAAAAAAGGATTTTCAAAATCAATACCTAAAACAGATGTTTTTAATGTAGCCATAATATAGTTCCAACTTTTATTATATTTAAATCTAAGATTAATTATGCTTATATTTATTCGATAAGTCAAGAACAAAATACAAACTTAGAGTTTTTTGTATACATAAATCAATGCAAAGATTGTTATCACAATTGCAATAATTTCAGCATAAATCAGCGGTAATCCAAACCCGATTTGTTCGCTGAAAATAAATGCCATAGTTATAAATACATAAAACAGAGCAGGTATAATTGTCGGAATATAATTTTTCTTTTCTTTTGCTAAATAAATTGTTGCACACAATAGTGTAGGTATAGCTATCAGTTGATTGAAGAATGTGAAATAGCGCCAAATTAAACCAAAACTTCCGGCATTAAGTTTTGCCCATATTAAAATAGACAGAACGCTTAATACAATTGGTATAACAATAATCAATCGGTTAATTATTTTTTTCTGTTCTAAATTCAATGCATCGGCAACAGTTATTCTTAAAGCTCTCAATGCGGTATCTCCTGATGTAATCGGTAAAATTATTACAGCAAGAGTTACAATAAATGCCAAATTGAACGGTACAAATTTGTTTGCAATAATATTTACTACATTTGCTGTTCCTATTATATTTTGCGGTACCAAGTTGAGGCTGTATACATCCATAGCGGCGGCTGCCCATATCATTGCAATGAGCGATTCCAGGCACATCATTCCATAAAATATTCTTTTTCCGTCAAATTCGCTCTCTACTGTTCTTGATATTATGGTTGCCTGAGTTGAGTGAAAGCCTGATAAAAGTCCGCAGCTCACTGTCATAAAGAACATTGGAATAATAGGTAAGTTATTAGGATGAATATTATATTTTGTAATATGAAAATTTTGTAGATTTACTCCTTTTATGAAAAATCCTGCAAGTACCAGACCTGTTCCTAAAATAAGCATTAAGCCAAGTATCGGATAAAATTTTCCGATAATTTTATCTATCGGGAAAAGTGTTGCTATAATAAAATATGACAAAATTACTAGATATGTGCATAAAACTATCGGATTGGATATGGCAAAATCTTTTATTCCCAAAAATCTTTCTACAAAAATGTCACCTGACGTATAAACAAAAACTGTTGCTAATAATAAAAGCATAATTGAAACAATTACCATAAAAATTCTAAATGCCGTATGCCCGAGATATTTGTGAATAAGACCTGTAATTTGAGCGCCTTTGTTTCTCATAGAAAGCATTCCCGCAAAATAATCGTGAACTCCGCCTGCAAAAACGCAGCCGAGCGGTATTAAGATAAAAGCTATCGGTCCGAATAATATCCCTTGAAGAGCACCGATTATAGGTCCCATTCCTGCTATGTTGAGCAAATGAATAAGAGCATTTTTGTTCTTTGAAATAGGCACAAAATCAACCCCGTCACGATTTTTGGTCGCCGGAGTATCCCTATCATCGGGTGAAAATAAATTGTTTATATATCTTGAATAAAAAATATAACCAATTAATAAAATTAAAATTCCCAAAATAAATGTTTGCATAACAGAATTATAGCATACTTTCTAAATAAAAAAAACAAATCAAAAATCCAAAATTTTTTAAAGAGTACATCATAAAATATTTGTTTTTATGTTAAATGACAAAATAAAGCAGAGAGCGTGGATTTACGCTCTCTGCTCTGTTATACAAAATATTCTATAAATAGAATATTTTAGAATGTAATATTATGTACTTTCCCGTCAGCAAATTTTAAATTAAATTTGAGCGGTTTAGGGTCATCTTTGTATTTAAGAACTAAAATTCTCATCTCAGCTTGTGGTTTCAGTTCATAATTTTCAGGTAAAGCGTTGGCATATCTTTTTGACTCAGCTGTAATTCTGGCTAATCTTATCCAGTTAGGAACACTTAATAAAGCTGATGTCCCTGCAGTCATAACCAGTACCGGAGGGAACGTACCTACCGTATCAATCAAATCAAGTCTGTCTAAATCTACGAAAGATTCGGTAGTAACATCTTTAAGTGCGGCAAGTCTTTCACTTGTTGCAGTAACAGTTGCCGTTGAATTGTTTTTATTGGTTAAAAGATATTCAAAAGCGTGTACATACTTGTTTTCTTTTTGCTTTAGACGATATTCATTTTGTATAATAGAAATTTTTGCATTTTCATCATAATAAGTTGTCGAATCTACGCAATCCAGATTAATAGGATCTTTATCAGGTGTGTATGGGAATACGGATGTTTTTTTATTATTTTTAGCCATACTGTTATTTAATTTTTTCATACCGGTTTTTAGCGGTTTAACCAAATCCGGAGATATGTAGAAGTTACCTAATTGATTTTTTCTTGCAAACGTGTAGAAATCGAATTTATACTCTTTTAAGGCATCTTTGTCTTCCAGTTTTGCAAATTGATAACCATTCTGAGCCAGTAAGTCAGTCAACTCATTTTTTTCAACATCATATTTTTCATTTGAAACAACATAAATATTGGTATCAAGTTTTGCCGGATATAATTTTATAAAATATGTGCAATTCGTATCAGTATAAATATAAGCATTGCTAACATTTTCCAACGGGTTGAATTTATCTTCACCCTTATATGCATTAATAGCACTATCTATTTCATATTTGAGTTGTCTTATGTTAACATTTTTTACCTGATAACCATAAAAATTCTTTGTAATTTCAGCTGATACAATACCTGAATTGACTAATGTTACCAGCAATACTAAAATCAACAGTTTAAAAATCTTTTTCATCTCGGATTATCCTTTCTTTTATTATTTAAACTATTCATCCATATTTTTCAAATAAATCTCTGATTGCTTAATCCATGCAGAACATAATAACATTATTATAATGTACAATAAAAATTTCAATAATTCTATTTTTGTAATAATATGTTAATATGAAAAAGATTTTTGAAGTAACTTTCGGTATTTTATTGTTATTCGTAATCACTCTTTATCTATGTGTAGTATATGCTTTGCCGTCAATAATCAACAGTAAAACTGCAATAAATAAGCTGCAATCGTTAATTCATAATAAAACGGGAATTGAAACAAATATTACGGGATTAAATTTGAAAATATCTCCTAAGCTTGCAGTTTTTTTAAGGGTTGATAGTATTGATGCAAAAAATAACAATGTTTCCGTTGCGGATATTAAAAATCTTTCTCTAAAATATAAGTTATTACAAAATCATCTGATATTGGTAAGTGCAAATAGTATATTTATTAACGGCGATAGTCTAAAACAGTTCAAAAGAAAAAGAAAAAAGAAAAAAGGGGGTAATTTTGAACTTAAAAAATTTCCGGAAATTCATATCGCAAATATAGTTTATAAATCAGATATAGTAAATGTTCGAGCACAGAATATAGATACGATAAATGACATCCTACAATTAAAAATTGCTGTTAATACTCCGTTTTTAAAAGAAACTCTAAAATTGGGCGAGTCCGGTTCATTACAAGTTACGGAAGACAAACTTAAGGCAAATAAATTAAAAGTAACATTAGGTAATTCTCACTTGTATTTAGATGGTATTTTGATTGATAAAAATAAATTCTCATACCTTGATATAAATGGTAAAAATCTTCCGGTATCCGAGATTATGCCTATAATCCTGCAAATCCAAAAAGCAAAAGAAACGGAAAGAAAGTTTATTGAGAATTTCAAAAATTTTAAAGGGACTGCTAACGTAAATTTAAGATTAAATAAGGATGGTATATGGGGAACATGCGTTGGAAACAACTTGAGTGCAAATGCAGTATGGTTTGATATTCCTCTATACGTTAAAGAAGTAGTTTTTAATTTCAGGGGACAAAAGGTTGATTCGATTGCTGAAGGTATAATAGGAAAAGAAAAAGTTATCCACACTCTTAATATTACAGATTTATTAAATCCTCAAAAAAAATTGGTTATCGGAACGATGGACGCAACTATTACCAAAAAGTTTGACTATGTTCCAAATCTTACGGTTTTAAATTCTGTCAGGGCAAGTTTAGTATATAAAATAAAATTAAAAAAACCTGATGTGTATTATAATATAGATATTCCTGAGCACAGTGATTTGATTTATAAATCTTTTTATTTAGGGTTAAGAGATTATAAAAGAAAAATATACGGTAATACATTCAAGGACAATAACAATTTGTATTTGAGAAAATATGGATATTCCTATTTTGATTCAAACAAAGAAAATATTATTCTTTCAGGGGACGGTTTGTTTATCAAAAATATAGACAAACTTAATCCTGATAAATTTATTCCTCAATACATAGCTTGTCATACAAACGGATATGCTCCAATCTCTGTTACGGGTTCATTTGGTGAAAAAGTAAGAGGCGGGGAATTTAAAGGGGATTTAAAATACGATTTTAATAGCAATCAGATTTTGGGAACTTTTGACATAATAAAAGCAAGACACAAGGCCTTTCTTATAGAAAATGCCCATGTCATATCAAAAAACGGGGTGTTTAATATAACATCAAACGGTTTGTTTAAGGGCGAAAAATACTCCGCAGAATTAAATGCAAAAAATAATATTTTTGGTGAAACCTTAATTTATAACATGAAATTGTTTTTAGACAAACTCGTTTTTAAAACTACTCCTGATACTCCCAAAAAGAATATAAAAATAGATTCAAAGGTATTATCAAAGAGAGTTAAAGATATTGCTATTACAATCAATAATTGGGAAATAGCAGTTAATGAAATCAGAAGAGAGTCTTTTGTTCTTAATAATGTAAAACTTATCGGAAGTCTTAAAAACAATATCTTTGATTTCAATATGCAAGATTTGATGTTTGCAGACGGTACAGTGCATGCAAAGGGACTTTATAATTTTGTCAAAGATACATCCGAAATTACATTTGAAGCTAAAAACATCAACTCAAAGAAGGCTGCAAACATGATGCTTAATCTTCAAAATCAAGTAGAAGGTATTGCAAATGCTAAAGTTAATCTTAGTGCAAAAGATATGTTCAAGTTTTTAGATGCTCATTGTGCTTTTGAGATTAAAGAGGGCTTTTTACCTAAACTTGGTGATACAGAGTTTAAGATTAAAGATTCAAAATACAAATTGTCAAAGATAACAAATTTTGATTTGACTCAAAAAGATTTAATGAAAGATGATATAAAAGGTTCTTTTGATGTTCATAACACCGAGATTAAAAATATTCATATAACAACCTGGCATGAATTGTCTGCAATGTTTTTAGAAGGCGATTATGAGATGGAAAAACAGTATGCGAATTTGCAATTGTTCTGGAAATACAGCAAAGAAGCTCCAAAAGGGATAAGAATTTTTTGCGTACCGTTAAGTTTGATATTAAGAGTTGTATTCAGACCGGAAAAGACGAAAGAAGTATATAAATCCAAACTTTTAAATATCCCTGATATAAAAGCTGAAGAAAAAAACACCACATATTACAGGGTACAGTTAAACGGCGATATTAACAACAACAAATTTGACTTGAAATTAAAAGAAATCAGGTAAGATTAACTTACCGGAACAAAACGTTACTAAGTTTACTTTCTTGCAATACAATTGTGCCAAAATTCCATAATTTTAAACTGTTCCGATTGAGTTATTATCCCTTTTGCTTCTCCTTCCAAAACATAATCGGAATAAAATGCTATTAATTTTTTAGCTCTATTTAATGCAATAGCTTGAATATTGGTATCCGTATCTTGAAAATTTTTATAATAAAAAATTTTGGCAGATTTTTATCAATTAATGAGGAATATTTTATGCTAAAATATTTTTAGCTATGAAAAAGATATGTATAAATTTATACGACTCATTTGTCAATAATATATATTTAGAGGTAGTAAAGTCACCTGTTAGAATTTTGCCTGTAACATTTTTGTTTTTGTGTATTTTGGGTGGCATTTTATTATTTCTTCCGATTTCAGGCACAATGTCATTTATTGATGCATTATTTACATCCGTAAGCGGAGTTTGCGTTACAGGACTATCAGTCAGCGATATTGCCACAAAACTAAGTACCTTTGGGCAATTTACTTTAATGCTTCTGATTCAGATTGGCGGGCTTGGAATTATGACCATATCTTCAGTTATTTTTCTGCTTTTGGGTAAAAAAATGTCCGTAACTTATGAAAAAAATGCGAGAAGTATGTTTGATGCAGAAAGTAAAGAAGAGATAAAGGAATCTTTATATTTGATTTTTAAGTATACATTTTCACTTGAATTTATAGGTTTTATGATTTTATTTTTGAGATTTTCATATCTTAATCATGATTTTGTATTTGGATTTAAACAAGCTATTTTCCTTGCGGTTTCTGCTTTCTGTAATGCAGGTTATGCGTTAATATCAGATAATTTGATACCATATAACAGTGATCCTTTTATTATTTTAACCGTAGCATTTTTAATTATTTTTGGGGGGATTGCTCCTGTAATGGCAATAACATTGCCAAAATTTTTAAAAGGTGAAAGGTTATCACCAGTTCTAACTATAGTTTTTTATACAACGATAATATTACTTGCAGGGGGAACATTACTCTTTTTAATATCGGAAACGAACGGTGTTTTAAGCGGAATGAGTTTCTCGGATAAATTATTAAATTCATTTTTTCATTCTGTAAGTGCAAGAACTGCCGGGTTTGGTTCAGTTGATTTAAGTAATATATCCTGTGGAAGTTATTTGACTTTAGTTTTTCTTATGATAGTCGGAGGTTCTCCTGGAGGTACGGCAGGCGGTATTAAAACGACTACTTTTGCTATATTGATTATTACTTGTATTAATATTTTTTCAGGGAAAAAGAATGTTGTAAGAAATAAAGAGATTTCCTATGAAACGGTTTATAAGGCACTAGGTTTGACATTTGTTTATTTGTCTGTTTTAACAATTTCAATTATGTTGCTTGTGACAACGCAGTCTGTTTCTCATTCAAAGCTTGCATTTGAAGCCGTTTCTGCTATGGGAACGGTAGGTCTTTCCATGGGAGCAACAACGGGGCTTGATACTTTCGGGAAAATAGTCATAATACTTACAATGTTTTTAGGCAGGGTTATGCCTGCAATGATTATATATTACTTAAATTCAAAGATTACGGAATTTGATTTGAGTTATCCAAAAGCAAAAATATCTTTAACATAGGAGAATATATTTATGAAAGAACAAATTTTAGTAATAGGTTTAGGCCAGTTTGGAATGTCACTTGCCAGAACATTAACCGAAAAGGGCTTTCAGGTAATTGCGGTTGATATGGAGCAGAAATTGGTAAACGAGGCAGCAAACTTCGCAACTGATGCTATTTGTTTGAATACTATAGATGAAATGTCATTAGCTAAACTTTCTCCAAAAGACAGAGATTTGGTCATTTGTTCAATCGGTTCAAGAGAACCTTCTATTCTAACCGTTGCTCTTTTGAAGCAAATGGGATGCGAAAATATTATAGCCAGAGCCTCTGAAACTGTTCATGCAAGAATTTTAAAAGCAATCGGTGCGAAACAGGTCATTAATCCTGAACTTGAATACGGTAAAAAATTTGCAAATAAAATCTTATTCAAAAATATATTCTTTGATAATACTTCTGATGAGCTTGACTTGCTCGAAATACCTATTCAACCTTTTATGATAGGTAAGACATTAGTAGAACTTCAACTACCGGATAAATTTAGGGTTATTGTTGCGGGAGTAATAAAAGAAAATAAACTTACCCGCCCAATGCCGCAGGAGAAGCTACAAGAGGGATACAGATTGCTTGTAACAGGGAATAGTGATGATATTGAAAAAATGACAGAGGAGAACAAATAATGAATTTTGCAAGGCGTATTTATTATTCCTTTATATTAATCTTAATATGTTCTACCGTAATTACTATTGCAGGAATTAAGGGCTTTCAACGACTGGAACCGTTTGTAAATACCTTAAACAGCAGTAATACCGAGTCTTTATGTTACGCAGAACAAATGTTATCAAGTATCTCAGCAAAAAAAGACTTAAAGACATTTGAAGAAAATTTAAATAATGCAAAAAATAACATAACTGAAGTCGGTGAAAAAGAGGCTCTCGATAAGATTTCTGATAATTATTTGCCGGCATTTAAAGGAAATAAAAAAATTGAAGAAGAAACAATCAATGAAATAACTGCATTTTCAAGAATAAACAGGGTTGCAATGGAGCAGGCCGGTTTGCAAGCAAAGAAAATACAAACTGTCGGTATATGGATAATAGTATTTCCTTCAATCTTTATATGGGTAATGGGTCTTACTCTATTGGCAAGATTAAGGAGAACATTTATAAAACCGATACAAGAATTGAATAATGTGATTTCAGAATATAATAGCGGAAACCATATGCGAAGATGCCCATCTTATACTGCTTTGAAAGATTTGCAAAAACTATATGATGGAATAAATCGTATTTTAGATGAAAAATAACCCTCACTTGCTATGTCCATATCTGACGCATATATCATTCATCATAATAATGTAAGCAATAATAAAAGGAGTAAACCTATGGATTTTATCTCATTTTTGTTAGGCGGTATGTTCGTTGCAGATGTATTAGATGAGTACGACCGTGAAGATGAAAACGACGATTATTTTGATGATTATGAGGAGGACGAC
Source organism: uncultured bacterium (assembly GCA_902761735.1). Lineage (GTDB taxonomy): Bacteria > Cyanobacteriota > Vampirovibrionia > Gastranaerophilales > Gastranaerophilaceae > UBA1221. The sequence continues at coordinate 309,000 of CACWLL010000006.1, forward strand.
GATTTTTAGTATTAATTAATATTCCCATATCTGACATATTGATAATTTCTTGTATAGATGAAAGGCGGTTAATTATGTCAATCGCAGGCAAAAAAAGTATCGGAATATATAAAATTATCAAAATCAAAATTCAGGAGCAGATTTAATCTATAAAACTATATGACACAAAATGACGCATGTATCATTCATAATAAAAATAAAAGGATACAAAGCGTTTATGACATTTGCTGTAATTAAACCAAAACCAGGAAAAGACGATGTAATCAGAATAGTAAGAACAAAACGGTTTAAAATGAACTATTCAAAGCAGTTGAACGCTATGTTCATGTGTTTGACTATAACAAAACATATTGCTTTTAGTACATGGATAAGACCTTATTATATATCTTTTGACAGTGGTAATTTGTCATTAGGTATTGATTTTCATTACAGGCGGAAAAATATAGACCACAAAGGAATTAATATAATTTTAAGACTTTTATTTTTGGAAATTGAAATTGAATGTACAGACAATAGGCATTTAGAAGATTATAAGAATAAGGAGGGAAATGCTTAAATACAACAATATAATAAAACTATATGCAGGATTAACAAAAGAAGATTTTTATTATGCGTGTACTCCGTTAAGTCAGAAAACTACAGGCTTAAATATGATTGTATTTGTTTGCCCCAATTTTATTGAAAATTTAAGCCCGAGAATTTGGGTGCAAAACAATTATGATAGACATTCTGACGGTAACATACTGCCTGTTGATATTGATACTCAAACTGTTTCAAAATATTATCGCAAAAAGTCTCTGAATCTTACAAGTAAAGACTTTGAACAATTAAAACAGTTTATAATAGCGAACAAAAAATTATTGCTAGAGGTATGTGAACAGAACCCACCATACTCATCAATAGAAATTTGGGAAAGAATAAAAAAGATAAAATAAATATGACACAAAATGACGTAATGGTATTTTATAATAATTATATAGGCAAGCGATTCGCTATATGCCACGAATAACAATCAGAAGGAACACCGTTACTCACTTCGTTCGTAACAGTAACCTTTTCAAGACCGACCTTAAAATTAAAGGTCGGTTTCTTGATTAAAAAAATTTATGTTTCAAAAAAATAGTAACAACTACATAATATTTATGTTCTAATTTTTCAGCATACTGTTTTAGTTGTGTATAAAAATGACTGTCAACGTGTTTTATATAAGAAATGTACCCTTCCAGCTGCCTTATTCTTTTGGTATCCCAAGCTAAATGTTTTGTTTCTTTAATGCTTGAATTACAAATATAGATTACATAACTATGCAGCATCGCCCTGATTTTTCTTTTAAAATCTTTTGGCAACCGTACCCGATAATTATTCACAACAAGTCCTAAAATGTTTTGTTGCTTATTATCTGAGATATATTTTGTTTTCTTTTTGTTTATTTTGTACCCGTAAAATGCTAAGAGTGCAGTAACTTTCTTTTCTACAATTTCCAATGTTTCTTTGCAGTACGAAGAAAAAGTCAAATCATCAACATATCTGGTGTAATCAACACCAAAAGCAGAACTTACTGACCTGATTTCTTTATCAATTTTTTTAAAACAAGCGTTTGCGATATGTGATGATGTCGGAGCACCTGTCGGCAATTTACCGTTTATGGTTACAAGTGATAAATAACTAAAAGAATTATAATTCTGATTTATCCTGCGACATACTTTTGACACTACCCGTTGAATTTCATAGCTCGGAACAGAATCATAAAAACTTTTAATATCCATTTTTAAAATCCATTTTTTACCGGAATGAATTTTTGCAGAATTAAGTGTGTCCGCTTTATACGGATAAAGCCATTTTATCGCATTTAGGAAAAATCTTTGTTTTGCTTTTAATTCATCACAAGGAATATGTATTATGCGATTTTTAATTCTTTTTATTGTGTAATAATATTCATCGCTGATGTAAAATTTATTTGAAGTCATAAGCACTCCTTAAAAAGCATCAAATTAATTTAACAGTGGATTCAAAAACTTCATTATAGATGCTCTGAAAAGTAATCTAATAGTACCGACGCATCCTCCTCTGTTTTTGGCAACAATTATTTCGGCTTCACCTTTTACGCGTGCATAATCTTCTTCATCATAATCAGGATTAGTGTAGTAGTCTCTTCTATAAATAAACATAACAACATCAGATATATTTTCTATTGCACCGCTTTCTCTCAAATCCGATAATAACGGTCTTTTATCACATCTTGACTCTAACGCTCTTGATAGCTGCGAAGTCATAAAAATAATACAATTATTATCTTTTGCAATCATCTTTAAATCTCTCATAATTTTTTCAAAAGATTCCGAGCGAGGTTTCTTACTCGGTACATCAATAAGCTGTAAATAATCTATAAAAACAAATTTAGGTTTTTCTTGTTCAATTTTTTCTTTTATTTCCTCTATATTATGAGAATTATCGATTATTGTGAGGTCATATTCTGAAATTTTATTAAGTGCTTCCGCAATTTTTTCTACACTTTGTTTTCTTCTTGAAATGTCTTCGGGATGTCTTAACAAAATAGCATCTACTTCTCCGATTTGACACAGCAGTCTTTTTATAAGTTGTTCATCACTCATTTCTAAAGAAAAAAATAAACATTTTTTATGCTGCTCAAGTAAATTCAGCATAATATTTGTCATAAAGCAGGTTTTGCCCATGGCAGGTCTTGCCCCGATTGTTATCAGACTTGAATTTTCAACCCTACTCAAAATATTGTCCAAATCTTTAAACCCTGTTTGCAATACAGGAGGTTTTTCCTCAAAAATACTTTCATAAACCTTTTCTAAAACTTCTTTTTTAATCATAATTTTTCTCCTTTTAATTTTATTATCCAACTCACTCCCGTCATTTTGTGTCATATGTTTTTGTATTATAATAATCAAGTGTTGATAATGTTTTCATAGTGCGTCACAGATTGTCATAAGCGCATGCTATTCTGATATTATAAAAATAGAAAGGAGTTAAGTATGTCTGAAAATCAAAAAGGGAATTTATCAGAACTAATAAATGATTTATCAAAAAATGTAATGTTTAGGCTTTCTCTTGGCTCAAAAGAATTGTTTCACTCAAATTTTTGGGCTTGGTTATTAAATGAATATGGAAATAAAGCAACAAAAATATTTCAAGAAAACTGTGATAATGATATTTGTGATGTATGTAGAGAAATGAGTCATACTGATTTGTCATTTGAATCTAATGGTAATTTAATTATCATTGAAAATAAGTTCAAGTCATATCCCAACTTGGAGCAATTACAAAGATATGCATATGAAAATTGTGATAATGGTCTTGATCATATTATTTTAGTTAGTTATTTTGAACCAACTTTTTTATCAGCTAATGGCGTTTCAAAGTTATCTGACAATTTGTATGAATATAAAGGCAATTACGAATATAAAAATAAAATTGTTGAATTATCTTTTAAGTTTAAGTATCTTTCATATACTGATATTTTACTTAATTTAAGAAATTTTTGTCAAAATGTTTTACCGGAGCATAAAAAATATGTAGAGGATTATATATGGATGCTACAAAGTTTAATTGATTTAAAAATATATTTATCTATGGAACATAATCCGAATAAAACTTTTCTTGATTTTATAAATGAGATAGATAAGGATGCAAATAAGGAAAAAGCAAAAGTTTTTAATTTTTATGAAACAATAAAAAAAATTTTTTGCTGTAATTTAATGACCAGTCTATTAAAAGATATAAATACTAAATTTGATAAGTGGGGAACTTTTAATTATGCTTCAAGAGCAAATCACGTATACATGGATATTTTTATTTGTACCCCAAAACTAGGTATTATGAAAGATTTGGGTTTGCAATTAGTTTGTCAGGAAAATGAAAACCTACGTAAAAATATCCATGTTGATAAAGAAAGAGATAAAAACATAAGGGAAAAAATAAATAGTAACAGAAATGAGTATAAGTGGTTTTTTGAAAACACAAAAGATGGAAGTAGAAAAAAAATCCTTGGCTATGAATATGAAAAGGATGCTTGGTTATATAGGACATGTAATTCTGAAGTTTATGCGATAAATAACAAGAAATATTCAGAAATACTTGCAATGTACCAAAACGAAGTCCAGGAAATAGAGAAATTATGTGAATAAATAAGAATCTTTTAAACCCTCAATACATCTATGTCCATATATGACACATGGCTGTTTTATAATATAATTGTCAGAAATAAAAAACAGGTGAAATATGCGTGAACAAAGCAGATTAAGAAAAGCAGAAGAAATAATTGAACTTGCGATGATGTTCCAAAACAGCTTCAGAGGCTTGTGTATATCAGATATTCAGGAGCATTTTGAATGTTCACGCAGGTCGGCAGAGAGAATGAAAACATTGTTATTTGATATGTTCCCCGAAAAGATTGAGGAAGTTGAATCAAATGACAAGAAAAAACGTTGGCGGTTTGTAAAAGGTACAATGAATTCTCTTATAAGCTTTAATGCTGATGATTTTGCCAACCTTGAATATTTAAAAGGGTTGTCGCATGACGATACACGCAAACAAGAACTTGATGAACTTATCTCAAAAATTAAAGCATTAACGCCACAAAAGAATGCAAGAGGTTTAGAAACCGATATTGAAGCGATAATGGAATCTGAGGGCTTTGCAGTAAGACAGTATTCAAGAGTAAAAACAGACAGTAAAACGATGGAATTACTGCGTAATGCGATGCTCTCATTCAAGAGGATTCAGTTTAATTATGATATAGGGGGCAAATCAAAAACCATAATCCTTAATCCATACGGAATAATCATTGCTGATAAATACTATCTTGTAGGCTACAATGACTATGTGAAAGATTTAAGATTGTATAAGGTTGATAAAATCAAGGGTTTAACTTTGCTTGATGAATATTTTGAAAAAGATGAAAACTTTTCTTTGACAGAATATTGCAATAATTCTTTCGGAATTTATCAGGAAACACCGATAGATATAACCCTTGAATTTGATAAAGAGGTAAAAGATGATGTTCTGAACTACCATTTCCACCCGACACAAAAGATGAAAGAGCTAGATAACGGTAATATTCAGGTAAAATTCACATCAGGTGGAACATACGCAATCTGCCAGGAATTGTTTAAATGGGGGACGAGTGTAAAAATCAAGAAACCCGAATCCTTTAAACAATACTACAAAACCTACCTGTCAGACGTTTTAAAAAATCAAAACTAAAGTAAAAATAGAATTTCAAAAAAATATCGGGTTGAATTCTTATTATCAACCCGATATTTGCAAATATTTATTAATATGTAAACTGATAAGTATGTCCCTGTTTTTTAATAGTAAATTGCAGAGGTTTCGGATCATCCTTAAATTTTAAACAAAGTATTCTCATTGAAGAATTTGCTTTTAAGTCATAATTTTCAGGAAGTGAATGAGCAAATCTTGTAGCTTCTTTAATAACCATTCCGAGTCTTACATTGTTTGCAACTGTAAAGCCCAATGATAAGCCGCCGGTAGCAACAGCTAACGGAACACCCAAGTTATCTGCAAGGTCTAATCTATCCAAATCTACAAATGTTGATGTTGTAATATCTTTTAGTGCCGCAAGCCTTTCAGAGTATACTTTTTCTACTTTTATATCGTAATTTGAATTATTTTTAACAATATATTCAAATGCGTGAACATATTTATTTTCTTTGTTTTTTAAGCGATATTCATTAATTGTTACCGTAACATTAGCCTCGGTATTATTAAACGTTTCCGAATCAACACATGTTAAATTAATCGGCTCTTTATCTTCTGAATATGGAATAGTAGAGGTCTTTTCATTCCCTTTTGACAATTTATCATTTAATTTACTCATACCTTTTTTGAGCGGTTTTAAACCGTCAGGAAGAGTAAATAAACCATCTAAAGCCCCTGATCTTGCATAGTCTATAAAATCAAACTTATATTCTTTATAAGCTTCTTTGTCTTCAAGTGTTTCGTATTTATAATTTTGACTTTTAAAGAAAGCGGTAACATCGTTGTTCTCTTTGTCATAATCTCCGTCTGTTACGATATATACATCTGTATCATTCAAAGCAGGATAGAATTTCATATAATAGTGTTCTTCACCGTATGCTGCATAATACGCATTTCTTGCAAGTTTCTTTACTTCAACCTCTCTACTTAAAATATTGTCAACAACAGGAACTACTGTTCTTATGTTTTGGTCTTTTATTCTGTATGCGTGGTAGTCTTTAATCATGCCTGCGGCACTTGCGGTTGTCGCAAAAATGACAAGCAATGATAGTGCACAAAAACTTTTTATTACTTTTTTCATATTAATTATCCTCCTTTGCTAATTTAACATTTTCTTCTTTTTCTCTTATGTTTTTTACATATAATTCATCAAGTAAGACGCAAACTGTTGCGGCCATCGCAGGTCCGAAAAGTACTCCGATAAAGCCGAAATATTTCCCGCCTAAAATTAATGATAAGAAAATAATTGTCGGATGCAAATCCATTAATTTACTGAATGCATAAGGTCTAACCAAATTGTTTTCCACAAGTTGTGCAGCAACCATAACAATAAGTGTTGTAATAAGGACTTTAGCCCCAAATTCATAGACACCTATTAAACAAATAACAATTGCGACAGCCGGTCCGACAACAGGAACTATGTCTAAAATTGCAGCTATGATTGCAATAGAAATTGCATAAGGGTTTTGCAAAATTAATAAACCGACTGCATTTACAACAAAAACGCTTAACACAGCCATTGTTTGAGCAAATACATATCCACCCATTTTTGAGGATATATTATCAATAATTTCTTCAGTTCTATTCTTTATATTTAATGGAAAATATTTCAAAACAGTTTCTTTAATGTTCTTTTTATCTTGCATAAAGAAAAACAGAAAGATTAAACCTGTTAAGCAATAAGCAAAACTTGAACCCATTCCTTTTATTAATCCTGCAATATAATCTATTGCACCTTCGGTAGAATTTGCCATAGAAGCAGTAATTCCTTCAATGTCTATTTTTGTTATACCCATTGCTTGAAGTAAGGCACTGCCTTTGATGGTTGCATCTAAATTTTTAACATAATTAGGATATTCTTTAATTAATTCGCTAATTTGGTATGCCCCTAACATAAATATAAATGCAATTAGTATACCTAATATAGACAATGCACCAAATAATACAATACATGCAGCAACGGGTCTTGGCATTTTCTTTTCTAATTTATCAACAATCGGATTTAATGAGCATGCAAAAACTAAAGTAATAAACAACATTATTGCTACATCGACATTTGTGAACATGAAAAATAAAAAAAGGATAACAAAAATTCCAAAAAGGACGGAACTAATGGGAATTTCGTTATTAAACAATTTTATCATATTTCCTCCTATTAAATTTTTTAAAACAACAAAATAATCATATACAAAACTTAGTTATTATTCAATCTGTTGAATGAAAAATTAAAAATTTTCTACATATTATCTTAATTTATTATATTCCTCGTTACTTACAGGCTCCAGCCATTCATTTGATGTTTCTACCCCATCAACTTCTACTGCCAAATGCGAGAACCACGAATCAGGAGCCGCCCCGTGCCAGTGTTTTACATTCGCCGGAATATTTATCACATCTCCGGGTTTCATTTCAATCGGTTCTTTACCCCATTCCTGATAATAACCTCTGCCGCCTATTGCAATCAATATTTGTCCGCCGCCTGATTTGGCTTTATGGATATGCCAATTATTTCTGCATTTTGGCTCGAAAGTTACATTATAAATTTTTACCTGCTCGGTTGATATAGGTGCAATATAACTTTGTCCGATAAAGTATTGCTTATAAGCATCATTTGTATTCCCGATAGGAAACATTATGGTTTTAGAATATTCCTGTAATGTCAGCATTTTATCTCCTTTTTTACTAAAAATGCAAGCATAGCTTAAATTGGATGTTAAAAATAAAATCGTAATGGTTAATAATATTAGTTTTTTCATAAATATAACCTCTTTATTTTTCATTTATTACATCTTTAACCGTTTTTAAGGCTGCAAAGGAATTTGGAAAACCAACATAAGGCATAACCTGAATAATTGCGGCAGTTATTGTTTCTATTGAATTGCCTGCTTTCAAATTTCCTTTGATGTGGCTTTTTAACACTCCTGTATTACCTGTTGTTGTAAGTATTGCTATTGTCATTAGTTCTCTTGTTTTAAGATTTAAGCCTTCTCTTGTATAAAAATCACCAAAGCAAACTTCTGTCAAAAATCTTGCAACATCAGCCCCCATATCATCAGGCAATCCCTTCATATTTTGAACAATTTCATCGCCATACATAGGATTTTGAATTTCGTAGCCTTTTTTGTATCTGTTGTTTTCGTCAGTTGTTTTTGTGCTTTTTAATTCTTTTTCCAGACCTCTTTCTTTAATGACTTCGTTAAAGACAGAAATTGCATTTAAAGTTTTTGGAAAACCGATAAACGGAGCGCACTGATAAATTGTTTCTCTTATTTCAATCGGTGTATTTCCGACATTTAAGGCACCGTTTATATGTGCTTTTAACTGCGGCAGTGTCTGCATAACGGTCAAACTTGTAACTGTTAATAATTCTCTTGTTTTTATATCCAAATCTCCTATTGTAAATACTTCGCCAAAAATATATTTTTGCAAAATATCCATAAAGTCTTTATCGGGACTGTTGTTGTTTTTAGTTGTGATATTAAACAATGTTTCTAAATTTTTATCAGCAATCTCTTGTCTTGTCATTTTCTCATTCTCCTTTGCTAACGCAGTCAAATTAAACATTAAAGCGGATAATAAAACAGTAATACATAATTTTTTAATCATATAAAATCCTCATTTATACATTAATTATAATATAAATTTATTAGAGAGCATGATGATTTCTATTGTTTTGCAAAAAATTTTAATCCAATAACGCCAATAATAATTAGGATTATGGATATAATTTGCAGAACGGTTAATTTTTCGCTAAATAATAAAACTCCGAGAAGTGTTGTTCCGATTATTCCAAAAGCAACCCACATCACATAAGCCATTCCAAGGGGTAAATATTTTAGTGCAAATGCTAAAAATACGGCACTTAGAATATATGCAACGGCAGTAATTATAGATGGTAGCAAAACGCTGAAACCGCTTGAGTATTTCATTGCAATTGCCCATACGATTTCAAATATTCCTGCAAGTAATAGCATCAACCACTTCATTTTTAATTTACCCCTTTACCTCATTTATATAAAACTCTGCATAATCTTTTGTTTTTGTCCCTTTGCGTTTATGTTCAGGGTCAATTTTATCAAAGAAACAATTTGGCATCTCATCCATTTTTAAATTCTTTTCAATGCAAGGAGTGCATCCTAAATCGTGATTTAGCGGGTGCAATTTGCATTTTGTATTTTTACAGGTACATAATTCTTTTGCGTTCATATCTACTCCTCTGCTTCAATTTTAAATATCACGGGGCGGAGTCCGTCATTACAGGAACATATCGCAACCCCAGGTTTTCTTATCCAGTCACCGTAATAGAAAAGTTCTTTTGTTGCTCCGCCATGCGCAAGCGCGAATACATATTGATAAATTGCTTTCCAAGCTTCGTTACAAAAACCTTCAGGACATTCCCAATCCGCATAGAAAACTTGTCCAACTTTTAGCATCGGGCAAGCAGTCAAACCCTCAACTCCGTATTCTTTAGCAAGTTCTTCATCAAAATTTCGTTTCAAAACCGTTATTTTAAACCCCTCTTTTTATGTATATGTTAACACGAAAATACAAATAATTGTCAGATAGAATTGAGCAAACTATCTTTCTTGATAAATTACCTTCTTTTAAAGAAGGTGCATTAAAAACTTCTACAGCAAATTTTTTTGCTCTTGACAATTTGTTAGGTATGCCTTACAATCATGTCATAAGGAGAAATTATTATGGTAAATTATGGCAGATAAAAATTTAACAGCAGGGCTTGAAGATTACTTAGAAGCAATCTTCATTGCACAAGAAGAAAATAAAACGGTAAAAGGTATAGATGTAGCACGTATGCTAAATATCTCCCGAGCATCAGTATCAGAAGCTCTGTCTAAACTTGTCTCAAAAGAACTTATAACTTATGAGAGCTATGGAACAATTTCGTTCACTCCTACAGGCCTTTCAGAAGCCAAAAAAGTATATAACATACACAATACGTTAAAGTTATTTTTTCAAACAGTTCTCAACATAAGTCCCGAAGAAGCAAGCGAAAATGCCTGTAAAATAGAGCATATTATCTCTGACAATATACTAAGCGAAATAAAAGATTTTACCGATTATTGTAATAATCATCCTGAGATTATAGACAATTATAGACAAGGAAAAGACAATGAACGCAATCTCAGCAATAGGAAAATACCTCGACCAGCCGATTCTGACAGCAAAAGTAAATAGATATGTACCATTAGGATTAAGCATAGGTGCAGCTTCAATATTTGTAAATAAAGTTCATAAAACCCCAAATAGAGAGGATAAGAAAAAACAGCAGTTAAAAATGGTGTTATACTGGGGGCAACCGCCCTTTCTGCAATTTCAGCACCGTATATTGCATCTAAATTAACAGGTCGAAAAATGCCGTTTAAATTATCTACGGTTAAAGAACAAAACAAAAAACTGGTTGATAGTTTTATTAAAACAAATCCAAATACTGACTTGAAAAGTATATTGGAAAAATCAAAAAGTAACTTATTATCGCTAAAAGATATTTCTATACTTTTTAATAGAGAAAAAGATTTAGCAAATAGACTTATTCCTCCTCCCGATAATATTCAGGCAAAAGATATATTTAAGGAGATAGGATATTTATCAATATATGGTGCTGTTCCAGTTGTGGGAGGTGTATTAGGTGGAATTGCGGCTGATAAAATAACTGAAGAAAATTGGAAGAGAAGGGTGCAGGACAAAGTAAACGAAGGTATGTATCAATATCTTGCAAATATATTTATGTGTAATATCGGAGCAGGTGCAGCTCTTGGAATATTAGAGAAAATGAATATTAAATCAAAAGCTGCAAGATGTATTGGAATGGTTGGAGGTATTATCTTAACAGGCGTTATCGGTGGAAGCAAAATTGCAAACTTTATAGCAAATAAGGTTGTTAATCCTGTAATCTGCAAAAACAAAGATATAAAAGAAAAAAGAACGCCTGAACTTTTGGATATTAGTTTGCACGCAGACGATATTGCGACTGTATCTTTGCTATCAGGACTTAAATGGATAGAGCCTGCTCTGCCATTATTGTACTCAATATCAGGTTATAAAGCAGGAGTTGGTTACAGAAATAATTCTTGATTTTGTATTGACATAATCAAATAAGCGTGTTAGTTTTTAATTATGAAATGTTGTCAAAAATCTAATTGGGGCGGAAAACGTGAAATGGCAGGAAGAAAGAAAACCTGTCTTAAAAAAGTACCGTTCAATAGAAGAATTAACGAAAACATTTTAAATATTCTGCGAGATTACGCAAAAAGACATAATCTTACAGATACGCAAGCTCTTGAAAGTGCTATTTTACTACAAAGCAACATAGAAAAATTAAAAGGAGATATGGTTATGAAAATTTGTATTCCGACAAGTGAAGGAAAATTATGCGGACATTTCGGACATTGTGATTCATTTACTTTTGCTGAAATTAACCCAGAAACACAGGAAATTTTAACTATAGAAGAAAAAATACCGGAAGAAGGTATTTCTTGTCAGAGTGCTGCCTGGATTTCAGAACAGGGTGTAAGTAAAGTTTTAGCAGGCGGAATGGGCGGGCGTCCAATGATGATGTTTGCTCAAAACGGAGTTGAAGTTGTTGCGGGTTGCCCTGAATTACCGATTAGAGAAGTATTAGAAAAATATATGGCAAATTCTCTTGAAACAGGTGAAAACGCATGCGGTGGCGAAGGTTATGATCACGCACATTGCCATCACCATGGGTAAATAAAAAGAGTAGCAACATTTTTAATTGTAAGGAGTAAACAATGAAAATTCATCAAATCAGAAATGCAACAATTATAATTACGTACAATAATAAAAGATTTTTAATTGACCCTTGGCTTATGCCGAAAGATTTTATGCCGGGGTTTGAGGGGGCAATGAACAGTAAAGTCAGACAACCGAGAGTTGATTTGCCAAAAGATTTTGATATAAATCATTTACCACTGGATGCGATTATATTAACCCATTTTCACCCTGACCATTTTGATGAATTTGCTGTAAAAGCATTGGATAAAAACATTCCGTTCTATGTTCAGAATGAAATAGATTTGAACATTATAAAAAATTTTGGATTTAATGATGTTCGTATTATTTCTGAAAACGGAACAGATTTTGAGAGGATTACATTATATAAAACTCAATGCCAGCACGGCAGACGTGAAGTTGTAAAACCGATGTGCGAGCAAATCGGAATGCCTTATGACGCTATGGGAATAGTGTTTAAATCTGACAAAGAGAAAACATTATACGTTGCAGGGGACACAATCTGGTGTGATGAAGTAA
>CACWLL010000006.1:321569-322435 GCA_902761735.1 uncultured bacterium
CTGAAATCATTGTTATAAATGCTTGCGGCGCTACTGTATTGGTGGGTGAAGGCGAAAGGTTGATTATGGATATTGAGGATGTTAAAGCAATATCAAATTTTGCAAAAAATTCAATCATAATTGCAAGCCACATGGACACAGTAAGTCATTTAACCGTTACAAGAGAAGATATAAAAGCTCTAAAACTGAATAATGTATTTGTTCCTGATGATAATGAGATTTTGGAATATTAAATGTTCTCTAAATTTATTTTTGCAAATAAAAAATTATATTAGACACTTGGGGAATATAATTATTTTTTAAATTTTAATAAAATATAAAATGAGAAAATCTGGCTAAATATAAGGGAATTTGAACCTATTATATACAAACAGAATTTCTGTCAATACCGCTTAATATTTCTTCGTAAACTTTATGCAAAATTTTTAATAGTATTCAAAATCAGTAATGGCAAAATTTATAGCGATTTTTACAAAATTTCAAAAAATTAAAAATTCAGTTATTAGTGAATTTCAGCTTTTGAAATTTGCATAAAATTTATGAACCAATGTTAAGTACCCTTTAAAAGTAAAAGCGTAAGAATTAAAATAGATATTTATGGAAAACACCAAAGATAATACAAATATTTGGATAGATATAGATAAGGCTTCTGAGATGATAGGTCTGAGTAGCCAAACTTTAAAAAGAAAATGCCGTCAGGGGGAATTTGTTTTTAAGATAGTTAAAAAAGGCAAAGTCGCTCACTATTTTGTATTGTTAAAATCAATGCCGGATTTTGCTCAAGATAAGTATCTTGGAGATACGGCAGTAGATTTAAAATATTCCGAAGTCCCGAGTTGGGCAAAATTGCAGGCTGAAAAATATGT
>CACWLL010000007.1 GCA_902761735.1 uncultured bacterium
AACTTTAAGACTTCAAAGGTTCGGTATAAGAACTGCAAGCGAATTCGTAAGCAAAGATGACGAGTGGATGAAGAGGAACTTTGGCAAGAACGGATTAACGACAAAATATGAATTATTAGGTCATTCCATAATTCCAATCGTAAATAATCCGCCGCCTCCAAAATCTATCTGCGACACACAGTCGTTTCCTGAATTTACATCGGACTTTGATTATATTAAGAATGAACTGCAAGTTCATATTCACTCTGCATGCCGGAGACTTCGTCAGGCAGGATGTAAATGCAACACGATCGGAGTTATTGTAAAAACAAAGGATTTTAAATGTGGCTTTTTGGAAGCAAAACTTGAAAACCCAACTGACTTTGAATTAAACATATCTAAAACAGCCTTTGAACTTTTAGAAATGATGTATTATCCTAATATTTTATATAGGAGTGTGGGCATCTTATTAGAGGAGTTCAAAACGTGTTCAAACGAGCAATTAAATATGTTCGAGGATCAGGTTAAGAAAGAAAAAAGCGAACGACTTGGTAAGGCTATCGATAGAATTGAGGAACGATTCGGTCGTAACAAAATAAAGGTTGGTTTTACTAATAAAGACGTTCCAAATAAGCAGGGATTTATGACCTCACCTACGATGATTTATTAATATATTAATTTAAAATAATCTAAAAAAGTCGGGGAAATTTCCCCGACTAATCTGACATTATTTGAACTATTTTTGAACAAGGGTGTCCGAAATAATCAAACTGTCTGTTTCTAATAATCAAACTGTTTGTTCTTTTACATCTAATTTGTTCCCAATTGTGTCCTATTTCTGTCCACAAAAGAGTTTTAGCGTTTTTGCACCTTCCCGGCATGTTGTACGCTTGAAATGATTTTTCGTTGGTTTTGTTGAAACAAAAATTTCATGTTTTTAAGTTCAAAATTTTTCTTGGTCGGAAATTTTTTATAAAAGGTCGGCAATATATTTATTAAAAATCAAATAAAATAATGCTATGGCAATTTAATTTTTACATAAATCTTCATATGCAAATGCAGGAATATCATATAATGTTCCAAAATCATCCCATATAAGTTCAGAAGCTTTTATATAATCTTGAGGCAATTTATTATGCAAATAATTATTATATGTATCTCTAACTCTTTTATCAGCAACACAACAATATTTACCATTAATATTATGATAAATATTTTGACATCTTAATTCCCTTAGAATAAGTGGTATTTTTATTCGCATTTTGTTTTTGGCGCTACCCAAGCCTTCAATTGAAGATAAAAAATCAATAAAAGTTTTCCAATCTTGATTTTGACTTGCTATATTCATATGGAATTTAATTTCTTCCCATTTGTTTGCAAGTATATAAACACTATTGTATAAATCTTTTCTAAAAGTTACTTTTTGTCTATATTCAATACCGCTTACTTTATTTATTATTTCTTGGCAATTAATGTATCTATTGTTCATTTCTTCTTCTACAAAAGAATTATTTTGCCACTTCTCAATGTCATAGTTTTTAAATTTTAAATAAGTTGTGAAAAATACAGCATTTTCCCAAGGTCCTGTTCTTGACCAAGCAGAAGCAAGGACAAATAACAAAAATAAATCTTTCTCTTTATGTAAATCAAGTTTTACTACTGTACCATCAATATTATATTTTAGATTAAAATTAGTAACCCAACCTCTATAATTATTGTTTTCGTCTAAATTTATGTACGAAAAATTCTCATTGTCTTTATTGTTTATAGTTAAATCTATAAGATACTTTATCAATTTCTTTTGCATATTATTCCACTTGTTGTCTTTAAATATTATATCATAATTTTTTCAAAAAAGTATGACCATATTTGGCGTATGTATACAATATTATTATAATATGATATTAAATTATAAAGGTGGTAAATGATGACAATAGAAAATGCTTTAAATACTAATACTCTTTTGGTTGAAGGTATAAATGGGTTTCCATATGATACTATTATTCATTATGGGCTAAATTTAAAAACTAAAATATTAATTATTTCTTTAAGATTAAAAACTCAAGATATTACAAATAATCTAATAAAATATATAGAAAAATTCTCAAATAATAATTTTAGTAATATAAAAAAGGATTTGAATAATTTGTTGAGTATCTATATTACTACAAATAGTAGTTGTAAAAATATTAATGACGTTGAACAAGCTATTGATAAGTTTTTAAATGATAAAACAGAAATCAATAATAAATTGATTATTATTGATGACTACATAAAATTAATCGATACTACTGTACAAAATACAGATCCACTAGAAATTCTTGATAAAAAGTTACATCATATAGCTTTAAAAAATCATATTCCAATATTAGCATATTATCAGATAACTTCTCATACAATAAAGGATTTGCTATTAGATAACTACTTAGAAATAGAAAAAAGATATGATAAATTTTGTGCTATGAATGAAGTTGAGAAAAATGAATTATTATCCCTTCCCAAAAATGATAAAATACAGGGTTTGATTAAATACTTACAAGCAGTTTTGGATATAGCAACAAGACAAAAAGGTGTTGTTATAGTATTTTCTCCAATAATTGATAAGATAAAATTAGTTGATTTCCTAATATCAGTTTATGAAAACTTAAATTTAGAAATTATAGAAATGGGTAATTTTTCGAATGAAGATTGGGAAAAATTAGCACATGCATTGAAAGAGTTAAGTCAAATTAATACTTTACATGTTATTACCGAACCGTTATTAACGAGTGATAATATTGATGAATATTGCAACACTATATTCTCATGGTATACACAAAAACCCGTAAATTGTATACTGATTGATTATTTTAATTTCATTGAGGTCAATACAAACTCTGAAACAGAATTTCAGTCTAAATTGTTTATAGATAATTTATCCAAAAAGTATAATGCTAAAGTTTTCCCTATTTATAGAAACAAATAATATCTTATTTTGTAATATTTCTTCGTAATAATTATGCAAATTTTGAGCGAAAAATCAATGTTTTCCGGCTCTCAAATTTTTGTAAAATTAGCCTCTATTATTGTGAGTGTTTGACAAACTACGATTTGCATAATTATTCAGGAAAGATATTAAAAAGTTATGTAGGTTGGGTGAAGCATAAATAACCTATGAATAAAATGTTTTTTGACACAGGCGAAGCCCAACAATAATTTTATGTTGGGTTACACTTCTCCCAATTGTCGTTTTACCTTTTCTACCCTTTAAGTTCCTCCCAACCTACCAACTCAAATATGGTATAACCTAAATCAAACAAAAAGACAAAAATCGGTAATTTGAAATATTTAGTACATTAAAATTGAGATTATTAGCAAAAAACATATTTATGTGCTTTTAATATATTATGCAAATATATTCTATAAAGGAAGTTAATACAAATAATTATTATCGATATAAGTTGAATTTTACTGCTCATCCGGATTTTTATAAATTTAATAGCACACAATCTTGCTATTTTAGACGTGGAGTTGTTGCATTGGCAAATAATAAGGGATATGCTGACATAGAAGATTTATTCTGTAATATTTTTCAAGCTAAACCAAATAAACCTAAGAAAATGTTAATTATAGGAATAGGACATTCTCAAGAACCTTTTTCGTATTTGGCAAGCATAAAAGAAATAATTCAAGACAGTCCTTTAAATAAAAATGTAGATTTATACATTGTGGATTTACAATCAAAACCAAAATATAATGAACTTAGACTTGATGCTTTCCCTAATTTATACCGGTCTGAAACATTTCCCAAATATGCCGGTAAAAGTTTTGTAAAAGATGTAAAATATCACGGAACAGAACCGAATATTAGTGATTTATCTCCGGTAGAATACTATATTTATACTCAAATGCATAAACCCGCAGCTCTAAGTATGGATTACAGAGTAAATGACGAAATTTTCAATTTTGTCAATGAATCATACAATAATCCAGAAAAATCAAAATGGGATAGTCGTATTCAAGATGTTATCACAGATTATTCAGATAACGATTTTGATATTATATCAGCAAATAATGTTTTTGGTTACTTATCTGATAATGATTACACAAAAACTATGAAACATATAAATCGAATTTTAAAAACAACAGATGGATATTTTATATCAGACCCATATTTTCAAGATGTCCAAAATTCTGAAGTTTTAAGTACTTTTAAAAAATTAAATTTGGGTATTTATCAAAAAATGTAAGACTCAGCGAGTAATTAGTAGGGTAAAAATTTTTGCACCAAACAATTTTCAATATCTTTTTCAGGATATTTGGGCGAAAACCTTGCATGTCATTGCAAGAGCAAAACTCCTAAGTCGTGTGTTAAATATTATTCAACCATTTAATAATTTGTTCTTTTGTGAGGATAATTCCATTTTCAAACATAAATAAAGGTCTTTTTATTGAATTTACACCTGTTATATTTTCGATTTCTTTAACTATTTTGTTTTGGTTTGCTCCGCCTGAGTATGTAAAAAACGGAATTAAGATTTTGTTGTCAAAGTTATTATTATTTAAAAATGTTTTTACCGGCAATGATATTGAAAAATTCCATACAGGAGAACCAATAAAAATAATGTCATAATTTGA
Organism: uncultured bacterium; assembly: GCA_902761735.1. Lineage (GTDB taxonomy): Bacteria > Cyanobacteriota > Vampirovibrionia > Gastranaerophilales > Gastranaerophilaceae > UBA1221. The sequence continues at coordinate 4,597 of CACWLL010000007.1, forward strand.
AATATCAACATCTTTTATTTTCGGTAGGTATCCATCCTTCATTTGTTTCCTTGTCAGATTTGACATAGCAAAAATATTTTTAGGGTAATTTTCAACTAATTCAATTTCTTTTATATCGCCGCCAATAATATTGTTTATATTTTGTGCTACACATTTGGTATTACCGTTATTTGAAAAATAAATAGTTAATATTTTTTTATCTGCTAAAAATTCCGGTTGATTATAGTTGACACTTTTTAATTCACTGATTTTGTAAATTGCGACTATCAGCAGCAAAAAAAATACAATAAATATTCCTATCAATAAAAATTTCATAGATTTTACCCTTCAATAGTTTTTGGTTATTTCGAAATTATACAAAATAAAATTGTATAACTTTAAATCATTATAACACAGAACAAAAAAGCAAATATTAATTAAAAATTTCGATTTTTTATTAATCATGAACAATTAAGAGCATTTATATTTCATCTCTTCATAATGACTGTTCCTGCTCAAATCCGACGCACAAGGACAGTTATTAATACTCGAACAGCAAAACACTGAACAAAATGTCCTCATTTGGCTGAAACGTATAAGTTAGACTACCGCTGCTTACAACATTACCGTAGTCGTTTGTTAATCGAAAATTAATTGCCCTATTAAATTCCTCGCTTTAGTCCCCTATATTCATTAATTTAAAATTCACGAAGCAATTGTCTAATATCTAAAAATTATTTACAATTTTTTATACATCATTGTCATATGTGCTATATTATAAAAAGGAGAAAATACAAATTACCGGCAGAAAAAGCATAAAAACGGAATTATTTATTTAAACATTTTATAATTTCGTTCAAAACCTCAATCATTGTATCGTCACTTTGAATAGCCATTTGTCTAGCCCAAACGCCCGATTCCACAAGATGTTTCTTTATCTCATTCATTTTGGCAAGACTTATATCACCCTCTATAAATATATTCCACCCGAGCGGACGACTTCTGTCATTCGCACATTCCGGAGCAGAAAACCTTAATGCAGTACCGATATGATATCTTTTATCTCCGTCATACGGACCCTTGACTGCAACTTTTTGCATTGCCCAATGAAGATCTATTAACTGCTCACTGCTTAATTTTTTCCTGCATAATTGAGGATAACCGGTATCGTGCAGAGTAAATTGATTATTATAACGGAGTTCTGTTCCCGTAATATTAGCACCACAACTTGCGCCCATACCGCTTGGGCCATTCCAGTAACCGTCTACCGCAAAATTACTTAGATTATATTCACCTCTTTTCGGTGACGGCACAAATAATTCAGGATTTGTTTGAAGATAAGGCTTTACTTTTGCATAATCATAATCTTCAAGCACATGTTCCGAATCTATATTGCCAAAATCTTTATTCGAAAATCTCTTTACTTGTGCTGCATATTTTTTCTCTTGCTTCGCAATTCTTTCTAATCGGTTAGGTTCATCATCAATAATTTTTTGTCTTGCTTCAGCATAAGATTGTCGCATATTTGCATCACGCTGTTTTTGAACTTCTAGTTGTTCTTTATATAGAGCTTCTTTTTTTGCTTTTTGGGCAGCTTCTTTTTTCAATCTTTTTGACTCTCTGTGCTCTTTTATTTTCCTGAACGGAGCAGTAATTGTATCTATTAGTTTACTTAATTTTGACTGTTTTGATTTCTCTGAACCTGCTGTTGAAACAGAGGCATTATCAATATCTTCTCTTTTTGGAATCGAAATATTTTCAGGTTCTTTTGCAGAAGAAGCAGAAGCTTTCTCAGTAACATGACCTGTTGATGCAGAACTGCTTTCAGATTTCACACTCTGAGGTTTTATTTCAGTATGTGAAGTTGAAGAAATATTTTTTGAACCCCGCCACCAATTGTTTTTATGTCCGATTATACCTGCTGCAACAGTAATCGCTATAGCCGTCGCACCAATCATATATTTTGCAGCGCGAGTTTTTTCACCATCATGCACAGTTTGTGTCTGATTTTGCTGCGTTACTTCAGGTTTTAACGGCTGAGGAACTTTCAAAAACAATTTTGAATTATCTGTTTTTTCTATAGACATACCTACTCCTACATATACTAAAACATGAAAAAAATAAAAATTGCTATAAATGTATAATAACAGTCTGTTTGATAAGAAAGAACAGCGGATTTGAGAATTATGTAGGGTGGGAAATGCTTAAAATGATAAATTTAAAAATAATTGAACACACATTTCCACCATTAAATTTTGGGGGGGGGTACGCACTCAGAAATTTTCACCTAAACTTCAGTCTGTAGGTTGGGTGAAACCCAACAATAAATTTATAGTGCAATTATTGGGACAAAAAGTTCAAATGAGCGGACATTTTGGTTACTAAAACCGGACACTTCGGACATTTATACTAAAACCATTTCCGAACTTTTTAAATGGGTAAAAACCGGATTGCTTCGTGCCTTTGCCCTCGCAATGGCAGAAAGAACTTCCGATCAAATGTCCTATTAAAAGGTAATTGCTATAAAATATAAACAAAAAAATAAGCGGGGATAAAAATGATATCCCTGCTTATTTGGGCATGAAGAGACTGTCTTGGATTTTTTGCGTTAAACGAGTCTGCGGATTTTCTTTTCGCAAACTAAGTTTGCTCCAAAGAAAAGTCCTCCGCTCTCTGCAAAAAATCCTCTCAAACTCTGAGCCACTCCGTGGCTGGGAGTTCTCGTAAATACTCCATACAAAGTAATAGGTGGTTTGGGATACATTCCAAACCACCTATTACTGGGCATGAAGAGATTCGAACTCCCACGCTTTCGCACTAGTTCCTAAGACTAGCGTGTCTACCATTCCACCACATGCCCATATTAAATTTTCAATCTACTAAACTTGCACTGCGCCTCGCATTAAACGCCACCGCTCTAAATCAAATCGGAAATCGTAGTTTCGGATTATGATTTGTCATCTCTCCACTCCGTTTCACTTCGTGTCGTGGCTCTGCTCGGCTTGCACCACATGTCCATATTTAGTTTTCAATTTACTAAACCCATACCGCACATTGCCGTATTTAGCCTAAATACAAAGTACCGTAAACATTATTTGATGTCAATATTAACATAAGTGACAAGCGCTAAAATGATTTGGCCCAATCTCTTTTAATTGCGGAATCTTGGACTTGCAAGCCTCTGTACATTCGGTACACCTCGGGTGAAATCTGCAGCCGCTAATCTGCTGACTAATTGTTGGCGGTTGCCCCTGAATTATTGACAGCGTTTTTACGGTATTAGACGGTATTGAATTGAGTAATGCAACAGAATACGGATGCTTCGGATTTTTGAAGAAATCTGAGGTCGAAGCTTTTTCAACAATTCTTCCCGCATACATAACACTTATTTCATCCGAATTTTCTTTTACAAGCGCCAAATCATGTGTAATGAGTAAGACAGCTGTATTTTTTTCCTCTTTTATTTGCCTGATTAATTCCATTATTTGTGCCTGAATCGTGACGTCTAACGCCGTCGTTGGCTCATCCGCTATTAATATCTCGGCATCACAGGCTAATGCCATTGCAATTATTGCTCTCTGTTTCATTCCGCCGGAAAATTCATGAGGATAATTTTTTAAACGCTCTTTTGCAGACGGTATCTGCACTGCATCAAAGGCTTCTGTCGCTTTTTTTATAGCCTCTTGCCCTACTAACCCTTGATGTATCTTTATCACCTCTAAAAGTTGGTCTCCGACTGTAAATAGCGGATTTAGAGATGTCATAGGATCTTGCGGGATTAAAGCTATCTTTTTGCCTCTAATTTTTTGCATTTCACTTGCGGAATATTCTAATAAATTTTTGCCCGAATAAATAATTTCACCCGACGATATTTGTGCATTTTTCGGAAGTAATTGCAGTATACTCATTGCACTAATTGTTTTTCCGCAACCGGACTCTCCAACTAATGCCAATGTCTTGCCCTGTTCTATACTATATGAAACCCCGTACAGAGCCTGATGATAGCCTGTATCCGTATTGAATCCCAAATTTAAGTTATTTAGCTCAAGAATTTTTGCCATATTATAATTATATTTAATTTAAGTTTTTTGTTCAATAGCTAAGAGTGCAATTTTATCTTAACTTAAAATGTTACAATCTGTTAACAAAACTTTTAAGATATTAAAGTTTTAATAAATTTAAGCCGTATATACAGATAAAGTAACGGAATTAAAAGGAAAGGCAACAACAATGGGTTTAGCGGCATCACAAGCCAGATTATTATCAATAACCTCTCGTATGGCAGACAACGAGTTGCGTTCTCAGTTGATTAATGATGCAAAGATGCGTTTAACAGCTGATTCTACAAGAGTCAGTGATGAATACATTGACGCTTTGAACCGCACTCAGTTGATGTTCCAAAACTTTGATGCTAAAGGTAATGAAGTATATCAAGATTTAACATTTAACTCATTAACGGCATACAGCTCATACAATACGCAATACGGCATTATTGATAATGCTAATAACTTGCTTGTATCAACAAAAGATGCAGCAAACTTTGAAGCCGCTAACGGAGACTTGGATACTTTCTTACTCCGCAACGGATTAATTAAAACAACAGATTATTTTGAAACACTTGAGACTTCTCAAGAATTTAATGACGTATTAACAGACCCTCCTTCAGTTGCAGGGTTTAAAAAAGGTGTAGGCTACTATGATTCATTTGGAGTATGGCAGCCTATTACTGATGATATAGCGGAATTAAAAGCTATGCATGAAGCAGAAATAGGTCCGACGGGTATTAACCACTACGGGCGTGATGCTCTTGAAAATTCGGTAGAATATGGAGATTATCTCACTCTTGTAGAAGATTATGCCGCCGCAAGAACTAATTACAGAGATACTATCAAGAGAAGAATGAGAGAATTCCTCGGCGGAAAATCCGAAATCAATGGAGTTAAATTTGAACAACATATTACACACGGTGGAAAAGATTATGGCGTCCAAAATTTCGAATGGCTATATAACAATGCGATAAAATACTGTAACGGAGCTTTAAATGAAAACGGCGAAAGAACCGGTGAAACAGTTGATGGCATGGGACTACCGGAATTTAAAGAAGATTTTATTAAATTTGCAAACCTGATAGGTCTATCAGGCAGCGGGCCTTTAGCTGCAACCGGACCAATGGTGCAAAAAGCTCCTTATAGCGATGCTTTTATAGGTATATTAAATGAAAACCTTAACAAGTTAGACTTATACTCACGAGGCATAACTTCGGTCAATGAGTACTACACGGAAATGGCACCTATTGCTTATTTTGCAGTTGATGATGCAGGTAATGTAGATACCAGCTTCGTTTATAAAGCTGTTGATTTAAACCTATTACCGGCAACAGACCCTAATAATCAGCAATTTGAAAACCAAGATAAATGGTACTTTAGAGATAAAGACGGAGAATTTTACACCGCACTACCTCCGGCAGGACAAAGCGGTCAATACTATTGGTTTGCCTTTGACGATTTTCCTAATCAGGAATTTCCTGATGAAAATCACAGAGTCCCGGCAACATTGGATGCAAACGGCAACTGGGTTCCGGGCACCATGGATAATGCAATAATGGGCGAAGTCATCATGTATGATGAAATAACTTTGAGTGAAGAAGTTATTAATGATGCATTAAGATACCTATATACCGCATTTAGAGATAGTATAATTTCAAATTTAGATGAAAATTACTTTATAGCTAATGATGAAGAAATTCAAAAAGCAAAGAATTTATATTTGCTGCGTTCTGAAAATCTTGCAAAATTCATATATGGTGAGGCTAACGGTACCATTGTAGCAAATCAATTATTCAATAATCCTGAATATTTTAACGAAAAAATGATGGACTATCTTGATAGCCCGAGTTGGGTTCTTTCTCAAAACGTTGGAATAAAAGATACTGATGGCGACGGAGAAACCGATATTCTTACGAAATCACACTGGAATCCTTTTGCAGCTATGTATCCTACAACAACAGTAATGGGCAATAACACTCCTGAAGAATTAAATATGGATGAATATGAAATTAGACCTATTTATGAAAGTGTAAACAGCTCTAAAATTACCGGCTATGAATTAAAGAATACCGGAACATACGGTTACACCATAAACTATCAAGTTGTAAAAGATATGTTCATCTTAGACAATATGATGGAACACTACGGAGAACCTGTATACACTTGGATTGATCAGGAAAACAAAAACGAAGACGGTACGGCAAAAGCTGAATGGTATACAAATCTGTTTAACAGAATGCAACAGGGTTATAAACGTATTGAACCGGGAATTGCCGGAAATCAAGAATGGTTACAATTTGCATTTGAAAGCGGATTGGTTCATATGGTACAAGTTAACCACAGAGATGAATGGGAAAATGCTTTGTACTCAAACTGCTCTAATATTACCGGAAGCCAAGCCGATGTAGATATTACACTTGCAGAAGCTAAATATAACAGAGAAATGGCTAAAATTCAGGCAAAAGACAGACAATATGACATTGAATTAAAAAATATTGATACCGAACATGAATCCGTAAAACAAGAATATGAATCTATAAAAGGTGTTATCGGTAAAAATATTGAACGTAACTATAAAATACTTGTTCAAGGTTAACTCCATCAATAATCTCTCATGTTCACCTTATTAAATGTCCTCATATCATCAAAATAATTTGAGCCGGATTTATCATATACGTTTAACAACTCCGGATGCATTGAAAACCCGTACATATTTTTTATGGTAAGAGGACACATAAACTCATCATATCCACCTATTGAAAGATATGAGTTTTTGTCTGTTTTTTGAGATAATTTGTGTAAATAAGCTTTCTGATTCGGATGCAAATACACCCACATGTTTCTGCTAAATATTAAATTATTTTTATCAGAAATAGTATCAACATATTCATTTACATCAGCAATTATGACTTTTATTTTCTTTAATAATTCGGGACTGACGGTAAAAGCTGTTAACAGTTTTTGATTATCAGTATCTCCTATTCTGCCTGATAAATGAGAATATCCCGTTCTTTTTAAATATTTGTTCAAATTATTATTCGTATAATGATTGATTCTTACTTCATCATCAGGTGCCAAATCAATAATTCCGTTTCTGATTTTATTCAAAATAATATCATCATTATCAACTGCTATAATCGGAAAATATTTATCACTTTCATTGCCTAATTTGGTATCTAAAATCATGGCTATGGATAAAGCCTCAGAGCAATCTGAACACGCAAGAGAATAAACATGTACTTTTTCTGTGTTGTCATATTTATCTATAAAAAAATCAAAACTTTTATTCCACAAATAATCATTTTTAAAACAACACGTAGAGGATTCATGGTCAAGCATATGTGGTTTATCCGACATATATACTTTCCTGTAAGAAGTACCAAATACCGGCTGATAAGATAGTTTTGAAATAATCATAATAAACTTAAACGATGTAAATATATTTTTTTGCTAATAATTTGCACTCATAAAATATTTTAGATAAAATTAACTTATGTTTAAATACTATGGGAAATATGTACCATATTTGTTTCTATTGCCTGCTGCGGTAATTTTAATTATATTCTTTTTTATACCGTTTTTTCAGACAGTATATTTAAGTTTTTTCGATTACTCATCAAGTATATATAACCCTGTTGCCATCGGGTTTGACAACTATATAAAGCTTTTACAAAGCCCTGTTTTTTATAAAGTAATGTGGAACACCTTTCTTTATTTGTTTATAGCCGTTCCAATTCTGGCAATATTTCCATTATTTATTGCAATTTTAATCAACCAAAAAATCCGAGGAGTAACTTTATATAAAATACTTATATATCTGCCGGTAATTGTATCTATTGTAGTGGCAGCAATTGCATTTAAATGGTTATATGCCGATCAGGGTATATTAAATTATTTAGTGACAAAATCAGGTTTTGCCCCAATAGGATGGCTGACCAGTCCTAAATGGGCGTTACTGTCTGTTGTCATAGTTACGATATGGAAGGGTATCGGATACTATATGATAATATACCTTGCGGCACTAATGAGCGTTCCGCAAGAATTATACGAAGCGTGTGATATTGACGGAGCAAGTTTTTTAAGAAAGCACTTAACCGTCACAATTCCGCATATAATGCCTACAATTGCCTTGGTGACAACCATCAGTGCGATATCAGCGATGAAAGTCTTTGCAGAAATTTATGTTATGACAAAAGGCGGTCCGTTAAATTCAAGCAAAACTATTGTGTATTATATTTATGAAAGAGCCTTTGAAAATTTAGATTTAGGTTTTGCCTCTGCGATGGCTGTAGTTCTGCTAATAATTGTTATGATATTTTCATTCATAAACATCTTTTGTTTTGAAAGAAAAAAATATGATTTGTAGAAAAGGAATAGAATAACAGGTGAAAAAAATATTTGAAATAATGCAAAATAAAATAAAAATAGATAAGATAGCTACGCATTCTATCCTTATATTTGTTTCTTTGCTTTCTATATTCCCGTTTATATGGTTAATTTCAACCTCTCTAAAAGGAAGCGGTGAAAATATATTTGCATATCCGCCAACAATTATGCCGCAGGATTTCACATGGGCAAACTACACAGGGGTATGGAATAAAGTTGACTTTATCGGATACTTTGTAAACAGTATGATTGTAGCAGGCGGAACCGTTATTCTTAACCTTATACTATCGGCAATGGCGGGGTACCCTTTGGCAAGAATGGAATTTAAGGGGAAAAAAGTGGCTTTCTTTTCTGTATTGGCAACAATTATGATACCATTTCAGGCAATAATGCTGCCTGTTTATTTGATAACGTTAAAACTTCATCTTGTAGACAGCGTAAACAATATTGCAGGATTTATCGGGTTAATAATGCCATTTGCAGTTTCCGCCTTTGGAATATTTTTAATGAGGCAAGCATTCTTAGGTATTCCAAGAGAAATGGAAGAAGCTGCTATTGTTGACGGATGTAATGTTTGGCAGTTATTCTGGAAAGTATTATTACCTATGGTAAAACCATCTCTTGCCGTCCTTGCAATATTTACATTCATCGGTTCTTGGGGTGAATTTTTATGGCCGAGTATTGTTTTAACAAAAGAGAGCATGTATACATTACCAGTAGGGGTTAACAATTTACAGGGAATGTTTAGTTCTAACTGGAGATTCATCGCTGCCGGTTCTATACTCTCAACAATACCCATACTAATATTTTTCTTATGTATGCAAAGGTACTTTATCTCAGGAGAAAATGACGGTGCTATAAAAGGTTAAAATCAATCATTTGAGGCTTTGTCTAATTCGTCTATTTCTTCATCTAAATTATCTTCATCTCTGAACACATATCTGGCAGAACATTTTTTTAAATTCTCATACATAGCTTTATCAAGCTCTTCTGTTGCAACAATCTTTCCGTTTATATATGTTAAGCCGCCATATGAAGCATTCGCATCTTTATCAAACTCATCGGATAAATATTTCAAACCGTCATCATCTTTCAAAATTTGACGAGTTATATCACTCATAACTTCAAATACATACCTTGATTCATTTGTATCACTTTTTTCACCGGACACAATAGCACTGGCTTTGTGAACTTCTTTAAGTGCTTCTTTATAATACTTTAGATGATTCAATAACACTGCTAAATTATAATGCGCCTCATAATTCAGCGGTTGCAGCTCTATTGCCTTACAATATGTCAAACCCGCAAGATTATAATCACCGTTCAAATGATAAGCCAAAGCCAAATTATATCTTGCATCATAATCCTTCTTTAATATTTTTACGGCTTCCTGATAAGCTTGTATTGCTTTCATAAGATATAATTGGTGATTCTTTGTATCGTTATCCATATATGTCGATTTTTGCCTGTATGCAACCCCTTTATTATAATAAGCAAGTCCGATATTTGTTTTATAACTTCTCAAATTATTAAATACAAAAGGAATGTAAACGAGTTTGCGTCTTATTCCAAGTATTTTATCATACTGAGCAATTGCGCCGTCAAAATCTCCCAACTTTTCTGAAGATACAATACCATAATTCATTCTTGCCAATACATAATTGGGATTATGCTTAATAGCGTTACCATACGCATCAACCGCAGCATAGTAATCCTCATAAACCACATATAAATTCCCCAGATTAAACCATGCTCCATAATGCTCAGGATATAACTCCAATCCCCTTTTATATTCATCAATAGCCTTTTGAAAATTAGCTTTACGTAAATAACCGTCACCCTTTGCTACATAATACATACCCTGAACTTTATGCCATTGCTTCTCATACCATTGCGGATACATAAATATTGAAGCGACAAAGGCTGCAAACAATAAAAATTTTATTAATCGTCTTAAAAATATCTTGAACACGAGCTTCTCCTATATTAATATTAATTGTTTTTTTTATAAAAAGCAATTTGTATCAATATTTTAACCATAAAAATTTTATGATATAATTCTTTTAAGAATAGCGTAGAAGCAACAGGAGGGAAATTATGTTTGATGTTATTACAATAGGCAGTGCCACTATGGATGTTTTTGTTGAATGCGAAGATGCAAATATTGTTTCCGTTTCTACAAAGGATAAAAAGTCCGAATTTATGAGTTACAGATACGGAGCAAAAGTTGAGATATCTGACTTTGCATCCCGTGTCGGCGGAGGAGGAGTAAATACTGCTGTTAACTTTGCCAATTTAGGATTTAAGACAAGTGCTATTTTTAAAATAGGAGATGATATCTATTCTGAAGGTATTATTAAATCTTTTGAAAATACAAAAGTAGATTTGTCAAACAAAATCCAAGACCCGAAAGATAGCACAGGTTTTTCAATAATACTTGTAAGCTTCCAAGGGGACAGAACAGTATTGGCACACAGAGGCGCAAATGCTCATATAAGGAAATCAGAAATCAATTTTGATGCAATAAAAAATTCAAAACTTTTATATATTGCCCCGCTTAACGGGGAAAGCAACCGGGTATTAGACGATATAGTTCATTTTGCAAAAGAAAATGATGTATATGTATGTTTTAATGCAGGTTCTACGAGCATTAAAAAGGGATTTAATTACTTAAAAGGGATTTTAGAGACAGCGCAAATCGTTGTAATGAATAAGGAGGAGGCTTCTCTTGCGACAAAAATAGAAGTAAGACCTGACACAAGAGATACAAAATATTCGGAAGAAGATATCCATCCTGACGTAAAAGAAATGCTTAAAAAGCTAAAAGTTACTGAATATCAAATTATTGTAATCACAGATGGCGGAAATGGAGCATACGCATATAACGGAAAAGAATTTTATTATTGTCCGGTATTTGACGGACCTGTTGTATCGACATTAGGTGCAGGGGATGCCTTTGCATCAACTCTATGCGGAGCACTTGCGACAACAGACCTAAATATTGGTAAATCACTAATGATGGCATCGGTAAATTCAGCAGGAGTTGTTTCCGAATTTGGGGCTACACAGGGATTGCTAACTTTTGAAGAAATAGAGCAGAAGCTTTCAGAACGTCCGGAATACACTTATAAGATTGTAGGATAGATGTTTACAGAAGATTTTGATATGATATAATTAGTCTGTTATAAAAGCATAATAGACTTAAGCCGAAGTGGTGGAATGGTAGACACGTGCGTTTCAGGTGCGTATGGAGCAATCCGTGGGGGTTCAAGTCCCCCCTTCGGCAATATACAGGTAAATCGTAATAAAGACTACCTAATAGGCTTATACTGTTCGCTTGCATATTTAGGAAGCATTTCTCTGAAATATGCCCTGACTTCCGGTAATGTTTTTAATTCCATCTGCAAGCATTCCACTTTACCCTCCGGATTACAAGTTTGGGTAATAAAGAATTTACCGTCTTTATGTGTAACTTCAGCATTTCTGTATGAATGCTCCGTTGCTATAACTTTGCCGGTTGTTTTATCTACAGTACTCATTCTTAACGGATAATATCCGTTTTTAGTAGATCTTATGACATTTGCGTTATTTGGAGATTTCCAAAGACGAGAAACAACAGTCCATTGTTTAGGGTTTGACATTGCATGTTCTATGCCGTAAGTTAAATAATTTTCAATCATAAACACATTCCTTTTTAAGTACACACATACCTGTAAAGTATAACACGAAATAAAAATTGCTTATAATAAAATATTGTCGTTACAAAATTTAATATTATATTTAAAATTTTAAGACATAAACTTCCATATAAAATCAAAAGGCAAAACTTCTTCAAGTAATGCCTTTTTCGGTTTATTTAATGTGTGCCAAAACTATCTTTGTCTGTATACTTTATCGGTATAATTTTCAATAAACGGTGTATCAATTTCAAATACGTGTACTCTTGATGGACCAATATCAACCCTTAATTCACCGTCGGCGGCTTGGAATATACTCTCCTTACCATAAGAAGGAAGTAAATTTTCCAGTTTTTGATTTTCTTTTAATGTAGGAATTTTAATCTTACAAGCTACCGCCCTATTAACATTTTTATTTGCAATAGTTAATAAAGTCTTTCCCTGATAATGACGGGCATAAGCAATTATTTGGTCGTTCTTATCCATTTCTTTATCAAGTTCAATTAAAGTACCTTTTGGGCCTACAACTTCCGAGAACCTGTCACGAAGGGCATGTGCACTACGGACAAAACTTCTTATACTGTCCTCTTTGCCTCCCGGTTTTCTTGAAAGGTTAAATAAATCCATTTTACCGTAATGTACTTCCATCTCATGGTTATCGGTCATTGTTTCCTCAACGCTTGTATTCGCATATTTACGAGTATAGTAATCTCCTGTTTGGAAGCCGTCAACCGTATACATATTCGTCATAGGAATAGTAGCTTCAAGTCCCATTATCATTTTACAGAAATCCGCTCCACCGTGGAACATAGGAGATAAATCATCGTGAGAAGCAAATGAGGCTATCATTGATTTACCCTGATCAACTCTGTAAGAAACATCCAAACATTCTTTTAAATAATTCATAAACTCGGATGCGGTTTTCCATTCACTGAATAAATGGTATTGCCCGTAATATGAATCAAAACCCGCTCTTAGACTATCATCAGGTCTGTCTGCCGGCATATTAATCATCGGGGAAGCATCTTCGTGAGTATATGTTTCTGCAAGCCAAGCAAATTCAGGATCTCGCAATCTTGAATACTTTATCAAAATATCCCAAAATTCAACAGGTTTTGCACGGGCAACATCGGCTCTAATGCCATCAACACCTAAATCTATACACATATCAACAAATTGTTTATGCAGTTCTAACAATTTCGGATTTAATGTACGTTTTGCTTCATCCTCCCACGGTTGGAACATTCTTATATCATTCCAGCCTTGAGGAGTTTTTGCCATACCGTTATTCTCCAATGCCATCCACTCCGGATGAGCATCAAACATTTCGGTTGAAGCACAGCTCGGAATATCTAACATTACTTTTATATCACGCTTATGGCATTCATTTATAAAATCTCTAAATTGCTCTTTTACCGGACGAGGGTCATTTTTGTCAGCAAGCATCGGATCAATTTCTAACATATCCAGAGGGGAATAAACAGAACCCGCTGTCCCCATGGCTTGTTTTTTACCTGGAGTATTTATTGGCAAAAGATGTAAACAATTATACCCGTCAGCCTTAACTTCATCCAATCTTTCTATTGCATTTTTAAAAGTCCCGTGTTCCTCGCTGCCATCGATATATTCGTTTCCGTTCTTATCCTTTGCATTGAATATTCTTGGAATTATAGCAAGGATTTTTGCATCACAATTTCTGAACGTAGTTTTTAAATCATTTGTGTATAACACTTTTTTGACAGTTTTCTTATCATCAACAGCAGCACTGTCTTGCATAGGCTTAACCAACGGTTTATTTAATGCTGCTTGATTTTCTAAATACTTTGCAAGAAGTCCTGATTTATATACATTTGTATCAACAGCCGGTTCGGTTTGAGGCATAACCGCTTTTGACTCCGCTATTTGCGCAGTTTGCTGAATATTTTTTTGTTTTATTTGTTGTAATATATTTGTCGTATTCAACATATCTTATGCCTTATTTTTCTTGTAATTACCGTTTGAATGCCCAAAGAAGAATTGTGAAAGAACCGTAAATCCTAACAATCCGGCGCCAAAACCTCCAAACATTTTTAGCCATTTTCTTGTGTTGTACATACGTTTCATAGTATTGGCAAGCGTTTCATCAATAGGTGCACCTACTGCGTTACTTCTTGATTTTGGAGTAGATATCGTATAAGAAGCAGGATCTACTCGTCCGTCACCATAATATTTAGTCATATTTGTTATATGTGATGGGAACATAAAGTTTTCCAAATTTCCGACAACGTTATACATATTAGCTCTATATGAAATCAGACGTTCTTTAACACCTGAATATTTTGCAAGGGCATTTTCCGTATCTTTATCCAGTTTTGTACCAAATAAAGTCTTCATAATGTTGCGGAAGAAACTCTCATCGCTCTTTATAATATTACCGTCTTTTTGAAGAGTTTTTGCATTATAATACTTGTATTTAATTTGCCCGTTTTCAAACTCTAATGACGATAAATCTTCCAAATTCGGATTTGGATTTCGTATAAAATCGAATTTTACTGAATAATCAGAAATTCTGCCCTCAGTAGTCAAATATTCCGCAAGAGCAGTAAGTTCCTCTCTGATTTCACGCGGCATAACCTTAGCATCACCCGAAATAAACTTAAATTCAGGGTCGTTTGCAATAGTTCTGAATACATTTGCTTTATTCAATATTGCAGACATTGTATTTTCCAAAGTTGAAAGATTATCTTTAACAAACGCTTTGGTAATACCCTTAAGAGACCCCGCCTCGCTTGAATTTATTCCAACCAATCTCTGCGCAGTATTTGTAAAGCCAAGACCCTTAAACTCATTAGACGCTCTTTCGAAAGCACTATCTATTTCTGACATAAACTTATTTGTAAGATTATCAGGATTAACAGTCTTTTCTATCTCAGAAACACGGTGAGAAAAATCTTGAACAAATTTTTCATAACTGCCGTCTTTCGACAATGCTAAATTCCATATTTTTTTATTAAATAATTCCCCAACAAGCTTTCTGTCATAACGAGTTTCTTCAATTTCTGCAGGTGTAATCTTTAAAATATCAACCAGTGCATTTACCGTATCATTCCAATATTTAGCTTTTATTGTATTTGGAGCTTGAGCCAGTTTATTGAAAGAATAAACATTCAATGCAGTGTTTTCCGCACAGAATTTAGTCATTGCTTTTGATGCATCTTGGATAATTTTTTGAGCATCAGCATTTAATACAGATGCCGGATTTGCCCTTAATATTTTTGGCAAAGACATCTTACTTGAATTATCATGAGTGTTTCTTAGGGCTTTTGATAATTTTCGCTTCAAACTTTCATCAATATTTACTCCCGGATTGTTCTTAATATTTTCGGAAACTTGAGATGTAATATCAGATAGAACATTTGCCATATCTAATTCATTTAAAGATTTTTCAAAATATCCGTTTTGAGTAAAGAGGGCATTCAACTGAGTTTCGGTCGGAACAATAGCTTCCAAGTTTTCTTTTAAAATTTTATTACCGGCAGCGTCTTTTAACAAAGTATGTATTGTATTTGAAATATTTTTCAAATCATCAGGCTGAATATTATATCTGACTTCTTCACCAATAAATAATTTTTCTAAATCCTTCTTTACACCGTTTCTAACATTTGGATTCAAATCAATAGTAAGAGCTTTTGCAATCTCCTCAAGAATTTCATCGGTAATAGGCTCGTTATTATGAAGTGTCAACACCTCATTCACGCCCTTTTCTATTTCAGGAGACGTAAACTTTTTGCTTTGTTCGGAAAGACTTGTAAGCAAAGATTCCATCTTTTTATTCAACCTTTTATTATGAATATTTTCTATATAAGGTTCCAATCTGTTACATATTAAGGAACTCATTACCGGAGTAGCAAACCCTGCCGTCAACATCCACATTGTGTTATTTTGCAACGCAATCTGACGCATTCTTTCTTCAATTGCTTCACGGCGATTTGGCAAATCTTTCGGAACATTCAATCGGTTTCCTATTCTGTCAATATCTTTTTCTTTAAGCATATCAAAAGGAATATATTGGTTATCTTGGAAAAATCCTTTTTTACGCCCCTGAGAATCTTCATACCTCATAAATGGGCTAAAACCGTGAATTAAACGTGCCGGGATATCTAAAGCAAGTTTTGGCCATAACGCCATTGATGCAAAGAATGAGCCTAAACCGACAAACTCCATTGCTTTCGTCACAGGAGCTTTTTTCAACGTAAACAGATAAGAAGCAATCGCTAACCCGCCAAGTTTCATCCCTAAGTCATTCAGTTTTCCCAACTGATGATCATTAGCATCACCACTCCATGCAGAATTTAAGGCTTTAAAATCTGTTTTAACTTCCTGCACAAAATTCATCGGAGCTGAAAATAAATTATTTTTTACAATATGCCCCTTTGGAGGGAGTGGTCTTATAAAAGTTCTATTCGCCAATTCCCTGTTTATATCAAAATTTGGTTTTGCCTTTCTCGTTGTAACCAATTCTATTTCCGCCGAGGCGGATTTATTTTTCTCGTAGTTACCAAAGGTATTACTGCGGCTGTTAGCTATGAAATTATCCATTAAGCTTATTTTCATACTAATTCACCACATACTTTCTGTCTGATTCAATAATATCTTTTGAATCATACTTAGATGGTTTATGCCTGCTTATCAAAACATTAGTAACCGTTGACAACGTAGATAATACGGCACTAGCAATAAGAACTTTACCGCTATGTTTACCCCAGAAGCCTTTAGCACCCTCTTGACCTTTATATAATTGAATTGCACTATTAAAGGTTGAATCTATAAATCTGCCCATGGTTTGAACAAAAGGTTTTCCTTTCCACGGTTTCCAAGTTGCCGATTTAAAGAAATCATCCCAAGTGTTTTGCAATGCCATACCAACACCGATAGCCGCCCACATGTAGGAAGAAAAAGCCTTTGCAAAGTTAGTTTTTACTGCAATTTCTTTTACTCTTGGCTTAACATCTTGGTCTGAATCGTTCAAATCATATCCCAAACCTATCTTCTTTGCTATTTTATCAAACCAAATATTTCTCGGTTCGCCCTTTGCCTCGTTTCCGTATTTCACATCCCATCGTGGAAACTCCAAACTTTCTAAAACCTTGTGATATTCAAGACTGGTAATATCTGTATCGTTTTTATGCTCAGGCAATTTATATTTTAATTCAGCATAAGGTTCTTCGGTATCAACCCCGGTTAACCATTTTACCGGTAAGGTCACAAAGTTCTGTGAAATATTTTTTGCCAATCCGTAAAAGACGACACCAAGAGCCATCTTACTTCCGAATTTTGAAGCTTTTTCTCTTTCTGCGGCAGCAAAGAATTTGTTTGCGGAATTAAATACTGCCATCAACATCGCACTACCGGTAAGATACGGAATAACCCCCATCGTCAAAAACTCATAGAAATTAGAATTTTTACTCCCTTTTAACCCTCTTGCAGGATACATAGTTATCGCATTTGTAAATTTATCCCACTCAATCGCCATGCGGTTTGGGAGGGTGTTTTTTATCAACACCGGATGCTTTTTTAATTCTTCTTCGTCAATATTTAGTCCGAAAACAAGATTATTGCTATTGTGATTTTGAACCGGTAATATCATTTTCACTCCACATGTGCGACTGAAATTATAATGCTTCTAAAGAAAAATTTTTGCTAAGCAATTAGGCTTTGTTACAAATTTTTACATTAATATACTGTAAAAAATATAAAGGTTAAAACACCTACTATCAGACAATAATAAGCGAAAATATTCATGGAAAATTTTGATAAAAATTTCATAAAATACTTTATACACAAATATCCGACAACGCAAGAAACAATTGTCCCAACAATTATTGCCTTCCAGTTATATCCTGCTATTTCACTCATATCTATTTCAACAAGCGGATATACCATTGATGCACCCAATATTATCGGAATACTAAGTAAAAAGGAATACCTTGCAGCTGATACCCTATCTAATCCGAAAAATAAACCCGTCGCAATTGTCCATCCCGAACGAGAAAATCCCGGAAGTGCCGCCAAACCTTGAGCTATACCAATAAGCACCGAGGTTTTTAAATCGACAGCTTCTTTTTTACTTTTCTTATGCTTTGACAGCCACTCACTAAAAAATAACACAAATGCTGTTACTATGAGTAAAGCTCCTACAATTTCCGGTTTATATACAAGAAATGCGGCAACCTTATTTATCGGATATGCAATAAAAACCGTAATTATCGTACCCAACATTATAAACAACCCTAATTTAGCATCGTTATCCGTCAAATCTCTTGTTTTTAAAGCATTAAATAAAGCTTTTATTATTTTCCAAATGTCTTTTCTGAAAAATACGATTACCGCAATCAAAGTACCAAGATGCACCATTATATCAAAAAATATTTCCTGATGGCTTTGTTCTTGAATTGGAACATTCGCAAAAACCTTATAAAAATTTGAAGTAAAAACAAGATGTGCCGAACTTGATATCGGTAAAAATTCGCTCAATCCTTGAACTATACCCATTAATATTGCTTGTACTAAATTCATTGCTATATATCCCCGACTATCATATTAATTCTACACATCTTCTTCGTAATAACTTGCACAGGAAGTTTGAGTTTCCCAAACAGAAACCTTATTCAGCTGAACAATTTTTTCTTTTAATTTTGAATAAATAAAAGCTGCAATCATTTCACTACTCGGACTTTCCCCTTTAAATTCCGGAAGCTCGTTAATATCATGATGATCCAATAACTCAAGCACCGCATTTAATTCTTTTTTTAAAACTTTATAATCAATTAAAATATTACTTTTATCAAGAGTTTCACCTTTTACAAAAGCCTCAACCATCCAATTATGTCCGTGTTGGTTTTCACATTCACCCTCATAGTTAAGCAAGTGATGCGCCGCAGAAAAAAACGCTTGTGTTTTTATTTCGTACATATACCATATCTCCTTATTTATTATTTTTTAAAATATAATCGCAAAATTCCCTGACAGCTCCCCTTCCACCGTTTTTTGAAGATTTCCAATTCGCTATTTTCAGGACTTCGTCTACGGCATCAAAAGGGCAGCCCGCCAGCTTTACCTTTTCCAACACGCATATATCAGGCAAATCGTCACCCATATATGCAACTTCATCATAGGTTACACCATATTTTTGCATCAATTCATCTAATTTTTGAATTTTATTTTTTTGTCCTTGATGAAGTTCGGTAATCTTTAGATTTTTAGCCCTATGATACACCGTTCCGTTTTCTCTTGCGGTTATAATTGCAGTAACAATTCCTGCATTATTCAAATTAACAATACCTTGACCATCTTTTGCATTGAAGGTTTTATATTCAATACCATTTTCATCATATGTAATGCTACCGTCGGTTAAAACCCCGTCAACATCAAATGCTGCAAGTTTTATCATGTATCCACCTCTTTAATAATTATACAATAAACTCATACAAAAAGACTATTTTGAAAAGAAACTTTAAATTTTACTTATAAAACACCGTATTCAAATATATCTCGGGAACGGATGATTATGATTATTAAGTTTATAATATAGTGTTCAGAAAATATTTCCCTAAAGCACAGTCTGGCATTTTTAAACAACAGTTTTTTTATTATCATATATTTCTTTTCGCCACATAACAAAGAAATATACGGCAAGAATAAAATACACCGACCACATTACCAGTGTAGAATATGCTCTTACTCCGGATATAATCCTAAATATCCACATAATAAGCGATAATCCGTTAACAAACATCCACAATACCCACTGTTCTATACATCTTCTGACAGTTAAGTACATGCCGATAACTGATAAGAATGTAGTTATTCCATCCATTACGGGACTTGTATCATGAAAATATGACAACAGAACGGTTGTAAGAAAACACCCTATTAATGAAATAAAAAACAAGATTATTCTTTCTCTCTTCGATAACTCTGCCTTTATTATTTCATTAGACACTTCTTTTAAATTATTTTTCCAACTGAAAAAACCGTAGATTTGAGCCGGAATATAATACCCCAAATACAATATCAAATTTCCATACAATAGGCTCTGAAATGCAAGCCAAGCATAACACCCTGAACCGCATATACCAAACAAATAACACGATATTTTCCCTTTACCGGCAATAATAGTATACAATATCCCGCATATAGCGGATATTACGGCAATAATATTATCATGCAATAAAAAAAGATTATGCAATATTAACATTATTGCAATAGCCAGTAATATAAGCTCAATTGGCCGCCAACCATTCAACTCTTTTTCTATAAAATCTGTTATTTTCATTATTAGCATTGTATAATGAACGCAAATGAAAGTACAGCCAATTTACAACAGCAAAATACTAAAAAAGGGATTTGAATTCGCCTCAAATAACGGCTCACTGTTTGCCGCAAGTACGGCGCTTATACTTTCAGCCGCAAGACCACTTGCTATACTTGCAACCCCAAATACCGATAAGGATAACAAAAGATACGCTTGTACAAAAGCCATCGCATCTTCCCTTAACGGGTATTTACTAATGCTTTGTGCATCAATACCGATTGCAAAAGCCGTAAAGGAGATAGACAAAAACCCCGCCAAATACCTTAGCGAGGAAACTGTTAAAAATTTAAAAGGAAAAGAAAAAATTCTTGCGGCATCAAAAAAATATACCTTTGCAACCCAATTGTTTAAGTTAGGAATAGGGCTGCTTGTTGCAGCACCAAAAGCTATACTTACATGTGCACTTATTCCTCCGATAATGAATAAACTATTTAACATAAAGAATAACCGAAAAACTAATAATACCAATCCTTCATTTACAGGTAAAACAAATATACCTGCTAAAACAATTTTTGAAACGATTAAAGAAAAAGGAACAAAAGTTATTGCCAAGGGAATCAATTCGAATTTTGTTCAAAATTTAGCTGAAAAATATCACAATACAAGATTTGAACAGCACATTATTTCTTTAACAGATGCCGTTTCTACAACAGCATTTATACATCAAATATCACAAAGTAAAGATATAAAAAATGATAACAAAAATGCACTTATCTATAATGCGGCACTTTCAACAGGCTTGTCTATCACAGGAGGATACGTGTTAGACAGTATAACTAAAAAGCCTACCGAAAAGTTTATTGAAAAATTTAAAAAAGCAAATGCAAAAGACCCTAAACTGAACAAATATATAGAAGGTATACGAGTAGCAAAACCTGTACTTATTTTGGGAACTATTTATTACATATTCATTCCGCTTATCTCAACTTTTTTGGCAGACAAATTTGACCGCTACAAAACTAGTTTAAAAAACAATAATTAAACATCAATATTATCCTCAAAATCAAAATCTTGCCTTGAATTTTTCTTTATTAATACTGAAGATATAATGGCTGTAAGAGGCACGCACAAAAGTATTGCAATACTTCCGACTAATGCCGAAGAAATTTCTGTTGCTACCTGATTCAGATTAAAAAATTTGTATAAATCAATATTATTTGACAATAACACCAAGGTTAAAGAAGCCCCTAAATATACAAGAATCAAGGTATTAGACATTGTCCCGATGATATCTCTGCCAACATTCATTCCCGAAGAAAATAACTGTTTTACCGAAAGCGTATTATCCGTTTCATGAATTTCATTTATTGTACTTGCGATTGATACTGAGGTATCCATTAATGCGCCTAACGCTGCTATAATCATTGATGAAGCCAAAATACCTTTAAAATTCAGGTACGGATGGACATTATACAAAAAGATATTTTCCTCGCCCGAAAAACCCGTCAAATTACCGCAACTTATAGTAATCTGAGCGAGAATACCCGCAAAAATAAGGCTTGCTGAAGTCCCTAAAATCGCCGCAGTACTCTTAGCATTAAAACCTCCGACAAGATAGATTGTAATAAGAGTAGAAAGAACCGAAACTATGACGGTTGCTATAATAGGAAAAATGCCATGAAATATCATCGGAACCAATCCGAAAAATATTAAACACCCTGTTGCAATCATTGAAACCAAACTAAATATACCCTTTTTTCTTCCTATTAAAACCAGAAGTAAACAAAAAGCCATTAATGTAAACAAAAGAATATCAATTCGTTTCATATCAGAAATAAAAAATTTTACATCATTTATATTTGAGATTTCAGACTTTTCTGATTCTGCATGCAGAACCACATTATCCCCCTTTTTAAGGTTTATATCATATGCAGGATTTCCTGTTAACACATTATCTAATACAAGTTTTTCGCCGCTGAACTGCCCTGATTTAATTTTTACCGTAACAAGCTGCCTGTTTATGTTATTCTCCGACTCATTTTGAGAAGAATCAGCATAATCTATACTTATTACCTCAGCTGTTTGTGCCGGTAAATCATAGGCTTGAACAGATTTAAAAAATCCTGTCATTAATAGAATTAATAACGTAAACGATAAAACTCTCTTTAGCATATTTTTCTCCATAGCTTAGTATACAATTTGCACACAAATATTTCTTGAGCGAGCCTTATTATCAAAATCGACAAGAACAATTTGCTGCCATTGTCCTAATTGCAATACTCCGTCAATCAGGGGCACCATCGTATTATTTCCGACAATTGAGGCTCTGATATGCGCATATCCGTTCCCGTCATGCCAGGTTTCATCATGATGATACTCTATATTTTCCGGGGCAATTCGGTTTAAGGCTTCCGGCAAATCGACTAACAATCCCGGTTCAAATTCAATGTTTGTAATACCAACGGTACTCCCCGCCGCATACACATATACAACAGCACTTTCTAAGTTATGCTTGTATACCGCATTTTGAACATATCGGGTAATATCGATTATATCCGTACTTCCTTTTGTATGTACCGCAAATTTTTCATTAATAATCGCCATATAAACTCCTTACTTTATCCAAAAAATTCATCTGCATAATAAGCAAACTCAAGATGACCAACAATAATTGTATCACCATCCTTTACACCCATTGATTTTAACTTTTCAAAAACTCCCATACCGGTCAATATATTTTGAAATCTTATAACCTGTTCAGGATTTCTTTCATCTGTTACCTGAGATAATCTGCCAATTTTTCCCCCGACAATAACAAAAGTATCCTTTGCAACCTTAGAAATTTCAAAGGCACTGTCGTCATTATCAGTTGCACCCAAATCTTCTTCTACAACAATTTCTGACACGGGCTTTTCAATTTCTTCAACTTTTTTACCCATAAATAATTTTAAAGATTCGACATTTTCACCGGTAACCGCAGAAATCAAAAAGATATTTTCCCCTTTAGTTCTGAATAATTCATATAATTCATTTTTTCTTTCTTCTGATATCGCATCAATTTTATTTAACGCAATTATTTGGTACAAATTTGACAATTTTTCGGAATGTTTTGCTAATTCTCTATTTATTTTTTCATAATTGCCCACAGGGTCATTTTCCGTTGCATCTACCATATGTACAAGAAATCTGCAACGTTCAACATGTCGTAAAAAGTCATGTCCAAGGCCAACTCCCTCACTTGCTCCTTCAATCAACCCCGGAATGTCTGCAACTACAAAACCATCACCCGAAGGTTTATGAACAACACCCAAATTAGGTACAAGAGTTGTAAAAGGGTAATCCGCAATTTTAGGTTTAGCAGAACTTACTCTGCTAATAAACGTTGATTTACCTGCATTTGGCATACCAAGCAAACCTACATCGGCAATCAGCTTCAATTCTAAAATTAATTCTCTTTCAATAGGAGGTTCTCCGGGTTCGCAAAATTGCGGCGCTCTTTTTTGAGCAGTTGCGAATCTCGCATTACCTCTGCCGCCACGACCGCCTTTAGCAACCATAACTTTTTGCTCATTTGAAATTAAGTCCGCAATTATATTTCCCGTTTTTACATCTTTCACAACAGTCCCTATCGGAACTTTAATAAATAAGTCTTTTGCTCCGTGTCCATGGCAATTTTTGATACCGCCATTTTCACCGCTATCAGCTTTAAAAACTGATTTATACTTAAAATCCATCAGGGTAGACATATTTTCATCGGCAATAAGATATACATCACCGCCCCTGCCGCCGTCACCACCGGCAGGACCGCCTTTATCGACATATT
This sequence comes from uncultured bacterium, assembly GCA_902761735.1. GTDB lineage: Bacteria > Cyanobacteriota > Vampirovibrionia > Gastranaerophilales > Gastranaerophilaceae > UBA1221. The sequence goes on from CACWLL010000007.1 coordinate 28,801, forward strand.
TTTCTCTGCGCCATGCAACCATACCGTTGCCGCCACGACCGGATATTACACGAATTTTTGTTTTATCTAAGAATTGCATTCCCTAATCCTTTTATGTATTTATGTTATAATTTTACTATGAAAATGATAAAAAATACATTATTTTCCGATACCCCAATACAAATCGGGCCGGAAAGCGGATATGACAATTATATAATGGCTATTGAATCCAGTTGTGACGAAACGGCCTGTGCAATAGTTAAAAACGGAAGAGAGGTTATTGCAAATGTAGTAGCTTCACAAATAAAAACTCACGCACAATTTGGAGGTGTGATTCCGGAAATCGCAGCAAGAGAACATCTTGATTCAATAAATATAGTAATAGATGAAGCTTTCAAGCAAGCCAAAGAAAACATCAAACTAGAACCTAAAGATATCACGGCATTTGCCGGTACTGTCGGTCCGGGACTTGTAGGATGTTTACTTGTCGGGTTAAACGCCGCAAAAACACTTGCACTTGTTTACGATAAGCCGTTTATTGGGGTAAACCATCTTAATGCACATCTATGCGGGAATTATCTTGATACCGATTTAAAACCTCCGTTTATTGCTTTGCTTGTCAGCGGCGGACATACTCAGATAATAGATGTTAAATCTTATTCCGAACAAATAATTATAGGGGAAACCATTGATGATGCTGTCGGTGAAGCTTACGATAAAGTAGCAAGATTAATAGGTTTACCATATCCGGGAGGACCTAAATTAGATAAACTTGCACAAGAAGGAAATCCTAAAGCTTTTACCTTACCGCAAGCACGTGTTGATGAATTTGACTTTAGTTTCAGCGGGCTTAAAACCGCAGTTTTAAGATTGGTAAAGTCTTTTCCGGAAGGAGAAGTTCCGATTAAAGATGTGTGCGCAAGTTTTCAGGAATGCGTGTCCGCAACATTAGTTAAAAAAGTTAAAAAAGCACTAGAAAAAAGCGGCTATAATCAAGTTGTAATTGCCGGCGGAGTTGCAGCTAACTCTGAAATTAGAAAAAAAATATTTGCACTCTCAAACGAAGGCTTTAAAGTTTTTGCACCACCAATGAAGTATTGTACGGATAATGCAGCTATGGTTGCATCTTGTGCATATTTTAATACCAATACATTTGATGACATTAACGTGGAAGTATTTTCCCGAGTAAAACAGCTGCTCTAATTTATATCAATAACAGATACTCCGTCACCGCCCTCGCCATCTTCACCGGGTCTGAATTTTGCAACATACGGTGAAGTTGAAAGATAATCTCTGACTGCAGCCTTCAAGGCACCTGTCCCATGACCATGAATAATTGTCACAGGAGACAAGTTTGCCAAACTTACTTTATCCAAATACACCTCAAGACTATCCAGAGCATCTTCCACTCTGACTCCACGCAAATCAAGTCTGTTTGATACACTTGGTTTTTTGAGATTGAACGAATTCATTTTTGCAGGAGAGTAAGGAGAAGCTTTTACTTCATAATTTTTGTCGTATGGAGCAAGCTTTTCAATCTTCATTTTTGCTTTAATATTGCCCATTTCAACAATCAGATTTCCCTTTTTATCAGGTAATTCTACAACGGTTACAAGCTGATGAATGTCTTTCAGAAGAAGTTTGTCACCTGCTTTTACATTACACCAATCAACCTCTGCATATTCTTCTTTATCTTCATACTTATGAATTTTAGAGTTATAATCATCATCCAATTTTCCTAATCTTGAATACGAACGACGGGCAAGTTTTTCGGATTTTTCTTTTCTTAATGCGTCTAAGGTTTCTTTTATTTCGCCTTTTGCATTGAGTAATTCATAATCAAATTTACGTTTTATATCCCTAATAGCCTTCTTTTTATCAGATTTAAGCTCTGCAAGTTTTTTTTCATAATCTTTTTTGATAATTTCAGCTTCTTCTCTTAATTTTTCAGCATCATTAAGGGCATCATTTAACTTCTGCTGTGTTTCTTGTAATTTCTCTACAACAAGAATTGACGGATCTTTTTGAGTAACCAAAACTTTTTTTGCATCTTCTACAATACTTTTATCAAGACCCAAATTAGCCGATATTGCAATAGCATTACTTAATCCGGGGATACCAATAAGCAAACGATAAGTCGGTTTCAAAGTATCAGTATTAAACTCTACCGATGCATTTTTAAAATACGGATTTGAATATTCTAAAGCCTTTAATTCCCCATAATGGGTAGTAGAAACAATACAAGCTCCATTTTTAGATAGTTTTTCAAGAACACTTCGTGCAAGCACCGCGCCCTCTATCGGATCTGTTCCGGCACAAATCTCATCTAACAGAACAAGACTCTCCTCATCACTCGTATCAACAATACTAATAATGTTTTTCATATGAGAAGAGAACGTCGACAGACTTTGTAAAATACTTTGAGAATCTCCTATATCCGCAAAAACTTTTTTAAACGGATATATTTTTGCCCCGACACAAGGTAAAAATAAACCTGCACGTGCCATTAAAACATATAATCCAACGGTTTTTAAAGTGACAGTCTTTCCACCGGTATTTGACCCTGTAACGATGATTGATTTATAATCACGACCAATAGAAAAATCATTTGTCACAACATTTTCAACAGTACCAATCAGTAACGGATGTTTCATTTTTTCTAAAAATATAACTTTATCTTCCTCTGAGATTTCAGGTTCAACTGCATGATATTTTACGGCATAACGAGCTTTTGCAAAATGAAAATCTATTTCTGCAAGAATTTCTTCGCTACGCTTTAATGATGGCAAATGAAATTTTATCTGTTGAGTCAATTCCGCTAATATTCTTATTTTTTCCGCATTTATATGAGATTGAGTTTCTCTCAATTTATTATTTAATGGGACTAATTTTTCCGGTTCTATATAAAAAGTTTTATTGGTTGCCGAAACATCATGGACAATCCCGTTAACTTTATTTTTATCGGAAGCTTTAACCTGAAATACAATTCTATCATCACGAGTAGTATATATAGCTTCCTGTAAATGTTTAACAAAATCCGATGAATTTAAAAGCTCCCCGACCTGAGCTCGAATAGATTTTTCCGTTTCTCTTAAAGAAGCATATAATCCCTTTAATTCAAGAGTAGCATCATGTTTTATCTCCAAATTATCATCAAATGTTGAAAATATTTTATCTTCTAATTCTTTTTCTGAAGTAAGATTACGGGATAGCGTATTCAATATTCCGCCTAACTCAGTATTTTCTGCCATAAAGCTTCTTACCAAACGAGAAGTTCTAAAAGTTTTTGCTACATCTACAAGCTGTTCCTCTGACAGATAAGACATCATTGAATTTTGCTCTATCAATGATATGTCAGCAACAAAATCAATGGGAATGTCATTAGGGATATCTAAGACTTTTTTAGCCTCTCTTGTACCCTTTTGAGCACTAATTACTTCTTCCATATTCTCATAGGGTAAAACATCCAAACACAATTGACGGCTTTGCGAACATTTTGCATATCCGGATAATTGTTCTTTAATTTTATCAAATTCTAATGCTTTAAGACTGCTTGCGAGTATATCCATACCTGAATTATACCATAAAGACCTTAAACGGACTTTCTTCTCTTGCAAAAACAATTTCCGCATCATTATTTATCAGATTCTTAAATACATCTAAAACCTGAATTTCACTTTCATAATGTCCGACATCAAAAATAGGAATAGGACTTTCTAATGCCGTATGAAATTTTAAATCTCCCGTAATATATCCATCCGCACCGTTTAAAAAGGACTCTTCAATAAACTCTGAACCGCTGCCCGCACAAAATGCCAATTTTTTGAAAATTTTATGATTACTTAAATTAACATACCTGAGATTTTTAGAAATCCTTGACAATATCCGTAATAAGTTGTCTTGTGTTATATCGGTTTCAATATATCGAACAAAACCTTCGCTGTTTTCATATTTCTTAATCGGCAAACCCATTAATTTTAATTTTTCAATTAGGGTATCTGTTGTTCCGCCGTCAGCTAAATCCATATTGGTATGTGCACAATATATATCAATATCTTTGAATTTTATTGGAACATTGAATAGCGGATGATGCGAAATTATCATATCACTCCCGCTTATTTTTGCCTGATTATATATATCTTCAGTTACTGTTAGGGCAAGCATTATCTTTTTTACGGAAAGCAAACCCGTTTCAACAAGCCAACCGCTACAATCCCATTTTTCAGCCGTTTCAGGGGATGCAAAAGTCTCTATTCGACGGACAATTTCATATTTATCCATATATTTCCTCAAAAATTTGTTTAGCAATTTCTTTTTTTGTAGCTTTTGACAAGTTTTTTATGGTACCTGATTTACTGATAACGGAAACTTCATTGTAATCACTCGAAAAACCGATATCTTTACGGGATATATCGTTCGCTATCAAATAGTCACAACCCTTTTTAGCAATTTTAATTTTTGCATTTTCCATTAAATTTTCACTTTCTGCACAAAAGCCAACAATTACCGGAGATTTATGAGGCTCTATATTCAACACAGAACTGCCTTTGCCAACAGCAACAGCCTCTTTTTGCTTCATTTCACACAAGGATTTTAATATATCAGGATTTTTGATTAACTCAATTGAAATTTCATTACTTTCAGATTTTTTCATTTTATAATCAGCAATATTCTTTGCCCTATAATCGGCAACCGCAGCAGCCATAATTATACAATCGGAAGAATCATATTCTCTTTCTACCGCATCCTTCATATCAATTGCGGATTTAACCTTAACTACACCGTACGGCTTTTGAACATCTTTTGTTGTAATCAATATAACATCCGCACCCATTTCATAAGCCACATCAGCCAACGCTGCCCCCATCTTACCAGATGAGTAATTCGATATATAACGAACAGTATCAATAGCCTCAATTGTGCCTCCTGAAGTTATTACGACTTTCTTGCCGCTTAGAATTTTATTAACTGACAGGAGCTCCACGGTTTTATCATAAATCTTATCTAAAGAACATAATCTGCCTTTACCTTCGTATCCGCAAGCCAAAAACCCTGATTCAGGTTCCATAATATAAAAACCTGCATTAACTAATTTCATTATATTTTCCTGAACAAATTCGTTTTCCCACATTCCGCAATTCATTGCAGGAGCAATTATTATGGGTTTATTAAAAGCACATACAACAGAAGTTAAAAGATTATCACATATCCCGTTTGCAATTTTACCGATTGTATTTGCTGTTGCCGGTGCAATTACCATTATATCAGCCTCATCGGCATACGAAATATGTTCCGGCTTATACTGTTCAATATTAAATTCTTCAACCCCGACATCATTTTGACTCAGATTTTGCAAGGTCAGTTTTGTAACAAAATTCAATGCATTTGGGGTACAAACCACTCTTACATTAGCATTCATTCTTTTATACATACGAATTAATTCACATATTTTGTATGCTGCGATTCCGCCTGTAATACCTATCAGAATATTCTTACCGCTTAACATTTTACTATTAATCTCCTGCAATAATTTTTTCTAATTCCTCTATTGCATTTTCAATTTTATCATTAACAACTTTATAATCATATTTTTTTGCAGATTCGAGCTCTTTTTTTACTTCACTTAATCTTTTTTGAATTGTTTCCTCATCTTCCGTATGTCTGCCTCTCAATCGAGTTTCCAATTCCTCTAATGAAGGAGGTGCTATAAATATTAAAACTGCATCGGGCATTTTTTCTTTTACCTGTAAAGCACCCTTTGTTTCAATTTCTAAAATGACATTCTTTCCTTTATCAAGGCACTCTTCAATAAACTTCTTTTTCGTTCCGTATCTGTTTCCTGCGAATTCAGCCCATTCAAGAAATTTATCTTCTTCTACACAGCGAGAGAATTCCTCTTGAGAAATAAAAAAATAATTAATGCCATCCACTTCCCCTTCTCTTGGTTTCCTTGTGGTACAGGAAACAGAAAGCATAAAATCGGGGTGACGTGCCATAAAAGTTTTCAGTACGGTTCCTTTTCCGACTCCGGAAGAACCCGAAACCACATATAATTTTTTGCTACTGATATTTTTCATAGGGGTATTATACAATAAATATTCATTAATCCGCAATCGCATAATTGATTTCCAAAAGATTTGTTAAGAAATATAAACTTTATATACTTTTTAAGCAATTTTTATTTAATGAAATACTTTATATAAATGTAAGGGATTTGAGACAAGTTTAAAGGGAAAAATTATTATGACAAACGCTACAAAACAAAATTATACGGTAACAACAATCGATGAATTTTTTAATGATTATACAGTTACAACAGTTGATGAATTTTTTGGAATTCTTGACAGAGATGAAAAAAAGAGAACAAGATTAATTGCAAAATCTCTTAAAAAACATCTTAACAACACAAAATCATTAAAAATGATATAAGTAGGGAATCGGAACAACGAAGTATTAATTAGGGGAAAATGGAATAAAAAAAGCGGACTTTAAAAAGCCCGCTTTTAATTTTGTAATAATAAAATTATTATTCAACAATTTTATCAACAACACCGGCACCAACTGTGTGACCGCCTTCACGGATAGCGAATCTCATACCTTCTTCGATAGCAACCGGAGCGATAAGTTCAACTTCCATAACTACGTTATCACCAGGCATAACCATTTGACCATCAAATTTGATAGAACCGGTAACGTCAGTTGTTCTGATGTAGAATTGTGGTCTGTAACCAGGGAAGAATGGAGTGTGACGTCCGCCTTCTTCTTTAGTCAATACATACACATTAGCTGTGAATTTAGTATGCGGATGAATTGAACCAGGTTTACAAAGAACTTGACCACGTTGAATTTCAGTTTTATCAATACCACGAAGTAAAGCACCGATATTATCACCTGCTTGACCTTGGTCTAATGATTTTCTGAACATTTCAACACCGGTAACCGTAGTTTTCTTAGTTTCGCCTAAACCAACTAATTCAACTTCATCACCAACTTTAACAATACCACGTTCTACACGGCCTGTAGCAACAGTACCACGACCAGTGATAGAGAACACGTCTTCAACCGGCATCAAGAACGGTTTGTCTAAATCACGTTCAGGAGTCGGGAAGTAAGAGTCGATTGCATCCATCAAATCCCAAATTTTATCAACCCATTGGTCTGCACCACGAGCGATAGTTGGGTTAGCTTGAGCAGCTTCTAAAGCTTTCAATGCTGAACCGTGAATAAATGGGATATTATCGCCATCAAATTCGTATGAAGAAAGAAGTTCTCTAACTTCCATTTCAACCAATTCTAACAATTCAGGATCATCAACCATATCACATTTGTTTAAAAATACAACTAAGTTAGGAACACCAACCTGTCTTGCCAACAAGATGTGTTCACGAGTCTGAGGCATAGCACCATCAGTAGCTGCAACAACAAGAATTGCACCATCCATTTGAGCTGCACCTGTAATCATGTTTTTAACATAGTCAGCGTGGCCCGGACAGTCAACGTGTGCATAGTGTCTTGAAGCAGTTTCATATTCAACGTGAGCTGTTGAAATGGTTATACCTCTTGCTTTTTCTTCAGGAGCTGCGTCAATTTCATCAAATTTCTTTAATGCAGCTTGACCTTGAGCAGCTAATACAGCTGTAATAGCAGCGGTTAACGTTGTTTTACCGTGGTCAACGTGACCGATGGTACCAATGTTAACGTGCGGTTTCGTACGTTCATACTTTTCTCTTGCCATGAGATTAATCTCCTTTTTTTACTAGTTTATACTACAATACTATTTTGGTATTTTAAGCCATTTAACTATTATCATATTTGCTCAATAAATTTTGTCAAGAGTATAAAACACCCGCAATTCCACAACTATGCAAGCAATATCCCAAATTCTTTATATATTGTGTTTCTTTCCTTGCCAAGAATTTCTTAGCTGAAATTCTTTATCTATTTTATTCAAAGTATCAAATTTAGCTCCTAACCATACTGGAGCAACAAGAGCATCTCTATATCCGTTACCTGCAAGTCTGTGTATAGTAGTTTCTTTTGGCAAATACTCCATAAAATCGCATACCAAATCTACATATTCGTCCATATCCATGAATTGAATTTCACCGTTTTCATACATTTGAGTAAATTTTGTACCCTCAAGTGCACATAAAAGATGAATTTTTACCCCGTCAACTTTTAATCTGGCAAGCTCCTGTGCAGTTTGCATCATTTCAGCATGAGTTTCCCACATACCCAAAATTATATGAGCACAAACATTTATTCCCCGCTCTTTTGTTTTTTCATATGCTTTTAAAAAACAATTATAATCGTGACCACGATTTATTCTTTTTAATGTTTTATCATGAATAGACTGCAGTCCGTATTCAACCCAAGTATAATAATCCTTCGAATAACTTGCAATTAAATCCAGTTTTTCATCATCCACACAATCCGGACGGGTGCCGATTGACAGACCGACAATATCAGGATGAGATAGTGCTGCATTGTATATTTTTTCTAAATCAGCAACAGGCTTGTATGTATTTGAATATGCTTGAAAATAAGACATATATTTTGTAGCATTAAATCTCCCGCTTACATATTCTATTGCGGCATTTACCTGCTCTTCTATACTTAATTTATTAGAATGTGTCCTTGCAAAACTACCTCCGTCATCACAAAAGATACAACCGCCGTCTGAAATAGTACCGTCCCTGTTCGGACACGAAAAACCGGCGTCAAGAGTTAGTTTATAAACCTTTGCGCCGAATTTTTGTTTTAAATATTCACTAAATTGATTATAGCGTTTATCCGTGCCGTTAAACACTATTCGGATTTCTCATCATTGTCATCTATCGGATAAACATAATGCTCGCCGCAGCCAGGACAAACAACTTCCTGTTGCTTTCCGTCCTCAGTTTGAGCCACTTCAAACAAGGTTTTACATCCTGATTGTACGCATCTTATAGCCCAAGTAGGTCTTATTAATCTTGCCATATTTTCCTCTTCTTCCATTTGTCTGTACCAATTTATATTAACATTGATTTTTATATTAGGCAAGTAATAATCTTACTTAAAACCAAATGGCTTATTTAAAAAATTTTATACACGTTGTAAAACGAAGTAGTTAAGGAGAAAGATATGAAAAAATTTTTAATTACTATTGGGATAGTGCTGGTTGCAGCATTAGCAACAAAAAATACAATAGACAAATTTAATGAATTTGACAAAATTACAATAAATACACCTGCCCAACTTGAAATGCGAACTCCGGCATCTCAAAATCCTGGACAAAGACAACAAGATTTAAAAACGGAAAGACAAAGAAATTATCAATCTAATCCATCATATAATTCTAATCCTAACAATAATTCAAACAATTTTGACAATTATAATCGCAACAAAGACAGAAACAATATTCGCCAATATCTTGATAAACGAAGCCAAAACACGAGAAGAAACAGCTTAAGATTTAACGGCGAACCCTAGTATTCGTCATAATCCCCATACGCATCACCAGAATTAAAGTCGGGTATGTCCGAATACTTTGCACGTTGAGTTTGTATCAGTTGATTTTGTAATCCGGGAATATCAGAATCACTCTCAAACCTGAAATATGCACCCTCAGGTTTCGGGTCATCCACAATCGGCTGAGGATCAACAACTTTAGGGAAAAATCTCAAATATACGTTTTGCGAGATGTTTTTAGATAGAATATCTCTGGAATACAATTTAAAATATTCGAGTTTTGCATAAGCATCAGCAGCATTTGGGGCTTTAAACATGTCATTATTATCGGTTATTTTTTTTGTAAAAGACCCTTTCCACATAACTAAATCATTTACTGTATCAATAAGAACTGCAGTAGTTTCCATCGAATATGGATGAGTTATTTTAAAATCGGTAGACAAAACCAACATCTCCCACACATTACGTCTTGCGTACGCCCCATCTACCGGCACATCATTAGAAATTATAAGAATAGAATTTGCATTAAAGGCTTTTGCAATGATTTTCATTGCAGCAAAATCCAAACTTTTATCATTTGAATACCTTGTTAAAATGCTGTTTGTATAATTTTTAACTGAAGAATCCTGAGCTAACTTTTGCCTTACCGCATTGATGGATGGGGAATTAATCCTGCCCGTACTGTTAAAATTATCAATAACATCTTGTGCAATTATCTCGGATACCTCAGGATAGCAATAATAATTAGCACATACTTTAAATAAATCAACAGGCAAAACAACCACATTAAACATTACAAAAGCTCTTGCTGATATAACGGTACTGAACAACAACACTATTACGGATAAAACTATCTTGTTAAAAATTCTCTTCATAAAATAATTATAACATATAATATTTCATACACATAACGGATTGTATTTTTTAATGAATATTTTAAAATAATTAGAAAAAATAATATGGGAGAAACTGTATGGAATATAAAGAGTTAATTAAACTGGCTATTGAGGCATCAAAAAATTCATACTCTCCATATTCAAACTTTGCAGTGGGAGCTTGCGTACTAACCTCTAATGGCAATGTATATAAAGGTTGTAATTTCGAAAATTCCAGTTTCGGATTAACGATTTGTGCAGAAAGAAATGCCGTCGGCTCCGCAATTACAGCAGGAGAAAAAGAGATTAAAGCAATTGCAATATACTCTCCAAATTCACAATATTGTGCCCCTTGTGGTGCTTGTCGTCAAGTTTTATATGAATTCAAATCTAAAGAAGGGCTTGATGTGATAACTACGGGGGATAACGGATTAGAGATTATACCTTTAGAAGATTTACTTCCGAGAGGATTTAACCTTTAATATGTTTATTTTTGAAGCTATAGCAAAATATTTAAAACGGGATAAATTCAATGAGGTTCTTGAAGAACATGACAGAATCCAAAGTGAAAATGCTCTGAATTATATACCTTTGGAAGATGACCTTGAAACTCAAGAGGATTTGAAATGTGAACATCTGTTTATGCCGATAGATTCAACAGGAGAAATATTGGCGTGTTCAAAATGCGGAGAACTCAAGCGTAAAGAAGAATTAAAAGACATCAACTTCTTCCATAATAACAAATAAAATTACAAAACATTTTATTTATTTAATAAAAAATATTTATGTTAAGATTTCTTCATATTCCAACAAAAATACGCAATTTATTGAGATAAAAAAACTTTATTATAGTATAAGGAATATTTTAGGATATCAGTACAAAATAATACTTTCTCACAATTAAGGAACAAGGAAAACCTAGGGAGGTCACCATGTCAGTTGGCGCAGAAGACTACATCGACCAGTTGCTGGTCAAAAAATACGCAGAAGAAAAAGTTGATAATCATGATGATATGGAATCAATGGTAGATCCGGAAAAAATGATGTCAGCAATGAATGACTACGCAGGTATGTACCGTAACATGATGAACCTCAAACAACGTTTGAACATTGCATGTTATGCAGTAAATGCTCGTAATGCTAAATATGTACGCTCGAGAAATGCATATCAATAATCAAGTTTAATAAATCCTTCTTTTTTGCTATAATAGTGAAAAAGGGGATTTATGCAATGGGAAAAATTATTTTGGCATCGACCTCTCCAAGGAGGCGTGATATCCTAAAAAAGTCAAAGTACAGAAATTTTGAAATCATTCCGTCCCCGTATATCGAAGATCATACGATGACGGATTTTTCTTATGAATTTATAGAAGGGTTGGCGGCTAACAAGGCACTTGCCGTAATTCCGCTCGTTGATAAACCATCTATCATAATAGGGGCAGATACTGTCGTTGTAGTTGATAATAAAATCTTGGGAAAGCCAAAAGATGAAGAAGATGCTTTTATAACTTTAAAAAGGTTATCCGGACGTACACACATTGTTGTAACAGGGATTGCCGTTGTTAACACGGAAACTAACATGATTAAAACCTCATCCTCTACAAGTCATGTTACATTTGAAGAATTAACTGATGAACAAATTCGATTTTATATAAAAACCTTCAAACCGCTGGATAAAGCCGGCTCTTACGGTATTCAGGAGATGCCGGACGGTTATATAAAAACTTATACCGGGAGTATTGATAATATTATCGGATTGGATATGGCGCTAACCGAAAAATTATTGAAAGAAGTTTCTTAATAACTTTTACTTTACTTTAACTTTAATTTTATATAGAATAAATTTGTATAACAAATGAAAGGTGGTTAATATGAAGTATGTATGTACTGTATGCGGTTGGTCCGGAGATACAAAACCTGAAAGATGTCCGTTATGTGGAGCCACAACTTTTACGGAAGTTGGCGGAGGAGAAAAAACATACGCTTGTGAACATCGTGTAGGTGACGGGAAAGTCGAAGATAAAGAAATTATGGAAGGCTTGAGAGCTAATTTTAACGGAGAATGCACGGAAGTAGGTATGTATCTTGCTATGGCAAGAGTTGCTGAACGAGAAGGATATCCTGAAGTTGCTGAAGCCTACAAAAGATATGCTTTTGAAGAAGCTGAACACGCTGCAAAATTTGCGGAATTGCTCGGCGAAGTTATTACGGATTCTACAAAGAAAAATCTTGAACTAAGAGCTCAGGCCGAACACGGAGCATGCGAAGGGAAATTAGCCCTTGCAATTCGAGCTAAAGAATTAGGCTATGATGCAATTCACGATACGGTTCATGAAATGGCTAAAGACGAAGCTCGCCACGGCAAAGGTTTTGATGGGCTGTTGAAAAGATATTTTTCATAAATTAAAAGAATAATTCATCATAAAAGCTCTTGGTTTCTCAAGAGCTTTTTGTATATTAATAAACAAAGAGCGGATTTATTAAAATCCGCTCTTGCTCTTATATTGCTATGACTATATAAGTTTTTATTTATTAATCCTTTACAACATCAAAGTAATCTTTGATAATATTTGGATTATTTGATATATTCTTCACTTGGAAGTTTGCATCATTCTTACGAGGTTTTATGTTAACCCCATTCGGTGCTATGGCATTTTCAACAACACCGTTTCTAATCATATCGGCTGATACTGAGCCTTCTTTAGATTTTATTACACCGAAGTAAACATCTTCACCTGCATCTTCGCCACGAGCGTGGAGATTAACATTCTTAACCGCAACGACATTGGATTGTTTAGTTGCATCAGTTTGTCTGAAGTGAAGAGCGTTGTTGTCAGCACCGACAGAACCGCTTGATATCATATGAACCGTAGTACCTTTAACGTTTGCATAGTCACCCAATTCAGTTGCTGCGTTCAAGATAGAACCGGTACGTACAACACCGTTTTCATCAACTGTTTTGTCTGTCAACAAGATAACTTTACCATCAGCCTTAATTCTGTCGACTTTCAAGTCTTTACCTTTACTTGCAATATTAATTACACTTGCATTCTTTTCGTCAGTAGTAAATGCTTTAACTTTGCCGTCAACATATACATTAACTGATTTTGTAAGGTCTCTTGAATTCGGGCCAACACCGGTTGTATCAACATCCTCGCCGATAGAGCCGTTGGTAGTTGCCATATACAAGTTTCCACCGGATTTAATTACATGAGTATCAACACCCGCATTTTTAATGCTTCCGTCATCAGCGGTAATAAATACCTTCTTCAAACCGTTAATTGCGATTTGTTTAGTTTCGGTATTACCAAGAACAATATCGTTACCTTGAGCGTATGCAGTAACTTTATTACCTCTAACAGTACCGTTTACAACCATATTCTCGTTACCTGTGTTTGTAAGAACAACATTATCTTTAGTTGATGTAACTTTAGATGAAATGTTCATACCGCCTTCTCTGTTAGTAACAAGGATATGTCCGCCGCCAACGACATCGCCGTCAACTTTCATACCGCCTGCGCCTTTATTAGTTAAGTATGTTCTACCAAGGCCTTCATTAGTAACCATTGCATCTTCTGCAACATTCAATGCACCGTCACCTTTGTTATTAATGTTCAATTTACCACCACGATTTGTAACGTTACCTTTAACATTCAAGTCGCCGGCTTTATTTGTAACAAGAAGTTCTCCGACAGAGTTATCAACCAAACCGTCTATATTCATACCGCCTGCACCTGCATTTGTGATATGAATATTACCTTTTTCACCTTGAAGAACCTGTGCTCCATCTTTAATATTTAATGCACCGTTACCATGGTTACTGAATGCTAACAAATTATCCTTAGTTGCGATAATACCATCCACATTCATATCTCCGGCTTTATTTGTTACTAAAGTTTTACCTTCAGCAGCAATTATACCGTCAAGATTCATGCCGTTAGCACCGGTATTTAGAATATTTAATTTTGCCTTTTCACCTAATGCAGAGACAGAGCCTCTTACATCCATAGCACTGCCGGCATTTGAAAGGTATAATGTACCATCTGTTGTTTTGACCTTACCTGTTGTAGCAACATTGAAGTTACCGGCTTTATTGTATAATGTGGTATTACCTTTATTATCAATTTCACCGTTAACTTTTAAACCACTGCTTCCGGTATTTTGGACTAACAATTCGCCGTTTTTAGAACCGACTTTAGCAGTATTTGCAATTGTCAAGCCTTTATCACCGTTGCCAACGTTAGTAAGGTTCATATTTCCTTTGTCACTCAATATAGTGCCGTTTACAACAAATGAACCGCCACGGTTAGTTAGTGCAGTGCCGCCGTTACTACTATTGGCAATAGCACCATTCACCGTCAAACCGTTTGCGCCTTTGTTATAAACTTGGATAGATGCGTTGTTAGAGATATTTGCACCTTCTTCAATAGTTAAACCTGAACCGGTATTACCAATGTATAAAACGCCGGTCCTGTTATCAATACTACCGTCAACCGACATAGCATTTTTAGTATTTTGAAGGTATGTTGCACCGTTATTTTTAATAGAACCTTTAGCTTGGAACTGACCTTGACCTGCACCAACATTTTGAATTAACACTTCATCACCTGAACCGACAATTCTTGATGTATCAGCAAGAAGGAGTCCGCCATTGCCTTCATTAGTTAAATTCATTTTTCCTGAAACGTTTTGAACAGTACCATTAACTGTCATTTTACCATTCCAGTTGGTAATAGCAGTATTTCCGGAATTTTTAATTGTTCCGTTCAAATCCATGCCATCAGCACCTTCATTTGAAATAACGATTTTACCCGTAGAATCAATATTATTAAGTGCTAATTTATTACCCTTATTTGTAATTTGAAGAATAGCGTTGTTATTATTCTCTAATTTGCCGGTAAAGTTCAAAGCGCCGCGTTCATTTGAAATAGCCAGCCCCCTTGCACTACCGGACAAATCTTTATTGTTTCGTATAGTACCACCGATATTAGCACCTTGTGCCGCTCTGTTATATACATTAACACCGTTAGTACCGTCTACAGTTCCGGTAACTGTCAATAAACCGGCACTCGGACCGTTTACGATATTAATTGCTCTTTCAGTAGCAACATCATTACGACCTGTAATATTTCCGCCCAATGTCATTGTACCCTTTGCGTTTACAAGGTGAAGCTGACCTTTGGTATTTGATATGTTACCACTCGTATTTAAGCCGTTTGAACCGCGGTTTTCAAGAATAATATTTCCGGCACCCTTATTAGTTAAAGTTCCGTTTAAGTGAATACCACCCGCTTTAGGTCCAAGATTTGCTCTGTCATAAGAACGAATTTCAACATTTGCTGTTCTTGTTGAGCCTGTATTAACCAAATCATTAAACAAAGATGCAGCATTTGCAGTTGTTACTAAAGTCCCATTATCAGCAACACCGGCAGCAATGCCACCTGTTTGTCCTAGAGTAAACGTATTTGCTACCAAATTTACATCGCCACGGGATATAACTTTACCATTAATTGTAATAGGAGCATTACCGTGATAGCTTAATGCCGTAACGCCATCAACAGTTTGTTTTTGCCCTAAATTTGTTACTTCTAAATCATAGTTGCCATTTCTGATACCATTTTTTAATAACTTCATACCTTGTGGCGTTGGTGTATAAACAGACAATGCACCTACATTCAAAACGCCGCTAGGTCCGACAATCATACCGTTTGGAGATACAAAAACAGCCTCGCCGTTATGAAAAGCGCCATTTCTTACTGTATTTACCAAACCGTTAATTTGAACCTGATTATCAACCAAGTTTACAAAGCGATTGATGTTATTAATAAAATCTAAATTAGCCACATCTCCCGCATCAAGATTGAACTTTGCATAGGATCTGTAGCCTGAATCACCATTGAATTTCTCCGGTGTAATATTAAAAGTATTACCTGTTGGTGTCACTCCTGAAATTTCGGATGAAATCGCTGTCGGAGTCATGGATGCAGACGCCACAAACATGATGGCGATAAGGAGCATCGACAACTTTCTTTTACTCGTTTTTTTGGTCATAGTATATCCCTCACTTTTTGCTATAATATTATTAACAACAGAACATGAAAAAAATTGCTATTGCTGAAAATAATATTAAGTTTTGTTAAACCGTTTTCTGTTAGGCAAGTATAAATCTATATATATATTATACCGCACTTAAGATATCTTTTGTGGATTTTTTGCATATCTCTTCACATCTTTTTACATTTCATATCTCCTCTGTTTCATTACACTTCGTATCAAATGTATATACGGCAAGCTTTTTCTAAACTTTAGGATTTCAACAAAAAAATTTACTCTTTGTTACAAATTATTTTTTTAATCAAGCTCAATAATAAAAACATTCAATGTTACGTATGTTTAAAGATTTGCAATATTATTTTTGTAAAGTATGATATAAGTAGGGCATGGCAGGTGCAATGTATCTGCTTTTATTAGAAAACATTTAAGGGATAGATAAAAATATGACAGAGCAAAGAATTGCCGTTATTGGTTGCGGTGTATGGGGCAGAAATATCGTAAGAAACTTTTATAATCTCGGAGTTTTGGATATCGTATGTGATATTGACGAAGAAAACCGAAAAAAAGTAATTGAACAATATCCGGGAGTAAAAGTTACAGCTGATTTCAATGACATTATTAACAATCCTGCGATTACTGCAGTAGCCGTGGTTACGCCAAGCCATACTCACTATAAAATGGTACATGCGATGTTAGATGCAGGTAAGAATGTATATGTGGAAAAACCTATTTCAACAGTTGCAGAAGAAGCCAAAGATTTAACCGAAGTTGCAAATTCTAAGGGATTAGTCCTAATGGTAGGTCATCTATTGCTTTATCATCCTGCGGTAAACAGGTTAAAAATGCTTATAGACGAAGGTGAATTAGGCGATATTGTTTACGCTCAAAGCGATCGACTCAATATCAATTTCTTTAAAAATGACAGAAGTGTTATGTGGGATTTGGCACCACATGATGTTTCAATGATGAGCTATGTAACAGGCAAGAACCCGATAAGAGTTATTTCGGCAGTCGGATGTTCTTCCGATAGAAACGATATCATGGACATTACTCATTTGAGCATTGAATTTGAAGGAGGCATGGTCGGACAAATTTCAGACAGCTGGATTACCCCAAGAAAGCATGTACAACTTCTTGTCAGAGGAACAAAGGCAACTGCAATACTTGACGATACTGTACCTGAAAATAAATTGGTTGTATTCGACAACTTTAATAAGGATATTACTCAAAATATAAAACTGGATTACCTTGAAATAGAACCGTTAAAACTTGAATGCCAGCATTTTATTAATTGCTGTGAAACAGGCAAGAAGGCTCGTTCCGATGGAGACAACGGATTTATGGTAACAAAAATCCTTGAGCAAGCAGAAAAAGTTATGCTGGGTGACAGACGTAAAAATCTTGATGAAGTCAATTTCGCTCTTTCAAGAACGAAAAAATAAAATATATCAATTAACCGTAAAAGAGGATAATATGGACATAAAAAAGAATTCCGCAAATATAGTATCAGTTGTAAGAGTTTTTGTTGCATTTGGAGCGATTGCTCTGTTGTTCACACAAACAACGAAATCGTACATATTATCCTTTGTGCTAACAGCAATAGCCTTTTCCATGGATGCTGTTGACGGTTACTTAGCAAGGAAATTTGGTCAGGCTTCTCAATTAGGGGCAGTTCTTGATATTATGGGTGATAGAATAATTGAAGCTATTTATTGGATAGTATTTGCCGTTCTTGGCTGGCTGCCTGTTATATTCCCAATAATATGCGTTTCAAGAGCTTTTCTGACTGATGGAATAAGAAGCGTAGCTCTTACAAAAGGTATGACTCCGTTTGGAATGCAGACAACCCAATGGGGAAAATTTATATGTGCATCAAAACTTATGAAAACAAGCTATGCCGTTGCTAAAGTTGCAGCTTTTATGCTCTTAATTATTGCTTACACTCCGGGATTAAGTGAATGCTATGCTCATTGTATCTTAAAAATTGCAATTATATTAGCTTGGATTGCAATAATATTCTGTGTTGTCAGAGCCATACCGGTTGTAGCCGAAAGCGGAAAGTTGTTTGATTAATATGAAACTTAACATTGCATTATATGAGCCTGAAATTCCTCAAAACACCGGTAATATAGCAAGGTTATGTGCTTGCACCGGAGCAAGTTTGTACCTTGTAGGAAAGTTAGGATTTTCCTTATCAAGCAAATATACAAAACGAGCAGGGCTTGACTATTGGGATAGCGTGGATTTACATAAAGTAGAATCCATGGATGATTTATATAAAGAAAACCCCGATGCAACTTTTTACTACTTAACAACCAAAACAAAAAGAAAATATACTGAAGTACAATTTAAAGACGGAGATTTTATAGTTTTTGGTCCCGAAACCAGAGGATTACCGGAGAAATACGTAACCGACAAAAATGCACTGACAATACCAATGAAAGAAGGACAACGAAGCTTAAATCTCTCTAATTCTGTTGCAATTGTGGCATATGAGGCAATACGACAAAATGGAATTTAACATGCCGGAAAGAATTCAAGAGTCACACAAAGGAACCTTCGGAAGAGTTTTAAACATTTCAGGGTCTGAGTTTATGACGGGAGCGCCTTATCTGTCCAGCATTGCCGCCCTTAGGACAGGTTGCGGCTATCTGGTTTTATGTGCACCTAAAATAGTTATCGACGCCCTTAGCACACAATCTCCGGATATTGTTTTCGCCGCTATTAATAAAATGATTGAGCAACTTGAGACAGCTGATGTTGTGCTTGTAGGATGCGGGTTGTCTACGACAGGAGAAGCTAAAAAAACTTTTAATCTTCTTATAAACAATATACAAAAAAATACGCCACTTCTGATTGATGCTGATGGATTAAATCTCCTTGCTCAAACACAAACAAACGTTCAATTGCCGCACAACACAATATTAACACCTCATCCCAAGGAAGCCTCAAGATTGTTGAATGTTTCTGTTGACGAGATATTAAGAGATATAGAATATTATGCTAAGGAAATTTCTAAAAAATACAAATGCATAACAGTTTTAAAAGGGCACAATACAATAGTTTGTTCAAAGAATTTAGAAATTTATGTAAATCATACAGGAAATTCCTCATTAGCAAAAGCCGGCAGCGGAGATGTCTTATCGGGAATCATAGCAGGACTTCTTGCTCAAAAATGTGAACCTTATTACGCTGCCAAATTGGGAGTTTATTTACACGGTTTATGCGGAGATATCGCAAAAAATGACCTGAGCGAATACGGAGTTCTTGCATCCGACCTGCTCAGGTACATTCCTACAGCTATAAAAACTTTAATTTAATTATACTATTCCGAGAGTTTGCCCTGCAATTGCTTTTCCGCCGTGAGATAACACATAGGATTCTACACTTTTATCTTCAACAATTTGTGGAACAATAGGAGCATCCGGGCGTTCAAATCTATGTACTTTATCTTCGCCACGTATTAATCTGTAAATTCCGTCTTGTTCCAATGCTTTATCAATTTTTTTTGCAACTTGTTTAACTTCTTTTTCCGTAAATATGGTACCCTCATTTACATATTTGGCTGCATTACCAAATGAAATCTTATTTATCATTTTTTCTCCTTTTTATTTTATTTATATTCGACTATAAGCGACAAAACTCCTGAATATGAAATTTTGTCAATAATGCTTTATAACTTTACATTAGTTTACACAATTATACATGAAAATAAATTAATTACCATAAGCCATTTTACCTAAAATTACACGACGGGATGCTCCCGTACATTCAGGTAAATTATTTGGTATAGCGTAATATGTACAATATCCTAACAAGGCAAATGCCATTACTTCTTTGTAATTGTTTGAGATACCATAATCTTCATGGGTTTTAAGAATTATTCCTTCCGGCAAATATGTTCTTAATAAATTCATCATAACAGGGTTATAAGCACCGCCGCCGCCGACAACAACTTCTTCTATATCAATTTCCGGCAAAATAAATCTTTCATATGCTTGCACAATAGACTTTGCGGTGAGAGCGGTGACAGTTGCAATAATATCCTTCGGCTCAGAAGGTGCAAAGTTTAGGGCATTTTCTATATAACGTTGACTAAAATACTCTCTTCCTGTTGTTTTCGGAGGATTTATGAAATAATAATCATCCTGCAATAAGCAATCTAACCACGTTTCACATATTACACCCGACTTTGCAATTTCACCATCTTTGTCATAACTTTTGCCATAAAATTTATTAACACAATAATCCAGCATAATATTTCCGAGTCCTGTATCAAAGCCAAACGTCGGATGAGAATGAGAAATCATTGTTACATTAGATATACCCCCGATATTTTGCACCGCAATATTCTTATCCGTCGACTTAAACCATTTTTCATCGGCAAAACATACCAGCGGCGCACCCTCCCCTCCTGCTGCAATATCAGCTTCTCTGAAGTTAGAAACCGTAAGACATCCGGTTTTTTGGGCAATTACAGAACCATCACCAATTTGCAAAGTACTGCTAAGATTTATATTATCTAATTTTTCACTTTGCGGTGCGTGAAAAACTGTTTGACCATGACTTGCTATTAAATCGGGTTTCCCAAATTCTTCTATTAAAATATTAGCTGCATTGGCAAAACATTCTCCGATTGCAAAATTCATTTGGCATATATCTTTTATTGAGGCTTCTTGCCTGAATATTTGAAAAATTTTTGCTCTGATATGCTCCGGATACTTATAATTTATGCCCTTAATTAATTCACATTTTAACTCAGGAGTAACAACACAAAGCCCGGCGTCTATACTATCACAAGACGTTCCGGACATTAAGCCTATTACCTTTTTTACTTCTAAATCTTCACCCATGATTATTAATTAAATATTTAACTACAACTATTTTAAACCCCAAATCTCCACTAAGACTAATTACTAAATTGATTTTTATTCATTTTCCCGTATATAGAGAAACACATACCCCTAATCTACAAGCTTTAATTCTTATTTACCTCAAATCTTCCTTCTGAATCTTATTGTGTCCCTATAACCTTTAACCTTAATTCATCCTCTCCATTCGGACTTTTACGCCATCACCTCTTTTTCTTTTGTCCTTCCTTAATCTGATATAACCCAATTATTTTTATGTCCCCCGTGGTCCGGTAACCACTTTTGCGAAGGTTTATTGCCCTCAACAAAATACAATTTAGAACTAACTTTATAAGATTACAAGTAAAAAATTTTTAATTATTTTTTACAATTGCCCATGCCCCCTGTCGCCGTAAAGTAAAATTCGTGTTCGCAAATCTTAATGAAGAAAATTTAATGAAATTAAGTAAAATTTATATGAATTTTTTATTGACAATTTAGTTTGTTCGAAAAAATTTTACTAAACTTTGGCATGCTATTTATTTACAATTTATAGATTTTTTTTATTTTTTATAGTACGCTCAGAAAGAGATGAAAGAGTTTAACAAAACAAATACTGTCACATATAATTTAATTACATACACGGGTTTTAAATCTTTGTTATTATTTTCTTTGCTTTTAGAATCTCCGAAGTCATATGAAGAGATTATTGAGTATTTTAAAAATCACCCGCATCTTAAAGAAGAAGTTTCGGTTGATACAATTCGAGTATATCTTACTTCCCTAAAAAAAATAGGTTGTGAAATTCACAAAACAAATAAAGCCGGCGGAAAGAAATTTTATATTACAAAGCACCCTTATGAATTTAATATAAATGATAAGCAAATAAAAGGCATAATCAAAATATATAAAATATTACAAAACACAATTGATGTTAACGACTTGATTATTTTTGAAAAATTTATTCGCCAACTTGCCGAAAAAATTAACAATCCAGATTTTACGGATGCAATAAACAAAGTTTCCTTATTTAAAAAGATTAACATGAACTTATTAGATAAGTTAGTTGAATGCACCAAGAATAAAAATAGCATTACAATCCTGTATAATTCTCCTACTTCCGGCAAAAAAGAAATTAAAGTTATAACCGATAAACTTGGAATCTACCGCAATAATATATATTTATACGGAATCAGTTTGGAGTACAAGCAGGATACATCCTATTTGGTATCAAGAATTATCGATATTGTTGATATTGATGAAAATAATGATGCGCGTATAGAAATAGCTCCAATTACAGTTGGTTATGAATTGGGGACTTTAACTCCGGGAGCAAAACTTTCCGAGAACGAGAAAATTGTGGAAATCAAAGACAATTCGGTAATAATCGAAGCCCAAACAACAAATTTGTTTATGATGAAACGTAAAATATTAGATTATGGCGGGCTTTGCACCGTTTTGTATCCTGAAGATTTTCGTAACGATATAATTAACACACTTAAAGAGATGAGAGAGGTGTATAATAATGACTAAAGGTACAAGTGAAAAATATAATGATTCGTGCCTGAAGATATTTGCACTTATCTCTTTATTTTCTAAAGGTGAAACAAAATTTGAGGATGTAATTAAACTTTTTGCGGATGAAAACGGGAAAGTTGCTCAAATCTCAAACGTAACACTTAATAAATATATGAATACCCTAAAAATATTCGGAATAGATGTTAGAAAGAAAAAAGGTATTTATTATCTCCATAAAATGCCCTTCAGTATCACATTAGAAGAATCTGAATTGCGAGCCGTTGCTTTAATGAAATCGGCCTTGGCATTCATGGTAAACAGCAAAATCAAAAAAGAACTTTCTCTGTTTATTGAAGAATTAGAAAAAAGATACGACTATAAAACAAAACAACTTGATACAGTAGTAAAAAATACAAGAAGTTATGACTTAACATTCTATTTCATGAAATTTAAAAAGCAGATTGCGGAATGTGAAAAATATTGCCAAGAAGGAAATAAACTCTACATATCATATATCAATCAGGGCAATCAGGAAATTCGAATTGATTGTGATCCTTTAGAAGTTAAATATAACAAAGATTCTGTTCTTTTTAGTGTGTATAGTCCAAGAGATGCGCAAGTTTTTGATATTCCGGTAGAGTCAATTTTAAGCATCAACCTTATTTCTAAAAATCAAAAAATAAAAAGTAAAAAATGTACCGCCGTAAAATTTAAACTCAGAGGCAATTTGGCTAAAAGTTATAAACTTCGCGAATGGGAACAATCTGAAGGCTATGATGAAAACGGTTGGCTTACTATTATAAATTCGGGAGAAGATTTTGCCGAATTAGCAAACAGATTATTTAAATACAATATAAATTGTGTTGTGATTTCGCCAAAATATTTAAAGACTCAAGTATCAAAAATGATTGATGAAACATTAAAAAATTATCTGTAAAACAATAAAATTATTGGCTCTTATTTATTATCAATAACTCTCTTATCTTGCTATGATGTTTATTCATGGTAAAATTGTCTTACAGGAGAGAATATTATGATAAAAGATTATTTTTTAAATAAAATTGAAAATGCCATAGAAAAAGCTATTTTAGATAAAAAGCTTGGAGAGATGACTGAATATACTAAAGGGTCATTAACAACCGAACGCCCTAAAAATACCGATTTTGGGGATTTTGCAATAAACATATCCTCACTTGCAAGATATGCAAGAATGGCTCCTCCCCAAATAGCAAATAATATTCTTGAATATATCGATAAAGAAGACAATGAATATACAGTAATTGCAGGTTTTATAAATTTTAAAACAGGGAATACCTTATTAATGAACACTATAAAAGAGATTTTTGATAAAAAAGAAAATTTTGGTAAACCTGAAAATGTCTCAACAGAAAAAATTCTGCTTGAGTACATATCCGCAAATCCGACCGGACCGTTTCATATCGGACATGGTCGTTGGGCGGCAATGGGTTCGGCATTGGCAAATCTTTTAAAGTTTTACGGACACGAAGTTTATCAAGAATTTTATATTAATGATGCAGGTTCCCAAATTAAAAAATTAGGAAATTCTCTTGCAATAAGAATAAGACAAGAATTAGGGGAAAAGGTTGATTTCCCTGAAGATGAAATTGAGAGAAAAAATTATTATCCGGGAGAATATCTGATTCCTGTAGCAAAAGACTGGTTAAAAACGCATAAAGGACTACCTGAGAAGGTTGAAGAATTGTGCGATTTTGCAAAAGAGTATGAAGAAAGATTACAGCAGGAACTTTTAAAAACCTTCCGAGTATATTTTGATAATTTCTATTCGGAATTAGATTTACATAAATCAGGTAAGGTTGATGAATGTGTTCAAAAATTAAAAGCCAGCGGTAAAATATACCAACAAGACGGAGCAGATTGGTTCCGCTCATCAGACTACGGAGATGAAAAAGACAGAGTTATCAGAAAGGCAGACGGTTCTAATACATATCTTACTGCTGATATTGCATACCATATTGACAAAGTTGACCGTGGTTTTGACAGACTTATAAATATTTGGGGAGCCGATCATCACGGTTATGTTGCAAGAGTCAAGGCTTCTATGGAAGCTTTGGGATATGATTCTACAAAACTTGAAATTCTCTTGGGACAGCTTGTCAATCTGGTAATCAACGGTAACGAAGTCAGAATGGGCAAGAGAAAAAATATGGTTACTCTTGACGATTTAATCGAGGAAGTTGGTGTTGATGCAACACGTTTTTGGATGTGTATGAGAAATATAGATACGACCTTGGATTTTGATATTGAATTGGCAAAAACAAACAGTGATGAAAACCCTGTATTTTATGTTCAATATGCACATGCAAGAGCATGCTCAATATTGAGAAATGCTATTGAAGATAAACTTAATTCTCAAACAGGGGACATAACTCCTGCATTAATGACAAAGTCTGAATTAGAGGAACTGGAAAATCATTATACGGCAGAAACACTCCTGCCTACAATTAATTCCGCAAAAAAACTTATTTTAAAACTGGAAGAATATAAAACAATGATTAAAACTTCTGCAGAAACAAGACAAGTTTATACAATTTGCCGATATGTTCAAGAATTAGCCGCAGAATTTCATTCTTTCTATAATTCAAATAGAGTTATCTGTGAGGATAAACTTCTTATGAAATCTCGTTTAGCTTTAGTTCTTGCAGTAAAGAGAGTGTTGAAAAATGCTCTTGATTTGCTTGCGGTTACTGCACCTGAAAAAATGTAGAGATATAATCACTTATTATAAATAACACCATGCCTATCAAGGCATGGTGTTTTCGTTAAAATCTCAATCTAAAGATTGACAGAATTTACCCTGTTGATTGATGTCCTTTGCTCAATAAACAGTTATTCTTATAGTGTAAAAAGATTAGGGAATGAGAGATGAAAAAAATATTTTTGACTTTTATTACAATTTTACTGATGACAACGAGTTCTGCTTTTGCTGCAGATAATTTTCTTAATTCCGTTATTTTAGAGGGAACTGGCGGAAACAATTATAATGTAATTCTCAGAACTGATGCCATAGCCGCAGCAAAGAGAACAGTTGAGAGTTCAGATAAGATTGTACTTAACATTAAGGGATTAACAGCCTCTGATGACATTTCTACAATGTACAGAAATACCTCTTCCGCTAACGGAATAATTGTTGAAAACCTTGGAAATAATGAAGTAAAAATTCAAGTTCAGGCAAAAAATATTTCTAAAGCAAACATAATATTTGACAGTCCCGCTACAGCCCCTATTGTAGTATCTGACGGAGTATCACGAAAAACTGTCGGGTGGTCTGTGTTTGCTCTATTCGCATTATGTATAATTTTCGCAAAATCGAGAAGTCTAAAAGTTGACTCTAAAGAGAAAATCAGAGCAGGTGTTCAAAAAAATATTCGTGACAGAGAAATTGCAATGTATAAAAATTACAGGAAAGAATTTCTAACCAAACCGAGTATTGACTATAAAGTTACAAATCCTCGAATACAACAAGCTATAAGAAGAGCTGACACTATAAGACATTTACAAAGATATTCAAAAGTTTAAAATCACACATATAACCTTAATAATCCTTAATCATCCGCTTCTGTTGAAGCGGATTTCTTTTGGCATTTATTTACTAAAAAATTCTGAAATGATTTTTTCAATTTTTTTAGAAGAAGTTCCGTCACCATAAGGATTTTGAGCTTTTAATCTGGACGCTGAGCGAGTTTTTGAAAGTACGTCCTCACTACAAGAAACTATCTTATCAAAATCTGCGCCAACCAGAACTGAAACACCGGCATCTATACCCTCCTGACGCTCTGTTTCGTATCGCATAACCAAAGTGGGACACCCAAAAGATGGTGCCTCTTCTTGTATCCCGCCGGAATCGGTTAATATCAATTTAGCATTTTTCATCAAATACACTAAATTAGGGTAATCTAAAGGCGTTAAGAGCTTTACGTTATTATATTCCGACAATCGTCCATGAATTTTGTCTTTTACATTAGGATTTGGATGCACCGGAATTATAAAAGAATGGTCAGAATATTTATTTGCAAGGTACTCTATGGCATCTAATATTCTATCAATCCTTTCGCCATGATTTTCTCTTCTGTGCGCTGTTATAAGAACTGTTTTATCATCAACAACTATATCTTTATTTTTGTAAAAACTTGCCGCACTGCACATTGTATCCTCAGAAAGGCAAAACAGAGCATCAATTACGGTATTCCCGACAACATGGATTTTTTCGTCACTTATGTCTTCTTTAAGCAAGGCCTGACGATTTTTCTCCGTTGGAGCAAAATGCAAATCGGCAACTCGAGAAGTCATCTGGCGCATAACTTCTTCCGGAAACGGCTCAAATAAATCATATGAACGCAAACCCGCTTCTACATGAAATATCGGTACCTTATTATAAAATGATACTAAAGCTCCGCATAATACGGTCATTGTATCACCCTGAACAATTGTTGCATCTATAGAATAATCTTTAAAAACTTTATCAAGAGCTGACAGTATCCTTGTTTGAACTTCGGCAAGACTCTGATTGGGTTTCATACAGTCAAGATTTATATCCGCTTTCAAATTAAAATATTCTAAAGTTTGATTTGACAACTCTTTTTGTTGCTCGGTATTACATATAATAACATTATATTTGTCATTATATTTTTTTAATTCCAATATAACCGGTGCCAACTTTATAACTTCGGGACGAGTTCCGAATACAAATAATATATTTTTCATACTTGGATTTTAATACAAAAAATATATATTTACAATATTATACTCTCTTTTATAATTAGTCTTTATAGGGAATGAAGAAGATTATTTAATAAGAAATAATAAAGCAAGTAAAGGAGATATTATTATGCTTGAACTTTATTATTCCGAGACCTGCCCATATTGCAAAAAAGTTATGACTAATTTTGATACTAACGGAATTGTCTACACTCCGATAAATATTTCGGAACAAGCAAACTATGAAAAATTATTGGCTCTGGGGCATATATCCCAAGTCCCTTTTTTATACGATACCGATAACAATATAAAAATGTATGAATCGGACAAAATTATAGCTTACGTGGAGAAAAACTATCGTGCAGTATAATAAGTTTAATAATTTTGAATATGATGAATGCTCAGCAAGAGGTGCCTGCTCAGTTCCGCCCGGTCTAAGCGCTGTTCAAGAAGTTTTGAAAGAAACGCTCAAGGAATGTGCCTATTACATTTCTAAGTTAAAGACAGCAAAGTTTGATACAAGTAAAGCAGAACTATTTGTAATTAACATTATTGCAAACACTGTATCCACTACTGCTTATCCTGAGAATCAAATACTCGGACTAATTAAAACATCTTACTCAACATTGACAAATATAAGAAACATGTATAGGGAGAATATTGAACAATCCATTCAGGAAGAAACAGACCTTCCCGAAAGTATTCAACTCTCTCCCGATTTAAATTTAAATAATATACTATTACTTGGAGAAAAGTTACTTCAAAACAAGTACAAAAATATAAATACCGAACGAAAAAATTATACGGAGCTTATTACTCTGCTAATTATAAGCTTATCAGCTAATTTTTCAAGATTGTACGAATATGGGAATTTTGAAAAACTTGCCGCTGAGAAAATAGTTGATGCTTTGAATATCCTGAACAGAAACCAAATAACACTTAGCAGATATGAAAATACCCTCACGGATTTGGCTATTTTAGACAGAGAGATTAAGAGAAAACTTTATTTAACATATAAAGAACATTTCGGAGAAATATTAAGAACAGAAGTTTCTCATTCAACAGAAAAAGGGAAAGCAATACTTGTGTCAGGTTCAAGTTTGTATGATTTAAAACTTCTGTTAGAATCTATAAAGGACAAAAATATTGACATATATACTCATGATGATTTAATAATCGCTCACGCTTTTGAAGAATTTAAGCAATACAAAAACCTTAAAGGTAATTTTGGGACTTGTAATGAAAAATGTATTCTTGATTTTGCAACCTTTCCGGGTGCAGTTTTATTAACGGAAAATTCAAACATTAACACAGAATATCTTTATCGGGGAAGATTATTTACCACCTCTAATATTATTCCAAAAGGAGTTATAGGAATTAAAAATCACGATTATACACCCTTAATAAATTCTGCACTTGAAGCAAAAGGGTTTGCAAAAGGTCAACAAAGAACGCCATCCTCTGTTGGTTATAACCACTTTGAATTAGCAGACCAGTTAGATGAAATAACAAATAAATTTAGCTTCTCTGAAGATATATCCCGATTAATTATTTATATTGGCGAAGATAATTACCATAACTATACGCAAAAATTAAAAAAGAACTTAACTAAAAAAGATTTTTTAATAAGTTTTAACAAAAATATCAACGCTGAAAACAGTCTGTACTTAAATATTTCTAACAACATACCGATAACAAATGAAATAATACTTCGTATAATTTCTAAAATTAATATTTCAGACAATAATTTATTTTTTATCTACTCAAAAAGTGATATTTCAATAATTCCTGACCTGATTAATTTAAAAAAAGCCGGTGCTAAAAATGTTATTGTGGCAAAATTTGTTCCGAATGTAATAAATCCGTCTTTGCAAAAATTTCTGCAAAAATATTATGGAATAAGATCTGCAACAACCCCCGATATTGATTTAAAATCAGATAATTAAACACACAAAAAACCTCCCTTATTCAAGGGAGGTTTTTATTAAAAGCTAAAATTAGTATCTGTAATGAGCAAAAGCTTTATTTGCTTCAGCCATTTTGTGGGTATCTTCACGTTTTTTGCAAGCTGCACCAACACCGTTTGATGCATCAATAATTTCGTTAGTCAATTTATCGATAAAAGACTTGCCACCACGTTTCTTAGCTGATTCAATCAACCAAGAAGAAGCAAGAGCAAAACCTCTGTCTGCCTTAACCTCGATAGGTACCTGATAAGTAGAACCACCAATACGACGAGCCTTAACTTCCAATAAAGGAGTAGCGTTTGTCATAGCTTTTTGGAAAATTTCCAATGCTTTTTCGTTAGTTCTTTCTTCAATTTTAGTTAAAGTTGCGTAGAAAATCTTTTCTGCCAAAGATTTTTTACCTCTTCTCATAATTCGGTTAATGAATTTAGAGATATCAACACTGTTGTATACCGGATCTGCTAAAGGTATTCTTTTTGCAGGTTTAGAACGTCTTGACATTACTACTTACCTCCTTTTTTATCTCTTTTGGCACCATATTTAGAACGGGATTGCATTCTGTTTGCAACACCTGCTGTATCTAAAGTACCGCGAACGATATGGTAACGAACACCCGGAAGGTCTTTAACCCTGCCGCCTCTGATAAGAACAACACTGTGTTCTTGAAGATTGTGACCGATACCCGGAATATATGAAGTAACTTCAAATCCGTTTGTCAATCTTACTCTGGCAACTTTTCTAAGTGCTGAGTTTGGTTTTTTAGGGGTTGTAGTGTAAACCCTTGTACATACTCCACGTCTTTGAGGACAATTCATCAAAGCCGGAGATTTTGTTTTGTCTGTGAGCTTTTTACGTTCTGAACGTACAAGCTGATTAATTGTAGGCATTTTGTTCTCCTTTTAATTTATTCTACCGTGATAAAGATCACAATCCAAAACCCTTACGCATTCTGATTATGACCGGAACTGCCGAACTGAAAAATTTTTACCGATGCAAATTTGTATATTTTTAGGTAAAACTCTTGCAGCACCTACGTTCCTGCTTTATCAATTTGTAACTTGTAAAAAATTCAGCACGAAAATTTCGACAAGTGTACCTAAATATTAGAAACCAAGCATACTCTATTGTCAAGCAATGTTAATTATTATTAAATAATAATTTATATCTTTTATTTATGTGCTAAGATACAACTGCTATTAAAAAGGAGGTTATATGAAAAAGCTTTTAGTATTATTTATGTTTTTAGTATTTGGATTAATTGCAATTCCGCAAGCACAAGCCAATGAACCATGGGGTTTTGCAATATATGACGGAACAATTGAAGCACAAAGTTATTCTATTCCCGGAGCTACTCTTGGAAGCAAAAGAGGTGAAGCTGCTTGTAAAACAGTTTTAGGCATTGTAAACTGGGGCGATTGCTCTATTAAAACAGCAATGAAAAGAGGTCGAATATCTAAAGTTACAGCAGCAGATTGGGAAAAGAAATATATTGTTGTATATGGGTATAAAAAACTTATAGTATACGGAAACTAATAAAAAAAACGGGGTTTAAATACCCCGTTTTTATTCTTCAATCATTGCCATATATCTTGCTATATTACGTGATTTTTGACTGTTTAACGATTTTATAATCGTCTTTTTATGGTTTACTTCAGAATTTTCCGGTAAGCTTCCATTCACATTTGCGACAATTTTATTGTCTTTTTTATCTATTATCTTGTTATCTTTCATTACACTTTTTTCAACTTTTTTATTATCTTTTGACCCTAATGCCCATCTGAAACCTGCAGTAAGGGCGACACCGTTTCTTCCGCCATTACGTACCATTGCCTGAGCATAGCCGCTAAATTTTTCGCCAATGTGTTTTTGTACACCAACACCGTATTCTACGTACGGTTTTGTATATGTATTCGGAAGTTTTACTCCGTTTGCCGTTACGTGGGAATTATTCATTACATTCCATACCATACCGACATTAAAATATGGCTGCCAGCCGTGGTTTAAGTTTGCTATAAATCTTATTGTCGGATTTATTTGGATTGTATGCAAAGGATCTGAATTTATTCTTACTCCTGCTGCGTTTGTATAATCTAAAGTTTTTACCATTGAATAATTCAACATTAAGTTTGGCTGAATTACAAATTTTCCTTCTTTAAATTCAAAGTTATATCCGGTTTTGCTTGCTATACCGCCCATTATGCTTGTCATTTCATCTTTACCGTACATCGTATTAGCTTGTGCAAATCCTGCACCTGCTTGGGCTGTTATCGCGGTAAAGAAATTGTTCTTATAAAATGTTTCGGTTACACCAAGCATTCCGCCGTTTGTAGTCATATCTACGTCGTTATAGTCGATTGATGAACCGTTATAACCAATGTACAATGTTCCGACATTTGTCCAGCCGTTTCTCAGTTTTCTAAATTCGCTATCACCGCCGATTATTGTCCCATATGATATCATATCGACTTTCGGTCCGTCGTGTAAATTCAATTTTTCAAAAGATGTATACGGTTTTACCCATATTGCTTTGTTTGTATGGTCAAGGTCTAATTCTTTATTTAGGTCAATGTTGTTATTAAAATCAGTAGATAATGCAATTTCATCTCCCTTTATTTTACCTATTCTGACATGTTCCGGTAACGTCGTAAACGAATATGCGTGTTCAAACGCGTAATTGAACCCATAGTTCATTGTAGTCTGAGCTGACGCTTGCGTTGCTACAGGAGAAGATAAAACCGCAGGGTTAAAGCCGTCAGATGCATTCTTTGAACCTATTCCGTGTCTGGCAAATGAAAAATATCCCGCATCGCCTATTTTATCGTAAGATACGTCATACAAATAAATCGGTGAATATGCCAGTTCTTCACTTCCACTGTATGATACCGCACCGGCTAAATCTTTGTTTTCCGTAAACAATAATTTTAAACATGGTTCTGTTGTCGGGGAAAGAAGATTTATTTTCTCTACATTGATACTCCCTCCGTTTACGGTAGCTGTCGCAGCAGAAATTGTATCCATCTTCTGACTTGCTAAATCCGCATCGACGTTCATTTTTACTAAGCCGTTCAGCTTTACATCCCCAAACGCAAGAGTTCCTATAGAGGCATTTGCTATATTTAGTGAAGTTGTATCATTGAATGTCGGATTTAGTCTGTTTAAGGAATCTTCATTTTTTATGTTTACAACGTTGTTGCCGTTAAAGGTTAAATTCAATCCGGAGAGTTTTGAATTTTCTGCCAAATTCAAGACTGTGTCATTTGCAGTAACGTGCGGAACAAGAACTTTTGCATTGTCAGTCAAATCGATTGTGCCATCGTGAATGTTAAGTGTTGAAGTGTCGGATCCTGAAATTGTGCTATCCAAAGTAACTTCATCAATGCCGTCAATATTAATTTTAGAGTTTGCTCCTAATGCGTTAATATTATCAGAAATAGTTGAATTTCCTTTAATATCTATATCCCCTGATGTTGAAACTCCGTTGTTTGTCCCATCTAAAACAACATTATCTAAAATAACTTTTACATTATCGGTTGCACTACCGGAAACCAAACCGTTTGCTCCTGTTATTTCAACATTTTTTAGAGTTAATGTAGTGTCGTTGTTATTAAGTTCAAACCCTTTATGCTCGTCAAAATCTACAGTCGAACGTGCTGTGTCATCCGCAACACCTTGAACTGTCAAAATACCGTTTGCTGTTGTCCCTATATCCTCTTTTACGGTGTAGGTGTCGTCACTGGAGCTTGCGCTAAATGTTCTATCCTCTGTTGTATCCAAATTGTTGATTGCTTTCAGTGTATCTACAGTACCTAAATCTGTCGTTGTGTTAACAGAGGTAACAAGAACACCAAGACTGTCATCTGTTGTTGAAGTTGTATCAAGCTTCAATTTGCCCAATACAGTTGTTGTATGTTTAAGTTCATTAAAATTATCATTCCAGCTAACATCTTTGGTAAGTCCGACAATTTCTGTCGTAGATGTTTCACTTATAACTTTTTCACTACCGTCTGCATATTCAGCATCAAGTGCAAGTTTTAAGTTATTATTACCCTCGGTATTTTTCAGAATTTGAACTTTTAACTGTCTGTCAATAAAATCACCTAAACTGTCACTTATAAAATTAAGACCTTTTATTGTTACTGTTCCGTTCGCCGTATCATCTGTTGTGGTAATAGTATCTGCGACTACGGTGGTGCCATCTAATTTAACGTCAAATTTCCAGCTCGTATTGTCATTTGAAGTTAGTGTTTTCATCACATAATCGTGAATTACTCCGTCAGTTGTTTCTATAGTAGTATTGTCTGCCAATACGTTTGCATTTTTAATATCATTATACAAGTACATTGTACCCGTACTATCACCTTTTATATTGACATTATAACCTTCTGTTCCGTTAATATTGTCATAAAGATAAAATTTACCACCGTTCATCTGCTCTAAATTCAGTGTCGTATTACTCTCCATATATATAGACTGATAATCTTTTTCTCCGTTATTAACTTGAACATAGTTATCCTTAATAAGAACGTTTCCGTTATTTTTTTCTAAAGAGCCATCTGCGATTATATTCAGGTCTGATGTTTGATATATTGCACCGCCTTGTGCAATAGCTCCTTCTCCGTGAGCTTCTGCATAGTTACCTATTATGTTTATGTTTGTTATGCCTCCCTCAGGTATCCACATGTCATCATCCGTAATATTTAACGTTATACGGGGATCTTCAGTAACATAAGTACCGTTTGCTATATTTTGCATT
Organism: uncultured bacterium; assembly: GCA_902761735.1. GTDB lineage: Bacteria > Cyanobacteriota > Vampirovibrionia > Gastranaerophilales > Gastranaerophilaceae > UBA1221. The sequence goes on from CACWLL010000007.1 coordinate 62,984, forward strand.
AAATTAGCCCATTGGGAATCATTGTATGTGGGAGTTTGTATAAATTCATGTAAGGTCAGTTTTTTGCCTTGGGCAAGAGCGTTTTCTATATTAGTTTTTTCTGATGTATACCAATATGTTATGGTTGTACCATCAGATTTTTTTGCTTTATATGTCCATATAGTATAGTCATATCTTTTGTCCAAATTTGAAGCTATTATAGAATTATTTATAGCTCCGCCTAGAGCATTATTATTGTAACTGATTACATAATTGTTTTTTATATCGCCGACATCACAGAGAGGAGTTCCGTTTATAGCACCACCGGTTGTTTCACCCCAACCTTTAGCGTAATTATTTGATATTTCTTTGATGCTTCCGCCGGAAACACTTCCCCAAGACATTGCTCCGCCACGTGCAATGCCACCACCTACAATATTTCCATTCTCATCATAATTTAGAGATTCAGTATAATTACCTGTAATAACACCATTAATTTCACTTATAGCTACCGAGTTAAAAGCTCCGCCACTTGCTTCACTTGCATAACTTATAGCATGATTGTTTTTTATATCACCAATCTTATTAAATCTGCCATTATATGCAACCCCACCATAGACAGATTGAAAACCTTCAGCGTAATTATCAGATATTTCTGCAACACTACCATCTAAAATATTTACAGAATAAAATGCTCCACCCGACGCATAACTACCTCCATCAACAATACCATTGTCATTGTAATGTATAGATGTTGCGTAATTATTTTTTATTACACCAGTTACCTCTCCAAGAGTTACCGAATATAACGCACCACCATATGAACCATATGCTGAACTGCTATAAGCAATAGTGTGATTGTTTATAATATCTCCAACGGTATCAAATTTTGTGCCACTGCCATTTCCTTGCATTACACCACCATAAGCAGAGCTCCATCCTTCTGCATAGTTACCGGACATTTCCGTTACATTACCGCCTGCTACATTGACCCATTGTAATGCTCCTCCATATGCGTTGCCACCGCCAATAATTTTACCGCTTTCATCATATTTAAGTGAACGCACATAGTTATCTTTGATAACTCCGTTAATTTCACCAATCAATACACCGCCCATTATAGCACCGCCTTCAGCGGTGCCATTATAACTTATAGCGCGATTATTTTTTATATCTCCAATAGTATCAATACTTCCACTAATAGATGACAAAGCTGCACCATACACATCATTCCAACCTTCTACGCTATTCCCTGAAATTTCGGTTACATTTCCACTCTTTATAGTCGAATATACTAATGCACCACCTTGTGCATGTCCACCACCAATTACATTGCCATTTTCATCATACTTTAATGCAACTACGGAATTATTTTTTATAGCACCATTAATTTTTTCAACGGTACTTGAATATATCACCCCACCGTATACACTGCTGTTATAACTCACAGCTTTGTTATCCTCTATATTGCCAACAGTACCTAATTCGCTATATCTGGTAACTCCGCCCCAAAGGCTATCATACGCCTCTGTACTATTATTTGAGATTTCAGTTATTCCACCGCTTTTAGAAGATACACATTCAAATACCCCACCATAAAGCCAATTCATACCATCTCCGGTTATATTCCCGTTTTCATCACGCTTTAATGCTTTTATAATATTATTTGTTATTGCCCCATTTATTTCGATATAACCTTTGGAATCACTCGAACCTCCATTAATTAATCCACCATATACACTTTGTCCTGCCTCTACGTAATTACCGGATATACCATTTATTGTTCCTGTTAAATGGTCTTTTCCGGGCATAGATTGATATAAACTTCCACGAATGCCGCCATTTGATGATTTAATTGTATTGTTGTTTATAGTAACATTTCCAATGGTATCATATGCTGAACTACTGGTAATATCTTTTATTTGACCATAGTATATACCATTATCTTGTGATATATTCAAATTCTCAATCGGCGTAGGTTCATCCGCATTGGCTGCGTTTGCACCAAATAACATGAGTCCGGCTAATGTCGCTGCAGATAAAACTTTTGAACCGAAATTTCCCTTAGCATTTTTACGTTTCAAGCTTTTATAACAACCCTTTTTCATCTCTTTAATCCTCATGCCATCTACACATACCTTTATATCGGCACATGCAGGGGTAAACTTTATACTTCGACCATTAATCGTTACATATTTTTATATTAGATATATTATATATATAATTATAACATACCGTATTTTAAATCGCAAGACACTCTATAAATTTTATTAAAATTTATGTAGTTTACTTTTAGGTATGTTTAATATACAATCGGGTAGTAAACAGAAGTGTATAACTAACAGGCGGGTGTGGGTATAGAAACCCGCAAGAAAGGAAAATTATGGCAATACCTGAAACTAAAAAGTTTGAAATTGAAATCGGCGGTAAAAACGTTACGATTGAAACAGGGAAATATGCCAATTCAACAAATGGTTCTGTAACAGTAAGATGCGGTGATACAATGTTATTCGTTCACTGCGTAGTATCAAAAGAACCAAGAGTTGGTATTGACTTCTTCCCATTGCTTATTGACTATGAAGAAAGAATGTCTGCAATAGGACGCATTCCGGGCGGATACAATCGTTCTGAAGGAAAGTCCAGCGATAAGGCAATTCTTGTGTCAAGATTGATAGACAGACCTATCAGACCTTTATTCCCTAAAGGTTACAGAAATGATATACAAATTGTTGCACAATTATTCAGCTACGACCAACAAAATCAACCTGATACATTGGCTATGCTTGGTGCATCTTGTGCTTTGATGCTATCCGGCGCACCTTTTGAAGGACCAATCGGTGCCGTACGTGTAAGCAGAGATGAGAACGGCAACTTTATTGCTAATCCTACGCACCAACAAGCGGATAAATCTGACCTTGACATTGTTGTTGCAGGTACTCATGACAGCGTTATTATGGTTGAAGCAGGTTGTAAGTTCGTTACAGAAGATGATATTATGAATGCCGTGGAATTTGCTCAAGGTGAAATCAAAAAACAATGTGATGCTCAGGTTGAGTTCGCTAAGGCTTGCGGCGTAGAAAAAGAAGTATTCGTAAATCCTTATGATACTTCAGAAATTGCTAAAATTATTGAAGAAACAGCTCACGATATGATTCACGATGCATATCATAATTTTGATAGAGAATACAGACAAAATAAATTGGAAGAAGCAAAAAAACTTGTTAAAGAAAAGATTGAAGCTCTTCCTGAAGACCACTACATCAAGAAAATTATTGAAGAAACAGGTATTGATTTTGTAGCCGAAGAATTTAAGGCTGCAGAAAAACATGTTATGCGTGCAATGATTCTTGATGAAGGTGTTCGTGCTGACGGACGTAAATACAACGAAGTTCGTCCTATTTGGTGTGAAGTTGGGGTTATACCTAGAGCACACGGCTCAGCAGTATTTACAAGAGGTCAAACTCAAATTCTTTCGGTAGCTACTCTTGCAGGACCGGGAATGAAACAGGAACTTGACGGCGTTGACCCGCAGACCGAAAAAACTTATATGCACAAATACATCTTCCCTGGATTTTCCGTAGGCGAAGTTAAACCTTTAAGAGGTCCGGGCAGACGTGAAGTCGGTCACGGTCATTTGGCAGAAAGAGCTAATGTACCGGCACTTCCTTCTCAAGAAGAATTCGGATATACAATCCGCGTAACATCAGATGTATTAGAGTCAAACGGTTCAACATCAATGGGTTCTACTTGCGGCTCTTCGATGGCATTAATGAATGCCGGTGTACCTGTTAAATGTATGATTGGTGGAGTTGCAATGGGTATGATAAAAGAAGAAGGTTATGAACCTGTTGTGTTAACTGATATTCAAGGAATCGAAGACTTCCTTGGCGATATGGACTTCAAAGTTACAGGTAACGATACGGGAATTACAGCTCTTCAAATGGATATGAAAGCAAAAGGGATTCCTAACGAAACATTAAGAAGAGCATTGTTCCAAGCAAAAGAAGGCAGATTGCATATCTTATCTAAGATGAGAGAAGCTATCACCGAACCGGGACCTCTTTCACCATACGCACCAAGTATTACAACAATGACAATTCCGGTTGAAGATATCGGAACAGTTATCGGACCCGGCGGAAAACAAATTCGCGCAATCATTGATGCTTCAGGTGCTGAAATCGATATTCAAGATACTGGTGTTGTTACGATTACATCAAACGATCAGGAAGGTGCTAAGATTGCAACAAGAATGATAAAAGAACTTACATTTAAACCTGAACCGGGAATGGTTATTAAAGGTAAAGTTGTAAGAATTATTCCTATTGGTGCATTCGTAGAACTTGCCCCGGGCAAAGACGGTATGGTTCACATTTCTCAAGTTTGCAACGAGAGAATTGAAACTATTGAACCTCACTTGAATGTAGGGGATGAAGTTATCGTTAAGGTTATCAAAATTGACGATAAAGGAAGAGTTAACCTTACAATAAAGGGCGTAAGCGAAGAAGAAAAAGCCCAAGTTCAAGAATAACTCAAAATAATTCAAACAAAAAAGAACCCTAAAACATAAAAATTGTTTCAGGGTTCTTTTTTATTACGCATCCATATATTTATTATTTACTCAACATGTATACATTCACCGGCTCTGTTAAGGTCTATATACTCAGCGTATAAACCATCTTCAGGGAATTTAGTTTTTAAGACATTACCTATTGATGAATCTTTTGAAAACATTCTTGCAGAATCAATATTCGCATTCGTTGCAGAACCTGTTGTTGCCATTCTCACAAGCTTTTGTCTGTTATCAAGAACTTTTACCATAGTTTTTAAGAAATTTGCAATACCTTTAAACCCTTTTTCCATCAGTAAATAACCCATTGTATCTCTGCCTACGGCTTGAGTAAGTTGGGAAGTTACTTCCTGCTCGGGATTAAGTCCGAAACAATATTTATCACCTTGCTGCCACATATATAACGTATTATCCGGCATATCTTTTGTAAGTCCTTCTAAACAGTCCCCGGCCTTTTTAAAAGTCTTTGGGCAACCGATATTGTCCGCTAATACTCCAACCATTTTAAGTTTTGTTGAACCAAATGATACACTATTGTTAATTGAGTCCATAATTTCTCCTTTTAAAATTTTCACTATGTATAAAACCCGTAAAAATTTTATTTTGCCAGTTTAATTAAAAAATATTAAGAGATAAAAAAAAAATGAACTTTTTAATTTTGATTTCGTTATTATGATATAGAGGTAAAAAAAAATGAAAGAAAAATGCAATCAATACGAAGGAATATTTATCTTTGGTGACGAAGAAAAACTTAAAGAACACCTTGAAACATGCGAAGACTGCAGAAAAGAACATGAAAAAATGCAGCGAGTTTCAGAACTAATTGCTGAAGTTGCACCTCAGATAAAAGAACAAAGAAGAACAAATGCAAGGTTAAAAATGGCATGTGCGTCTTTTGCTCTTGTCATTCTTGTATCAACTCTCGGGGTAATCAATCTTAACCCTGATGTCCACGATACTATCATGTATGGGCAAACAATGACAGTAGAAGATTACGGACTGCCTGTTGACTCGTACGGATTAATTATGGTGAATTAATGAACTTAAAAGAAATAATAAAAGCAAATAAAGAAAATGTCAGAAATATAATAAAACTGATTTCCGGCGAACAAAATGAAGACCTTGAACAAGAAGTATATTTAAAAGTATGGAAAAATGCCGATAAATATGAAGAAAGAGGCAGCATAAAAAGCTGGATTTCAACAATTACAAAAAATGTTACAAAAGACTACCTAAAATCATCAGTAGTTAAACACGAAAAGTTAATAAATGAAGATGACAACACATTTGATGTCATAAAGGATAAGAAACAAACTCCGGAACTGCGACTTGTCACAAATGACAGACAAAAAAGAATAACTCAGGCTATAAACAACCTGAAACCAAAATTTAAAGAAGTAGTTTTGTACTGCGAAGTCTACGGACATACTTATGAAGAATGCGCGCAGAAATATAAATGTCCCGTAGGAACAATCAAATCAAGACTTTTCAATGCAAAAAAGCAACTGGCACAAGAACTGGAAGACTTAATATAACAAATAGAAAGGGTTTAGATATGAAAAAATTATTAGTATTAACGGCAATTTTAGCAATGACAGTATCTGCTCAAGCTTTTGCCGCAGATGACAACACCACAATCACACAAAAAGCAGCAAAACCGCAATGTACAAGCTGTCCTAAGAAAATGCACAAACCGCATATGGGGCCCGGTAAATTTGATTTTGGTAAAAAATTAAAATTAACAGATGAGCAAAAAGCTAAAGCAAAAGAAATTCACCAAAAAGGGTTTGAACAAATCAAGCCTATAGCAGACAAACTTGCTCTAAAACGTGAAGAAATTGCAGCAGTAAAACGTTCTCAGGCTACTCCTGAAGAGCAAGCTCAGAAAATTGTTCAATTAAGAAAAGAATGCAAAGAATTAAAGCATCAAATGAGAGAAATTCAAATGAAGAATATGAAAGAGTTTGAGGCAATCTTAACAGATAAACAAAAAAATGAACTCAAAAAAATCAAAAAAGAAGGCAGAAAGAAATTTGAAAAAGCTCACAAAAAATCTGCTTTAAGAATGCCGCCAAGAGGCGAATTTGAGGATAGACCAGTTCCGCCTCAAGAATAAAAAGAGAAAACGAATTTGTCCTAAGAGGATTGGACAGCAAAAGCAGGATAAAAACTATCCTGCTTTTGTTTTGTTTAGTTTATCCAATCGGAGAATTGAGATTTAAGTCATTTGCACAGTATACTCAGAAAAAAAGGAGACAACAATGACAAAAAGATTTGAAATTTACAAGTGCGAAGTCTGTGGGAATGTAGTACAAGTTTTATTGGACAGTTTTGGAGAACTCGTATGCTGCAATCAGCCTATGAAAAAATTGCAAGTACAACACGACACAAATGAATTAGGAGAAAAACACGCACCTAAAGTGGAACATAGAGATGGTAAGAAATATGTAAACGTAAACACACATCCGATGATAGCAGAGCACTACATACAATTTATAGAGGGTATAGATTCAAAAAACAACGAATTGCATCTCAAATATTTCTATCCTGAAGAAACTCCTGAGTTTGATATTTCATACACTTCAGACAATACAAGCTTTATAGAATTATGCAACCTTCACGGACTCTGGGGAGATAATAAAACAAAATAATAAAAGCCCCTATATTACAAGGGGCTTTTCCTACTACCATTTTTGAATATTAGCTCTAATCTACTTCTTGACAACTCTGTACGTTGTATGCTCTTGTTGGTATTTTACACCTTTTTTGTGAGCATCTTCTACGCTCTTTGCAGAACCGATATATGTACCGTCACAAGTTCTTACACCAATCTGCTGATTAGCATATCTCAGGTTCTTACCGCCTGATTGAGTAGTCATTCTTGCAACTCTGCGAGCGATTTCTTCTTTATCTGCAAGACATACTTTTGTACCGTCACTTAACGTTATTTCATTTTGAAGAACTTTCGTTTTCCAAGAGTCACCTTCTTGAATTGATGAACCATCATGACCCGGTTTTAACAAGTTCTTTAACTCATTAAGTTGTTTTCCTGATAAAGGTTTTCCGGTATCACAATTGTTATACAATTGAGCATAGTGCCAAGGTCCACCGTATCTTATAGTATCAACCGTTACACCTTTTTCAAGATTATAACAAGGAGCCTGTTTTTCTAATTTGAAATCTTCTATTTTTGGTTCTTGTATCAACGAAATTTTAGCAGGTGCATCTAATTTCGGAAGTTCAGGTTTTGTTGGTTCTTGAGGTTTTTGTTGGAAAGCTACCGCAGCATCTTGTCTGTGATTTGTCTTTCCGTCTTTATCGTTCAAGAACGGAATTGCCCCAGCTAACCCTAATGCAGCGATAATAGAGGCAACTCTATTGTGAACAACAGCGTGTGATGCTGCCACTGCAGCACTGCTTTTTGCTCCCGCCCAAGCTTCAGCCGTTACTCCGCCAAATATTAATGCCGCTAATGCAGCTGTACCTGCAAGAGTTCTATATAAGCCGGTATTATCACGTCTGTAATCTAAACCTGCTGCCTTTATCGCATTCTTTTCCGCATTTGCAGACATCCCGCGAGCCTTTGCTGCACTTTCTCTTTCTGCAAGCTGCAACTTATTATCTAAGTTGACATCCTTACCAAATTCAGCTTTATATTTATCGGAATCAAATATATATTTACCGTTTTCGCCTTTGATTAGATTGCCTTGCTCATCTGTTTTAAAGAATTTTTTGTAATTTGCTTCCTTTTCTTCAATTGTTTTTAATTTGTCTCCGTTTATATGAGCAAGAACTTCTTTATCTTCAATTAATTTAAAGTTGTAAAGTTGATCTGTACCGTCTTGTTTTGCCTTTGCAACAGCTGCTTCATATTCGTCTTTATCAATAAATTGAATAGTAACCTGTGCTCTTTTTTGAGATACCTCATTTTCTACTTGATATTTTGCAGCCTTAACAGCTTCATCATAGGTAAAACATTCTTTACCCTCATCATCTTTTAATCCTAAAAGATATGCTGTCAATTCTTCCTGCCTTGCTGTACGCACATTTTTATCATTCAAAAATATTTGAATTTTTTTTGCATCCTCTTGCGATGCTGTAGAATAATTCTGAGCCTGCATAAATTCTACATTGTGATTTTGCACAACATAACGTGCAATAGTATCTACGTTCAATCCCATAGTATCCCTTTTCCTTTCCCCAAAGTTATTATTTTCCCTGTACACATGTAAACAATTTTTCTTCTTAAAAATTGCCCCATTTTAAACCATCATTTAATAGTTATTTTCTGAAACACAATAATATCAATGTAAAATACCAATATTTCATATATTACAAAACTTAACAATTGGGGTATTTTATATATACTATTTCTATAGAAATTACAGTATTCAGATATAGAGTTTATAATTAAATTTAAAAATATATTAGATTTAAATAACCTTACCAAACATATATCAGCATAACTATACTTGCCTTTTAGGTAAAAATTTTATATAATAGTCACAAACAGATATCAAGAGGATTTTGAAATGAGAGAATTAATAGAGAAGAATCAGAGAGTTACAGTTATTCCAAGTGACTTTAAATACGCAAATAAAGGTACGGTTGAAGATGTTACTGCTGAAGGTTTTACACTAAAATTAGATTATCCGGCAGAAGGCATACTTATTAACAATTATTGTGAATTTTATACTGATTCAAAAAACGGAACTCTCTATTTTGAATCGTTTGCAAAAGAATTTGTTAATGATTTAACGCTTAAAATTGCAAGTCCTGCAAGACATAAGTTTTTACAAAGAAGAAGATATACTCGTATTAAATTCATACACGACTTGAATTTAACAACAGAAGAAAAATCTCACAAAATAAAAACACTGGATATTTCTGCCGGCGGCATGAAGTTCAAGACAAATGAAAATATAGATATTGAAGGGAAATATGCTGTCGTTCTTCCTCTTTCGGAAACAATGAGCTTAGAATGCTACTATCGCCCGATAAGAATTGAATTATGCGACGACGGCTCTTATACACATTCAGGGCGTTTTGAATTTAAAAACACAAAAGACAGAATGACATTAATTCAATATTGCACAAAAAGAAGTATTGAAATAGCTAATAAATAGAGGTTGAAGTGGGACTGGTAAGTTTACTACGCAAAAAGGTAAAAACAGCTCTTTTTACCACACCTTCGCATTCCAAACACTTCTTTATTTATCATAAATTGAGGAATCTGTATAAAGTAGATATTTCAGAAACAGATGCATATAATCCGCAAGAAGCATTGTCTTTAGCAGAGAAGGAAGCCGTAAAAATTTATGGAACAAAATCTACAAAGTTTTTATTAAACGGATCAACAAGCGGAATTATTGGAGCAGTTCTTGCCTGCGTACAAAAAGGTGAACACGTATTAGTTTGGGACAAGGCTCACCCTTGCCATCTTAACGCAATAAAACTTGCAGGAGCAGAACCGGTATACTATGAACCTGAATTTGACAATAACTGGGGAGTCTATACTAAAACAAATCCTGAAACAATTAAAAACAAACTAAAAAGCAATAAAATTAAAGCTGTAATCGTAACCTCTCCTACATATGAGGGTTTTGTTTCGGATATAAAAGCAATTAAAAATATATGCGAAGAATACGGGGTATATTTAATCGTAGATGAAGCTCATGGAGCATTATACCCTTTTTCCGATAAATTACCGCAAAGTGCAGTAAATATCGCTGATTTCACTGTTCAATCTTTGCATAAAACTGCCGGCGGACTTAATCCTACCGCACTATTGCACAACAACACAACACTATCCTCTGAGAAGGCGCTATCGCTATTTATGACAACATCCCCTTCATATCCGCTGTTAGCAAGTATTGAAGCAAATATTAAATTTTTAAATTCTAATAGAGGTAAAAAAGTTATTGAAAAACTCATACTCAATATTGAAGAATTAAAGAATTACTGTAAAAACTGCGAATTTGGCGGAGATGATATTACAAAAATTTTAGTTAAACATAATCGCTTTTCCGGAACAGAATTATCCGAATATTTGTACAATAAATATAACTTGGAAGACGAAAAAACCAATAAAATATCAACGATGTTTTTATGCGGGGTTGGTACTACTGAGGCAAAATTGCAAAGGCTGAAAAAAGCCCTTATTTCTTTACATTAAAACTTATAATATAAGAATTAATTATATATCTTCCGTGTCAAATCAGCCTTTCTGATTCTGACATTTTCAGGTGTTATTTCAACCAATTCATCGTCACCTATATATTCGAGACTTTCTTCCAATGACATAATTTTCGGAGCCTGTAAAGTTACCATAACGTCAGCGGTTGAGCTCCTCATATTTGTTAATTTCTTTGTCTTACATATATTCACGACAACATCCTGAGGTTTATTACATTCTCCAATAATCATACCCCTATAAACCTTTGTCTTTGGTGTAACAAAGAAAACTCCTCTGTCCTCAAATTGAGCCAAAGCATAAGGAATAGCTTCACCTTCTTCATGAGCAATGATAGAACCGTTTCTCTGTCTTACAATATCGCCGGCATATGGTCTGTAATTTAGGAAAGTGTGGTACATAATACCTTCACCTCTTGTCATTCGAATAAATTCACTTCTAAATCCGATTAATCCTCTTGCCGGAATATGAAATGTTAATGTAGTTCTACCCTTTGCACTCTGCATATCTTTCATTTCGGCTTTTCGATTTGATAATCTCTCAATACAACTTCCCGCATTACCCTCAGGAACATCAACTATCAAATTTTCATAAGGCTCACACTGTGTCCCGTTAATAGTTTTATATATAACTTCCGGTTTTGAAACTTGAAATTCATAACCCTCACGACGCATTGTTTCAATTAGAATACCTAAATGAAGCTCTCCTCTGCCGCTTACCTTAAATACATCTGTACTGTCCGTATCTTCTACTCGTAAGCTGACATTTTTTTCTAACTCATTATACAATCTTTTTCTGAGTTGACGAGATGTAACAAATTTACCTTCCTGACCAGCAAACGGACTGTCATTAACTGAAAAATTCATCTGCAATGTCGGTTCATCAACCTTGATTAACGGTAAAGGTTGAGGATTATCTAACGCACAAATACTTTCTCCTATTTGAATATCAGAGAAACCTGCAATTCCGACAATATCACCCGCAGAAGCTTCTTGAATTTCAACTCTGCCTAAATCGTGAAAACCAAACAACTTGGTAATTTTACCACGTTCTTGAGAACCGTCGGCATGTACAACACAAACTTGCTCCTGAGAACTTACTTTACCGTTTACTATACGACCAATAACAATCCTGCCGACATACTCGTTATAATCCAAAGTCGTAGCCTGAAATTGTAAAGGCAAATCAGCATCTCCTGACGGTGGCTGTATATTTTCCATAATACAATCCAAAAGCGGAATCATGTCTTTTCTTTCATCATCCAAATCTTTAATTGCAAAACCGTTTAAGCTGCTTGCAAATATGAACGGAAAATCAATTAAATCTTCTCTATCAGTCAATTCCGTAAATAAATCAAAGACTTTATCTAAAGCTGTTAGTGGTTCGCCTGCCGGCTTGTCAATTTTATTTATAACAACTATAATTTTTAAGCCTAGCTCTAAAGCCTTAGACAATACAAATCTTGTTTGAGGCATAGGACCTTCAGCCGCATCAACAATCAATAATGCACCATCAACCATACCAAGAACACGTTCTACTTCCCCGCCGAAATCAGCGTGTCCGGGGGTATCTACAACATTGATTTTGCACCCTTTATAATTGATTGAGATATTTTTAGAAAGAATTGTAATACCTCTTTCTTTTTCCAAATCATTACTGTCTAATACTCGTTCTTGTACTTGTTGATTATCCCTGAATGCTCCGGCTTGTCTTAGTAAACAATCTACCAGAGTTGTCTTGCCATGGTCTACATGCGCTATAATTGCGATATTTCTTATATTTTGATTTACATTTGTCATAAAATTTGCCATCCGTTTTTGCTTTGTGCTGCTGCACATTGGGTAACATATAAAAGTGTATATTCTACACTAAAAGTGTAACGCAATTATAAAATTTTTGCAAGACTTTGTTAAGAGCACTAGAAATTTGAGTTATACTATTTTTCTACAAATATGGATATTATATATATATTACTTAATAAAATATATTCTAATTTATAAACTCTTTAACTCTTCTAATCCTATCTTTATACAAATATTTTTTGTAATTATATCTTTCTCTAGTTTTTCCAAAGACAAAATTTTTCAAAAATTTGTATTTCCAATATTTAATACAATTTTTGTGCCAATTAAAAAGATTTATTATTGTGTCTTTATTTATAACTTTCCGATTTCTACCCATTCTGGACATAAAATATTCATAATATGTTGATTGCCTTGCATATTTCCACCATAATTCCGAAAAGTCCGACAAAGGAGCGTCCCATGGTTTTGGACTGTTCGCATAATGGATAATACCTTTAGATTGCCCTCTTGCATCCTCGTACATACTGAAATATTTCTTAGGTGCACCTTTAATTCGGTTAATTACCCATTCGTTTGTTTTTGAAAAAATATTCCATTTGGCATCTAAAAATTTTACCCTGCCATAAAGCAACATGTTAAGCATGTCCTGCTCGAAAACTATTACTTTATTTATATGAGTACATATAAAATCTTTTAGAAATTCTAAAGAGTAAGTTTTTCTGTATTCTGCACAATTAAAAAGCAAAATACCGGTATTTATGTAATTATAAGGATTATCCATTTTCATATAGTTTAATGTATACTCAACTCTGGAATAAGGGTCTATACCATTAACTTGACCCTGATATACTGTATCTTTTACTCCTCCGGCTAAGTAAGCGCTTAAATCTTCATTGTAGATATTAGCAGGATCTTCTCTAAAGATTGTATCTGCATCTATAACTAACAGCTTTTCATATTTTTCCAAAATTTGCGGGATTATAACTCTATAATACAAATCACTTGTATAAACACTGCTTTGTAATGATATATCCACATTTTCTAAATAATAATAAGGATTTAAAAATCTTATTGACACATTGTTTTTATTTTCGAGATTTTGTTTTAATAAAATTTTATTTTTATCAGATATATCTTCTGATAAAATTATAATATCATAATTATTTTCGTCTGATATATTATCTATAATTGACTTTAAGCAGACATCGAATACAGGAGCATAATCATTATTAAAGTTTGATACAATTGAAATATTATTATTTTTAAATTTAGGAAACAAGATTTCTCTTGGTTCAGGATATTCAATAAATAATAGAGGTACATTTTTTACTTTGTATTTTTTTTGTTCACATAGCCATAAATACCAAATGCCCACCAATCTTTCAGCTAACAAGCCATATACTCTGTACTGCTTTACACTGTAATTAGATAAGTCTGTTATATCCTCCATCTCTGATAAAATATCGAATAACCATTCACAAAATTCATTAAAAAGCTCTCTTTTCATCACAAAACAATTATACAAATAATTATATCTATAATTCATCATATATTTATCAGCAATTAATGCCATTTGAGGATATTTATTTCTTATAATTGCCATCATATTATCAACATCACGCATAATATGATAATCAGGACATAATGCCATTGCTTGATAATTTGATTTAATATTATTTTTATACAAATCAATAGGATTTATAAATACTGCATCATAACCATTTAAACCCGCCAATATACTATCTTCATCAAGTCCATATTTTGTTATTATATCCTCATTTATAAAATTAGCAGTATAACAACCGTTATTTCTTTCTGAACACGAATAATTATCTTTTATATTTTCTTTGAAACACATATATCTTCGATAATGACAAAGTCCCAAATATTTTGCATCCTCGTGTTTCCATAACCAATACAAAGCCGTTAACTCACAATATGAACGATTTTTATATGAGATATTATCTCCCAAATCATCACCATGAGTATTTTTTACTAGCCAACTATATGCTTCATCCTCAATAATACCATCTTTAGAAAACATTTTTGAAATACTCCTACCGGCATGTATTGGCAGCAAATATTTATTTTCAAATTGTTTATATGGTTTATGAGTAACAACAGCAATTTTTATTTCATTATTTTGAATTTCAGACATAACAACCTTTCTTAGTAAGTCTATTTTTTATATAGAATAACGGAATAATTATATATAGCAAATAGATATTTGTCAATTCGACATATCACCTTTTTCGTTAATACTATCTATCGGATTGTTTAATATGCTAAGCATATTTAATATTGTTGAAAGGGGTTACTATGATATTAAAAAAATTACTTGGCAATAAAATTAAAGAAATTCGCAAGCAAAATAAATACACACAAGAAATGTTGGCTGATTTGGTTGGTATAGACCCAAAGAATATAAGCAAAATTGAAAATGGCAATAATTACCCGTCAGCAGAAACCTTGACAGCTATTGCTTCTGCACTTAACGTTAATGTTTATGAGCTATTTGTATTCGAAAACAAGATATCTTATGAAAAAATGAAACAAGAAATACTTGAATATTTAGACTGCGAGAATAATGTATTATATATATACAACATAATAAAAAGAGTAAGCACAAATAAGCTACTCAAATAACGCATTTATCTTATCAATTATTTCTTGCGGGTCCATTTCATTCGTCACATAATTAATATTCTGGGCACTTTGATAGAGTTTTGCAGCCTCAATTTTATCACCTGTAATTGAAATTGCTCTTGCAAGATTAAATAACGCCAACGCATAATTTGCATTACATGCTATAGCTTTTTCAAAATAACTTATTGCTTTTTTAACATGACCCAAATCATCAAGATATATAACACCAAGATTATTTAATGCAATATCATAATCGGGATTATACTCAATTGCCAATTCATATTCTTTTATTGCTTCATCGACATTACCGTTACTCCAATACAAGAATCCTAAATTACAATGAATCTGAGCATTTTTCGGTTGTAAATCAAGAGCATTTCTGTACACAGCCAATGCATTATTAAAATCTTCTTTGTCATAAAATGCACTACCCAAGTTTACATATATGTCAATATCTTTTGGTGTTTGAAGATATGCACTCTGGTACGATGTAATTGCAGCATCCAAATCTTGCTTCGTTTCCTGATAAATGAAACCTAAAGTTTGATTTACAACACTTGTCCATTCTTTTTTAGGGTTAAGGGTAATTGCGGTTTGAAAATGCGCTATAGCACCGTCAATATCCCCTTTAACAAACAATATATTTGCCATATTGGAATGAACATCCGGCATGTTTGGCATAATCTTTACTAATTTTTCATATATCTCTATGGCATTGTCATAGTCACCCAATTCCTCATAAGCATACGCCAAATGACGATACGCTTGAATATTCAGGCAATCCAACCAAATTGCCATTTTATATTCGGTGATTGCATCTTCAAATCTTCCTAAAGAACAATATACATCTCCCAACAAACCATAAAAAGGTACAAAACCGGGAGCTTTATCTATAGCATCAATATAAACTTGAATAGCATCCTCTACACCCTTTGAATTTGCAAGCCATATACCTTTTATCCAAGTAGGAATAAAACGCAAATAGGAAAGGCTTTGACATACATTTTTTATAGCCCTCATATCATACGGCAATGTCAACAATGATAATATATATTCCCATTTTGATTTAAGTTTTAATTTTAACGATTGAACAGAAGACACACTGTACAAATTTGACAATAAATAATGAGCACTTGAATTTCTGAAAGGTTTTGTTTTAATAGATTTTTTAGCATTCAAGATTGCATCATAAAATCTTGCTTTTTTTGTATTTGTTTCTGCTAGCATATAATATGCCTTTGACATTTTAGGGTCTTTATCCAAAGCAGTATCAAAATAATTTATTGCTTTATCCAAATCACCTTTAAAATAATGAGCCTGACCTATTTTAAAATATACTTCCGCAGAGTCAAGATATGTTTCGGAAGCTCGTTGATATTCGGTAATAGCCTCATCGATATACTGGCAAGAATTTGAGATATCTAAATGCCATGCCAAATATAAATCTCCTAAACGCATATGCAAATCAGCATTTGTCGGATCCTGCTGCAGCCCGATTTGGCACAACTCTATTGCGTTTTTTACATTTCCTATCTTACACTCTTTATTAATTTGCTTTTCTAATTGCTTTGTATTATTCATATTATTATAAATTCTCTTGACATTATATTATTAATGCTCATACTATTTATTGTAAATAATTTTCGGGAAAAAAGCAAGTTATTTTAGTAGTTCATAAGGAGTAAAAATGAAAGATAACAAAATTTACTTTGTAGACGTAACCAATCGCGACGGGGTCCAGACATCCAGATTGGGATTAGCAAAACTTCAGAAAACAATCATAAATCTCATGCTTGATGATATGGGAATAACACAATCTGAATTTGGATTTCCAACTACAAAGCACGAATTAAACTATCTTAACGGAAATCTCGAACTTGTAAAACGAGGAGTTATAAAAAGAACAAAACTTTCCGGTTGGATGAGAGCCATACCTGAAGATGTTGAATTATCATTTTCAAATGTACCGGAATTAAAAAATTGCAACTTATCACAATCAACATCAGAACAGATGTTATACGGGAAATATCAAGGTAAAAAATCCTTTGATGACATTTTAGGATTGACTGCTGATGCCGTAAAATGTGCTGTTTCAAAAGGGGCTGAAATTATTGGTGTAAATGCAGAAGATGCATCAAGAAGCGATTTGGATTTTCTCATTAAGTATGCCAAAATAGCAAGAGATAACGGGGCTCAAAGATTCAGATATTGCGACACTCTTGGATATGAAGACCCTAAAACAACATATGACAGGATTTATGAAATTGCAAAAAAAACAGGAATGGCAATTGAAATGCATTTTCATAACGATTTGGGAATGGCTGTTGCCTGTTCTGTTATGGGTGCCAAAGCAGCAATTGATGCCGGAGTTGACGCTTATATCAATACTGCAATCAACGGGATGGGTGAAAGAGCCGGCAATGCTGATTTGGTATCTTGCTTACTCGCTATATTAAAATCTGCAGGATTCAGTCATAAATACCATATAGATCCGAATATCGATTTAAGTAAAGCTTGGCAATTAGCAAAATATACTGCATACGCATTTGGAATACCTATTCCAATGAACCAACCGGCAGTCGGAGATAACGCATTCGCTCACGAATCAGGCATTCACGCTGACGGAGCATTAAAAGACAGAAGAAATTACGAGTTGTATGATTATGAAGAATTGGGTAGAGGGGAACCTGAAATCATTGAAACCGGTCGTATGATTACGACAGGAGAATACGGTGGCATTAAGGGGTTCCGTAACGTATACGATAACCTTGAAATTGAATTTAAAGATGAACATGAAGCTAGAAACATCTTGGAGCTAGCTCGTTACGCAAATGTTCATACCCAAAAGCCATTAACTTCCAGTGAATTAAGGTTCATATATTATTACCCTGATATTGCTGCCAAAATAATGACGGTTTCTCCGTATTATGAACCGCAAGGTGCAATTAAAGAACGTGTAGATGCGAGAATTTTAACTCAGCCTCACCACATTGTATAATTTTTTCTTTACATAAAAAATATTATCGACACGGGGTGAAGATAATATCTTTTTATGTAACTATGTGGCATTCTTTCTTTTTTTTGCGATGAAAAAAGAAAGAATGTCACCCAAGAAAGAAAAACACGCTGAATTACATCAATGCCAAAGGCATTAAAAGATTGCTTTTCAAGCAATGTGCTACGCACAATTTTTTGTTTTGCCATGCAAAATAAAAAATCTTTATGCCGTGCTAAAACTACGCACGGCGCTTAAAACGTCGAGCGTGTTTTCAAAGAAAACAATAGCGAGGTATAAAGTAAAAATGCTTTAGCATTTTTGTTGTTGGCATACTTGCCAACGGCGAAGCCTCTACGGCACGAAGTGACGCTATTATAAATGCTTGTTTCCTTTTCTTTGGTTCATTTCTTTTCCTTTGCATAGCAACAAAGGAAAAGAAATGAACACAATTACATAAAAAAATATTATCTTCACCCCGTGTCGATAATATTTTTTATGTAAATGAAAATTAATATTTGGGGATTTGTTTATTTTTTTGTTATATAATTATATTTGTCCGGTAGCGGATTTTCAGGTTATATGTGTTAAATTCCAAAACCCGCTCCGCAATTATACCGGTTTGATATATGGAAAGAGGTATTGTAAATATGGCAATCAGATTTGATGCAGGTGAAATTATTACAGCAATGATTACACCTTTTGATTCGAAAAGAGAAATTGATTTTAACAAAGCCGAAACATTGACAGATTATCTCATAAAAAACGGGACTGACACCCTTTTGGTTGCGGGAACCACCGGAGAAGGTCCTACCCTTACACATGAAGAAGAGTTTGAACTCTTGAGTACAATAAAAAGAGCAAATCGTAATCGTGCAAAAATTATCATGAATGCAGGTTCAAACTCTACAGAAACAGCTATTAAATCTGCAAAATGGGCAGAAAAAGAAGAAGTTGACGGCATTTTATCTGTTGTCCCATATTACAATAAGCCTTCACAAGACGGGATGATAGCTCATTTTTCAGCTGTTGCAGAAGCTACAAGTTTACCTGTTATTATCTATAATATTCCTGGAAGAACAGGCGTGAATATGCAACCTAAAACAGTTGCAAAATTAGCAGAAAAATATGAGAATATTACAGGAATAAAACAGAGCTATGCTGATATGGATGCGATTACAGAACTCAAATTGCTTTGTCCTGACGATTTTGCAATCTATTCCGGGGATGATAGTCTTACATTACCTATGTTATCACTTGGTGCTTACGGAGTTGTTTCAGTGGCATCCCATATTGTAGGTTCGGATATGAAATCTATGATAAGAAACTATAAAACCGGAGATATTAAAACCGCATTAAATATGCATCGTAAATTATATCCTATTATGAAAAAATTATTTATGGCACCTAATCCGGTTCCGATAAAAGCAGCACTTGCTCATTTGGGTATAATTGAAGATTACGTTCGTCGCCCGCTAGTTGAACTAACTGCCGATGAAAAAGAAGCACTGTTTGAAATAACAGACAAATATACCGTATCGTATAATCCGATGGGATAATCGAATACGGACAAAATGTTGAATATAATAAACACATATTATAAGGGGAATAAAAGTGAAAAACAGAATTATCATGTTTTGGGCAATCGTATTAATAGCAATAGCAGCAATATTTGTTATTGTTACAAAGCCTACAAAATTGGGACTTGACCTTGCCGGCGGATCAAGGTTGGTTCTGGAAGCCCAAACGACAAAAGCCATTCCGCAAATTACTGATGAAGTAATGGATACATTACAATTCTCAATAGAAAATCGTGTAAATAAACTCGGTGTTTCGGAAACTATTGTACAAAGAGTTGGTGATAAAAGATTATTGGTAGAAATTCCGGGAGAAACCGATTTACAAAAAGCTAAAACATATATTGGCGAAACCGCACAATTGGAATTTAAGAAACCCGGTGTTGGTGCAAACGGCGAAAGAATTTGGTTGGACGCAGATTTAACCGGCCGTGATTTAACAAAATCAACATTGACAACAGATTCTGCAGGACAGTGGATTGTATCTTTGGAATTTAATTCGGAAGGAGCAAAGAAGTTCGCTGAATTAACAAAAAATCTTGTAGGACAAGAAATGGCAATCTTCTTCAACGGAGATTTACAATCCGCACCAAGAGTTAATGAAGCAATCTATGGTGGTAAATGTGTAATTTCAGGAGGCGGAGATAGCGGATTCTCTCAGGAAGAAGCTCAGGAAATGGTTAACCTGTTGAATGCCGGGGCCTTACCTGTTCCTGCCAAAATCGTTGAAGAAAACACCGTCGGTGCAACTTTAGGTGCCGATAGTATAGCAAAATCAAAATTTGCAGGAATGATTGGCTTGGGTTTTGTTATGTTATTCATGCTGTTTATATATAGAGCTCCGGGCTTAATTGCCGATATTGCTCTCATATTATATAGTTTAATGCTGTTTGCATTATTCAAGGCTATTCCTGTTACACTGACGTTAGCAGGTATTGCAGGTTTTATTCTTTCAATAGGTATGGCAGTTGATGCTAATATCTTGATTTTTGAAAGGATGAAAGAAGAATTAAGAGCAGGCAGAAACTTGTTTACGGCAATTAATTCAGGTTTTGACAGAGCTTGGACAAGTATTTTAGATTCAAACATGACAACTATTATTGCTTGTTTAATATTATATTATTTCGGTTCAAGCATTGTTAGAGGATTTGCCCTGACACTTGCAATGGGTGTTATTGTTTCAATGTTTAGTGCAATAACTATCACAAAGAACTTTATGCACATAATATTTGGAGCAGGAGAGCTTAAATATCCTGCACTATTCGGATTAAAAGCATCAGAAATAGGAGAGGTAAATAAAATGGCAAATGAAATAACTTCAAGAAATATAATAAATATTGTTAAATACAAATTCGTATGGCTTTGTGTTACGGCAATAATACTTTTACCGGGAATTTTAGGTCTAATCTACGGTGGAATAAAAAATCATTCTCCGTTAAAAGTAGGTATTGACTATACCGGTGGTACAATTTTGCAATACGGCGTTCAAGAAGATGTCTCAAATACCGCTTTGGCATCGTTGAGAAGCAGCTTAGAAAAAGCGGGTATAGAAAACCCTGTTATTCAAATTATACACGCTAATGCAGAAAGCAAGGATAACAACACCAGTATTAAAAATATTATATCTATTAGAACTAAATTTATCAGTGAAGATACTGATACCGAAAATAAGATTACCGATGTAATATTGAAAAACCATCCAAAATCCGAACTCATGTCAGTATCATCTGTCGGGCCGACTTTGGGTAACGAATTATTTAAAAAATCCATAATGGCATTAGCTATTGCTATTTTGGGTATGGTAATTTATTTGACTATCAGATTTAAGTTCACGTATGCATTAGCTGCGATATTGGGACTTGTACATGATACATTGTTTGTTTGTGGAGTGTTTGCACTTCTCGGAATTTTCTTCGGAGTTGAAGTCGATAGCTTGTTTATCACAGCTATTCTTACTCTTATCGGTTTTTCAATCAACGATACAATCGTTACTTTCGACCGTATAAGAGAAAATTTGAGATATTATTCAAAGAAAATGTCATTTGGAGAAATCGTAAATGCATCTGTAAATCAGACATTAACAAGAAGTATTAATACTTCATTCTCCACATTAATTACATTATTGGCATTATATTTCTTTGGCGGAGTAACCACAAAAGACTTCGTTCTTGCAATGATTGTCGGTGTAATAATAGGAACCTGGTCAAGTATTTTCTTCTGTACGGTACTTGTATCAATATGGGAAGACAAAACACCAAAGGCAAAACCTGCAGTATAAAATTTATATTTTATCCAAAACCCAACCTTCAATATAAATCGAAGGTTGGGTTTTGATATTATTTAATCTTCAATAAACACGTGCGCACCGTTCATTGTAACCCAATGCCCGTTACCGCTCTTTTGATTTTGATTTGACTTAAATATTCTGCTGAGTTTTTGATTATTTTCTGATTTTATAGATTTGAACTTTTGTCTTAATATATCGGAGAAATTTTTTGGCGATTCAGATTTTACCTTGGATACACTTGAGGATTTGTTTGAGACAGAATTACTCATCGGTGCAGCCTGCCCGGTTGGTGTCCCATTTTTCAACTTATCATCATCTATAACATTTTTCTTTGTTAAATGTTCTATTAAACCTTTATATTTTCTTTTATCATCAGGATGATTAATTAATTCGCCATTTCGCATTTTCACTATTATTTTTGCAGCAATAATGTTTTCACATTTTTCAGGATTTTTATCGTAAAAATCTTCTCCATATTCTTTTACTATTTCTTTTGCTATTTTACGACCTTGATCATTATTCCAAGAGTCCATATTCCACTCACTTCTTGGATTCTTTTTAGTTTTATTTTCATGCATTATACCGGCAATAGTGCTCCCCCAGTCTCCATATCTAAAATATAATAAGGCACTGCCAAAAGTATGTTTGAAGGCATCCGCTTCTACATCCCAAAATTCGTGCCCTTTTTGAGGTTTAGTTTCAAATTTGTATATTTTTTGATATTTCCATGTTTTGTTAATCATTTCATTATTGAAATTATCTTTTTCCTCTTGTGATAGGTGCATATTGAAAGCTCCAGCAATCTCGTTTCTTAATCTTTGAGCTGTTAATTTTTCTTTTAGTTTATCTATATCAGTCATTTTGATTTTCTCCTATTATTTATATTTGTGTTACTATTTTCATATGAAATTTTTAGATTTTTCAAGGTACATTTTTTCTTATATTACAATTATTATTTCACTTGGATTATATTACTTACTATTGATATTTCACAATGAACATTATCCTTCAGTATCCGAAAACGAATTTTTAGCTCCGGGAACAGGATTAGCAATTATTATCGGATATTATATTATTTTATATTTAATATCTTGTGTTTTACTAATTCTTGAGCTACTAATAAGAAAATTTATTATAGAAAAATACTTTCCAAAATTAAAAATTTCAATAAATTTTAGTTTTCCTAAAGTAATACTGAAAACATATAAAATTATATTTTATGTATTGTTTTTTTTCTCAATTATACCTTTTATTTTGACTTGTATTGCTTTCATAGTTACTCTTATAAAACTTTACATATTTGATATTATGTAGCTTACAGGTTTGATTTCACCCCGACAAAAAATTATAGAACATATATGTCGGGCTAAATCCAGACCTGTAAAGCAGATATTTCCAAGTTTTGCTTACCATTTCATCGCTGAAATCTTTTTGAACTTGTTTATTATTTTTTATATCTAAAACACCTTGTGCCTCATCTCTTAATCTTTGAGCTGTTAATTTTTCTTTTAGTTTATCTATATTGGTCATTTTTTCTCCTTTTGGTAAAATTAGATTATGAGACTAAATAAGTATATATCTATAAATTTATTTTCTTTTTGGACATATATTTCAATATTTGCGATATTATTAGACTGTTTACAGTACAGATTGAATATTATATATGTCACACTTGAAAATTTTATAGGCATATATTTTTTGTTGCAATTAATAGAAATATTCTTTTTGTTCTTATTTATTTGCGAAATTTTTATTAGAAAATTTTATCCGAAAAAATTAAAAAAAGTTAATTTGAATCCCGGAATGTTCAGAAATATTTATTTTATTTTATTTTATTTCGGATTGGTATTTGCTATATTAACGGTATATATAGCTCTGTTAGTTATAGTTTTTCTTTGTATTTATACATAATTTCTCCTTTAAGGTATAGTTGTATTTACAATGAAAATTCGTAACTACATAACTTTAAACTTAATAGCACTTGTTTCATATATTCACTTGTGGCAAACAACTTTCAAGTATGATAGTTTTCCGTTTACTATATGGACAAGCAGTACAGACTTTTTTGAGAAGTCTTTGAAGTTATTTGTCATTACAATGTGTATAAGTTTCAGTTACATCACGATTTTTTATTAAAATTTTTTTGGATAGTTTTATTTTTCTTATTTATTTCGGAATTAATACTAAAACACATATATCCTAATAAGGTAAAAGAGGTTAGTATAAACAATAGAATCTTAAATATCGTACACGGTAAATTGTTTTATTTAAGTTATGTTTATATGTTTTATATAATTTCTTTTTATTTAATATATTTGTTATTTGTATTATTCATATTATTCGTTATATTAATTTCTTAACTTGTATCCATACAGGAGTCTCCCATTAATTAGAATTAGTCATACCAAATTTTTACAAAATTACCTAATCAACTATCTCTTAATTATTAAATAAATCCTTTTTCTTCCCAAATAGGATATAGTCAGAAATTGAGTAAATAACTTTATACTACAAGTGTAACTTATAATCATGATACACATAAATATCTTAATAAAAAATTAATATTTTTAATTTACAAATTTTACAAAAAAAGCTCAAGATATTGCATCTTGAGCTTTTAATTTTATTTTTAATGTATCAACTATACGCTTGCAACAGCAACTTTCATTGTTTTTGCAATAATATCATTAAAACTGTCTGCTTTTAATGATGCGCCGCCAATCAATGCACCATCAATATCAGATTTTGACATTTGTTCTTCGATTGTAGAAGGTTTTACAGAACCGCCGTACAAAATTCTGATAGAATCAGCAGCAGAAGAACCTGCAACTTCTGATACGACACTTCTAATCATTTTGATTACTCTGTTAGCCTCGTCAGCATCACAAGATTTGCCCGTACCGATTGCCCAGATTGGCTCATACGCAATAACTGATTTTGCAACATCTTCTGAAGAAATCCCTGATAATGCTGCTCTTATTTGACCTGCAATCCAAGAATCGGTTTCACCTGCTTCTCTTTGCTCTAAAGATTCACCGCAGCAAATAATAGGGATTAAGCCGCCTGCTAAAATTGCTTTAGCTTTTTTGTTAATCATTTCATCAGTTTCTGAGAAGTATTGTCTTCTTTCGGAGTGACCGATAATAATATAATCACAACCAGCATCTTTAGCCATTTCAACGGAAATTTCACCGGTATAAGCTCCCGAAGATTCCCAGTGGCAATTTTGAGCTGCGATAGAAATTTTGTTTCCGCCGCAACCGCAACTGCAAGGAATTGATTCAACAACACTTAAAGAAGTGAATACAGGAGCAATTACAACTGTAGGCAATTCAACTGCTGTATAATCTTTTACAAAATTTTTGATACCTTCATATAAATCCTTAGCTTCTGATTTTACAAGGTTCATTTTCCAGTTTCCTGCAATAATAGGTTTTCTTGACATGTTTTTTCTCCTTATTTTAGTCACGAAATCACATGTATTATATATTGAAAAATTTTCATATGCAATCAGAAAACCGCATTATTGCCTGTAAAATTCTGTACCCATTAAAACTTTGTCTTTTAATTTCTTCAACCCAACACCATAGAAATATTTCAACTGTTCCGGGAATTGTTCTGCAATATCCGTTATATACATATCCTGAACTATAAAGGCCTTAATTATAAAAACAATATCCGTATTTTTGGTCCAAACAACATTCGGTTCTTCAGACTTACTTCCTGTTTCAATTTTACCAAATACTCCTTCAGTATTATCCGCTGCCGCAAAAATCATTCTTCCGCCCAAAGTTGGAATAATATACTTTCCCGTCACATGTCTTGAAACCGTCCCGAAATTGCACATAAAACTGTCATAACCGACAATTTTGACCTCAACGCCTCTGTTATATGCTTCAAACAATTCAGACTCAAAATATTTAAAATCCTGACTCCAAACTGCAATAAATATTTCTTTTTTTGCATTTTTTATAACTTCCAGAACCTTTGAAATAACAGAATGTAGACCAACAATGTTCATAACGGGTTCGGTATAATTTTCCTTGACATTGGGCAATTTTTTATCAAGATAATCTAATGTATTTGTAATTTTTCGTCTGTATCGTTTCGTCAATTCGGAAGGCTTTATAGGGGTATATGTAACAGGCTTTGTCGGAGAAGACGCAACAATAAAATCTTTTTCCAAAGACTTCAAAGTATCATATGCTCTTGCTTGAGGAATATCCGCTAACTTCGAAACTTCATATCCTGTCGCAGGATACTTTTTTAAAAGTGCAAGATAAACTTTTGCCTCATACGAATTTAGCCCTATATCTTTTAGCTTCTCAACTATTTCCCTCATATTGAAATTTTAGCAAATTTATTGTGTTTAGGCAATATTTAAGAAAAAATTATGTAAAAAATATGGTAACATTTTTGTTACTTATTAGGAAAAATTTTATTGAAGTTTTATAATAGAGCATGTCTATGATTTGTATTTTATGTGTGGAGGAATGATGGAAGGATATAGTTTTGAGTTAATTACGGGGCCTATGAGTTGCGGAAAAACAGAGGAACTCCTTCGTCGGGTAAGACGTTGTATTATTGCTAAGAAAAAAGTTAAAGTAATTTCTCCGGACATGGATACAAGGGCAAAGGGAGATTATATAGAATCTCGTAACGGCTTATGGCTTGATGCAATTAAGGTAAAACACGCCATCCAAATTCTTTCTGTTGTTCGACCTGATGATGAAGTCATAGCTATTGATGAATTACAATTTTTTGATTCTAACATAGTAAAAGTGATTTCTAAATTAATGTCCGATGGCAAAAAGGTCATAGGTACCGGTTTGGAATTGGATTTTAAGGCGGAACCGTTCGGGAGTATGCCGGAGTTAATGTGTATCGCAACAACCGTTGATAAATTACACGCAGTTTGTATGAAATGCGGATGTGAACACGCAACAAGAACTCAAAGACTTATTGATGGGCAGCCTGCCGATAAAAATTCACCTCTGATTATGATAGGCGGAGATGAAACTTATGAAGCAAGATGCATCAAATGCTATGAATTACCCGATGCAAATAAAGATAAACCAAAAAAATCAAACGTGAAAATATTACCGTTTTGTTTTAAGTAAATCTTCTGCCGTTTATTAAGAATTTTTAAACAAACCATAAATAAAAGCAAAATTGTATTTGTTTTGTTTTTATATACGTGGAAGGTTTAGTACGATGAAATGTCAAAGTATGATAAATCGGACTGCATCACGCTTGTATAATTTATGCGGATACAATACGACAAAACAAAATTCCGA
>CACWLL010000008.1 GCA_902761735.1 uncultured bacterium
TGGTAATTACAACAGATGTTGATAACCAAGGTACCTTGAATCTCGGTGCAGGTGATTTGGCAAGTAATATTGCAGGTAATAATGGTATTACTAATATTATTGGAGATGTAACAAGTGCTAAGTCAATCACTCAGGACACTTTAACTACTGACTCCGGTATAACATTCACAAACAGCGGTGATGTAACAGTTAATTCAACACTAACAAATGCAGGAAATATTGATAACAGCGGTGCAATAATTATCGGTACAACAACAGGAACTCCGACAGGCGGTAACATAGGCACATTCAGCGGAACGGGTTCTCTGACTCTTAACGGCGGAACGAATGTTACTTATACAAACAATTCAACAAGCGGCATTTCTCAGGGTACCCTAGTTAACAATGCTAATTTGAATAACAACAATACATTATCAGCAAGCATTCAAAATACAGGTAAAATTACATCTGACGCAGATAAGTTACAAGGTACCGTTGCTAACTCCGGTAATCTTGTATTAACCGGCGGAAGTATTCAGAATAATATAACCAAAAACGGAACGACAGGCGGAACAATTGAAATTAACAACACAGTAACGTTAGGCTCCGGAAAAGCTATTACCGATAATAATATTGAACTTACAAATAATTCCACTTTGAATCTTCATGGCGGTTCTATTGCTGATGCCGCAAATTTAATCGCTAAAGGTGGTACAATAGACTTAGCAGATAGTATTATCGGGTCGGCGGCAATTAATCTTGGTAATATTGATATATCAAATGCAGACCTTAATGTAATTATTGATACGGATTTGGGCTCCGAGCCGGCAGCTTCATCTGATATAATTACTGCAAATTCAGTTACGGGTTCCAATAATAAAGTATTGATTTCAGATATTAACCTTATGCGCAAAACTACTCATGGCGTACCATTAGATGTTCTAATTGCTGAAGAAGCAATAAAAAGTTTTGTCGATTTGGCAGCAGGTTTAAAAATAAACGGCAAATCTGTTGAAGGTGATACATACATGTTGACTTATGATAATACAACCGGTTATTTGAATTTCTCTTATTTGAGCGGTTTGTATAATGCAGTTAAATCCACTTCTCCTTCCAGAGTTTATGAGATGGGTGAGGATGAAAATGTAAGTATTGATTTAGGTGACATGGGCGGACCTGCAACCGGAGATAACAAAGGTACCTTGACCATCAACGGTAATAAACATAGCATCAATGGTAATAGCTATGAGGGCATAAACGTTGGTGAAGATCAAACTCTTTATGTTAACGAAGTAGGTAAACTTGCGGAAGACGGCAGTATAGAAAAATCATATAATGGATTTGACAAAGCTATAGATGTTGCAGCCGGAGGAAATTTAACCGTTGAGGATTCAATATTTGATGGTAATACTACGGATGTAAACAATAACGGTACATTTACACTTAAAGGTAATAACATATTCAATGATGCAATTACATCAACGAATAATACGGGTGCAACAACTGTTAATGACGGCACAACAACATTTAACGGCAATGTAACTCAAGATACTATTACGGTTAATGATGGTGCAACTGCGAACTTCAATGCAAATACAACATCTGATATTGCAAATTCAGGTACAACCAATAATGCGGGAATATTAACGGGTGACGTATCCAATACCGGTGATAATGCAACCTTCAATAACAATAACAAAGTAGATGGTAACATAACCGAAAATAGCGGGACATTCAATAATAACGGCAAAGAAGTCACAGGTGACGTTTCATCTAACAGTGGCACCTTTAATAACAAAGCCGGAAATGTTGGCGGTGACGTTACATCTTCAGGTACATTTGACAACTCAAATAATGGTTCTGTTGGCGGCGACGTAGATAACAGCGGCACATTCGATAATAAAGGCGGTTCAATTACCGGTGATGTAACATCTTCAGGTACATTTGACAACTCAAATAACGGTTCTGTTGGCGGTAATGTTAATTCTACGGGTACATTTAATAACAATAGCGGTAATATAGCCGGCGATGTTACTTCTTCAAACGCATTCAATAATCAAAATGGTCAAATAGGCGGCGACGTAGATAACAGCGGCACATTCGATAATAAAGGCGGTTCAATTACCGGTGATGTAACATCTTCAGGTACATTTGACAACTCAAACAATGGTTCTGTTGGCGGTGATGTTGACATTACCGGCGGCACATTCAACAATGAAGGCGGAAGTATTAGCGGCAATGTTACTAATGCAGGTACGTTAGATACTAATCTTAATAATGTTAGCGGAACAATTGAAAACAACGGTACAATGAATATCAGCGGCGGTAACGTACAAAATGATATTACAGGAACAGGTGTTGCTAATATTAACGATAACATTGTAAACACTAAGAATGTAACTGCAGGAACAGTTAATGTTGCACCGGATAAAGATATTATAAATACGGGTAATATGACTGTTAATAATGCTCTTAATAATAATGGTAATATTATAGGTACAGGAGCATTAAATATCGGAGATAATGCTACTGCCGATAATACTAACGGTACTATTCTTCAAGATACAATTAATATCGGAAACAACGCAGCCGTAACAACAAATGCTAATGATTTTAATGCTATAAACGGTATAAATAATGCCGGTACACTTACTTATACGGGCGGTAACGTAAATAACAATATTACAGGCCCTTCGACAGGTGCTGTTAATCTTGGCGATGACCCGACATCAAGTACAAATATTAATATGCCTATAAATTCAACAATCAGCGGCAATCAGATTAATTTGAACAATGCGATTGTGACATTTGGTCCGAGTGCAGATATTTCAGGAGCTTCCTCTTTGAATGTTAATGCCGGCGGAATAAATGTAATGGATGGAAATCTATCATCTGTAAATCTTGGTAATGTCAACCTTAACGGCAACTCCAATTTAGCTATTGACTTTAATTTGAATGATTTGACCTCCGATAAATTTATTGCAAACGTTACAAATAATGGCGGTATCTTTAATGTCGACAAACTCAATATAGTAGGTACAACCCTTAAAGATAATATTAAAATTCATCTTGGTGATACAACAGGTTTAGGTCAATCTAATGTAACTTCAAGTACATTCGATTTGCCGTCAATTTTAACTCCTATAAGAAAAATTAATGGTAGAGTTGAAGACGGATACTTGATATATACACCAGCAGGTAATGACTATAAAGACTTTAACCCGTCTGTTATGGCAGCACCGGTTGCAGCACAACTTGGCGGATATTTAACCCAATTAAATTCATATGACGAAGCCTTCAGAAATATGGATATGTATATGTTAATGACTGCAAGTCAAAGACAAGCATTGAAGAATAAAAACAAAATTGCCGCACTAGAAGGTGGTGTTTTATATGATGCATCTCTTGCAAGACAAGAAAGAGCAGAAGGTTGGATTAGACCAATGACGACATTCGAAAGAGTACCTTTGAAAAACGGGCCAAAGGTATCTAATGTAATGTATGGTTCACTAATAGGTGCCGAATCTGAAATGTATGATTTAGGTCACGGATGGGACGGTATATGGGGAGCATATATTGGATACAACGGTTCCCACCAAGCTTATGATGGTGTTTCTGTATACCAAAACGGCGGCACTTTGGGAGCATTGGGCATGGCATACAAAGGAAACTTCTTCACAGGTTTGACGGTTAACGTCGGAGCAAACGGAGTAGATGCTGACACAATGTTTGGTAACGAAGAATTTGCAATGCTAATGACAGGTGTAGCTTCTAAGACGGGATATAATTGGGAATTATTTAACGGTAAATTTATAATTCAGCCAAGTATGTTAATGTCTTATTCATTTGTTGATACATTTAACTATCGTAATGGTGCGGGTGTAAAAATCAGTTCAGATCCGTTGCATGCAATTCATCTTCAACCTCAATTGAAGTTTATCGGGAACCTGAAGAACGGTTGGCAGCCTTATGCGAGCGTTGCAATGATATGGAATGTTATGGATGATACAAAATTCAAAGCAAATGATGTTTCGTTACCGGAATTATCGGTTAAACCATACGTTAAATACGGCGCAGGCGTTCGTAAAACTTGGGGTGAAAGATTTACAGGCTTCTTCCAAACATATATAACTAACGGCGGAAGAAACGGTGTAGGTTTACAAGCCGGTTTCACATGGGCAATCGGTAAAGATCAACAGCAACCGAAAGAACAACAAAAAGAAAAGAAACAAGGTTTCTTCGGCAAATTATTCGGCAGTATATTTAACCATAAACCTGCTAACACTACCCAAACAAAAAGTGATAAAAAAGTAATCAAATCTATAAACCATCGTAAATAATTAAGGCTAATGCTTTTAATTATAGCCTTTCTTGTTTTTTGTTTATTGATAGGTGTTGTTATGGGCTATTTAAGTAAAATATTTACTAAACTAAAACATATTTTATTGACATAATGAACAAATTTTTCATATAATTAATTAAACAGAAAATTAATTATGTAAAAAACAAATTGACAAAATTATAATTCTGCAACCGTATAAAAATAATGGAGGGAACAAGATGTCAAAAACAAATTCTGAAACTTTAGTTGCATACTTTTCAAGAACCGGAGAGCAATATGGTGTAGGGGTTATAAATGAAGGAAACACTTCAATTGTAGCCAAAATCATTGCGGAAAAAACCGGTGCAGATTTATTTGAAATAAAAGTTGTTGATGACAATTATCCTGATACGTATTCTGCATTGATACAATATGCCAAGAAAGAAAAACAAGAAAACGCAAGACCGGAAATTATCGGAAAAGTTGATAATATTAAAAAATACAAGAATATTTTTATAGGTTATCCGAATTGGTGGGGTGATATGCCAATGCCTGTTCATACTTTCATTGAAAATCACAAATTAACAGATAAAAACATTTATAATTTTTGCACCCATGAAGGTTCCGGCGGGATAAAAAGTGATGATTTTGCAATCTATGGTCATATTGCACAAACAGATAAAGACCTTACCGAAAGACAAATTTCTCAGTGGTTAAAACGATTGGGTTTTTGATAAAATACAAATAAAATATAATTATTACTTTACGAGGCAAGATTTTTAGATAAAACCTTGCCTCGTATTTTTAAAATACCGATATTATATATTCATAACTTTTAAGATTTCATTCATATCCGCAGGTGTCTTTTTGACATCACAATTAGAATGTTTGATAGCATTATCAGGGTCTTTTAATCCATTACCTGTCAATACACATACAATTTTTGAACCGGATTGAATTTTATCTTTCACTTTTATCAAACCTGCAACAGAAGCTGCACTTGCAGGTTCTGCAAGAACACCTTCACTGGATGCAAGCAATTTATATGCATATAAAATTTCATCATCCGTTACAAAATTAATCATACCGTTACTCTCATCACGAGCGGCAACAGCCTTTTCCCAGCTTGCGGGGTTTCCGATACGAATTGCGGTTGCAATAGTTTCAGGATGTAAAATTCTTTCTCCTTTTACAATTGCAGCAGCACCCTCAGCTTCAAAACCCATCATCTTAGGTGTTTTTGAAATCTTACCGAAATTATAAAATTCCTTGTAACCTTTCCAATATGCCGTGATATTTCCGGCATTTCCGACAGGTATAAAATGATAATCCGGCGCATCTCCCAAAGCCTCACAAACCTCAAAAGCACCGGTTTTTTGCCCTTCAATTCTAAAAGGGTTTACTGAATTTACAAGAGTAATCGGATATTTGTCAGAAATTTTCCTTACAAAATCTAATGCCTCATCAAAATTACCTTGAATAGCTATGATTTCTGCCCCATACATCATTGCCTGAGATAATTTACCTAAAGCGATATATCCGTCAGGAATTAATACAAAAGTTTTTAATCCTGCTCTTGCTCCGTATGCCGCAGCAGATGCTGAAGTATTACCGGTTGAAGCACAAATAATTGCACCTGAACCTGATTCTTTTGCTTTTGTAACAGCCATAGTCATTCCACGGTCTTTAAAACTTCCTGTCGGATTACAACCCTCAAATTTTAAATAAATTTCTGCATCAAGCCCGATTTTTTTTGCAAGGTTTTCCGCTTTTATTAACGGGGTGTTACCCTCATTCAATGTTACAACAGGAGTTTTTTCATCAACGGGTAAAAACTCTCTATACTTGTTTATTAATCCTTTGTAGTACATTTATATTTCCCTTTTCCACTTTATTTTATAATTATTTTTTTACAGGTAAATACGCTTGCGGATAATTATAATCCTCTTTAAATCCGATATTTCTATACATATTTAATGCCTGAAAATTATTTGTTTCGGTTGTTGTATTTACTTCCGTAATAGGTCTTTCACCTTTATCCGTCATATCTATTATTTTTCTAATAGACTTTTGTAATAAATGTTTTGAAAGTCCTTTGCCCTGATGTTCTCTTTTAATACCAAACAGAGGAATATTTGCAATACTTCCGCCCGTTAAATTCATTAAGCACAATCCGACAGGTTCTTCATCAAACAACAATATTGAAGAAGCTTGCGGAAGGAATTCGGCATATACATTTTCCGTAACTTTTGTAAGAATATCTCTAACCCCTTTATCCGAATTAAATCTTGGGTCGAATAGTGCATCCGCACTGTTATTAAATGCTTCACGAATAATATCTACTGCGTATCCGTAATATTCGTCACTCCATTCAACTAAGCTGTAACCCTCCGGCAAATGCGGAACTTCCTCCGCTTCAAGAATATCTCGTGACGAAGTTCCAAACATCATAAATCTTAAAACAACAATTCCTATAAATTTAAACCCGAATAATGCAACCTCGTTTATTAAATCTTTTTGATTGCCCAACATCGGATAACAAACTACTTTATCAGACCGCTCTTCTCTCGTAAGACGAACAAATTCTTTTATTAAATAACGACTTCTTTCAGGAAATTTTTCCATTCTGTGAGAATGTATAATATTAAGTTCAATAGCCTCGGAAATTGATGTTGTATAAATCAAAAATGCTGTCGGAATAGAATTTTCAAACAATACAATACATTTTATTAAATCTTTTTCAATTGCATTGATAAAATCTTTGTAACCTATAGGAGGTAATTCGAATTTATATTCTTCCACCGCACATTCTTTAAAATCGTTATAAATCGGCTCAAATGCTGTGTAATCATCTTTTTCTATTAATCTTGCTTCAAAAAATGTTGTCATAAATTTTCCTTAAATTTGGTTTATAAAGTATGGTGCATTTTTTCTCTCTTGGTGTCAAGATAGTATTTGTTGTATTCAGTCACTTCTGACTCCACTTTTATTATATCATTAATTTTTAGTCCGTAACCGTTCAAACCGATGATTTTTTTAGGATTATTTGTAATCAGATTAAATTCCTCATATCCTAAATCTCTGATAATCTGTGCGCCAACACCATAATCCCTTAAATCAGGCTTAAATCCGAGAGAAATATTTGCTTCAATTGTATCCTGCCCTTGTTCTTGGAGCTTATAAGCTTTTATTTTATTTACAATACCTATACCTCTGCCCTCATGTCCTCTCATATAAACAACAGCACCCTTGCCGTATTTTTCAATCATCCTGAGAGCTCCATGTAACTGAGAATTACAATCGCATTTTAAGCTGTGAAAGATATCTCCGGTTAAACATTCACTATGCACTCTAACCAGCGGTATTTTATCACTGCCATCATCTTTTACTAATGCTACATGTTCCTCTTTAGTTAATTTATTTACATAACCGTATATTTTAAAATGCCCGTATTTTGTAGGCAAATCGGCTTCAGCCTCACGAGAGATAAGTTTTTCGGATTTTAATCTGTATGCAATAAGTTCAGATACGGTTATAAATTTAATTCCATGTTCATCAGCAAATTTTCTCAGATAATCACGACGAGCCATATGACCGTCTTTTGTCATAATTTCACACATAACACCTGCCGGAGTGTGTCCGCATAACCTTGCTAAGTCAACGACAGCCTCAGTGTGCCCTGTTCTTTGTAAGACTCCGCCTTTTCTGGCAACACAAGGAAATAAATGCCCCGGACGTCTTAAATCCGACGGAACAGCATCAGGGGCTAACGCTACTTCTATTGTTTTAGCTCTGTCATACGCTGAAATACCTGTTGTGACACCATATTTCTCATCAGCATCAACACTGACCGTGAAAGCTGTTTTCATTGATTCACTATTTTGTTCAACCATTTGAGGCAAATCGAGTTTTTCTGCAATTTCGCTTGATATTGCAAGACATACAAGCCCTCCTGCTTCTCGTGCCAAAAAATTTATGACATCAGGCGTGACCATTTGTCCCGAACAAATAATATCACCTTCGTTTTCTCTGTCCTCATCATCAGCAACTATAAGCATTTTGCCTTGTTTATAATCTTCTATTGCATCTTCTATACTGTCAAATTTAAAATTATCCATATCACACAAATCCGTTTTCTTTAAGAAAATCTTCTGTTAAGTCACTATAGTTATTATCTCTTGATGATAAAAATTTTTCAATGTATCTGCCTAAAATATCTGTTTCTACGTTTACAATATCATTTTGTTTTAATTGTTGAAGTGTAGTATTTTTATATGTATGAGGAATAACAGCGACTTTTATCTCATTTCCTCTAATATCTGCAACCGTAAGGCTTACTCCGTTTATTGCTATTGAACCTTTTTTAACCGTATATTTTGTTAATTCCGGAGTAATTTCAAATATAAAATTATAAAATTCAGCTTGTTTCTCTATAGAAATAATTTTACCTGTTCCGTCGATATGACCCTGAATTATATGCCCGCCCATTCTTGATATTGGCATCAATGCTCTTTCAAGATTTACGTCATCTGCTGCTTTTAAAGTTCTAAAATTCGTAACCTTTAAAGTTTCTTCACTTACGTCAGCCAAAAATCCGTCAGAAAATATTTCCGCAACAGTCTGACAGCAACCGTTAATTGCAATACTGTCACCAATATTTATATCTTCAAGGATAGTTTTACATTTAATCTTGAGTTTTGCACCACCGGAATATTTTTTAAATTCCGAAACAGTTCCAATTTCTTCAATAATACCTGTAAACATGACTTTATCCTAGCACAAAAGTAAGTCAATAAAAATATGTTTGCAATAAAAAAGTCCCGCATATACTGCGAGACTTTTTGTTATGTATGAAATAATTTATTCACCATCATCAAGACGACCGTCTTTTGAAATTACTTTTATGCTTGAATTTCTCCAAGTTGCATCATACGGATTTGTTAAAAGAACTGTCTTGTCAACATCACCTTTTCTGATTGACCAATCAAAAATTCTATCTGTTGAACTTGGAATTTCGTGAGATCTGTCAACTTTACCTTCAGATTTTTTGTTATCAAAAATAATAACTTCAGAAGCATACATATAATCGTTCAAGCCTCTTGGGTTTGTTACGCCGAGTTTCGGAACGCATTTCAATGCCATAAGTTTTCCGCCATCCGTTAATGAGCATAAGTAAATAGGTTTTTCATCCAAAGGAGTTCCTACGACAAATCTGCTTTCATCATCACTCCAAGGAGAAACCGTACTTCTGTACATTACTTGGTCTTCACTTGAATAACGTCCGTCAAATACGTGTTGTTTATATTTTGTATCCATTTCATCAACGTAAGATATTTTCCAAGGAATATATTTATCGCCATGGTCAATATCTAAATTATCCAAAATTGAATTTATTGAATCAATTACAGGTGATTTATAATCCGGTTTAATAAATATAGTATCTGATGTATGGATTATTTGAGGAATTGAATCGTGGATATAAACTGTATCTTTTCCTTTGTGGATACCGCAGCATCCGCAATTATGAATAAAATTATTAATCGTTGTATCATTACTTTGTGCGTATGCCCATGCTTCTGCTTTTGCATCACAACCTGACAATACGGTTGCCGGAACAGCTATTAATAAAAGTCCGCCCAAAGTATAATTTCTCATTGCTTTACCGCTGTCACCAAAGGATACTGCGTTATGATTTGCTTGAATGCTCGGTGCACTTTGTTTTAATTTTGTTTCAGAATTGTTATTTGCGTTAAATTTTACACTATTTACTGCGTCTACTGACAATGACATGTATTTACCTCCTACATAGTAATTCCGTTTATGTGTTGTTTATTATAAAGAGAAACATGTTTTTTGTTGCTAGTTTTATATGAAAAACATGTTATTATTTTTGTATTTCATTAATATTATTGAGTTTCAGCTACATTTTTTGTCTTTATAAAACTTAATAATTAACTTATAACATATTCCCTTATATCTTATATATGTATAGTAATACAAAAAATCTAATTTTTATATGATTCTTCAAGTTTTGTTTTTATAAATTTCAATTCCTCACGAGTAAGATATTTTGAAAAACGAGAAAATTCATACATAGCATCGTCATAACTGTATTGTCGGCGCTCAACTTTTTGTATCCACTCTCTGACTTCTTTTGTAATCATTTTAAAATCCTATAAAAAAATAAAGCAGCTCATAAGCCGTGTTCTGTTTCAAGATAATCATCTGTCTTGTATTAGGATTACTCCTAATCTCTAGCGATTTTTCGGAAGTGGGCGGACACCTTTATAACCTTCCATTCAATCTTGCATCCGACTGGGGGTTGCCTGACCGATACCTCTCGATATCGTCGGTGAGCTCTTACCTCGCCATTGCACCTTTGCCTGTGACATATGTCCATCGGCCGTATCTTTCTGTGGTCCTATTCCACCGATTCACACCGTCCGGAGTTTCTCCGGCAGTCTGTCCTTGGATGCACGGACTTTCCTCACCTTAATAGGCGCGATTATCCGGCTGCTTTATTTAATTTATAGTCTAATAAAAACAAAATTTATTTACAATATAATCGTTTTTAATTAGACTTTCTTATACCTGTCGCCTGTGGTTTGCTTAATTATCCCTTTTAATTCCAAAGTTGTTAAAAGGATTAATAAATCGTTTGTACTTATATTTGTTTCACTGCTTATTTCATCAAATCCTTTTTCTTCTATTTCTAAAAATTCAACTACTTTTTGTTCATCGGCATTCAATTCAGACAAATCCATTTTTAATTGTTCCGCAGGTTTAATTTCCCAATTCAAAGCTTCCAAAATATCCTGCGCACAAGTTACTAATGTAGCACCGTTTTTAAGTAATTTATAAATTCCTTCGGTATTCGGATTTGTAATAACGCCGGGAATACACATTAACTCTCTGCCTTGTTCAAGCGTCAAATTAGCAGTTATTAAAGCACCGCTCTTTAAAGAAGCTTCCGCGACAAGTGTTCCGAAAGAGATTCCGGAAACTATTCTGTTTCTTTCGGGAAATCTGAATTTCAAAGGTTCAAATGACGGGTAATACTCAGTTATTATTGCCCCTCCGTTTTCCTCAATTTCCCTGTACAAATCCTTGTTTGACGCTGGATATGTATAATCAAAACCGCTTGCAATAACACCGATTGTTTTTAATCCGTGTCTTAGCGCACACCGATGAGCCGTAGTATCAATGCCGGACGCAAGTCCTGATACTATACATAAATCTGTACCATCTAATTCCGACAAAATTTTTTCAACCGATTCTTTTGCGTTATAACTTGCTTTTCTTGAACCTACAACAGCTAATGTTCTTTCTAAATTACAATTTTTGATATTTCCTTTGTAGTATAAAACTATCGGAGGATTAGAAATTTCTTTCAACATTTTAGGATAAGACGGATGCTCAAAAGTATAAAAGCTGATTCCTTTATTCAATACTGTATCCAATGCTTTATCAGGATTTACTTTATCCCTTTGTTTTAAGAAATTTTCGGCTTTTTTAACACTCAGTCCCTCTATTTGAGAGAATTCACTTTGAGTTGCGTTATATGCTCTTTCAATATCCCCAAAATAATTATACAGCCTTTGTACGAAAGGACTGTCAACCTGTTCAATTGCAGAAAATGCTATCCAGTATTTATCCATTTACTTTTTTCTTCTTAATTCTTTCAATCAAAGTTTTTACGTTATTTATTTCTTCTTCCGGCAATTCCATTTCAATATATTCTTCTAAATATTCAATAGCATCATCAAAATCTCCACGTGCAAGAAATAATATTGCAACTTTTTTATATGCCTGCTTAAATCCGGAATCATGAGCGATTGTTTTCAGATAATTTGATATTGCCTTATCTATTTCGTTATTCATTTCATAAGATTGTGCAAGATTAAAATAAATATACGGATTATCTTCTTTAAATTCCAATATATTTTCAAAATTTTCTATCGCACAATCGTAATTTCCGAGTTCAAAATGCACTCTGCCTAAATCGTAGTATGCATCGTAATTTTCAGGCTGTGCCTCTAAAACTTTTTCTAATTCATCAATAGCCAAATCCAGTCTGCAATCTTCCATATAAAATCTTGCAAGAAAATGTGCCATAACCATATTATCTGGCATTGCATTTGCGCCGGTCGTTAAAAGACCGATACCTTTACCGTATTCTTTGTTTCTGTAATAAATATCCGCAAGGTTAATATAAGCATGAGCCAATTGTGGATTTAGTTCAATTGCCTTTAAAAAATTATCTTCAGCTTTTTCATCATTAGCAAGGCTTGCATAACACTGACCGATATTATTATATATTTCGGCAGACGGCTCTTCTGTTTCTACCACAGAACTAAAGGCATCAATAGCCTTGTCATATTCACCGCTTTTATAATAATTGATTGCTTCTTCTACTTTTGTATTCATCTTATATCCTTGTGTAAATCTTATAATCCTAATGTCATGCCGGAATTTCCGGAATCTCCTTCATGAGTTCCGATATTTTTAATAACCGTTCTTGTATTACCTTCTGCATGAAAATCTTTAGGTTTTAATTTCATTTTGATTTTATCGGCAAATATGGTTCTAACACCCTGAGTAATACTTGAACGACCTATAAAATATACATCATTAGGTTTTCCGTCAGCACCCGGATATACATTAATTTTCGGCCCGACTGCATAATAATCATCATACCAAACTCTTACGTTACCGCTTGCGGTAAAAGTATTTTTATTTTCCATATATTCTTGAATATGAGATTTTAATACAAGCTTCTTACCGTTATTTTCCGTCATGTTTGAAGTGGTATTTCCCGTTGCAGTAATAATCTTTGTTGCCGAGTTATAGAAAAATCTGTCAGCGTAAGAATCATTAGCTTTTTGTTTAACTCTTCCGTTTCCGATTAGTTCAAGAGTCTGCAAGTCACCATTTTTATCCATCTTGATAATTGCTTTATCGGAGAATGTTTCAATATCTTTGTACTTCATAGTTACATTTCCGGTTGCCGTCATAATATTTGTTTGTGTATTATATTCCTGAACATCGGAATTTATAACTACAATAGGATTTTTCCCGTCAAATACAACCGATTGAGTATCCCCTTCCGCTCTTACAATTTTATTTATCAAAGAAACTTTTAAAATATTTGCTTTTACTTCACGTTTTTTATTCTTTTTAATTTCATAGGCATACGGTTTATCATAAAAAGTTGCAGTATCAAGCTTTTGTTGGTCATCCATATCTACATCGGCAGAATCCCCGACAACTTTTAGCTCATCAACAGTAACTTTAACATCGCCGTTAAATTTTATTTTATTTTCACCTTCGGAATAAGACTGAGATTTTGACTCGATAACCAAGTCAGAAGCTTGTGTCACCAAGCCTAATGAAAGTGCTGCTATTGTAAGAATTAGTATAAATTTTTTCATTATTTCTCCTTAGATTTATAAATTTTAGAAACTGCCTTACCTATAATCTTAAAATCATCATAGTTAGGACTTATTTCAACTTCATTTGCTGTTGCAAAAAATTCATCATTTCTTGTAATTCTAATATTTCCCTTTGCTTTTATCGGAGCTTCACTTCCTGACCAAACTACCCTGTCTGCTTCAAGCGAAGTCCCATCTTTTATAACTATGTGAGTATTTTGATAAAGAATAATTTGTTTTTTATTAGCATTATACGTACCTTTTGTTGACTCAAAACTCATAGAAACTTCATTATTTTTGTCATAAAAGTTTCCGACACAACTGTCCAACATTGCGATACTGTTGTCGCTTGTATAAGAGCCTGTTTCTCCGTATATTTCCCAATATTTATGGTCATCCTTTGTTTCTGTAAGAATTATACCGTGAATAAGAGCTTCTTGTTTATCTTGTTGACCGTTTACCTGACTGCGGTTGAAGTTTCTTGTAATAATTCCTGCAGAAATAAATGCCCAAAGCATAACTGCCGCAATAGTACCTGCAGCAAGAATATAAGTCTTTCTTTTTTTGCTCAAATCCTTCCACTTCATATCAAAAATTTTATCACAAAAAAGCCCATATTGGCAAATATTTTAGGTAATAATTATTAATTTGTTTACTAAAAAAATAATATTATTCCTCTTTAATATATACCGTTTCGTAGCGAAAGGCTTCAAATGTATTCGAAAAATGAGTTTCCGGAAGTCCAGCCTTTACCTTTAAAGAATTTAAAAACATCTTTTTATCAGGTATTTGCTCCCACACGGATGGTAAATATACGGCCTGATAATTACCGTCTTTTATAATTATTCCGTCTTTATTCGGAACTATTTTGTTTAATAAATCTTCTTCATTTTCAAATTCAATCTTTGCAGGTGCCGTCAAAATTGATATTGCAATCTTTAATTCATCAAGTTCTTCGGGTCTAAGAGGATTAAATCTCGGATCAGAAAAAGCGGCATTTCTTGTATTCTGAACCAAATCATTAATAAGCGGTTGATGAGCAATTATTGAACCTATACACCCTCTCAGCATTCCGTTTTTTTCTAATGTTACAAAACTTGCACCAAATTCATCCATAATTTGGGGGTAATCTATAGTACGCTGTTCTTTATCAAAAGAAGATTTCAGTACAACTTTTGATAAATCAATTAAAAAATTCGAATAATATTCTTTTATAAAATTATTTTTATCACCTTCAAGTAAAAACCACGTTCCATAACCGACTACTCGAGATTTATCTCCTGTAACCCAAGAGGAATTTGTCATATCAATTCTTACCAGTGACCAATTTTTTTTGTTAGCAAAATTTACTAACCCGGCAATACCTACCGCTCCACAAGCCATTTCATATTTAAATCCGTTCAGATTACCGCGTTCAATCATAAAAGCTGTTTGATGGTCAAGTTTAAATGCTTCTTCATTTGTCAAAAAATGACTCAAATCGGAAGAAACAATAAAGCCATATTCCGGATTTGGATAATATTCCTCAATAATTTTTGTAACATCTTGAAAATCTGCCTGTCCCAATAATACTGGAATAATCTTTACTTCATCAAAAATATATTGAATTATTGGAACTTGAATTTCAATTGAATGCTCGGAAGTAAGAGCTTCATCATTATAATTTGCACCAAACTTATCTATCAAATCCCTTGTGATATCTTGATTAACACCAATTGTTCCCAGAGGAGTTTTCCAATAGTCATAACTTGTAAGTCCCAACCCTTGAAATCCGACACGATGTGCAGGCGCAAAAATAAATATGTTTTTTATACTGCGGTCTAATTGGCTAATTCCCTCATACGCCAATCTCCCCGAATAAACCA
Organism: uncultured bacterium; assembly: GCA_902761735.1. Classification (GTDB taxonomy): domain Bacteria; phylum Cyanobacteriota; class Vampirovibrionia; order Gastranaerophilales; family Gastranaerophilaceae; genus UBA1221. Next base: position 15,597 of record CACWLL010000008.1, read on the forward strand.
ATCCGGCATGCGGAACAATTACTGCTCTGGTTGAAATCGGATATTGATTTTTACTCTCTCTTATAAATGATTCTATTTGTGTTTTTAATTCTGAAGGGTCGCCCGTATAAAAAGTATTTGCAACCGAAGGTTCTTTCACTTTGTCCATACATGTATTATAATACATTTTATGAAATATCAAAAATTATTAACAAATGGTAAAGTTCAATGCAATATATGTCCGCGTAACTGCATTTTAGGCGAAGGGAACAGCGGATTTTGCTATATTAGAAAATGTGAAAACGGTGAAATTAAACTGAAATCATACGGTTATAATACGGGACTTGCTATTGATCCGATAGAGAAAAAACCGCTTTATCAGTTTTATCCGACAAGTACAATTCTTTCATTCGGAACTCTCGGCTGCATTATGGGATGCCAATTCTGTCAAAACTGGCAAACAACAAAAGTTAAAGCTCCAATAGAATCCTGTAATAAAACCTCTCCGGAAGAAATAGTACAAATAGCTAAACATTATAACTGCAAAAGTGTTGCTTTTACCTATAACGACCCGATTGCATATTATGAGTATGCTCTTGATTCGGCAAAACTTTGTCAGGCAAACGGACTAAAAACCGTTGCAGTAACTTCGGGATATATCAATCCGGAGCCTGCAAAAGAATTTTTCAAATATATGGATGCAGCTAACATTGATTTAAAAGGTTTCAGCGAAGAATTTTACCAAAAACATTGTTTGGCACATATTAATCCGGTTCTTGAAACGATTAAATATGCCGTAAACGAAACAGACTGCCACGTAGAACTCACTACGCTTTTAATTGAAGGGGAAAATGACAGTGACGATATGATTAAAGCCGAATGCGATTGGATTTTAAATAATCTTGGGGATAATGTACCTCTGCATTTTAGTGCTTTTTTCCCCAGATACAAATATACGGAGAAAAAATCTACCGATTTTTCAACATTAATGAAAGCGTATCAAATTGCAAAAAATGCTGGAATAGAATATGTCTACACCGGTAATATTTCCAATATTGAAACATCAAGAACCTACTGCAAAAATTGTAGAAATCCTATAATAAAACGTAACGGTTATCAATTGCTTGAGTACAATTTAATAGGTGATAAATGCCGATTTTGCGGAGCAAAAAATGACGGCATGTATGAACCGGATTAGATAACACTAAAAAAAGACCGCTTATATTGCGGTCTTTTTGTTCCTTATCCTAATTTCCTTAACGATTGCTCCTTGTCCTGTTTCCTTTTTTCTATTATCCAACGCTTTTTGATACGAAGTTTGCGATGTCAAAGAATGTATCTTTTACAAATTCTTTTGCCAATGTTGATACAGGTCTGCTGTCAATACAATCAAATATATAGTAGATTGGATCTTTAGCAGAATTGAAACGCATTCTTCTATCGTTTTTGCCTATATATTTATGAGTTGTAATATCAAACTCAGCATTGCTTCTTTTAATCTTTTTTGCAATTAAAGTTCCGAATTTTTGTTGATTTGCTAACATAATTTTACTCTCTCTCGTTTCTTACATATATATAAAGTATACAACTTTTAAATAATTGCCTTTTTAAAGAAATTCTAATTTACATTTGTTAACAATTAGTCTAAAAAGCCTGTCTTTACTGAATTATTTATTTATTTATAAAATATAAATAAAAATAACAAAATTAATATGTTAACTTTTGTAAACAGCACCTGTTTCAAAAAAGCAATTTTTTTATACATAGATACTTTATATATATAAGTTATATAAGAACGAGGAACATATATGGCATACGAGAGCAATCCAATATCCGGAGTAGCCGGAGTATCACAACACAAAATGGTATTCACCGATTCCATTGTAAATACATACTCAAATCGACTGGAAGTCAATACTGACCCCGACACGGCGGGGATGTCCCAGATAGCGGGTTATGCCGGTGCAAAATCGGCTATGGCTGCGGGGATGTTTAATCTTGCCCCCGGACTAAACACTTTGGTATCGCCTTATTCCAATATGCTTGATGAACCCGCCTTGTGCTGTCACACAAACTGTTTTAGGGGCGAGGGCTCAACGGTAGAATACATAGTATAAACAAAAAGGATTTAAAAAGATGCAGTTAAACGGAATTAACATACAACCCAAAATAGGCTCTGATTTCACCGCACAATACGGTGAAGTCGGTTCTGCGTTGAATGCTAATACTTTAGCTCAAGCATCCAATCCTTCCGGACAATCATACAATCAAGCAAAAGTAAATCAAAATTCAAATCCTGAAAAAATTGCAGAAAATATTTCAAAATACGCTGTTGCTCAGGGGAATTACGCAAGAGCATTTCACAACGTTTAATAGCATTTTTATACTTGATAAAAACTTTTATGCGATTACATTTGCAAGCTTAAATAAATAATCTTCTTTTGTGCCGCAATGCAATCCAATCGGAATAAAGTTTTCTTTATATTTTTCAACGGCATACCTATCTGTCATGCCTGAAATATAATCTGTTACAACACGTTCTATTTTGCTTTCTTCACATACCGGTTTTAACATTTCGCAGTAGTGATAAAAAAGTTCTCTGATTACGCGACTTGCTTTTTTCTCCTCCAATTTTGCGGGAGAATCCACATATACATTTTCAAACATCCATTCTCTAAGTTTTGTCGTGTAATGCCAGCCTTCTTCGCTCATAGAAATAGTGTCTTTACCCAAAGAGTTGCTGATAATCTCCATTATCATTTTATTTAAACGCTTACTTTGAATTGAAGAAAAATATTCTCTGCAATCCTTAGGCAAATCGTCCTCTGAAATAATTCCTGCACGAATAGAATCTTCTATATCATGATTTATATATGCAATTTTATCGGCAAGCTGAACAACCTGAGCTTCCGGAGTTTTTGGAGTGTACCCCCAAGTATGAGTTAAAATACCGTCAATTGTCTCTTTGCATAAATTCAAATTTTCAAGAACTTCAACAACTCGCACACTCTGAATATTATGATGAAAACCGCCTTTTACCAATTCGTCTAATACACCTTCTCCGCAATGACCAAAAGGGGTATGACCCAAATCATGACCCAAAGATATTGCTTCCGTCAAATCTTCATTCAGACAAAGAGAACGAGAAATTGTTCTGGCAATTTGAGATACTTCCAGTGTATGTGTCAATCTTGTTCTAAAGTGGTCATCAAAAGGCGACAAAAATACTTGCGTTTTATGTTTTAAGCGCCGGAAAGCTTTAGAGTGTAATATTCTATCTCTGTCCCGCTGAAAACAAGTTCTCATTTCACTTTCTTTTTCTGGGTTTTTTCTTCCCAGTGAATTACGAGCCTTTGTTGCGATATCACAAAGCGTAGCAAATTCTCTTTCTTCTAATCCTTCTCTAATTGTGTTTACATCTGCAAATTGAGGCATTTTATAAATCCTTTATGTTTAGAACTTCCATTTAGCCTGAAATCCAAGCAAAACTATTCTATCACACAAATAAGATTAGGCAACTTGACCATTTGTAGGATTTTTTTGAGCAAGAGCAACCGTTCGTTTATTATCTAAAACATTACCGACTTTTGCAAAACCTAAACCTGTAATTGCACCAAGAGCGAGTGATATTCCGCCGGAAATAAGTTTTGTAGTACAAATTATGGTTGTACCTATTGAACCTAAAATCGGGATTCCCGCAGTAAGCATTACAGATATTCTTTCATCTTTGTCATGGGCATCTCCTAACCCATACGCTATCATTCCGCCTGATGCTAATAACGAAAGTACATCTGTCGGAGCAGAACCTAAAACCAAATCTCGCACCTTATCAAAGAAATCGACGGTTTCTGTTTTCAAAGCTTTGTCAAAAGAACCGACAGCAGATTCGACATATTTTTCCGCTTTGGAATGGCTCAACGCATACGCATCCAAAACTTTATATATTTCCATCATATCTTGAAGCTGTCCTGCATCACTATTTTTTACTAAATCACTAATTGATTTTATATATGATTCACGCATTTTGGTTTGGTTTTGTATAATACTTTCTTCTATGCCCTTTTCAAAAGGTCGATTTTTTAGTTGTAATAATTCTTTTAAAAAGTTTTCGCTATTAGCGGCAAGTCCTTCCGGATTTTCGGTAAACCATTCAAGTTTTTTTATAATTGATAAACCTTCCGCATCATTTGGCGGAATTATCTTTCTTAAATTCTTTATATATTGTGAAATAACATTCATTTTATCTTTTTCGGTATAAGCAATTTTATTTCTGACAGCAGCAACCTCATCTGTCAACGTCTTCTTATTACCTTGAATTTTGGCATCAGGAATATAACTTGTCCACATTTCTTTGCGTAAAAACGGGTTGTCTTTTGTCCAATAGCCTTTTGTAAAAAAGCCTTTGAAAGAATTATCCCAGAAATAGTTATATAACTCATCCGTCGAATCTTTTATGTATTTATATCTGTTGTCCATTTCCTCCTGTGACATAAATTTTGTAACGGCATCTTTAATATCTTTTCTGCTTTTTTGAGCAATTTTCAGTAATTCACTTTTTGTATATTGTTGCCCTTTATAATTAACAATATCATCCGCGCCGTTTTTAAGAATAACTTCGTCCAGTTTATCAAACTCCTCAAACATTTTGTCGAATTTTTTACCTGCTTTTTGGTAGCTCTTTGATACGGTTTTTCTCGCAAGTTTTTCAAAATAATCCGATATTGCTTTATGCACTTTTGATGTTGGTTTTGTTTTATCCATTAAGTGTTTAAACTGAATATCTTTTAAAGATGTAAAATTGTTTATACTTTGTGTTGCTTCTTTGAAACTGTCAATCTTTCGTATTGAATATTCCCAAAAGCGCTGCATTTTTTCGGAACCTTTTGAATTTTCTGATTGTTTTTCAAAATACTTTTTCAATTTGTCCAAATACTTTTCCGTATTTTTTGGCAGCCCTCTCATTAAAACAAGTACACCGCCGCCAACAATAAGTGCAGAGGACCCGACCGCGTATGCAAGATTTCGTTTTCGATGAGTTTTCTTTTTGATTTGTTCATCGGGACTATTATTAATTGTTACCGTATCGGTATAGGGTTCCGTATTTTTTACAACACTATGCTCCTGCGGAATATAGTACTGTGCCATATTTTTTTCCGCAAGAGTAAACGTATTAAATATGTTTGTTTTTCCGTTTTGTACTTGTTCTACCATGGTTTCCCTACAACTATATAAAAACATAACAAAAAGAATTTTTGCATGCTACAGAAAAGTTTCTTAAGTTATATGAATAAAATCTATTATATTTTTATTTGTTTTTAATTTTTATTTGTAGCAATAATTCATTTACTGCATCGGAAATTTGGGGGTTTTCGCTATATTTACTATGTAATATGGCATTACAAACAAATTTTACTTTCTTATCTCCCTGTGCAAAGGTTTTAATCATGTTAATTGCCCTTAATACAGAATCCTCTTTAATATTATTGGGATTATTAGTATTTATAAAATTGGTTAAAGTTATTGCGACAGAATGCGCATCATCATAATTATCTTTTTCTCCGATTTTTTCCATCAAATCAAGGTATTTTGAAAACAGCCTTTCTGTTTTATGATTTTTGGGTAATCTGGATAAATCTAATGACAAACTGAATATCGTACTGCCTATCCTTCCGGATTCGCTTTTAATACCGTATTGCTCAAACAACTCCAAAACATCTAATGCCGAAGCCTCATTAACATTTGTTTTAGGATAAACAAATTGATGCATATAATTGTGAATTTGAGCTTTTCTAAAACTTTCATCGGATGCAAAATTAGAGATATCTTTTTTAAAAACTACCGAATAATTTTTATGTCTTATTTGATTTTCTACGGAAACTAAAATGTCGGTAATTTCACGATATTTGTCTTTATCGTGTTTTGTCCATTCATTTGCTAATCTTGCGGCATATGTGTTCTGTTGCTCTTGTAACTCCTCATAGTGTTTTACTAATTGTTCTCTGGTTGGTTCCGGAAAATATAAAGGTGTTTGCCTTTTGTAATTCGTATTGCTTTTTACCAAAATTTGTATATTTTGATTAGTTGTTTGTTCTATGGCTTGGCTTTTAAAAAGCTTTGCTATGGATTTTCCTTTAATAATTCCCGCAACTAATACAATAACACCGGCTCCTGCTAATATTTTATTGCTTGTACTCGTACTGTTCCATTTTTCTTTTATTTGTTCCGATTTTGTTTTTTGCGGCAGAGAATTTTTTGGCGATGTACTTTGAGTCGTCAATGTTAAAGGTAAATAAAATTTTGTATTATCTATACTTTTTATTTCCATGTTAACCTTCTCTGTTCTTCATCATTTTCAAAAATTCTTTCAAAGAGGAACTGATATCCGCATCATTACCATACTTACTTTTTGACAATGCATTATATACAAATCGAACTTTTTTAATTCCTTGAGAAAAATCTTTTATCATGCGCATTGCACGTAAAATTGAATCCTTACTTATTTCATTTGGATTTTGCGATTTAATAAAATCGGTTAAAACAACAGCAACAGAATGCGCATCATCATAATTGCCGTTTTGTCCAAACTGTTCCATTACATCTAAATATTTTGAAAAAACCTTTTCTGTTTTGTGATGTTGAGGAAGCCTTGCCATATCCAATGCCATACTAAATATAGTACTTCCGATTCTGCCTTCTTCTTTTTTACCAAATTTTTTAAACATATCTAAGCCATCAAGAGCGGAGGCTTCGGTTTCTGTCATATTAGGAAAAACTTTGCCATGCATATAATGATGAATTTCTCTTTCTCTTAATATCGGATCTGTTGAAAAATCCGCCTCCGTTTTTTTAGGAACCAATGAGATATTATCTCTTACAATAATTTCTTCTAACTCTACTAATTTATCGGTAACTTCTCTATACTTATCCTTGTCCGCTTGAGTCCAATTTTTTGCTAACCTGTCAGAATATACCGCTTGTTCGGCATTTAATTTTTCATAATCTGATACTATATTCATTTTCTCAATATCTTCCGGAGTAATTTCAGAATGATTTTTTACAATCGGAATATTTTCCCTTAATATTGCTTGGGCTCTTCTAATCATGTCTTCTTGATTTTCAGGGTTTTTACTAAAACTTACCTTATTAAAATATATCCCGTTTCCGTTAATGTAATCATCTGCTATAAGGCTCAATCTGTCGAGCATTTCTTTTACCAGAGAGGACTTTGCAACAGATAATCTGCCGCCGTGAAAAGCAGCATTTGCTTGAATTCTGGAAATACGATGTGCATTATTAGTTCTTAATGTTAGTTTTGTAAATATAGGATATCCAAGGTATCTATTGATATAATTTCCAATTCCACCCGATGAACTAATCTCGTTTTTTGGTTTACTTATATAACTTCTTCTCTCAGCTTCAAGTTTACGTATACTTTCTGCGGTATTTTTATTAAAAGAACCTTCGATATACTGTTCATAAAGACCTAAAAGTTTTGGATAAATATATTTTTTATAACTTATTTTCCCTTTTTCAAAAGGAGTTTTGGAAGGTGCTTCTTTAAGATTAAAAAGTTCATTTCTTATAATAGGAGCAAGTTCTGTTATCGTTTTATCCGAGTATAAACCTGAAAAAGATACGGTATCATCCGAAACTTTCCAACTTGTTCTTTTAGAGGCGGTCGGAATTAAATGTATAGTGTTTAAATTAAAACCGGTGACACTGTTTGTTTTCATTAAGGTTATTAACCCTCACTGTCAATTAATTCAAAGATTTGTTGTAATTGCATATATTCATCCGCTTCATCTTCGTTATCCAACAAACCTCTGTTATATTTATCCTCAAGGGCTTCTAAACGAGGGCGTTTTACTTCAACAAAATTATCTATCATTGCCTGCTCGTCAGGGCTGATATTTTTGCCTGAAATTAATATATGCAGCAATTCTTCGTAACTGTCTGCATCATTTCCGTCAGGACGATGAGCTATTAAGTTCACGGATTTTTCAATTTGATTAAAATGTTTAAGCATATCCGGACTGATTGCTCTTTTTGAATGAATCATTTCGTCCATAAAATATTTTAAATAATCTTCATTCGGGTTCTCAGCATATTTTCGAAGAGCACGTCTTGAAATATGTGCTATTTGGTCATTTGTATAAGCCCCGTGTCTTATATTCGGATTGAATATTTTAGCCATCTTCATAAAATCAGGAGATTCACAATCTATATTCAATATTTGGTCAGCAACACTATTCTTAAACAGATACATTAATGTTGCCCTCCCCCTCGGAGTGAGTTCGTCAATATGATTTAGGCTTTCCCGTTGAATTTCTTCTGTTTGAGAGCCCAATAATTTTATAAAGCTTAAAGTATCATTACTTTGGTTAAAATAATATTTTATTACATCAGCCAAATCACGGTTTTCCGCAGGTCCGACATGGAAAGCATGCACTTTTCCTTCTCTATACATCAAGTCATCATTAATCAAATGCGGATAATTAGTTGTTATAAAAATAGTTGTTGCAGACCTATGCCTATCATTACCGTTAGGTTCTTGAGATAACACGTCAAAAATATGTTTGAATTGAGCAACATTTTCATTTGTTCCTCGCTCATTTATAACTTGAAGTCTTGCAAGTTCATCAGGGGTATAATTGTCTTTATGTTCCAATGCAGAATCAAGAGTTTTTGCAAAATATTCTTCTGCATCATCCATCAACAACACTGTTCTCTTACCTTCATTTTTATATCTTGTTTTTGCTTCTTCAAGATAATTATCAAAGGCTGTAATAAAATCTATATCTCCGTTTGGATTGTAGTAAAATCTGACAGTTTCAACATTACCCTTTGCACTGTCTTCAATACATTTTAAGAATGTGGATTTTCCGGTACCGATTGCACCGTATAATAATACACAAGAAGGGATATGTCCTTTATCATGATTTAGTTTTCCTATAAATTCGTTAATTTCCTGTTTAACATCATCATATCCGGCAATTTTTGTATTAATACCGTATTCACCGTTCATATATTCTTCAATCAGATTTGTTACTGCCGTATAATCAGCATATTTCGTTTTTGCGGCAATCAAATCATCAAGAGTTCTTATTCTTAAAGCTTTTTCTTCTCTGCTTTTTTCGGCATTTTCAATTATATTTTGATTTAATTCTTTTCTATCTTTGTATATAAGGTATTTATCTCTGCAACGGATATACTCACTGTCTTCAAAGACTTTGTTTCCTGCACGAACAGCATCTCTTGAAAACATTCTATCCCACCAATCTTGTTTACCTCTTACGGCATCATATTCATGTTCACGCGCATTTTCAGCATCTGTGTACAACTTATATCTGTTTTTTTCAAAGAAGTCACAAAGCTCTAATTCAGCCTTTGCCTGCTTAACCCTTTCTTCTTCGTTAACAATCATTAAAGCTTCTTTTTCCGCTTTCAGTCTGTTTATTTCTTGCAACAAAGCTTTTGTAGCTTCAGATTTAGATTTTTCATCATCAAAATTACCTGTAAAATTAATATTTGGGCGAACTAAAAGATTTCTTAAAAGTTCGTATCCGGCCGGTTGATAATTACTAACCATACTGTTATCGGTATATGAGTTTTGAAAATTACGTTTTTTTTGAATGTCCGAATTATTTACGGTATATAATAAATTGCTAACAGATTGAATTTTCATGTAAAACACCCCTTTGTTTTAGTTATGAAAACACCTAAATAAAAATTTTGCCATGCAAATTAATAATTTGTTACATATATATAAATATTTTTCTTATTGTTTGTTTACAATTATTTGCAATTTAAAAATGTTTGTAATAGCATGTTTCCATAAGCCGATTATTGAAGAATGTGTTGTCCCACATTCTCTCTTAAAAAGCAAATAAAAAATTGAATAAAACGGCAAAACGGCTTATACGGGACAAGTCATACCAAATACAAAACAAAAAGGAAGAATACAATGGGTATCAAAGGTAAAAACGACAGAATGGTAGTTCTTGCATGTGAAGATTGCAAAGAAAGAAACTACACAACAGTGAAAAATAAAAAGAATATTAAAGACAGACTTGAATTGAGCAAATATTGCCCAACTTGTAAGAAACATACCACTCACAAGGAAACGAAGTAGTTAAGCAAATAAGGAAATAGGGAAATAAGGAAATAAGTTTTTATCAAACAACCTGTATTAACAAATAGTATATGAACTTATTCACTTATTACCTTATTCACTTATTCACTTTAAACAAGCGTCCTTAGTTCAGTTGGTAGAACGTCGGTCTCCAAAACCGGATGTCGAGGGTTCGAGTCCTTCAGGGCGCGATTTAAAAAATCAAAGGATAAAGAATGGATAATACATTTAACGCATTTTTAGAATCAATGAAAAAATACTTCCGCGGCGTACGTGCAGAGTGGGGTAAGATAACATGGCCTGAAAAAAATCAGGTTGTAATGGAAACAATTTTTGTAATTGTTATAGTTACGTGTTTTACAATTGCGGTATATTTAATGGACATCATTTTTAAATATGGGACAAGATGGATTGTTGATATACTAAAAAATATGTTTTAAAAAGAATTTAATAACAAAGAGAATAAAGGTGGCTTATGACTAAGAAACAAAAATCAATGGAAGAAGAATTGAACGAAGATAAATTGGCAGAACAAGAGGCTGCAGAAGCTGAAGCTAAAGCCCAAGAAGAAGCCCAAAAGGCTAAAAACAACGAAAAACGTTGGTATATCGTTCACACATATTCAGGACACGAAAACAAGGTAAAAGTAAACCTTGAAAAACGTATTGAATATATGAATATGGGTGAAAAAATCTTCCGTATAGAAGTTCCTCAAAAAACCGTTACTCAAATTAAGGGCGGTAAAAAGCAGGAACGTGAAGAAAAAATCTTCCCGGGTTATGTTCTTGTTGAAATGATTATGGATGAAGACAGCTGGTATGTTGTAAGACACACAGCAGGGGTTACAAAATTTGTCGGCTCTGCAAAAAGACCTATTCCGGCTAAAGAAAGTGAAATTAAAAAGATTCTTCATCGTTCATCTTCTCAAACTCAAAAAATTGAACTTGATGTTAAAGCAGGTGACAAAGTCAGAATCGTTTCAGGTCCGTTTGCAGACTTTATTGCAGACATCATTGAAGTTTACCCTGATAAATCTAAACTTCGTGCAAATGTTTCAATCTTCGGTCGTGAAACTCCGGTTGAATTGGAATATAAACAAATCAACAAACTATAATACATAGTTAAAATAAAGTAGGATGCAGTTTAACGCATCGGCAAAGTACAAAACGTGGAAGGGACTTAACTGCCCCGCTAATACCACAAAAGGAGAAAAAAATGGCAAAAAAAGTAGTAGGAAAAATTAAGCTTCAAATTGAAGCCGGAAAAGCAAATCCTTCACCACCGGTTGGTCCGGCATTAGGTCAGCATGGTGTAAACATCATGGATTTCTGTAAGCAATTCAATGCTAAAACAGAGTCTCAAGCAGGATATATTATCCCTGTTATTATTGATGTATATGAAGACAGAAGTTTTTCATTCGTAGTTAAATCTCCACCGGCACCGGTGTTGATTAAGAAAGCATTGAATATCCCTAAAGGATCTTCAGTTCCGAATAAAGACAAAGTTGCTGAAATTACTCGTGCTCAGTTAGAAGAAATTGCAAAAATCAAAATGAATGACTTAAATGCAACCACAATGGATGCAGCAGTTAAGATGATTGCAGGTTCTTGCAGAGCTATGGGTGTTACAGTAAAAGATTAATTAATGGAAGTGCAATAATACGCACGCTACGACCATGAAAGGAAAAGAAAAATGGCAAAATTAACTAAAAAACAAAAGAAAATGCAGGAAATGTTGGCTGATTTTACTCAACCGGCAACTGCAGTTGATTCTATTAAAAAATTAAAAGAAATATCTAAAGAATTGTCTAAGTTCAATGAAACTGTTGAATGCCACATGAGATTAGGTATTGACGTAAGACAAGCTGACCAGCAAATTCGTTCAACTGTTGTATTACCGGCAGGTTTAGGTAAAACAGTCAGAGTTTGTGTTATCGCAAAAGGTGCTAAAGCTACTGAAGCAAAAGAAGCTGGTGCGGATTTTGCAGGTGCCGAAGAAATCATCGATAAAATTTCAGACGGTTGGTTTGAATTTGATACATTGATTGCAACCCCTGACTGTATGGGTATGTTGGGTAAACTCGGTAGAGTTCTCGGACCTAAAGGTTTAATGCCAAACCCTAAGACAGGTACTGTTACAATGGATATCGCAAGAGCAGTAAAAGATGCAAAAGCAGGTAAAGTTGAATTTCGTGCCGACAAGCAGGGTATGATTCACTGCCCTATCGGTAAAGCTGAATTCAGCGAAGAAGATTTAATTAAGAACTATGCAACATTGGCTGATGCTATTTTAAGAGCAAAACCATCTGCTGCAAAAGGAACTTTTGTTAAATCTGTTTACCTTGCAACAACAATGGGACCTGGTATCAAATTAGATCCTAAAGTATTTGCTGCAGAAGTAAAAGAATTGATTGCAGGTTAATAACCAAAATATCAATATTCAGAAAATACCGGCATAAAGCCGGTATTTTTTATTGTAAAAATTCGTGTTTTATGATGTTAACTTGCATTCTTTTTTCAAATATGTTATATAAAAAGCAAAGGATGGGGTGATAGTTAATGTTAAAACCTATTAGTGCAAAAGATAGAATTATACTGGCACTTGACGTAGATACTTTAGAAGAAGCGGCAACTCTTGTAACAGAGTTAAAAGATTATGTCGGATATTTTAAAATAGGTTTGCCGCTTATCGTAAGCTACGGTTTTGAAGCGGTAAAGCTGATTGAGAAATTGGGTGGAAAATGTTATTACGACAGTAAATTCCACGATATACCAAATACCGTTCAAAAAGCCTGCATAAATTTAGTAAAAAATAATATTCACGTTTTTAATATTCATCTTCAAGGCGGTTCAAAAATGATATCAGGTAGTGTTAAAGCTGTCAAAGCTGCCGCTAAAAGATTAGAAAAAGACCCTCCTATTATTCTCGGGGTTACACTGCTTTCAAGTTTCGGTCAAAGAACATTAACTACGGAATTATGCGTAGACAGAAGTCTTGAGGATTACGCTTTGCAATTGGCAAAGGTTGCATATGAATCAGGTCTTGACGGAGTCGTTGCATGCGCGGATGAAGCAAAACGAATAAGAAAAGAAATTAATGACGATAATTTTATAATAGTATGTCCTGCAACTCGTCCGACATGGTCATCCGTTAATGATCAAGTAAGGGTTGATACACCTTATGATGCAATTATGTCAGGTATCGATTATATGGTAATAGGTCGCCCGATTACAACGGCGGAAAATCCTGTTGCTGCCGCAAAATTGATTATTGATGAAATTGATTCGGCACTAAAAGATTTAGAGAACCAAAAAGCTTTATTTTAATATTGAAACATAACTATCCATTTCACTTCGGATATTTTCTACTTGAGAAGGCTTTCCGTCGGTAAATGTTGTAATTCTGTACGGAATGGATTGAGTTTCGGATGAATATTCCAACACTTTATCTATTTGCGGATTTTCACCTGTAGTTAAAATATATTTACGGATAGTGTTATCTTTTTGATTTTTAATAATAATTTCCGTACCATCTTGATTAACAACTCCTTTTTTCTTCAATTTAGAAATATCTGTTTCAAGATTTTTAGGGAGCTTACCAAAATCGATAATATTAACCGGTGACTCAAATTTTGCGGAAGAATCCGGTTTTAAAATATCGGTTTTTGTATTATTGTTATTTATTTTACCTTTTTTGCAAACTAAATATATCGTAGTCCCGATAACCACAAGCGCAGCCAATCCGGTTAGTAAATATTTTTTTATTAATGATTTACGCTCTTTTTTTATATCGTTATCTTGTGTTTGAACAATATCACTTTGCGGATTTCTTTCTAAGGTATTATTTTGTTCTGTTTGAACGTTACCGAATAATACAGTTCTATTTACAACTGCATTTGGTGATTGAGTATAATTTACAGCACTAATTTTATCCACTATTCTACCTTATATAACTTTATACAATTAGTAAAACTCAAAAATAACATTAATTGCTCTTTCCTGAAGAAAAATTAATATGTCTTAATAAACTCCTACAAGCAAATGATGTATAGATTAATAACTTGACCCTATTTGCGAAATTTGCTACAATTCTATTGAGATTGGAGAACTTTATGGGAATTTTTAAAATATTTTTAGATATACCAATTGATGTAGTTTTAATACTGTTTGTTACATCTTTGATTTATACTACGCAGAAATACTCGTTTACAAGTAAAAATTTGAAACTGTTATTTGGTTTTTTATCTAACTTTAAGAAAACCGATTTGAATTTCAGATTTAAAGAAATTGACGAGTGGATGTCAAATAATCCATACGTTTTAGGACCTTGGATGGAATTTAAAAATACTCTTGTATTTTCAGAATCCATTGCATTAAAAGGACAAAATAATAATCTGACATACAAGGAAGTGTCTTCAACCATACAATATATTCAAACAACTGTTGACCCTTTATATTTCTTTGAAGAGGACAGCTTAGTTACATCTAAATTTAATTATAAGTTTATCCAATCCGTATCAACAATCTTAACAGGTTGCGGACCGTTATTTACATTCTTGAACATCGCATTAGCGTTTGGTAAGGTTACATTTGAATCACAAGAAAAAACTCTCGCATCGTTATCAGGGTTTATCGGTTCCATGCAGACAGCGGCATTAGTATCCGTTGTTGCGGTATCTTGTTCTTTGATATTTATTGTTTTCGAAAGATTAGCATATAATAATCTTTGTAAAAAACCTTTGTATGCGGTTCAAAGTGCTGTTTCAAAATTATTTGACAACATTTCATCAGAAAAATTCCTGCTTGAATTATTAAAAGAAACAAAAATTCAGAATAACGCATTACAAAATATGGTTGCAGATTTGCCTGAAAACTTTAAAGTAGCACTTAATTCCGGAATAGCAAGTAATTTGGTTCCGTATTTGGAAAACCTTATATACGGTATGAATTTGCTTAATAAAAATATTAAAGAAGCGATTGCTGCAAATAAAAAAGATGATGTGGATGATTTGTTCTAGTTAACGGGTGATAAGAGATGGCAATACATAAAAAAGGCGGAGTAAAAGAAGAGGGTTCAGATAATATATTTTGGACAACAATGTCAGACTTGATGTTGGGTCTTTGTATTGTATTCATGACTCTGTTTATCCTTGCTATGACCGGTTTTACTCAAGCTACAATTAAGCAACAGCAGCAACAACAAGAAACAGCAAAAGAACTTGCAGAAAAACTTAAAGTTGAAAAAATTGACGCGGAAGTAGATATCTTCGGAAGTGTAAAAATTTCTGATGTAGAATTATTTGATGTCGGCAGTTATCAGCTTTCAGCAAAGGGTAAAAAATTCCTTGATAAATTTACTCCTATATATTTTGATACAGTATTTCAAAACGAAGCAACCGCAAGGAATATTGATAATATTATTGTTCAAGGTCATACCGATTCACAAACTTTTAAAGATGCAAAAACCGTAAATGAACAATTTCAGAGAAATATGTTTTTAAGTTTACAGCGTGCATATGCTGTACAAGATTATATGTTATTAAAAACCAGATATAACAGAAAATATGACAAAGATTTAAGGAAAATGCTCATTGTAGAAGGTCGTTCATTCTCTGAACCAGTATATGACGGAACAGGAAAAGAAGATTTTTCTCGCAGCAGAAGAGTTGAATTAAAATTGAAGGTAAAGGGGTCGAGCTTGGCGACTATGCTCGGTATGAATTTTGGCGGAAATTAACGAAAATTTTATATTAGAAACAATTAATATGGTAAAGCTTCACAATCTTGATATCCGAACTGTGACATTGGCTATCAGTTTGCGTGATTGTATTCATCCTGACGTAGATGTGCTTTGTCAAAACATTCGCAATAAAATTAAAAAATATGCGAAAAATCTTGTTGAATATGCTCAAGATTTAGAGAATGACTATTCAATTCCTATTATCAACAAAAGAATATCAGTTACTCCGATTTCGTTAATAGGTGAAGCATGCGAAAACCCTGATTATGTGAAAATTGCAAAAACTCTTGATGAAGTTGCCACTGAAGTAGGTGTTAATTTTATCGGCGGGTTTTCGGCATTAGTGGAAAAGGGGTTTACAAAAGGTGATGAATTACTGATTAAAAGTATTCCTGAGGCTTTGGCACAAACAGAAAAATTATGTTCTTCAATAAATCTTGCAAGTTCAAAAGCCGGCATAAATATGGATGCGGTTTTAAAAATGGCAGAAACCATAAAAAAAGCTGCAGAAATAACTAAAGACAGAGATAGCATAGGTGCTGCAAAATTGGTTTGTTTCTGCAATTCTGCAAGTGACAACCCGTTTATGGCAGGGGCATATTGTGGCTATGGAGAGGCGGAATGCGCATTGAATGTGGGTGTTTCTGGTCCGGGTGTTGTTAGAGCCGCAATAGAGAGTTTGCCAAAAGATGCGAATTTTAGCGAAATGGCAAATTGTATTAAACAAACAGCATATAAAATTACATCAACAGGAGAATTAGTCGGTAAAAAACTTGCTAAAAAATTAGGAGTACCTTTTGGTGTTATTGATTTATCACTTGCGCCAACACCTGCAGTAGGAGATAGTGTTGCGGGAATTTTTCAGGCTATGGGATTAGAACACGCAGGTGCTCATGGAACAACTGCCGCTCTTGCAATGTTAAATGATGCTGTTAAAAAAGGCGGAGTCATGGCTTCTTCTCATGTTGGAGGATTGTCAGGGGCATTTATTCCTGTTTCTGAGGATGCGGGAATGATTGAAGCTGCTGATAAAGGTCACTTGTCTTTGGATAAACTCGAAGCTATGACGTGTGTTTGTTCTGTTGGAATTGATATGGTTGCCATTCCGGGAGATACATCGGTTTCTACTATCGCCGGTATTATTGCCGATGAAATGGCAATAGGTATGATTAATAAAAAAACTACCGCCGTTAGAATAATACCTGCGGCAGGAAAAAATGTCGGCGACAAGATATATTTTGGCGGTTTGCTTGGAGAAGCACCTATAATGAAGGTAAAGGAACTGTCATCTGAGAATTTCATAAAACACGGCGGGCGAATTCCTGCACCAATACACAGTTTGAATAATTAATAGTAAAATTGGGAGATATAAAATGGGTAAATCATTTAACGAGCTTGGAAGAGCATTAAAAGATTTAATTAAAGACATGAACAGTGATGCAAGTAATTCAAGAAGTTTCAGAGAAGAAAGATACAACAATATGAAAATTTCAATGGATCCTTCTTCGGATGCTCAACCGCACGTTATAATTCAAATTGGGGTATCAGAAGCAAAATACAGCTTAACTACTCAACAGAGAATAAACGGTTCTTTGGGGCCCGATGAAAGATATATTTCTCGTTGGTTTGGAAGAATAGGGGTTATGGATAGTTTAAAAGATGCTTGGAAAGATCTGGCAAAGAAAGATAAAGAAACTATTGACTCTCAAGATTTGGAAGATATCGACGAACTCAAAAAGAAAAAAAAGCAAGAAAATAAAGATAAATAATCTTTTTATAATTTTGAAAAAATACTATTTTGTATAAGCCTTTGTTAATAACAAAGGCTTATACTTTGAATATAATTTTATTTTCATAACAAAAAGACCGGACTTGCCGGTCAGAACCACATAAGTAAATTTAGGTTAGTTAGTATTTATCTCTTTCTCATATCCTAATCGAACAGCTAAACCTATTTTTCAATAGCTTTTTCTGTTTCTTCAATCTGTTTTATAAGGTCATTTAACTTATCTTTAAAAAATTCAAGAAACAAACCTATTTCATTTTTAAAACTATAAGCACCCGGCCATATCGCATATTTATACATTTTCTTCTCCTTGTTAATCTAACCTTGCAATATCAGGTACGGATTTTTATTTTAAAACTTGAGAAATTTTCTATTTTCTGTAAACAAATGTTACAAAGCAAAAAAAAATCCGAATTTTCATTCGGAATAAGTGGACATAATATGATTGGAAATTATCCCCAAATCGGAGGATTTGTAAGGTTAGTTATTATTGTAGAGAGTTTTGGGGTAATTTAAAACTGTTTGAGCAAGAACAAATAAAGTTAACAAATTCAAAAAATTTGTATAACCTTCATATCCAATCCATAGCATTACACCTACAATAAATAATAAAAATATATTGTGGCGGCGGCGTGATTTTAATTCTTGTTGTTGCAAAATTTTATTTATATTTGATTTAAATATCCTATTTTTAGGGTTAAGTTTTAATGCAACAGACATATATTTATATGCAGAATCCAAGTCTTTTCTGTATTTACTTAAAAATACAGCGTAGTCGTTGTATAAAGAAGAATTTGTAGGATTTATTTTTATTGCTTTTTTGTATTCTGTTTCAACCTTTTCTATTTTGTTCATAATTTTGTCCTCGTTTGTCTATTTCCTTTAACAACTTCATATTAAAATAACGATACGTCATTTTTGGACACATAAAAATTTATTTAAAAATATACATGAAATGTATATTACTGCTTAAAAATTTTTGTTTGTGTTAGAATTAAAAACAAAAGATTATAAGGAGTAGGGTATGAAGTTTGTTATTAAGAAAGAAGATTTATATAATGGGATTAAAATTGTAGAAAATGCAACAGGTTCAAGAGCTTTACAGCCGGTTTTGTTGAATATATTAATTGAAACTGTCGGCAAAAATGCCATTAAATTAGTTGCAACAGATTTAGATTTAACTATTATTACGGAAGTCGATGCACAAGTCGAAGAAGAAGGTAAAATTACACTGCCGGCAAGAACATTAAATGAAATTGTTTCAAAATTGAATAACAAACTTATTACTTTTGAAAAAAATACTGATTCTTCTATCGTAAATATGACCTGTCAAAATTCAAAATTTGATATTAATGGAATTTCTGCAAATGAATTTCCGCCGGAAGTGTATAATGTAGAATTAAAAGAAGAAGATAGTTTTGAAATAGAAATTAAACCTTTAACAAAAGCTGTCAAAAAAGCCGGCTTTGCAGCAGCCGGATACGAAACAAGCAATCTTTTATCCGGTATTGTTTGTGATATAAACGGTCAAGTATTGGAAATCGCATCAACAGACGGGAACAGACTTGCCAGAGTGAGAGAAGCTATTAAAAATAGCGACGGCAAAGCTCGTCAACTTATTATTCCATCAAGAACAATGAATGAATTCGGTAAGATAAGCTCATATATTGAAGAAGATAGTATTAAAATATTTACCGAAAAAACAAAAATTGTTTTCAAATCTTCAAAAACGACTATGATATCAAGACTTCTTGACGGACAATTTCCTAAATATAATCAATTAATTCCGACAGAAAGTCCAAAAACCGTTGTTGTAAATGTTGAAACATTAACTTCTGCATTAGAACGTGCCGCTATTATGGTAAACGATAAAACCGGCAGTGTAAAAATGGAATTTTCAGACGGTAATTTAAAATTATATGCAGATACTCCGGATTCCGGAAAATCTGAAGAAAAAGTGGCTGTTGAATACACCGGAGATGATTTAATAATAGCCTTTAATTATAAATATATACTTGAAGCTTTGAAAAGTATGGATTGTGAAGAAGTTAAAATCGGCTTGAACACAAGTTTGTCAGCAACGGTTTTCCGCCCGAACAATAACGAAGATTTTGTTTGTTTGATTATGCCGGTTCAAATCAGGTAATTAAAAATGTACAGAATCGGTAACGGCTACGATATACATAAACTGACAACCGGCAGAGATTTGATAATTGGCGGGATAAAAATAACGCATGAAAAAGGTCTTTTGGGGCATTCGGATGCGGATGTTTTAATTCACGCAATAATTGATTCTTTGTTGGGTGCACTTGCTTTATCTGATATCGGAACATTGTTTCCTGATATTGATCCGAAGTATAAAGATGCAGACAGTACAATTTTATTGGATAAAGTATACAAGCTTATTAAATCAAAAGGATATTCTATTGTTAATATAGATAGTAACATAATAGCCCAACAACCTAAAATGATGCCATATATTCCTAAAATGAAGGAAGTTTTATGTAAAATTCTGGAAGTGAATAACGACCAACTTTCCATAAAGGCAAAAACTAAAGAAAAAATGGATGCCGTAGGACAAGAAATGGCAATTGAGGCAACCGCTTCGGCGCTACTTAAAAAGACTAATTAATACTTGGTTGGTTTATCATCAAATATTAACTGCAAAAACTATTTTTTTAAGTGCTTAATAAAATCTTCCATATGCGAAGGTTTTGAATATTGCTCATTATGTGATACATCATTCATTTTTTGGGAATTTACATCTTTTTCAACATCTTTTTTAATCATTTTATTTATAGTTTTCGGTACCGCATACCCCATAGATATCATTAAAATTAACATATTTGCCCAAAATATTCCGGCTGATACATGTTTATTTGCTTTGGAAATTTTACCTTGTTCAACTTCTTCCATTACCTGATTTAGACGTTTTATTTTAGGGAAAATTTTACTTATAATCGATTTACTGCTATCATCAGCTCTTAGTTTCGTTCCAAACAATCTGTCACTTATATTGGTAAATAAACTTCCTAAAAGCAAATCACCACCAAAAAATATTGCAGAACCAACCCCTTGTCTTATAGCCAAATCCTTTCTTTCGGTGCCATTTCTTGCAGCTAAAATATTAGCTAAAGTAGTCAACATAAATCCCATAAAAAATGGTAATCTTGACATATAAATACCTTTATTATAATCAAACCATCTTGCATTGTTTTTCATACCTTGAATAATCTTGCCGGAACTTTTTGATGTTAATGCGGAAAATACAAATTTTGATATTCCGAAAGTTACAGCTCCCAAAACACCAATAAAAGCAATGTATTTTTTTCTTTTACTTCTTTCGTGCTTTTCGGCTCTTTTTTCAACTATTTCTTTATCAGCCATACTCATTTCGGCACTAAAACCTTTTTGTCCGGTTTGACTTTTTGTAATTTCATTATTTATAAAAGGAACACTGCCAAGTACTCCAATTGTCGAAATATAATCTGTAATAAATACCGCTTTTTTAGATTTAATAATTTTATTTCTTAGCTTTTCTTTGTCCCCGTTCGCTATCTGTAAAAGCTCATCTATATCTAGTTTTGAATTATATTCTTTTTTAGATACCAATTTGTAATACAGACTTTCAATCGGATTTTTCTTTACATTTACACCTGTTTTAGTAAGTTCCGCCATCATTGTTTCAGCATCTTTTAGGTATTCATTTGAAATATGAATTACTTTATGATTATTTGACCAAAAATTTTTGGTTAATTTACCAACATATCTTGCAGATAAACGATTTAATAAAGGCAAAGCTAAAAACGGTGATATATAAGCAATGGCATAATCAAATAAAAATCTTCTGGATTTTTCTTTTCGCTCGGTTTTGTTGTTAGCCATTATTATCCATGGAATAGTGCATCCGCACCCGTCAACGAGAGCGCGACTCAACATTACACTTGAATCAAGTTCCCGTGTAACATTATAAAATCCGCTTTTGAATGTCGGATTTTGTTTTGAATTTATTTGTGCAATTTGCATGTCATATTATAAACTTGTAAATATAATTTTTTGTCAATATTTATTAATAGCAAAATTTTTTCTTTACAGTTTATATAAATAAAATATGAAAATATCTAACTGCGTTATAAACAATTATTATCAGCAAAAATATCATAATAAATGCAATAATTGCCAACCGAATTTCGGCAGTATGGGATTTACTTTTGGTATTTATAGAGATTGCTATGGCATTCAAAGAGAAACTCAAAACACTACCGGATTAAGAAAAGATATTTGTTTAGAAGATTTTGCCAATATTTTAAAATGGAGATTTAAAAACTTTGACAGGGTAAACATTATGCCAATGAACGTTTCGGATGGAATGGATGCATATATGTTTGCAAATGCTATTATCAGAAATGAAGGTATTAAAAATTTTGAAAAGAAGTATTCCCCTATTAAAGCATCTGATGTTATGTCAAATGTTATTGAAAACTACGCAAAAAACGGTTTACTACATTTATATAATGTAGAAGTAAATGCCTTTGACAGGTTAGGAATGAATGTCTTAAAAGAAGTAGATATAAAAAACTATGAAGATAAAATAATTTTTCAAGCAACATACCCTGATAAACTGTTTAAATTAAGTGATGAATACAGAAAATTTTTTGATTTTCATGTTGAAGATTTGCAATCAAGAATACATGACTTAAAGGATGAGGGAAATTCGGTAATAGCAATTCGAAATTGCCTGAAACAAAGCTTTGGTGATACAAAATCTTCCTTGATTATTTTAAAACTCGCAACGAAAATGAAAGGGGCAAGTTTATTAATTACAGGGGATTATGATAGGGAATGTCAACTTTTAAATGATACTTTAAAGGATTGTTTTTTCGAAATTAAACACAATATATGGGGTTTAAAAGACTACGGACATATTAAAAATCGTTTAACTAAATTTATCATTTAAATACAACTTCGTATTCCTGTGTTAGAGGGGTATTAATATACAGATTTTATCAAATATGCATATTTGTTTTGTTTAAAACTCTTTTATTCCGATAAAATTTCAATTAATTCTTCTTTTGTTAATTCTGGACAGATTTCTTTTATACAAGTAATTTCTGATGTATCAACAGGCTCATGAAATATTTTTTCGAGTAATTTTTTATTGTAATCGTACAAAATTGAACCGTGTTGTAAAATATACCCCTGTTTCCGGCATTGAGCGGAACCTATCAGCTTTTTACCTTCATAACATAAGTCCGCACCAGTTGAAATTAACATACAATAATCAAACTTTGTATTTACTTTCTTAGAACCGCCAAATTCAAGCGTGATGCCTATTTTTGAGAATTTATCAATTAAAATTCGTGAAATTTCTACATACGATTTTGTAACATTTTCACCATGCTTTAAATACTCAATAGGACAAACAAAACTATATGTAATTTCATCATCGTGAAGTAAAGCTCTGCCTCCTGTGAGCCTTTTGACCAAATCTATATTAGTATCTTTCAGATACTTTTTATCAATAAACGCATCATTCTGGTTTTTGCCAAGCGAAACACAAGCCGGTGACCAACCATACAGTCTGAATACAGGCTCTCTCCACTGCTCCTGAATTGCATTTTCAAGCAATTCATTGTCAATACGCATATTTTCTTCGCCGGAAAAAACGTTATAGGGGATAAATTTTATCATGTTCCACTCTCGGATTTTTCTCTTTTGGAAAGATTTTCTTCAAATTGTTTGAAAACATCATTTCCGACAAATTGTTCTAATGCCGCACGCTTTGAATAGAAAGTTGCTCTTGCTTTCATTTGTTCGTCTAATGCACTTCTGTAATATGCATCGGTTATCATTATTATTTCTCTTGAAAGGCTTTGTGCAGACTCGTAATATAATTTCCTTTGTTGAGCTATTTTTGTATACATTTCCAACATCTTTTTAGACGTCATATACTCATTGTACAAATCAACAGTTAATTGCTGTAAATCTTCAATTTTTCTGATTAAAATAATCATATCAGCATCAGTAACTTTAGTATATTTATAATTTAAAGCTTTTGTATCCTGTGACATTATCCCGAAAACATTACTTCCGAGCATTGACCCTGCTGCAATAATAGGATTACCGACACCGGCGCCTACTAAAGTTGACATGCTTGCAATTGACATTAGTACTTTTTTTACCGATTTTTCGTTTGGTTTATTCTCATCAGGATTTGATAATTTATATAATGCAAAATTTATTGTATCACTTTTTGCCGCAGCACCTTGCCACAAAAGAGTCAGGTCTTCGTACATATCATTTTGATCAAGTTCTAATTCTTTTGATATTTCTTTAGACATTCTTTTTATACTTAAATCAGCATACGTTAAATCACCTGAATCAGCAGTTTTTTCGTCGGTTAAAGCGGAATCTTCTTTTATTGTTGTTTTAACCTCAACAAATCTTTGTTCCGGATCATCAGTCAATCCCACTCTATATGCGGGGTCTTTTATATTGGATTCTCTAACATCATCTAATTTAACTTCTTCTGCAAAGGCATAAGAAAAACTTAGAAAAGAAAGTAACAAAACAGTTAAAAGTTTCCTTTTCATTTTGCACCTCCTTCAGCCTTAAACAAAGCAGTATTATAGTTATATTGATACATATTTAAGTTATCAACAACTTTTTTCCCTGCTAATCTTTGGAGTTCAAGATGATATTTTTTTGCTTGCTCAAGATAATAAGCTTCTTCAATATGCATATTATCATACAATGACGACGAGATTGTTATTTCTAACAAATCGTCTTCTTCCATAGCCTTTGAAAAATTTTTATTATATAAAAGCAGTTTTGAACGAGTTTCTTTTAATTGAGATAAAGAACTTTTGTAGTTATAATAAGCGGTTATAATTCTGTCTTGCAAGTTTTCAACAAGCCCTGCAAGTTCAATCATTTCCGTATCTGTCAAAGGAATTTCTTTAGGCACATTTTTTTTGTTAATCAAATTTTGTGCTAATCTGCCTGCCGCAAAAGCAGCTGTTTGTGATAAATAATCCGCTCCGATTAAGGATGGCGCAAACGATGCTCCTGCAACCAATGCTGACAACGTTTTAGACATTAAAGATGCATGTATTCTTCTTTGACTTTCGGGAGTAGCAAGTTTTTTTAAAGCAAATCCTATGACCTGATTATTATCAACCGTACCTTTCCAAAGAGCTTCTATATCTTCCAAATCCTTTTCTTTTTGCTTATTAATAATTTCCTGCAAAGCAGTATCATCATTAATAATCAATGACTCTTTCATGTTAACGTTCGGACCTGTAAGCTCCAGCTTTTGAGGTTCTACCCCATCCAACATTATTATATCTTCTGCCATTGATGGAGTTATACATAAACTCAATATTGTAAGTACGGATAAAATCTTTTTCATAATAAATATATACCACAACTCAAAT
Organism: uncultured bacterium; assembly: GCA_902761735.1. Classification (GTDB taxonomy): domain Bacteria; phylum Cyanobacteriota; class Vampirovibrionia; order Gastranaerophilales; family Gastranaerophilaceae; genus UBA1221. The sequence goes on from CACWLL010000008.1 coordinate 40,669, forward strand.
AATAAATCCATGGATTGATAATATTATCCATCTCCGGATTGTTCTACCGGAATACAAAAAAAAGTACAATATAACTTGAAAAGAGGTTATTTTGGCAAATAATGGTGAAAAAACAAAATATATGTCTAAGCCGAAATTAAAAGCGGTAAATAAATTTTCCGTACAGGCAGACAAATTGCGTGAACAAAACATGCATAAAAATGCTGTTTCTATTTATCTTAATGCCATTTTAATTGATAGAAATGATGTAAATTCATATTACGGACTCGGATTGTGTTATAAATCTTTAGGAGAATATAAAAAAGCAATTAAAACTTTCGGAAAAGCCGTTAAATTAAAACCTGATTTTTACGATGCTTTCTATGAAATGGGAATATGCCACCAGTTAGAAGGGATACCATGCGGAGCAATAAAATGTTTTATTGACGCAATAAAAATTAATCCCGAAAACCCTGGTGCAATTTTACAACTTGGCATTTCACATGAACTTTGTGAAGAAGAAGATATGGCTTTGATGATTTATCAAAAACTAATTGAAACAACTCCTAATTACACAAAAGCTTACGAATATAAATCTCGTTTATTAATGAAATTAGGCAGATTTTCAGAAGCCTGCTCCGTATTAATAAATTTGATAAAGTGCACTCCGAATTATACCTCTGCATATCTTGGAATTGCGACATGTCTTGAAAAATTAGGTAAAAAATCAGATGCTCAAAGATATTACCGTAAATTTATTCAGCATAATCCTCAATTAAATCAAGCTCATTTTGCAAAAACAAGATTAGATAAATTAAAACAAAAAACCGAACAACGTAGTTATTTAAGCTTGGTATAAAAATATTTAGTTTTGTAAAATAAAGTGTATAATATACGCTTAATGTTTTTTTCATGCTATCATATTATCAAAAGGAGAAAATCAATGTACATTAATCCCGTTACGCCACGCTTTACAGGTAATAGTGAAGTAATTTCAATATCTGTTAAAGAGAATACCCAAAAACCGTTTTTATACAATGACATTATTTCTATATTAAAAGAGAATTATTTTCCCCACACGATTAAAAATTCATTGTTCAACATAAATATAGAAGATGTAAATTTTCAGGCAGAAAAAATGAAATTATTGAAGGCAGAACTTGCAAAACGCGGTATAAAATTTATGAAAATTGCATAACATAGAAAGAGCACCTTATAAAGGTGCTCTTGATTTATTCTAACCCTTTCATATATACCGGTCCGGACATCATAAATACTCCGTCATTATGAACATCCATTCTGCGGTTATAAATTTCATGCTCTAAATGGTTACGTTTCTTAACTTCGTTGATATTTTCTTCTTTATACCGAGTTTCCTTTTTGAGTTGACCGTTTTTATCATATTCCTTTGTTACGGTTTCATCATCAAAACCATCACCATCATGGTCAATAAAAGTTTTAGATTCAGACTTGCCATCATTAGATTTGTAGAAATTTGTAACAGAATAAATATCTTCTTTACCGTCACCGTTTACATCTTTAAATACGGCTTCTTTAAATAAACTTCCACTCTTGTCGTAGTGTCGTTCGATTTTAGAACCATCAGAATTAAAAATCGTTTCAATCTTACCTTCACGCTGCTTAAATTTTTCTATGCGTCTATTTGAACCTTGCGGTTCCTGCGGATTAAAATTTACTTCTAATGACATATTAATACTCCTTTCTATATCATCCTCGTTAACAATAATAAAATAATATTTGATAACTATTATATACATGTTATATAAGTATATTTTTAAACCGGAATTGCTTGTTTCAAAATTAAATTTTACATATCTTAACAGTTATTAACTATTATTTATACGCTAATGGATATTAGAAATTTGCTAATACAAAACCTATAATGGTTATCATGGATAGAAATGCGGACTTAGAAAAACGTTTTGGCGCAAAACTTGCGTATATAAGAAAATCAAAAAAACTTTCTCAAATGAAATTGGCAGAAATTGTCGATATGAATTTCAATTACATCGGACAGATTGAACGTGGAGAAGCAAACGTTACAATTAAAACCATGAAATTACTTGCTAACGCATTAGATATTGAACTTAAAGATTTATTTGATTTTTCATTTTAATTTTTTATTTGCATTAATCATACAACGGATGTTTTTGACAAAGTTTTAATGAGCGTTCCCTTAAGTTCTTCAGAGCTATTTCATTATCCGAAGCATAAATTGCTCCTGCAATAATTTTTGCAACTTCCGTCATATCTTCTTCTTTGAAGCCTCTTGTTGTAACAGCAGGAGTACCTAATCTTATACCGCTTGTTATAAAAGGACTCTGAGGGTCGTTCGGAACTGTATTTTTATTTGCCGTTATTCCAACCCGTTCTAAAACATTTGCCATATCCTTACCGGTCTTACCTGTTTTTCTCAAATCTAACGTCATAAGATGATTTTCCGTCATGCCGCCGACAATATCCATACCCTCATCCATTAAGCCTTGTGCTAATGCTTTTGCGTTTTTAATAATTTGTGCAGCGTAATCTTTAAACTCAGGTTTGGATGCTTCAAGTAAAGCAACAGCTTTACCTGCAATAATATGCTCCAAAGGTCCGCCCTGCATACCCGGAAATACAGCTTTGTCTATTTCTTTTGCCCATTCCTCTTTACACATAATAATACCGCCCCTTGGACCACGTAAAGATTTGTGGGTTGTTGTTGTGACAAAATCCGCATATGGAGCAGGAGATGGATGAAGTCCTGCAGCAACTAATCCTGCGATATGTGCAATATCCGCTAATAATAATGCTCCGACTTCATCTGCAATTTCTCTAAATTTCTTAAAATCAATAATTTTAGAATAGTTACTTGCCCCGCAAATAATTAAACGAGGTTTATGCTCAATTGCCATTTTACGAACATCTTCGTAATCAATTTCACCATATTCATTTATGCCATAACTTTTTACATCAAAATATAATCCTGAAAAATTAACCGGCGAACCATGGGACAAATGACCGCCGTTTGATAAATCCATACTTAAAACTCTGTCGCCAGGTTTCATTGTTGCCATAAATACCGCCATATTTGCCTGTGCTCCGCTATGAGGTTGAACATTTGCGTGCTCCATTTGAAACAACTCACAAGCTCTTTTCTGACAAATTTCTTCAATGACATCTATATGTTCACAACCGTTGTAATATCTTTTGTTCGGTTTTCCTTCGGCATATTTATTGGTTAAAACACTGCCGCAAGCTTCCATAACAGCTAAAGAAGTGCAATTTTCACTTGCAATAAGCTCTATTGTTTCCTGTTGTCTTTTTAATTCAAGTTCAATTTGTTCTGCAACTTCAGGGTCAGTATTTTTGATATGTTCTATATTCATAATTTTTGTACCTCTTACTTAATATACGTTAATCGTTATTATACCCTTTTTTACAAGACAGGTAAAGATTGTAAAGATGTCATAATTAACCCTGTTATACACTTGACATGAGTTAAATTTAACCGTATTATTAAAGATGCCGTCAATTAGGGGTTAAATGAAAATATCTAATTAGGGCAAAGTATGTGTAATCATTAAATTAAGGAGAAAACTATGGAAAAATATGTATGCTCAGTATGTGGTTTTGAATATGATCCGGCTGAAAATGATGGTGTAGCATTTAGTGATTTACCTGATGATTATGTATGCCCTCTTTGCGGTGTAGGCAAAGATATGTTTAATGAAGCATAATTTTTTAATTGATGGATGAGATAGTTGGAATGAAATAATGATAATATATGTCACGTTTCATTCATGGGGGAAATAATGATAAACAGAATAGTTATAACACGTATTGAACCGTGTTTTATGGCAACAAAACCTGTAAGTGGTGAATTATCAAGAGTAAAAAAAGATAATATAAATTCTTCACAAGTGAACATACAACAAACCCCGAGAACAGATACTTTTACTTCCGCAAAAGATAATAAAGAAGTTAATTCGGAAAAAAATAACGGGGATAAAATAGAAATTAAGAAAGGAAACGCTGAATAAGCGTTTCCTTTTTAGTTACCAAAATTATTTTCTGCTTTATGTCTTAGAATATAAGCCCGGCAATTCTGGCATATGCCGCAACCTGATTAGCAACAGCTTTAATATTTTTTGCACTGTTACTCAAAGTTACTGTTGTATTTCTTATATCAGCAATGTTATTTATTAGTATAGATTTGTCAACTGCATTCTGAGTAATTGTTGTACCGTTTTTTGCATATTTTGTTGCTATTTCAATATATCTGTCCGCATCTTGTGACATCGTATTTAGCGTATTTACAAGATTTTTCTGCTCCGGAGCAGATAAATTTAATATAACATTAATTACGGCCGATTTATTATTTTCCAATGCTGCAGCATATGCAGTAGCTAACTCATTTAGCGCCGTACATTTTCTTGTTTCGGACAATTGTGAATTCATCATAATATCTGCAACTTGAGAACGAATTTGAACAGTCTGCTCAGGTCTGGATAGAAGCGAAACTAGATTTACGAATGTTGCTTGAAAATCCGTATCTGCCGATATTAAATCTAAATCTGCCAATTTAATTGATTTTAAAGCTTCCTCAGTTACTGCAGCTTTTCTTTTTAATTCAGCTTTTGATATTTTTTGAGCTTTTTTCGCAGCTTTTTTTTCGGCTTTTGCAGCTTTTTTTGCAGCTCTTTCTGCTTTTGCCTGTTCTTTTTTTGCGGCTTTTATAGCTTTTTTCTCAGCCTTTTCTGCCTCTTTAAGAGCTTTTTTTTCTGTTATTTGTTCGGATTGAACCGCTGTTTGAGAATCTTTACGGAACAGTGTCCAATTTTTGGGTTTTATTTCAAAAGCGTTTGCAGATAAAGGTGCTGCCATTATCATTAACGCTGCAGTTATTGCTAAAACTCTTTTCATTTTTCTCTCCTTTTTTATATATTTATGTTAAATTTTTGTATAATTCGTACGCTCTTATTACCTTTGAATTATTTTGAATTTGATAAATTCTTACCAAAGCCCACTCCGCAGTGGAGTTTAATTTTGATTTATCTATAAATCCCGCATCTGCCGAATTTATAAGAGCCTTATCTATTGTATGGTACAATTTGCCAAGGGTTCTGTTGTCCATACGATGAATAGGTCTTGAAAAATATCCTGCCAAACCTCCTGAATTTAAATCAAGAGTTTCATATAGTTTTCTCAAAGTATTTTGAACATCTGATAATTCATATTGAAGAAATGCTACAACTTGATCTTTTGTGCCATGCCTGTATACATATGCTTTTGCCGTTTCAATTCTATCTCTGTCCTGTCTGTTACGAATTTCAAAATTGGAATCTATAATTGAATTTATAAAACTTCTGATTTGTTTTTTATCGATATTCATTGTTTTGGCAAAAATAATATCGTCGCCCCTCTTTGTAAAAGAATTTTTTAACGGTTTAAATCTTATAAGAGGCCTATTTTCCATTATCTGCTGAAATTCTTCCTTTGATATATCTGTTTTCAAAACTTTTTTTATTTGCGTTTCATTTTTACGCAAATATTCGGCTTTCATATTATCCGTAAGCTTTTCCGAAGACAAAACTTTATGGATTTCGTAAGCATTTACTGGTTTTATTGCATCAATCGCATCAATTTTTGACATAAGACCTCATGTTAACTTCCAAACCTTGTGTAGATTTTATCATTTTTTCACAGCTATGGCAATACAATTTCTATTTATTTTTATCCTTAAATAATGTTTTAATGTTAAGTTTTTTTACAATATTCAAAAACCATGCAATTCTTGCGTATCCCAAACGTTTATATAAATAAGATATAAACTGAGGAATTATTATGGCCAATACAGTTGTTACTTTAGAACAATTTCAGAGCGACCCTAAATTACAAGCACAATTTGGGGGCGATTACGGTCGCTATCTTGACAGCTTTATGCAACAGTTGCAATTAGGCGGCTTGTTTGATGTAGCAAGACAAGGTTATACAAGTGTTCCGGGTTTAAATAAAGTAAGTCTGTTTTATAATTTTACACCGCAAACAGCTGCGGCTACGGATAAAATAAAACAGCAGGAAGAAGAAAAACAAGCGAAAATTGATAAAAAACTTGATACGATAAAAGACCCAAAAATTAGAGCTCAAGTTGAAGCTGAATTGTATTCTAACAATCTTACGGAAGAATTCTTTGAGCTGTTGTTGGATAGATATGAAAGGAAAAAGGAAGAATTTGACATACTCTGGGCAAAATATCAAGCCGCAAAAGGCGAAGCTGCAAATATGAAAAAAGTTTGTGAAAGATTGCTCAGAGAATATCAGTCAAAACAAGATGTTTCTGTCCGCTCAAGATATATTAATACGGAACGTAATTTCCAAGAGGCAGATATGTGGGCAGATATATATTTGTCAGAAGCTGGTGACGTTGCTCACAGAGTAACTTAGTATTTTTGCTTTTATCTTAACTTAAATGCATTTTATATAAATTTCTATACTTATGTATTAAAAATTTGCTTGAAAAAATTACTTGTGGTAGGCTTAATATAGGTCAGCATTAAGTTATTATTTTTATGCTCAGACCAATCGAGAGTATAGGATGGCGTAGTTAAGCGTTTTTCAAAGGGAAATAAATGGCAAAAGAAAAATCATTGGTTATAGTCGAGTCTCCGGCAAAATCCAAAACAATTAAAAAGATTTTAGGAAATGATTTTCAGATTGAAGCAAGTTTTGGGCACATAAGAAACTTACCGCTTAAAGACCCTAAAACAGATAATTTGGGATTTGATGTTAACAATAATTTTGAACCGAAATTTGAGATAATTGCCGGAAAGCAAAAGGTTGTTACTAAATTGAATGAACTTGCCAAAAAAAGTGACAAAATATACCTTGCATCCGACCCCGACCGTGAAGGAGAAGCTATTGCATGGCACGTTCGTCAAGTTTTAAAGGTTCCTGATGAAAAAATATTCCGTATTGTTTTTAATGAAATTACACCTAAAGCAGTAAGGTATTCCGTTGAAAACCCACGTTCTATTGATATGGATATGGTTAAAGCACAACAGACAAGACAAATTTTAGATAAACTTGTAGGTTTCAAATTAAGCCCAGTTCTTTGGAAACAAATCGGTAACAGAAATCTCTCAGCCGGTCGTGTTCAGTCAGTTGCTTTGCGTATGATTTGTGAAAGAGAAGACGAAATAGAAGCATTTGTTCCGCAAGAATATTGGTCTATTCACACGATTTTAGATAAAGACGGTAAAGAGTTTGAGGCAGAGTTATCAAAAATTAAAGGAAAATCCGTTGAAAAAACAATAAAAAACAAAGAAGAAGCTCTAAAAATTGTTGATTTTCTGACTAATTATCCTACCGAAATGGATGTGACAAAAGTTACTAAAAAGACAACTAAACGTAAGCCGACTGCACCATTTATAACATCCACAATGCAACGTGCCGCAAGCTCAAAACTTGGTTTTGGCGTTCAAAAAACGATGCAGGTTGCTCAAAAGTTATATGAAGGTATTGAAATTGAAGGAAATCCTGTCGGTTTGATTACATACATGAGAACCGATAGTGTTCGTGTATCAGATGACGCTCAAGCTATGGCAAAAGATTATATTTTGAACAACTTTGGTGAAAAATATTATCCTGATAAACCGAATATTTATGCAAAAGGTAAACAAAATGTTCAAGACGCACACGAAGCTATTCGTCCGTCATACCCTGAAAGAACTCCTGAAAGTTTAAAGAAATTTTTAGACAACGACCAATATAGATTGTATAAACTTATTTGGGAAAAATTTATGTCATCCCAAATGGCAAATGCCGATGTTGCAAACAAAACCGTTGAAATCACCGCTGGAGATTATACTCTTAAAGCAGGCACAAGCAAAGTAACTTTCGATGGCTTCTTGAAAGTTTACAACGATGCCGAGGAAGAAGAACAGGAAAAAGAGGCAAAAATTCCTGATCTTAATGAAGGTGATAAAGTTAAATGTAAAAAAATTGAGCCTAAACAACACTTTACTCAACCGCCTCCAAGATATAACGAAGCATCTTTAGTTAAAGCTCTTGAAGAACAAGGTATTGGCCGCCCGTCAACCTACGCTACAATTATTACCGTAATTCAAACAAGAAAATATGTTGAAAAGAAAAACAAAGTTCTTTTCCCTACACTACTGGGCAGGACTGTTTCAAAACAACTCTGCGAACAGTTTGCAAAAATTATGGACTATAAATTTACGGCCAGTATGGAAAGCAAATTGGATGAAATTGCAGATAAAAAAGCGGTCTGGAATAAAGTTTTAGCAGACTTCTATATTCCGTTTATGGAAAACGTAAACAGCGTAATGCAAACAGCAGAACGTGTAAAAATAGAAACCAACATAAAATGTCCGAATTGCGGAAAGCCAATGTTGGTCAGAACGAGCCGTAAAGGTACACAATTCCTCGGCTGCTCAGGCTATCCTGATTGCCAGACTACCATGTCATTAAATGCTCTTAATGAAGGGGAGCCGACAACTGCCGGAGAAGAAGAAATCTGTGAAGAAAAATGTCCTAAATGCGGTTCTGATATGGTATTCAAAACCGGACCTTACGGAAAATATATGGAATGTACTGACCCTGATTGCGCACACCGACAACCTTATGTAAAATCAACAGGTGTTACCTGCCCAAAATGCGGTAACGGAAAAATTGTTGAAAGAAAGTCAAAACGAGGAACTGTTTTCTATGGTTGTAACCAATATCCTCAATGTGATTATGTTATGTGGAATGAACCAACAGGTGAAAAATGTCCTGAGTGCGGTTCTTTGTTAGGTAAAGTTGTTATGAAAAACGGCATTACTCTAAAATGTTCTAATATAAAATGTCATTTCAAAAAAGAACTTCCTCAAGAAGAAATTTCCAAAACTGAGGAGTCTTAATTCTATTAAATGTAATATTTATTCCTCATTTAAGCTCAAAACAGCCATAAATGCTTCCTGCGGGACTTCTACACGTCCGACGGATTTCATACGTTTTTTACCTTTTTTCTGCTTTTCCAACAGTTTACGTTTACGTGTAATGTCACCACCGTAGCATTTATCAAGTACGTTTTTGCGCATTGCTTTTATGTTCGTTCTTGCAATAATTCTGCCGCCAATTGCCGCTTGAATAGGCACTTCAAACAGTTGACGAGGAATAATATCTTTTAATTTTGTTGTCAACTTTTGACCGATATAAAAAGCACTGTCCTCATGACATATAACAGACAATGCATCAACAACTTCTCCTGCAAGCATAACATCAAGTTTTACAAGTTTAGAACGCTTATAATCACAAAATTCATAATCCATACTTGCATAACCTTTTGTGCGAGATTTCAATTGATCATAAAAATCAGTAATAACTTCCGATAACGGAATTTCGTATTCCAAATCTGCTCTGACTTTATCTATATAAGACATATTTTTGAATATGCCCCGTTTTGTTTGTGCCAAATCCATTAAAGTTCCAACATAGTCATTTGGTGTAATTATAGAAACTTTTACGTATGGTTCTTCAATATAATCTCTGTATTGTGCTCCCGGAAGGTTTGCGGGATTATCAATTTCAATCATTTCACCGTTTGTTTTATAAACCTTATAAACTACTGACGGTGCAGTTGTTACGATAGAAAGTCCATATTCTCTTTCCAATCTTTCCTGTGCAATTTCCATATGGAGCATTCCCAAAAATCCGCAACGAAAGCCAAAACCTAACGCAGAAGATGTTTCAGGTTCAAATGTAATACTGCTATCATTAAGCTTCAATTTTTCAAGAGCCTCTTTTAAATCCTGATAATCGTCGTTATCAACAGGATAAAGCCCCGAAAATACCATCGGCAAAGCTTCCTTATATCCCGGTAAAGGTTCCGGTGCAGGGTTTTCCGCATTGGTAATAGTATCACCTACAAACCTTGTAAGCTCTTTAATTGAACCTGCAAAAAACCCTACATCACCACATTTTAATTCATTTACAGAAACTCGCATAGGCGTTTGATAACCTAATTCAACAACCTCAACTTCTTTTCCGGTTGCCATAAATTTAACCTTGTCGCCGACTTTAATAGAACCGTCAACAACCTTAAAGAAACACAATGTACCTAAATATTGGTCGTATACACTGTCGAAAACAAGAGCTCTCAGAGGTTTTTCTGTCGTATCCTCAGGCGGCGGAATTAAATCTACAATAGATTCTAATACTTCTTCAATACCGATACCTGCTTTTGCACTTACAGGAATTGCTAGAGAGGCATCAATACCAAGAACTTCTTCTATTTCTTCTCTTACTCTTTCAACATCAGCCGAAGGTAAATCAATTTTATTAATAACAGGAATAATTTCCAAATTTTGTTCTGCCGCTAAATAAACATTAGCAAGAGTTTGAGCTTCAACACCCTGTGTTGAATCCACAATTAATAACGCACCTTCACATGCAGCAAGAGAACGAGAAACTTCGTAAGAAAAATCAACGTGCCCCGGCGTATCTATCAAATTGAGTTCATATTTTTTACCGTTTCTTGCAGTATATTCCATTCTTGCAGTATTTAACTTGATAGTAATACCACGTTCACGCTCAATATCCATGGAATCCATAATCTGATTTTGCATATCACGCTGAGCAACAGTACCGGTTTTTTCTAACAGTCTGTCAGCTAGGGTAGATTTTCCATGGTCAATATGGGCAATTATACAAAAATTTCTTACATTTTCTCTGTATTTCATAAAATTATTCTATCATGAACAACAGAAATTTAAAAACTAGTCACTTTCTGCAATAACGGTAGTAATAAGTTCTCCGTAATTGTTAACGTGTCCGTCAGTTTCTTCTACAATATATCTTAAATCAGGTCTGTTTTCTATTTTTTTGCGAGCAACAGTCATTGCTTCTTCTAAATCGGTATATTCACCTATTAATGTTTTTGAAAATTCTGAATAATCTTTCTCTGTATAAACATGATACATAATTAAATCCCCCTTTGATTTTATTCTACTACAAATAAAATTTTTAAATTCAAACGGCCGGATAAAAAATAAATATTATATTAATTAAAAACCTTACTGTAAATTTTATCTATATTTTTTAAATAATATTTCTTATCAAATATTTCTTCAATTTCGTTTGCTGAAAGTTTTGATGTAACTTCTTCGTCCTTGTATAAATTTTCTTTAAAATTTCCGTTATTTTCAAATGCATCAAGAGCTTCTTTTTGAACAATTCTGTACGCTTCTTCTCTTGTATAACCTTTTTTTATAAGTTCCAGCATGACTTTTTGTGAAAATACAATTCCGCCAAATTTTTCCGAATTTTTCAACATATTGTCTTTATGAACGACTAAATTCTGCAATATGTTGTTGAAACGAGAAAGCATAAAATCTACTAAAATCAAACTGTCAGGGAAAATAATTCTTTCTGCTGAACTATGAGAAATATCTCTTTCATGCCATAATGGAATATTCTCCATTGCCGCCATTGAATTTGCACGAACAACTCTTGCCAATCCGCATAAATTCTCACTTAATACCGGGTTTTTTTTATGCGGCATTGCGGAAGAACCTTTTTGATTTTTACCAAAACCTTCTTCAACTTCCAAAACTTCAGTTCTTTGCAAATGTCTAATTTCAGTTGCAAACTGCTCTACCACACTCGCAATTAGAGCTAAGCTTTGCATAAAATGTGCATGATAATCTCTTGCAATAATTTGGGTTGAAATTGCCGCCGGCTTTAATCCCATATTTTTGCACGCAATTTCTTCAATTTCAGGGGAAATATTACTGTATGTTCCGACAGGTCCCGAAACTTGACCAACTCTTATTTGTTCTAATGCTTGAACAAAATTTTCTTTTTGGCGTCTTATTATGTCATACCAATTACACATTTTTATACCAAAAGTCATAATCTCTGCATGTATTCCATGGGAACGACCTATACAAATAGTATTCTTATGTATATCGGCAAGATTTTTTAATGAATTTAAAACATCCTCTAAATCTTTTTTTATAATTTTGCCGCTGTCTTGTATTTGCAGTGCAAATGCGGTATCAATAACATCGGAACTTGTCATTCCAACGTGCATATACTTTGCGTATTCCCCGACATTTTCGTTTACGTTTGTCAAAAACGCAATAACATCATGGCGAACTTCTCTTTCAATTTCATCAATACGAGATAAATCAAATTTAGCTAATTTTTTTAACTCTAAAATATCTTCTTTCGGAAAATCTCCGTGTTCAACGTATGCATCACATACTGCCAACTCTACCGCAAGATAATAACTGAATTTTGATTGCAGTGTCCAAATATTTGATATTTCTTCTCTTGAATATCTTTCAATCATATATTTATTATAGCATAAAAGAATTTTAAGAAATTCTTTATTGCAAAATACCAATATATTGAATATAATTTTTTTAAATTGTAGAGGTAAAATATGCAAACATTAAAATCCGACAGATTACATATATCATTTTTCGGCAAAACAAATGTCGGAAAATCTTCCATAATAAATAAAATTACGGGACAAGATACCTCTATTGTTTCTGACATTGCAGGAACAACTACCGATGTTGTTGAAAAATCCATGGAATTATTACCTGTTGGCGCAGTCAGAATTCTTGATACGGCAGGACTCGATGATAAATCCTTATTAGGGGATGAGCGTATACAAAAAACATTAAAAGTCATTAACCGTACGGATGTCGGTATTATTGTTTGTGATTATAACGGCATTAGTGATTACGAAAAAGATTTGATTAAAAAGTTTGATGAATTAAATATCCCTTACATCTTTCTTGTGAATAAAACTGACATTAAAAATGCCGAAGATACGGTAATGAGCGATTTATATACGCTAACACCTCATGTAATTCTTACATCTGCAAAAACGGATAAAGATTTAATTTATAAATTTAAATCGGAAATGGTTTCTGTTCTGCCGGAAGAATATATTAACACTCCGACAATCCTTGGAGATTTGGTATCTTCAAAAAGTACAGTTATTCTTGTTGTTCCGATTGATAAAGAAGCTCCAAAAGGCAGATTGATACTTCCCCAAGTTCAAACTATAAGAGATTTGTTGGATAATAATTGTTTAACATATGTTGTTAAAGAAACAGAATTAAAACAGGCAATAGAAAATTTAAAAGAACCTCCGGCTCTTGTTGTAACAGATTCTCAAGCGTTTAAACAGGTTAGCGAAATTGTTCCCAAAAACATTCCCCTTACTTCTTTTTCAATATTATTTGCAAGATTAAAGGGGGATTTGAAAGCTTTTACTGAAGGTGCGAATGCTATTGAAAAATTAAATGACGGAGATAAGGTTTTAATCCTTGAAAGCTGTACTCATCACGCGATTGAAGACGATATCGGTAAAGTTAAAATCCCGAATTTACTCAAGAAAAAAACAGGGAAAAATTTAATAATTGAACACTACTCGGGACACGATTTCCCTGATATAAGCGAATATAAATTGATAATTCATTGCGGCGCATGTATGACAACCAGAAGAGAAATTTTATCAAGAATTATACTTGCCTCAAAAGCAAATGTACCGATTACAAACTACGGAATTGCAATTTCGTATTGCTTAGGAATTTTACCGAGAGCCATAATGATTTTTTCATGATACAATAAGATTTATGGCAGATAAGTTTATACAAGCAAAATTTATTATAAGTGCAGAGAAATTATCTCAATGTCCGACGTTTAATCTGCCGGAATTTCCGCTCATAGGGCGTTCTAATGTCGGAAAGTCATCATTTATTAACGGTATTGCAAATCATAAAAAGTTAGCAAAAACTTCTAATACTCCGGGGAAAACAAGGCTTATAAACTTTTTTGATTTTTCGGATAAATTTATGATTGCGGATTTACCGGGATACGGATATGCAAAAGTTTCAAAAGAAGCTCAAAATAAATGGCAAAAATATTTGGAAGAATATCTTTTGAAACGAGAAGAAATCTGTTCATTAATCCAATTTATTGACGGGCGTCATGAAATTCAAAAGAATGATTATCAAATGAGAGAGTGGGTTCAAGCGTATAACTTGCCAATTATAACTATTGTCACAAAAATAGATTACGTTCCAAAAAGCAAAGTTTTTAATGTAATAAAAAGTGTTGAAAAAGAATTTGGCGGTTTAGTATTACCGTTTAGCGCAACAGATAACAGGTATAATGAAAAAATTATTGAAACATTGCTAAATCTAAGTGATAATAAAAATAATATGGCAGACTAAAATTTATACTGTTTGTGCTAAAATTAAATTATGGAAAAGAAAAGAAAAATAAGTATTATAGGTTCGACAGGCTCTATTGGCACTCAAGCTTTAGAGGTTATAGAAAAGCTGGAAGATAAATTTGAAATTATTGCGTTAGCCGGCGGTTCAAATGTAGAATTACTCGAACAACAAGCAAAGAAATTCAGACCAAAATATATTTACGCAAACAAGCCTATTAAAGTTGACGGAATAGAAACATTAGATAGTCTTGATGATATTGCATCAAATACTGAAAATGATATTATTCTTGTTGCATGTTCTGGAAAAATTGGTTTGCGCCCTACTTTAAAAGCAATTGAAAACGGTATTGATATTGCGTTAGCAAACAAAGAAACTCTTGTTATGGCAGGTGATATTGTTATGGAAAGTGCTCGCAAACACGGAGTAAATATTATTCCGGTAGATAGCGAACATTGTGCAATACATCAATGTATAAAAGATATTTCTCAAGTTGATAAATTAATTATTACGGCAAGCGGCGGTCCGTTTTTACACAAGTCAATTGAAGAAATGAAAAATGCAACCGTAGAACAGACCCTTAAACATCCGAGATGGAATATGGGTAAAAAAATTACGGTTGATAGCGCAACATTAATGAATAAAGGGTTGGAAATTATTGAAGCACATCATCTTTTCGGTTTTGATTATGATGATATTCAAGTGGTTGTGCATCCGCAAAGTATAGTACATTCTGCAATCGAATATGTTGACGGAAGCGTTATTGCGCAGATTGGTTTACCTAGTATGCATATTCCGATTCAATACGCTATTACTTATCCTGAAAGATATGAGGGTATTAAATCAAAAAGTTTCAGTTTCTCAGAAATCGCAAGATTAGATTTTGAAGAACCTGATTTTGAAAAATTTCCGACAGTAAAACTCGCATATAAAGCAGGTAAAATGGGCGGTACTGCCACTACCTGTATTAATGCTGCAAACGAAGAAGCTGTTTTTGCCTTCCTTGAAGGTAAGATTAAACTTTATCAAATATATGAAATTACAAAACGTATGCTTGATGAACATAAATTGATTGAAAATCCCGATATAGATGAGATTTTTGAAGTAGACAGGAGCGTGAGAGAAAAAGTTAAATTTATGTTTTCTCAAATGTATTGCTAACTTTTATTATTTTCTTGCATATAAAATCTTGTTGGTGTAGGATATATTTGAAGTTAAGATTTCTTACAAGATTTGTTTTCTGACTTCATGAATATATTTTTAGTGGTAGAATATTAATATGGTTAAAGAAGAAGAAAAATTATATTCGGATGTTCCTCCGACAAAGCTTAGAAACAAAGACGAAAAATTCAGACCTGCTAAAACAAATAAATTTTGGCTTTGGGTCGCGAGTATGTTTTTCTTTAATATGATTCAAAACAGATTTTATGCATTTCGTTATAAGGGAGAGGAGACAGCCGTTGAAAAAGGTATTCCGACTATTTTATATGCACCTCACGGTAATTGGTGGGACGGAATAGTTTTTTATAATATTGTACACAGAATTTTTCATAAAGAAATTCGTATGATGATTGAAGAATTAAACAGATTTCCGCTGTTCCATAAAGGCGGAGGATATCCTGTTAATAAAAAATCACCACAATCCGCAATGAAAGCTTTAAAATATTCTGTTGATGTTGTTTGTGATTTGAAAAATATTTTGTGCATTTTCCCACAAGGCATTATAAGACCGCCTCATTACAGACCGATTGAATTTCAGACAGGTCTTGCATATATCGCTCAAAATGCCGTAAAAAGAATGGGAAAAGTAAATCTTGTTCCTATCGCTTTTGATTACTGCTTTTTAAGAGATAACAGACCTGAAGTTATTATTGAATTTGGAAAACCTTACACATTAACCGCAGAAGCAAGCGCTCAAATGGATAGAAAGGACTTAACACATATTCTTGAACAAGAACTTACTGCTGTTTGCGATAAGCAAAGGGATGAGATTGCTCATGGTGAAGTTGATGACCATAAAATTTTATTCAAACAGCATCTGAAATGGTATAGAAGAATAGAACAAAGATTAAAAAGGATTGACATACCGCCTGTTGCAGATGTTTAATTTAATATTGGAAAAATCTGTCAAAATCAACGTCGTCAAAGTTGCATAAAAGTCTGTACACCTCATCATCTTCATCCATACGTTGAAAACTGTAATTATCAAACTTCCAATATTTCGGATTTATTCCTTTTACCCTTACAATCCCGCTATCTTTAAGTATAACTAATTTCTTTTTAACAATTTCTACCGGAAGTTCAACTAACTTGGCAAGTTCAACAGCAGTTATTCCATCATTGCTGCTGCATTTTTCGGGTGTCATAAACATCAATTCTAAGCCGACTGATTTTAGTGCTTTATCTTCTATTTCTGTTTCATAGTCATACATATAGGAATAATACAAAAAATAAACAAACTTTTTATCATTCTTTTAGAGGGTTTATTAAATTGTAAAGTTTTTTATTAAATTGCCCTAAAATCTATGTTTATGCTACAATATAGCTATATAAAACCCGACATGGAGGATGAAAATTGAGTCAGCAGAATATATTTGGCGATGGTAAAATCGTAGACGTTAATATAAGAGAGGAAATGAAACGTTGCTATATAGATTATGCAATGAGCGTAATTGTAGGACGTGCTTTACCGGATGTTCGTGACGGTTTAAAACCTGTTCACAGAAGAATTTTGTATGCAATGAACGAATTAGGGATGACCCCTGATAAACCGTTCAAGAAATGTGCACGTATCGTTGGTGAAGTTCTCGGTAAATATCACCCGCACGGTGACAGTTCGGTTTATGAGGCTCTTGTTCGTTTGGCTCAAGACTTTAATACAAGGTATCTTGTTGTTGACGGACACGGTAACTTTGGTTCGGTTGACGGTGACGGAGCTGCTGCAATGCGTTATACGGAAGCTCGTATGCACAAAATTACTCAATCCATGTTGGCCGATATCGATTGTGAAACAGTAGAATTTGAACCGAATTTTGACGGTTCATTGCAAGAACCTTCCGTTCTTCCTGTTCGTTTGCCTATGTTGTTATTGAACGGTTGCTCAGGTATCGCCGTTGGTATGGCTACAAATATTCCTCCTCACAATTTATCCGAAATTGTTGACGGAACTATTGCATTAATCGATAACCCGCAAATTACCGTATCAGAATTGATGGAATATATAAAAGGGCCGGATTTTCCGACAGCAGCAACTATTGTCGGATTAAATGACATTAAACAAGCTTATGAAACAGGTCGTGGTTCAATAAAAATGCAAGCGGTAGCAAACTTTGAAGAAATCGCCGGCGGAGCCGGTCGTCAGGCTCGTACGGCTATTGTTGTAACCGAAATTCCGTATCAGGTTAACAAATCCGTTCTTATTGAAAAAATTGCAGAGCTTGTTAAAGACCAAAGAATTAACGGTATATCAGATATTCGTGATGAATCCGACAGAGAAGGTATGCGTATCGTTATTGAATTAAAACGTGATGCAAAACCTGATGTTGTTAAAAATAATTTATTCAAATATACTCAATTATCAACAACTTTTGGTGTAAATATGCTTGCTCTTTGCGGTAAGCAACCAAGATTGCTGAATTTGTATGAAGTATTAAATGAATTTGTTGAACATAGAGTTGAGATTGTGACCAGAAGAACCATTTTCTTCTTGAAAAAAGCAAAAATCAGAGCACACATTTTAGCAGGTTTGATTATTGCTTTGGGTTCAATTGATGAAGTAATTGAACTTATCAAAAAATCGAAAACTACAGATGATGCTCGTGACGGATTAATGAGCAGATTTGGTCTTGATGCAGATCAGGCTAATGCTATTCTTGAAATGCAATTAAGAAGATTAACAGGATTGGAACAAGATAAAGTTAAAGCTGAATATGACGATTTATTGAAGAAAATTGCTGAATACGAAGATATTCTTGCAAGCCGTCAAAAAATTCTCAATATAATAAAAACAGAACTTACCGAAGACAAAGAAAAATACGGTGATGACAGAAAAACTCAAATTGTTCCTGAACAAGGTGAAGTAACTATTGAAGATTTAACACCAAATACACCTATGGCTGTATTTATTACACATCAAGGATATTTAAAGAGAATTTCACTTGACACGTTTGAACGCCAAAACCGTGCGACAAGAGGAAAATCCGGCATCAAGACTAAAGAGGATGATGATATTCAACATTTCTTTACGGCAATGATGCACGATAAGGTATTGTTCTTCTCCTCTAAGGGTACCGTATACAGCTTGAATGTATATGACTTCCCTGAAGGCGGACGTCAGGCAAAAGGTTTACCGATAGTTAACGTTCTTCCGATTGAACAAGATGAGCAAATAACTGCCGTTGTTCCTGTAAGTCAATTCTCACATGAATTGAACTTGATAATGCTTACGAAGAAAGGTTATATCAAGAGAATAGAATTAGACAACTTCTCTAATATCAGAAGAAACGGTATTATAGCAATCGGACTTGAAGAAGGTGACAGTTTGAATTGGGTAAAACTGGCAACCGCTCGTGATGAAATAATTATCGGAACTTCTTGCGGTATGGCAATCAGATTCCCGATTCAAGACCTTAGACCGTTAGGAAGAAGTGCAAGAGGTGTAACTTCTATGAAACTTCGTACCGGTGATGAAATTATCGGTTGTGATATTGTTCCTAGAGATTATGATGCAGATTTACTTGTTGTAACTTCTGACGGCTTTGGTAAACGAACTAAACTTTCCGAATTTAGAAGCCAAAACAGAGGCGGATTAGGATTAATCGCAACAAAATTCAAATCAACAACTTCAAGATTAGTTGCTTTAACTATCGTAAAAGACACTGATGATATTATGATGGTTACAGCAAACGGTGTTGTTACAAGATTGAATGCAGGCTCAATTTCTTGTCAGGGTCGCCCTGCAACAGGTGTAAGAGCTCAAAATCTTGTAGATAACGATTCTGTTGTATCCGTAAACAAAATTGTAAATCCTGATGCTGATGAAACAATTATCAAAGATAATATGAGAGCTGAAGCAGAAGAAAATGCTAATGTTGAACAAACAAATATGTTTGATACAACAACATTAACAGAGATTGTTAAAAACGACGAAGAATAGCCGTCGTTGGTTTGTTAATTCTCCGAACCTGCTAACCATTCAAGACAAAGTTTTGTAAAATCTTCTTTGTAATGAAGGTATAAGTCTTCTGCGTGACAACCATTTTCATATAATTTGTATAATTTCGGACAGGTTGCTTTGTCACATAAACTTTCCGTATGCCAAGAACATACGGTTGGATCCTTTGCTCCGGCAATAAATAGTGTAGGGGTTTTTAAATCTTTAATTATATTGATAGGTTTTATCTTTTTCAATGGAATCGGATAAGGTCTTATAGAACAAAATCTGTCTAATTCAAACTTTTTAAAAGTCTCACCCCATGCTTCTTTTTTCCACATTTTATTTTCTATTTTGTCAAAATCCGCAGGAACTGAAACAGCTATTAACTTACTTATACACTCATTTTGTACGGCATAAATAACAGCAACAGCAGCACCCAAAGAAAACCCCGCAAGGTGTATTTTTTTGTAATTTTTTTCTTTCACAAAATCAACAACGCATTCTAAATCCAATATTTCTTTTGCGGAAAAAGTATACCAACCGCTACTTTTACCATGACCACGAAAATCGAAAGTAACAACATCATAATTTGTAGCAAACATTTCCGATATTTGTAAAAATGCGTTGGAATCTTTTGTCATACACCATCCCGGTGCAACAATAACAATTTCATCAAATCCGCCTTTATAATAATTTATAGCTATTTTAATATTATCTTTTGCTATTAAATTTAATTCTTTTGTTTTATCACAAACTTTCATACCATTTTTTCAAATCTTTGCGTTTTACTTTTCTTGTTGACGTTTTAGGAAGTTCATCACGGTGAATTACGACCACCGTTGGTGTTTTATATGGTGCTAAATTCTTTTCCGATAAAATTTTTACTTCTTCTTCCAATATTTTTTGTATTTCCTCATCGGATTTTTTTGCTAATTCATCTGACGGAGTGATTATAACACCAACTTCTTCCGTACCTGCTTTATTTCCGGATTTTATTGTTAAAGACATAACACATAACTCTTTTACAAAAGGAGAAACCTCTAATACCGCCTCTACTTCTTCAGGAAAAATCTTTTTACCTCCTCCAAGAACAATCATATTTTTTATACGACCGGTAATCTTTATAAATCCGTCTTTGTCAATTTCACCAATATCACCGGTATGGAACCAGCCATCTTCGTCAATTACTTCCTTTGTCATTTCCGGTTTTCCGTAATAACCCTGCATTACATTAGGACCTGTTGCAAGGATTTCTCCATTATCTGCAATTTTGACCGTAACCGAAGGCAAAGCTTGTCCCACAGTACCGATTTTTGCGTGTCCGTATCTGTTTGTAGAAATTGTCGGAGATGTTTCCGTTAAACCGTAACCTTGAAATACCGGAACACCTATTCTTTCAAAAAATTCCGCTACGTTATCTTCCAGCGGAGCGCCACCGCATATAAAACACTCTAATTTTCCACCCAAACCGTCTATTACTGATTTGAACATCATTCTACGAATTTTGCGTGGCACAAATTTTGCTGTCTTATACATTATATTAAAAGCCGTTTGAGCTGTTTGCGGTTGTTTTTTAATCTGTTTATCAATACTGTTTTTTAGCATTTTTGCAACTAAAGGAACAACTATCATATTTGTTATTCCCTTTTCTTTCATTGTTGAAGTTAATTCTTTAGGATTTAAAGATTTGATATATACAACCCTTGCACCCATATATAACATTCCAAAAAATCCGCAATCAAGTTCCAATAAATGATTTAACGGTAAAATTGAAAGTAATGTATTTTTTTCGGATAACTTAAACATTGCTTCAAAATCTCTCAACTGAGAATATATATTACCAAAACTTATCATGACACCTTTTGGATTTCCTGTTGTACCTGAAGTGTAAACTATCAATGCTGTTTCATCCAAAGAACGCGGCCGACCCAAATCTTTTTCTATATCACTTTCCAATGCTGATACTGAAGGTATTTCTATGTGTTCTCTTTCTTCGTCATCCAATACATATATTTGTTCTATTGATTTAACATTATTTTTTACTTCTATTGCGTGTTCCAAGTAATGAGAAGAACATAATAAAATTCTCGGGTTACAATCATTAAGAATATGAGTATGTTCAGGTACCGTAAGTTTGACATCTAAAGGAACAGTAATTGCACCTGTCTGAATAGAGCCAAACATCCCTATAGAAAATTCCGGTCTTGATTCGCATATAATAGCTATTCTGTCATTTCGCTGAATTCCGTATGATTCTATTAAATAATTTGCGAATTTTTTTGCAAGCCTTGAAATTTCTATATAACTTAATTCTTCATAACCATCTTTTGTTTTTAGTGACAATGCTTTGACCTGTCCGTATATATCACCTTTTTCTCTCATTAAATCCAAGAAATTTGTATGTAAATGATGTTTTATGTTATAAAAAGCACGTCTTTCCAAAGAATTTTTCATAAAGTTTACACGAGTTTGAAGTTCATGGGCAATTTCTTTTTCATCACGTTCGAGTTCTTTAACAGGTTGACCAAATTGAATAACAATAGTATTAAATAATTTGGGCAGTTTTCTTGTTTTGCCCCAAGTTTCAAATCCGCCTTTTATTGCAAACGGAACAATAGGACAGTCTGCTTGTTTTGCCATTAATCCCACTCCTCTGTTAAATTTACAAAGATTACCGTCTGATGTAAATTTACCTTCAGGAAAAATTATAACCGCTTCGCCGCCATTCAATTTATTTACGGCAGACTCAATAGCTTCAATTCCTTTTCCGAATTTTAAAGGCAAAACATTATAATATTTTAAGAGATGTCTTACTATAGGAACTTTAAAAGCTGCAGGCCCTGTTACAAACCATAATTGACGATTCGTTGCCATTTGGACAATAAACGGGTCCAAATGTCCTGTATGATTACCTGCTAATATAACTTTTCCTTTGCGAGGAATATTTTCTACCCCCTCAACCCTATAACAAAAAAGCGTTAAAAAAATCTGTCCTAATGTAGCTTTTAACAATAAATATCTGAAAGATTTATCAAATACTAATACTAAAGCCGCCATCACAAAAGATAATATTGCAATTCCCCTAAATACGCTCAATGGGTTTATAAAACCTATAATATGCGCAACAATAATTGTTCCGATAAGAAAACTCAATGTACTTAGAGTTAACTGTAAGCCAAAAACTTTACCCCTTACTCTATCAGGTGTAATTTTCTGTAATATTGTATCAAGCATAACAACTACTACTGCATCAGCCATTCCGATAGGTATTAACCAAGCCCATGCAGTGCTGATACTTTTACATAATGGTGCCGTAACTAAAGTTATACATAAAATTATAAATCCGCTTGCAAAAAGATGAGGTACTCTCATAAATCTTGCAAAATATAATGTTACACCCATACCACCGATAATCCCTATACCCAAAAGCGTTCTCAAATAAGTTAACTTATCAAAAGTTAAACCGTAATAATCGGTAATAAGAGCATTCAAACTGTTCGAAAAAACAGCTACAATAAATTGTATACAAATTGATAGTCCTACCAAATACAAAGCTTTTTTGTGGTTTTGTAAATAATTAAATGCTTGAATTATGTTGTTTTTAGTTTTATCCGTAACAAAAGATTTTTGAGGAATATTGAATTTTAACGTAATCATAAAAAGTGCTGCAATAAAATACATTCCTGCAATAACAATTAAGGCTTTTACGCTGCCTAAAGAAATATAATAATTTGATATAAATGCACCAAATAATAATGCTACTGCGCCGATTGATGATGTAAGAGCATTTGCAAATTTCAATTGTGAGCTTTTTACGATATTTGTAACCGCGGACATTTTTGCCGGATAAAAAAACGCTGCTCCACAACCTAAAATAAATGAAAACGTATAAATTAATTTCACATTTATAACAGGTAATAAAAATATTGCAATACATATTGTAATTGCCCTGAACAAGCAACTTATTGCAAGAATTGTTTTTCTGGAAAATCTGTCACACAATGCTCCGGAAAATGGACTGATTAAAAATTGAGGAAGTAAAAATGCAAAAAACATTATTGCAATTGATTTTCCTGCACTTCCGGATATTAATAATAATAAAGCAACCATTAAAAATTGAACTATCGCATCTGCAAAATGTGATAATATTTGACCTATAAATAATTTATTAAACTCTATATTCGCAAGTGGTCCAAATTTTTTCTTTATCATTTCCATGTAACTCTCTCCTGAAAATTAAATGCTTTTATTCTTTTTATTATACTTTTTCCGGAAATCAAAAACAATTATTTTACAATAATTATAATCCTTTTCCTGAGCAAATTTACTTGACATAAAACCTCAAAAATTTTAAAATAGCTGTATGGCAATAGTTTATTTAAGCTTAGGCTCCAATCAAGGGGACAGAATTGGTTACGTACAGCAAGCAACAAGTTTGCTGAATTTGACTGAGAATATTACGGTAGTAAGAACCTCTGCTTTTTATGAAACCGAACCTTGGAATATGACGACTGATACATGGTTTGTAAATGCTGTAATTGAAATTAAAACCTCTTTACCTCCTGAAGATTTACTTTTTGAGTGTCAAAGAATTGAACGACAGCTTGGCAGAACGCCTAAAGAAACCGCCGGATATGCAGATCGAACAATTGATATTGATATTTTGTTTTACAACAAAGAAATTATAAACAATGAAACTTTAACTATTCCGCATAAATATTTACACTTAAGAGCTTTTACTCTTGTTCCTTTGCTTGAGTTAATTCCTGATTTTGAACATCCTATATTACATAAAACTATAAGTGAATTACATAACGATTTAGAAAATCCTGAAATGGTGTTTTTATATGGCACAAGAGTTGATATCTAAAATTGCCGTTATCGGCGGCGGCCCTGCAGGTTGTTTTTGTGCATATAATTTGCAAAAAAACTTTGATATCACTTTATTTGAAAGCGGAAAACCGCTTGCAACACTCCTTCCTACCGGCGGAGGAAGATGTAATTTTGCTCATTTTGAATTTGATAATAAAGAATTAGCAAAAAATTATCCTCGTGGTGAAAAGTTTTTGTATTCCGTTTTTTCAAAATTTTCTACCGGAGATACTTTAGCTTTTTTTGATTCAATAGGGGTAAAAAGTTATGTCCAAGACGATATGAGAGTTTTTCCTCAATCAAATAGTGCTTCTGATGTTAGAGAAAAATTTTTAAATGCCTTAAATAAAACCAAAATCAAAAAAGAACGAGTTTTACGTATTAATAAAAACCCTCTCACTGTTGTAACAGACTGCGGCAGTTATACATTTGATAAAATTGTAATTGCTGTTGGAGGGCACAATGGTTATGATTGCGCAAAATTTTTGGGTCATAATATTATTGAGCCAAAACCTGCTCTTACAGGATTAAAAACAAAAGAAAGTTTTAAAAAACTTAGCGGTGTTTGCATAAAAAATGTAAATTCATGCGGATTTAATGATAATATTTTATTTACTCATGAGGGTATTTCCGGACCGCTTATATATAAAATATCCTCAATTAAAGCTCATGATAAATTTCCTTATTGTATAACACTTAAT
The DNA here is from genome assembly GCA_902761735.1 of uncultured bacterium. GTDB lineage: Bacteria > Cyanobacteriota > Vampirovibrionia > Gastranaerophilales > Gastranaerophilaceae > UBA1221. Next base: position 65,634 of record CACWLL010000008.1, read on the forward strand.
TTAATTGATAATATCAACTTGCAAGAAGATTTAAACAATAATCCGCATAAAAACATTAAAAATTTGCTTGCAAAATATCTACCAAAATCATTTTGTGAATATTTATTAGAAAATTGTAATATCAATGGGGAAACAAAATCTCATTTAATTAACGGCAAAACAAGAGATAAAATACTTGATAAATTACACAATTTTTCTGTTACTGTTATTTCTTCTGTTAAAGACGGTGAAGTAGTGACTTCCGGCGGTGTTAATTTAAACGAAATAAATCCGAAAACAATGGAATCAAAACTTGTTGAAGGTGTTTATTTTTGTGGTGAAGTTCTTGATATCGACGGTTTTTGCGGAGGGTATAATTTGCAAAATTGTTGGTCTACGGCATTTGTTGCAGCTGAAGGAATTAAAAATTCATAACTATTTTAATTTTAAATAATTTACTTTTTCCCAACTGATATCTAAATATTGAACTTTTGTATTTATTAATTTTATTTGAGGAAGAATTGACGGTATTCTTTTTATTCTCTCATAAACACTGCTATCCGGTTTTCCTATACGTATTTTAGTAGTTTTTACTTTTGCATAAATATCATTTGGATTACGAAAATCTATATATTCTAACGGTTCCTCCGCATAAAGTTCAATTTGTTCCGCAATCTTTTGTATTTCTTGAACTTTTGCCAAATTCCATTTTGTATAACTGTTTTCTCCACCATATTTTGTGATTACTTTTATTGTTTTTATATCAGGATTTAGAGGCATAAATTCATGTCCGATAAGTACACCGTCTTCTGCAAATGCCCCTACAACAGGTGTTTTTTCATCCAGTGCAATTGATAATATCGGATTGCGTTCTTTTACTATTATTTGTAATCTTGCAGGAAAGGCATATCTGCGTATATAAACTTCTTTTATTGGTCTTAATTTTTTTATATCACGTTCTATATCATCAGTTCTTATCATATAAATTGGTTTATCCGGAACTTTATGGAGTTTTAAAAATGCAAGTATACGATTTGATTTTACTATTTTATTATTTTTTATAATTATATTGTTATTTACGGTAGTAAATGTATTTTGAGGTAAATACCATTGCGGTAATTTTGATACATAACCAAGAATTAATAATAAGAAAATTGTCATGAAAAAACGAAACGTCTTTCTCAGTGCCGTTTGTTTTCTACGACTGTTTCGAACTTTTCTTGATTTACGAACCCGCTTTATTATTTTTGCGGTATCTACAATTTGTTCTTCTTGATTATTTTCCTGATTATTATTTTCCATATTTATTTATTTAATCCTGCACTGTTTAATATTAATAGTACTAATTCATCATAATTGATACCCATTGCAGCAGCTTGTGCAGGCAAATCACTTGTTTCTGTCATTCCCGGACTTGTATTGATTTCAAGAAAATACGGTTTATCATTCATAACCATAAAATCAACACGGGAAACTCCGGAACATCCTGCTGTTTCATGTGCCTTAACTGCAATTTCTTTTATATGTTTTGTTGCTTCATTTGACAATGCAGTAGAAGGAACAATAAAATCAGACATGCCTTTAGTGTATTTTGCTTCAAAATCATACCATTCATTTTTTGGTCTTATTTCAAGAATTTCTGTTGCAAAGGCTTTTCCGTCTTTTTCTAACACGCCGACAGTAATAAAGAAACCATCTATAAATTCTTCAATCAAAACATCCGCATTAAATTTTGTTGCTTCGTTATATGCAGGCACAAGTTCTTCAGGAGTATTTACTTTTGTCATACCAAAACTTGAACCTTCGGACACAGGTTTCGTTATTAAAGGATAATTTAAACCTTCACATGCCTTTACTACATCCTCGCCTTTTCTGACAAAAACAGATTTTATAAGCGGAATATCTTTACATGTTGATAATACTCTTTTTGTATATTCTTTATTCATGCAAATTGCACTTGCCATAACACCGCATCCTGCATATGGAATTTTTAAAACTTCCAATATTCCTTGAATACAACCATCTTCACCGTATTTTCCATGTAATGCATTAAATGCATAATCAAATTTGCCATCTGACAATTTTTGAGCAATATTTTTATCTACTTCAACTAATTCAGCATTATCATAACCTAACCTTTTTAATGCTTCATAACAACCTTTTCCCGAGCGTTTTGATACTTCTGCTTCGGATGACATCCCTCCGCATAACACTGCTATTTTGGATTTTTTATCTATTTTATATTCAATATTTTGCATAATTCTGCCTCTCTTTTATTTTTATTACCTAAATATTTTACCTCAGGTTTTAATTCAATACCAAATTTTTCTTTTACCTTAACATACATATTGTATATTACATTCAATACGTCTTCAGAAGTTCCGTTTTTGTTATTTACTATAAAATTTGCATGATTTTCCCACACTTTTACATTTCCGGAAGAAATATTTTTTGCACCGGATTCTTCTAGTAGTTTTCCGGCAGAATTTCCTTCTGGATTTCTGAATACACTTCCGCAATTAGGTAGAGCAAGTGATGGTTGATGTTTTTTACGGAATTCTAAATTTTCTTCCATTTTATTTTTTATTTCTTCAGGAGATTTTTCATCTAATAAAAATTCTGCACCTAAAACATAAATTTTTTCTTTTTGGCAAATTGAAGTTCTATATGAAAATTTCATATCATCTTTTTTTAAATCAAAAACACCTTTTTCTTGTGAAAAACATTTCACTTTAACTAATTTATCACTTATACATTGACCGTTTGCAGATGCATTCATATAAATATTTCCACCTAATGAACCCGGAAAACCTATCATAAATTCAAAACCGCTTAATCCATGTTTTTGAGCAATTTGTGCAAGTTTTGGACCTTTTATTCCACAATCAGCATAAATACTATTTTTGTCTGTAATTATGTTATTCATTTTTGATGTAATTATGACAACACCATCAAAACCATCTGAGGAGACTAATGTGTTAGAAAAATTACCCAGAACTTCAAATTTTTTTTCACAAGAACAAACTTGTACAAATTCTTCTATTGACTTTGGAAAATATACTTTTTTTATTTTTCCGCCAATTTTAAAACTTGTGAGATTTTTTACATCGAAATTTTCTTCAACTTCAACGTGCAACTTCCACAACCTCATTATTTATTTTTAAAAGTTCTTTATTTAAAGAAATAATTGTTCCTGCACCAAGTCCAATAACTACATCGCCATTTTTAAGTGTTGGAAAAAGCTGTTCTGCAACTTCTTGCATAGAGCCGGACATATGTTCACATGGAACAGATATTTTTTCTGATAACTCTTTTGTAAATTTATCGGAATTTATACCGTCAATTACATCTTCTGAAGCTGCATATACATCTGTAACAACAACCCTGTCAACATTATCAAATGCAGATAAAAAATCATTCCATAAATTTTTTAATCTGCTGTACCTGTGTGGTTGAAAAACAGCAATTATATTTTTATTCTTAAAACTGCCTGCTGATGATAAAGCAGCTTTTATTTCTGTCGGATGATGAGCGTAATCATCATACAAAGATATTCCTCTGAATTCACCGGCTTTTTGAAATCTTCTGCCCATACCGGTGAATGTTGCAAAATGAGGTTTTATAACATTTATATCAATACCTGCCTGATGTAAACTTGCAAACACTGCCAGCGAATTATAAACATTATGTTTACCTTTTATGATTATTTTTAAATCCGTTAATTTTTCATTTTTATAATATATATCAAATTTTGTATAATCTTCTTCAAAAACTATATTTTTTGCAACATAATCTGCACCATCAGAAAGTCCAAATGTCATTGTTTTATGACTATGAAGTTTCATTGAATTTTTGCAATCATAATTTACAAGAACAATTCCGTCATCAGGCATTTTTGAAATAAATTTTTCAAATGTTTCAAGTATTGATTTTAATCCGTCTTTATAAAAATCAAGATGGTCGGCTTCAAGATTGTTTATTACACAAATATTCGGAACATATTTAGTAATGGTACCATCACTCTCATCAAGTTCGGCAGCAAAGTATTTTCCGTTTTGACAATGAGCATTCGTATCTAATTCAGGAATAATACCACCAACAACATATGAAGGTTTTAATCCTGCTTTTTCTAAAACATAAGAACTTAAACCGCTGGTAGTTGTTTTTCCGTGAGTACCGGAATAACCTAAGAAAAATTTACCTTCACGAGAAATCTCTGCTAACAAATCTGAACGATGGTATATTGGTAAACCAAGTTCTTTTGCTCTTATTATTTCCGGATTTGTATCTCTTATTGCAGTACTTGCTATAACGACAGCATTATTTGGTACATTATCTGCATTATGACCAATATAAACTTTTGCACCAATACTTTTTAATTTTTGTACATACTTACTGTCACAAACATCTGATCCTGAAACTTCGCAGCCGTTTTCTAGCAAATATTTTGCTAACCCGCTCATTCCAACACCGCCAATTGCTATAAAATGATATTTTTTATTATTCAAAATTTATATTCCCTAGTCTTTTTATTACTACTTTTTTATTATATTACATAAATTTTTTGGAGTGTGTAATGTTATTAATTTTTTACATTATTTTGATTTTTATTTTTATAAAAATAATTATTTAAAACTAATTCTTTTTGGTAATTGAAAAATTTCATAAAAAGAGTTAAAATTTAAAATATCAAAATGGTGTATTAAAAATATCGTGCGAAGGAGTAGGTAATGGAAACAGTAACAAAAGCTACAAGTCCTAAGAAATGCAAATCTAAATTCAATGATGAATTTGATCAGTATCTGAAAAAACAGTGCATGAAAACCACATTTAATGGTGTAGAATTAGAAACATTCTCTTGGTACAAAAAAGTTTTAGGTTTGGCGTAAACTGAACTTAAAAATATAAACTTGTATTTCGGAATACACATGTTAAGAACATGATTGTATGCCCGATTTAAAGGTCTGCCAAATTGCAGACCTTTTTTAAATACAGAAAGTTCACAGCTTTAAAATATTTCTTTTTTGCAAAAAAATTTTTAATTTTTATTATTTATTATAATATATATTATATAAATTAATAAAATAATCATCATCATAAGCAATAAAAATTTGTAGAAAATTTGTAAAACAATGGTTATAACAAAATAAAAAATATAAAAAATTTGTAGAAAACCATAATAAAAAAATTAAATAAAATAAAATAAAAAAATAAAATAATAATAAATATAAAAAAATGTAGAAAACAAATCTGTTTTCTACATAATTACAATAATTTTCTACAAGTTGGAAAAAGGAGTATATTACATTGCATTTACGTTTGGTTTTCCTACAATATTTATTAATACATCAATAACTTTAGGCATTTGACATTTGAAAGAATAATTACCGTTTTTAAGTGAGCATTTTTTACAATCACAATTAATAGAATAACATTCTAACGCTTGTTCGGTCCAAGTTTGCGTAATAGAATTTGATAATTCACCATCTGTTCCAGGTGTATAGTAATCAATAATTTTATCATCTTCTCTCATACTCACCGCCGAAAACTTAATACCTAACCCACTATCATTATAATCTGTCAAATTTTATTTTTAATCCTTTATTTGAATGATATTTTTTGTTATCATAATTTTTAATGAAGAATGATTCACAGAACAATAAAACAGAATTACTTGCACCAGCAAAAGACTTAGAAACAGGTCTTGCAGCTGTAAATTTTGGTGCAGATGCCGTTTATATCGGGGCAAAATCTTTTGGTGCAAGACATTCTGCAGGAAATAGTTTAGATGATATAAAAAAACTGGTGGATTATGCACATTTGTTTAATGTAAAAATTCACGTTACCGTAAATACAATACTAACAGATGATGAATTATACCAAGCTGTTGATTTAATAAATGAATTATATAAAATCAATGTGGATGCAATAATTGTTCAAGATATGGGAATAATAAATCTTGCAATAAAAGGAAAACTGCCGCCAATATTAATTCATGCAAGTACCCAATGTAATAACAGAACAATTGAAAAAGTACAATTTTTAGAAAATATAGGTGTTTCAAGAGTTATTTTGGCAAGAGAACTTTCTAAAAAACAGATAAATGAAATTTGTAAAAATACAAAAGCAGAAATTGAAACATTTATTCATGGTGCATTATGTGTCAGTTACAGCGGACAATGTTATTTGAGTTATGCAATAGGCGGGCGTTCCGCAAACAGGGGGGAATGTGCCCAGCCATGCCGCAAAAAATATTCACTAATTGATGAAAACGGAAAATATATAGCAAAAGAAAAATATTTATTATCTATGAAAGATTTTTACGCATCAAAACACCTTGAAAGTCTGGTAAATAGCGGAGTAAAATCTTTTAAAATAGAGGGCAGATTAAAAGATATAAATTATGTAAAAAATGTAGTTTCGTATTACAGAAAACAACTGGATAAAATTTCAACCAAAACCTCATCAGGCAAAATATTTACAGATTTTGAACCGGCTGTTGAAAAAAGTTTTAACCGTGGTTTTACGAGTTATTTCTTAGAAAACAGAGAAAAATGTTTTAATATTATTTCACCAAAAAATAAAGGATATAAAACCGGAATTGTGAAAAATTCCGGTACAGGATGGTTTGAATTAGATAACAAATGCGAATTTAATCCGCAAGACGGAATTTGTTTTATATGCAATGAGGAACAAACCGGCTGTCTTGTGAACAAATTTGAAAATAATAAAGTTTATTTAAATAAAAAAATAACAATACCAAAAGGAACAAAGATATACAAAAATAACGATTCAAAGTTTGAGAATATTTTGACAAATTCAAACACAGTTCGAAAAATAAGAGTTAATTTTGAACTTAAAAACAATATATTATCAGCGACAGACGAGGACGGTAACAGAACAGAATTAAAAATAACCGAAACAGAAAAACCAAATAATGAAGAAAAAATGGCGGAGAATATAAAAAAACAACTTCAAAAAACAGGAGAAAGTATTTTTTATGCAGAAGAAGTAAAAACAGATAATAATATACCATTTATACCCGTTTCAAAAATAAATGAATACAGAAGATTAATACTTGAAAATCTGAAAAACGAAAGAATAAAAAATTACAAAAGAGAAGTTCAAAAACCATTAAAATATATAAAATACCTAAATAGCCAAGCAAATTACCATGAAAATATTCATAACCATGAAGCAGAAGAATTTTATGCAAATTGCGGTTGTGAAGTTTTAGAAAAATCATTAGAGAGCACAAATTACTTTGGCGGTAAAGAATTAATGAGAACGAAACACTGTCTGAAATATGCATTTGACATGTGTAAATCTCCGAAAAAATTATTTTTGATTGACGAAAAAGGTAAAAAGTATCCGCTAAAATTTGATTGCAAAAATTGTGAAATGGTAATTTGTGGCAGGTAATGAATTTTTATAAAATAGTATTTACCCCTCAGTACCTGACTGAGCGCTAAAATAAGCTTGGTTGCTCACGTTAAACGGGTCTACCGGCAGACCTGAGCGGTCTGACCGTCCGCCCTCTGCTCGCAATCCGTGTTCTTCTGTACCTGACATTAGAACTCCTTGCTCGATTAAATATATTCAGTGCGAAAAATCGCACCCTACCATAACAGCTGCGGCTTTATGCCGCTAAAAATCTTATTCCGGTACCTTTTATTTTTCTTCACATAACACTTGAAATTTTTCTAAAATAATAAATCTGTAATGAATGAAATTATGCAGTATAAAATTGTGTATATATAAAATTCAATGAACCATTCTGTATCAAAGAGTGTAACACCAAATATTTTAATCCCTTTTGATAGTATATTTTTCATGTTTCTTAATGCTCCTCTTGAAAAACTTTAAAAAATACGGTATAATGTAGATATAAGTTAGATTGAATGTTGCAGAAAATCAGCCTCGGCTGCCGTCTAACAGAAATGTTAGAAGATGGAGGGAACGGCTGTCCTCCCAATCTAACTTATTTTTTATGTTTTTTTAATAATCTTGTTAAGCTGCTTTTCCTCATTTTATAAATATGAACAATTTCAAAGTAGTCTTTTTGTGGAGCTTTATCAAGTAATACAACATAATTTGTATTATTCATACTTCTTATAAAATGATAATAGTTATTGTTTCCGCTTCGGGTACGGTCGTATATCCTTTTGTTTCGCCGTGCAAACTCAGATAAGTGTTAAGTAAGAAGTCGCAATCGTCGCAGCTATGCTCTGAATATCCGCCGCCACGTCTGACAAATTGAACTAAATCCCCATAAGGCTCAAAAGTTTTTTCAATAATGTCGGTAACGGCTTTTCTGTCTGCTTCTGCCGTAAGTGTTCTTGCAAGCATTATTTGTCATTGCAAGGAGCGTTAGCGACACGGCAATTCGGATAATATTTTTGGTAAAATACTTATAAAAATCACATTATACAAATTTAAAATTTTATAGTAAAATTTATCTATGAATAGAGAAGATTTTATAAATGCAAAAAGAGTTGTAATAAAGTTAGGTACAAACGTTTTACGCGGGGACGACGGATTTGTATCATTGCCGAGAATATTCTCGTTTATTGAAGATATTTCTCATCTTGTAAACAGCGGAAAAGAAGTTATTGTCATAACTTCCGGAGCTGTCGGTCTCGGTAAAAAACGTTTAGGTTTAGAAAGTACCGAAGGTACTGCCCTAAAACAAGCGTGTGCCGCAATAGGTCAAAGTAAATTGATGTCTATTTATGAAGAAGGATTTGAATCATACGGGTTAATTGCTGCTCAATTGCTTTTAACAGAAGATGATTTTTCTGTACGTTCAAAATATTTAAGTCTTAGAACAACAATGAATAAATTGTTAGATCTTGGAACTGTTCCTGTTATTAATCAAAATGATACGGTTTCTACTGTAGAAATTTCACCGAGATTTGCAGATATGCAAGTGGCATTTTCGGATAATGATAAACTGTCTGCACTTGTTGCAAGTGAATTAGATGCGGATTTATTGATTATACTTTCCGACGTTGACGGGTTGTATGATAAAAATCCGAAAGAAAATTCCGATGCAAAAATTATAAGAGAGGTAAAAGAAGTAACAGACGAAATATTTAATATGGGAACAGGCGCATCAGAAGGCGGCAGAGGAGGTATGAGAACAAAACTCGAAGCTGCCAGAATGGTTACAAGATTTGGATGTAAAATGCTTGTTGCAAACGGAAAAATCCCATATATTATCAAAAAAATTTTTAAAGGTGAAGAATACGGAACAATGTTTTTACCGCAGACAGAAGGTTTATCGGATAAAAAACGTTGGATAGGCTATGCAACAAATATTGTAGGTAAAATAGTTGTAAATGACGGTGCAAAAAATGCTCTTATAAATGAAGAAAAAAGTCTTTTGCCAATCGGGGTAATAGAAATAATTAACGAGTTTACTAAGGGTGACGTTATTTCAATTTTAGATGAAAGCGGTACTGAATTTGCCAGAGGTATTGTAAATTACGATTCTGATGCATGTAAAAAACTTGCCGGTTCTCACTCAGATAATATACTTACAATTCTTGGTTATAAAAATTATGATGCGGTAATTACCCGTGACAATATAACAATATTATAGGTGTATAAAATGAATTTTATAGAAATTGCAAAAAAAGCAAAACAGGCAAGTTTAGAAATCGCAGATTTGCCGGAAGAAATAAAAAACAAAGCATTATCTGCTATTGCAAATAAAATTGAAGAAAACAAAGAAGAAATATTTTTTGCAAATAAACAGGATTTAGATACAGCAAAAATTTTGGTTGAATCGGGTGAAATATCTCAATCAACATATAATCGACTAAAACTTGACGAAAATAAATTGAGAGATATGGTGAAAGGAATCAGAGATATCGTAAATCTTCCCGACCCGATAAATAAAAAATTACTTGTCAGAGAGTTGGATGAAGATTTAACTTTATATAAAATATCTTGTCCGATAGGAGTTTTGGGAATAATTTTTGAAGCTCGTCCGGATGTTATAGCACAAATATCCTCTCTTGCATTAAAGTCATCAAATGCCGTTATTTTAAAAGGCGGAAAAGAATCAATAAATACAAATAAAAAAATAATGTCCATTATACAATCAGCATTAGAAGAAATTAAAAACTTTCCAAAAAACGTATTAAATCAAGTCTTTACAAGAGAAGATGTTGCTGAAATGTTGAAATGTGACGAGTATATAAATTTGATTATTCCAAGAGGCGGAAATAAGCTTGTAAAATTTATAAAAGAAAACACAAAAATACCGGTTTTAGGTCATGCTGACGGAATTTGTCATATATTTGTTGATGAAAGTGCAGATTTAGGTATGGTACAAAAAGTCGTCACAGATGCAAAAACACAATATCCGAGTGCATGTAATTCAGTAGAAACACTTCTTGTACATAAAAATTTTAAAGAAATAGAGCCGTTATTCGGGTCTTTAGAATTATCAGATATTAAACTTGTATCAAATCCCGACAGTTGGTCTTTTGAATACGGTGATAAAATTTTGGCATATAAATTTGTAGAAAATGTTGAAGAAGCGATTGAACATATAAATAAATACGGTTCGGGTCATACTGATGCCATAATTACAACTGATAAAAAAAATGCCGAAAAATTTATGAATAAAGTGGATTCTGCCGGAGTATATTGGAATGCATCTACAAGATTTGCCGACGGATTTAGGTATGGTTTTGGAGCAGAAGTCGGAATTTCTACAAACAAAACTCACGCAAGAGGTCCGGTAGGGTTAGAGGGTTTAACAATTTATAAATATAAATTAATAGGTAACGGACAAATTGTCGGAGATTATGCATCAGGTTTAAAAGAATTTCATCATAAAGATTTATAATTTCATAATAATAACACATGTTGGAAAAATATATAAAATACGTTATAATATATAAGTAGCACAAAAAGAAAGTTGTTATTATTATGAAATCGGTAAAAGAAATTTCTACTGAACACAAAATTTTCGACAGATTAAAAAATTTCCCCAATTGTTTAAAGTTGGCACATTATTTATTTGAAGATGCAGAACTACAAGAAATGCAAGATTATTCAAATAATGTGTCTATAAAACGATTAGGATTTAATGACCATGGACCTGTTCATATGCGACAGGTTGTCAGTAATGCAATAAAAATGATGAAAATCCTTCATGACTCCGGAATAAAAACTTCTCTTGAGAGAGAAGAAATAGGAGATTTTGAAGACAGTATGTGTGCCGTAATACTTGCAGGTTTAATGCATGATTTAGGTATGTCAATCGGACGCCAAGGACACGAAGAAATGTCGTCATTATTAGCTCAACCAATAATTCAAAGAGCTTTAATGCATGTTTTTCCTGATAATCTTCATCGAAGAGTTGTCATAAGAGCGGTAGCAACCGAAGCAATAATAGGTCATATGTCCTCAAGAAAAATCCATTCAATAGAAGCCGGAATAATTCTTGTTGCTGATGGTTGTGATATGACAAAAGGCAGAGCAAGAATCCCGATGGCGCTGAATAAAACCCCGCGTGTCGGAGATATTCATAAATATTCTGCAAGTGCAATTAACAGAATAGGTATCCATCACGGAGAAAGAAAACCTATAAAAATTGATATAGAAATGTCAGGAGATGTTGGATTTTTCCAAATAGAAGAAGTTCTTTTAACAAAAATAGAATCAAGTCCGGCAAAAGAATTTATAGAACTGTATGCCGGTGTTGAAGGTCAAGAACGTAAGTGTTATTTGTAAAAAATAATTGATATATCTATACATATTTAGTAATTTTTCATGTATTTTTACTTTTGTTCATGTAACATGTAATAAAGGGAGAAATTTGGCATGCCAACAAAAGAAAAAAATAAAGATGTATCGCATTTATTACCGCAAAATATTGAAGCAGAAGAAGCTGTATTGGGAGCAATTCTTGTAAATCCGAGAGTTCTGACAAAGGTTGTTGAATTTTTAAAACCGGAATCCTTTTATAAACCTGCTCACAGATATGTCTATGAAGCTATGGTTCAGCTATTTAACTCTAACGAAAAAATAGATATTATAACAGTATGTGATGTCTTAAATTTTAATTCAAAACTGGAAGCAGTTGGGGGCAGGTCATTTATTAACGATTTAAGCTATAATGCAATAACTACTGCAAATGTTGATTATTATGCAAAAATTATCCAAGAAAAAGCAATAAAACGTTCTCTTATAAATGCCGGTTCTGAAATTGTAGGTTTTGGCTACGATATGGAAACGGTTGATGCATCTTTAGAAAAATCAGAGAAATTAATCTTTGATATTGCATCAAGAAAAGCAACAACAGATTTAATCCCCGTAAAAGATTTGGTACTTGAAACATATGAAAAAATAGAATACCGTTATGAACACAGAGGAGAGCTCTTTGGTATAGCAACAGATTTTTATGATTTGGATAAACTATTAAACGGTCTTCAGCGTTCGGATTTGATAATTCTTGCTGCTCGTCCTGCAATGGGAAAAACCGCATTTGCATTAAATATTGCACAAAATGTCGGTATAAAAGAAAAAGTTCCGGTCGCGATATTTTCTCTTGAAATGTCAAAGCAACAGCTTGTACAGAGAATGCTTTGTTCTCTGGCAGAACTTGAAACAGAAAAATTAAAAACCGGTAATATGCAGAATAAAGATTGGGAAAAATTAGCAGATGCAATGAGTCAATTTACGCAAGCCCCAATTTATATTGATGATACTCCGGGTTGTACATTAACTGATATAAGAGCAAAATGCCGCAGATTAAAAATGGCACAAAAAGATTTAGGTTTAATCGTAATCGATTATTTACAGTTAATGGAAAGCAGTAACAGTAAAGAAGACAGATTTCAAGCAGTTTCAACAATATCAAGAGGAATGAAAATGCTTGCAAAAGAACTTGATGTTCCTGTAATTGCATTGTCACAGTTATCTCGTGCAGTTGAATCAAGAACAGATAAGCGACCAATGTTGTCAGACTTGAGAGAATCAGGTTCAATTGAACAAGATGCTGATATAGTAATGTTTATTTACAGGGACGAATACTACCGCAAAAATGAGGAAGGCGGAGAAGAAGAAGAAATTGCAAAAGCAGTAAATAAAGGCGAATCTGAAATAATAATTGCAAAACACAGAAACGGGCCTGTAGGAACCGTAAAACTCTTATTCCAAGGCAATATAACAAAATTCAAAAATCCGATAAAATCGGAGGTGTTTTAAAAATAAATAAAAAAATAAAAAGTACTTTACAAAAAAAAATCAGCATGTAGAATAAAAAAGTACCCCGTAAATCGAGGGTGCATTGAAAATTAAATAAAACCCATATGGGGGATTAGCTCAATTGGTAGAGCACCTGCTTTGCACGCAGGGGGTTAGGAGTTCGAGTCTCCTATTCTCCAAATTTTTCAAAAAGAGCCTCTGTGGCTCTTTTTTAATGCATTTTTGACGTTGTTCTGTTGTTCTGTCTCAGGTATTTTGAGATAAAGTATCGCAAGTTTGACATTTTAGTCGGAAGAAAAAATTTGTACTCTTTAGTCAGTTAAACTTTTTTACTGCAGTATGTTTTTATTTTTAAGTACATATCTTTTGGAAATTCTATTGATGTATAATATCCAATTTTTCTAAACGGAAATGGAAACTTCTTAGCAAGAAATCCAAAAAATTTGTATATTAAAAAATACACAGGAAGAATCCAGAAAAAATCCGTTCCAATAACCTCAGTAGGACTTAAATGAATATAGTATTTCCCGAAAGTTCGCCCTATAACAAAATAATAAAACCCTATATTAATAAACATAATTATTGGTATAGATATATAAATTTTTAAATTATCTAGTTTTTTAAAAATACCACATATTTTTGCAGTCAAATAGACGTATATTAGCCAAGCAATAAATATTAGGAAGAATCCAAAACCCGGATCTATCTCAAAACATTGGCTAAAATTTTTAACAAAATCAAAAATATTTAAAATAAATATATCCACATAATTTACTATTTTACATGCATTTAGTATAAAAAATAATATTACACAAAGGCAATAATATATTATTGCCTTTGTGTTCTTATTAAGTTTATTTTTACCTATTTCCATAGTTCGTCTAGTTTTTCCTTTGGAATAATTATATCATGTATCGTGAAAAATGGTTTAAGTTCGCCTTCTAACATTTTATTTTTCTCTGGTAATGGTTATTATTTAAATTTACAATATTTTTTGTTTAATATCCATTCCCCATTATGTTTGATGCAGCTTTCTTGATTAACTACAATTTGCCCATATTCCGTATTTAAAGACATACCTTCTTTACAATAACCTGTATCAAGACAAAAATCGTCATCATTTATAAAATACTTTATAGCATATAACAATACTAGTATTATTAGTATTATAAAAGTTACAAATATAAATCTATTCATAATCGTCACTTCCATATTCTAGCACAAAATTTTAATATTTTTGTGGCAAACCTTTAGGTCTATATTTATCAACTAAATCTTTGGAATTTTTATTCGGATAATTTCTACCTTGCATTCTTCCGTATTGGTTAGCTCTTAAATCTTCTTTTGAATCTTTTATACTATCCTTTAATGTCATACCCTTAAATAAGGTATTTTTAAATGTATCTGTTATTTCTCTTAAATTACTGATGACAGAAGCCGTTAATTCTCCTAAAAATCCTCTTTGAGAAGCTTCGGTATTTGCTTTTGCGTGAAAGTACTTATCTGCACCAATAGTATTTGCTTCTTTCATATCGTTATAATTTTGTACAAAATCTCCAATTGCATTTGGAATTTGTTTTATAGTATCTGCATATTTTTCCGCTTGTTCTTTTTCATGATTTATGTTTCTGGTGTACATATCTTGAATATTTTGCAGTGCTGAGGCTCCGCCGGTTGGTACTCCATCCTGTTTTGAATGTTCTAATCTTAATATACCTCCTTTTAAAATCGGCAATCTTGCCATGTTTAATCGGGTATTAAATAACTGTATATCATTAGATA
>CACWLL010000009.1:0-17659 GCA_902761735.1 uncultured bacterium
GGACTAGTATAAACTAGTCCCTTTTAATATTTTTATTTTTGTGTGAAAACTTATCCCAATTCTTTTCTTAGTTTTATTACATTTTGGAAATGTTGATTATTTTGAATTTCATAAATCTTTGCAAGTGCCCATTCTGCCGTGCTTAATGCATTGGATTTAGAAATTCTTCCTGATTCACTACGTGATTTCAAATTTTTATCTATTACATTATAAACCTTGAGCATAGTCTTATTATCAAGTCTGCGATGAGGAAACATAAAATAATTTGCAATTCCCAAGGAGTTATAATCTAAAGTATGATAAAGTGTATCCAGTATATTTTCTGTATGGTGCAATTCATAATCAAGATTGATTATTACCTGTTTTTTTGAACCCATACGATAAACGTGTGTTCTAATTGTCTTATAAACATCTTCGGTAATTCCCAAAGTTTTTAAATCTTCCATTGTCGCCAATTTATTAACAATGTCTCCCATATATCCCTTAACTTCAGATGGTTTTACACCAAGAGCATGAGCTGTAAGTTTCCAATCAACATATTTGATACCTATATTTTTTAGTGGATTTTGGAGTTTTAATGGTCTGACATCTATCATTTTTTCATATTCAGTACCTGAAATCTTTTCCTCTGCCAAACTTTTGATTTTATCATGATTTTCCTGCAGAAACTTTATTTTTTCTATTTGTGTTATTTTATTAGAAGTCATAATTTCACGAACCTTATATAAATCAAGGTGTCCTACAGATTGAATTGAATTTATTCTGCCAACTGATATATTCATATGAGTATTCTATACATTTTGACTTAATAAATCAACATTTTATTTTCACCGCAAACTGTAAAAATGCTTAAGCCACATTTTTTAGTAACCAAGTTCTGAACTCGTCAACTCGGGGGTAAATTAAAAGGGACAGGTTAATCCTGTCCCTTTTATTTGCACTGGTTTGAGATTTGAACGCCGAATGCGTAAGCATTTAATTGCGTTCGGAATGAGCGAGCAGAGTGCGGAGGCTTTTCTTTGAATAAATGAAATTTACGAAAAGAAAACCGCAGATACGTTTAATGCGAGCGAAGTGAATAATTGCTTTTGAGGTAAATAAAAAAAGGATAAGATTAATTCTTATCCTTTTTAGTTATTAGTTATTAATTATTAGTATCTTACTTCAACTTCAAAGTCTTCTAAGTCTTTTGTTCCGAGTCTGACATTTTGTTGATAGTAATTATGTCCGGTAATAGACGGAAACACTTTTAACCCTGATGTTGGAGTTACATAAATCATATAATCTCCCGGGTCTAAGTTACATCTTTGTAAATAATTGGTTTTTGTAGGGTGTTGAGATAATGTTGTTATAGATGAACATTGATATCTATATCTGCCTTTGCCGTTTCCGGGAGCTTCATAATCATAGTTATCCAAGTTCGCACTTGGTCTTGAGTAATCTCCATTGCCAAGACCAACGTCTATATATTGGCAATTGTATCTGAATTGTTTTGAAGCCAAACAACTTGTTCCGCCGCTCGGGCAATCGACTTTCAATTGTATACAATATTTTTTTATTTGTTTGAATTCTACCGGTACTTCAGTTTTGGTTTTTATAGGGCGAACTTTTTTGTATCCGTATGTTTCACTGGAGTTTTTTGTACTCCAGTTAGATAAATAGTTAGTTGTAGGTTGCGCTCTTAACATATAATTTTTGGTAGAATCAAGATTGTTAAAGCTTGCAGCGGCTGTACTAAAAGAACCGTATGTGCCATTAGCTCTTATTTCGGCAATTCCAATTCTATTGCTACCGCTTGCTACGCCGTCAACTTGGCTCAAAATATTCCCGTCAGCATCTCTTGTAACTATATTAGGAACAATTTGATATGTTCTGTCTGCAACTGCTGTCGGGTTATTTAGTGTAACGGCGCCGTTAGATTTTATGTAATAGTAAAAAGTATCGGGTTTTCTGCAAGTATTGCTTTTTACCATGCAGTTTCCGCCGTTATTATATCCGTTGACATCTATTTTTATCTTTACGAACCCTTTAACTTGTCCGTTAGTTGTTTCCTTAAATGTTGTTTGAGGAATCCACCAATCAACCCCGTCGGAAGTTTTGAAAGATGGGGAAGTAGTTTTACTGTTAACATTCATGTTGGAACATACTACAGGTCCCATAGTGTTCATTTGACGGGCAAAAAGCATGCAGAATTTTTGTTTACGTGCTATTGAGCTGGCTGTTCCGCCTCCGTATTTTACTCCGTCAACGGTTACTTCATCCGTATTTTGAAATCCTGTTTTTGCAATATCATTTGTCCTCGGATAATAAGCCTCATTGTTGGCTAATTGGCCGGCAATTTGTTCAATCAAATAGGACATTTTTTTATGTAATTCTTCTTCTTTTGTTGGTATAGAACGTGTAACCATCGGCATAGTGATTGCTGCCAAAAGACCTATTATACCAATTGTTATAAGAACTTCTGCCATTGTGAATGCGTGTTTCATACTCGATTTCTTTTCCCAAAACATCCGACTGTCTCCTCATTAGGTTTACGTCTATCATTATATCATATATAATAAATTCTTTCAATCGTAATCATAAATTTATACTAATTTTCACGTATAAATTTTAAAGATTTGTAACAAAAATTATGGTTATAGTATTTCTTATGTATATATCAATTTTACTTAATATCAGTATATAATCCTGACAAGGCAAAAGAAAAAGTAATAAAATAGTAGTATTTTAACGTTATTTCCACTTGAAATAATCAGAAAAATGTGGTATTATTATAATACGGTGCAGTGTAATCTGTACAATAATAAACACGAGAAATAGCAGGAGGAAAAAGGGCTGTTTTTCAGAGTTGAGTTTGGGTATAAAAGAGGTCTGATAATGTTTGGATTTATGAATAAAGATGATAGAAATAAGTTTTCAGCATATACCTTAGCAGAAATGTTGATTGTTTTACTTATTATATCAGTGGTTTTGATTTCGATTCCGCAAGCGACAAAAAAGCTTTTTAAAGTTAAAGAAGTTAAAGTTTATCACGGCAGATATGAATGCTATTGGGAAAATAATACTTTAAAGTCATATTATGTACAAGAGCGTGCTGAAGGTTTGGCACCTATAATCGAGGGACCGAATACGGTTGCCGGCAACAAATGTGAATTCAGATTACCATCTACTTATCCGTATATAATGATTCACGCTGTTGGCGGAGGCGGTTCTGGCGGAGTATTGAGTGCTGCCGCTCCTACTATATCTAATAACAGCGCATACTATGTATATTATCCGGAGAACGATACTAACTGGTCAAAATGGTTTAGAAAGTTTATGGATCAGGTTATGGCGTCTTCTTCTCTAAAATCAACATATCATATAAAAGACGGTAGTGCTGTTGAAAAGAAAGATTACGCTACAAACATGATTGTTCGTGAAGCTAATTTGGCGTACAGAAAAGGCGGTGCAGCCGGTAAAGTTTCTTCAATGTTCTTTACTTATATCCCGGGAACAAAGATAGTATATATGTATCCGGGCAAGGGCGGAAATTTGAATACCGCAAACAAAAACGGAAAATCGGGCAAAGATACTCTTGTTCAGATTGTCAATCAAGGTTCTTCTTGTCCGACATCAGGCGCCGGTTATTTAAGCAATCCTTGTAACATTATTAACGCAAAGGGTGGCGAAGGTGCTATCGTAAAAGATGGTTCTACAGTTATTAATTTAATGTCCGCAATTCAGCTTTTGGGCGGCAGAAGGTCAGATTTCGGCGTAAGTGCGTATGCCGATGTAAAAGAGAAAGAATCTGGATTTTACAGTGTAATTGACAGTATTAATAAAGAAAATTACATGAGTACTCATGTTCCTAAAAATGCCGGTAATGGCGGCAACGGAGAAAGTCAATACATAAACGGATCGACTCAGGGCTTATTTATACATGAATTCAATAATTATTCAAAAAATTCATCATTCATTGATGGTGTTAAATGGGTTTCTGTCAGCGGTCGTGTAAATCCTAATATATACAGTAACGGCGATGTAAATTATTGTTCTAAAAGAACGGGTAGTCCGGGTATTACAGTCACTCGTTCCGTAGCGTCTCACTCTACGGCTTGTACTCCGAATACTATTATGAGTACTCCAAATTATTATTATTGTTCAGTTGGCGACTTTGACCGTTCTGATTTCAATTTGGCTTGTAAAACGGGGGCGGGTGCCGGACCTTGTCACCAGTACAGATTTAATCGTTCCGGTTCAAGCTAT
This sequence comes from uncultured bacterium, assembly GCA_902761735.1. Lineage (GTDB taxonomy): Bacteria > Cyanobacteriota > Vampirovibrionia > Gastranaerophilales > Gastranaerophilaceae > UBA1221. The sequence goes on from CACWLL010000009.1 coordinate 4,249, forward strand.
GTTTTATCGGGGTCAGGTACTGCCGGACGGTACAGCAATCCTCAAATACATGTTGATTGGGCAAACCCATATAATACAACTATGACGGTTAAAGAAACGCTTTCCGGTTCTATGGATTATATTTCTTGTAGCAACATATCAGGATATGAACACGATGACGAGAATGGTAATCATTACAAAACACCTTGTTCTTCAGGCAAAATGGATTTTTCCGGTAATACGTGCAAAGCACATAAAGGCGGCGATGGAGCGGTGGTAATATTATGGTAAATAAAGATTTTTTAAAAAGTAAATTAGGTTTTTCGCTGTTTGAAGCATTGGTCGTTATGTCGATAGTTTCAATATTTGTTGCTATCATGGCGAGTGTTGTTCCGCACAAAGCAAAACCTAAAATCAGTTCTGAGGCTCATGGCGGTTTTGAATGTTACTACAGCGGAAATAATTTATATTCCAGAACAATATCCGTAGGTAGAGAAGGCCCGGCAAAAGCTGAGAACAAGAGTGATTCTTACGGCAAATATTGCGAATTTAAACCGGATCAGTATGTTAAATACTTGATATTTAATACTGTTGGTGGTGGTTCTTTAGGCAGTTCTTCAACTGGAGGACACGCCGGAGAATTTATGAGCGCATTTATATCGACTCCTAAGTCAATATATAGAATTTATCCGGGCAAGGGTGGTACGGCATCTCATCCGGACGGTTATCCTACTTATATAAAAGAACCTACAAATTTAACCAAAAATATTGTCGAAGTTGCAGGCGGTAAACAAACTTTATCTGCTTTGAACTCAAAATTCTCGGATATACAAGAAGTTTATGTTCTTCAGGCGATGGACTCAACTACTCCAGGATACGGATGTTCATATTATCCGCGTGCCTGGATTGATCAAGATGACGGCAGAGTTCACGTAGTTGCTTGTATGTCATCTACTGTTATTCAGGAAGACACTTATGAATATAATCATTCAGAAACTTTGGAGCCGGCTTTAACAGGCTTAGACAGATATAAAGCGATATTACAAACTCCATATAATGCGGCTAAACCTTTTATCCGACAGACAATGACTTCGTCAGAAACTTCTGTTGAATATTATGATACAAAGGTATTTGTAGATGGTGCTCGTCTTGATCCGTTGACACATTCCTGCACATTTGCAAAAATCAGTTCGTTGAATGATGCGTATTGCCCTTCAAGATACAAATTAAAATTTGTATTGGATTTCCCGCTTGAAGATCCGAGCGGTGCTACATCTTCATTGACAAAACATGCTGCTATTATGGAATTTAATCAGTTGAACGCTACAAAACCAGGTAATGGAGGTCCTAAAGGTGGCGGTTCTGCGGGTAAGGCCGGAGCAGTTTTAGTTTCATGGTAATGATAATAGAAAGGATATAAGTATATGATTTTTAAAAAGTCAAAACGCAGCATAAAAAGTGCATTTTCAATGGTCGAATTGATGATGTTGCTTGTTATTGCTTCATTGATTGTTGCTGCATCTGTTCCTATTGTAACTAAGAAACATTTGCACCTTCCGTCAGCCGCAAACCACGGTACGTATATGTGTTATTACTACCAAGGTCATTTATATGAAGCGAGAAAGAGCGGAAGAATTAATCAAAAAATGCTTGCAGGATATCCTCGTCAGACTACGAATTGCGTATTTGACCCGCCGGCAAAGGCTTCGATATTCCAAATAACTGCTATCGGCGGTGGCGGTGGCGGCGGTGATGCCGGTTATGACGGTTCTTTACCACGTACGGTGACTAACCCGCCTTCTACAATGTCACCTAATAACATCACTACTGCTCTTTTAGAGTCAAAAGGTTTCAAAGTCTCAGCTGCAGCGTTAACTGAGTTGAGATTATATATGGGTGAAATTTGGGCATTTGCTCAAGGTCTGAATTCAGGTAAACAGGGAACACTGTACGCTGCGGGTATAAATGAGAATTGTATAATTAATTCTTGTCCGTCCGAACAGGAAAAATGGGAGTGGGTTACTTCTTACACTTCCGGCGAGAAAGTTTTGTGCGCGGGTTACGATAACCAAACATCGGTTACACCGAAATCTGTTTATACTTGTTACGATGATAAGGGTAAAGTTACCCGACAAGCTGTAAATTATGAATATAAAAGTATGACGTGTTCTAAATACCATCCGGCAAAAGATAAATACGATTGTCAGTATCCGAATCCGAAAACATACGATTGCAGTTATGATGATTGTAAACCAAAATATAAAGAGATTGATGCAATGTGTCCGGGCGGTACTGAAACTGTATGTAAAGAAGTTCCTAACCCTTCGGGATTTTTAACAGACGGTAGTTCAACCCAAACTGTATGTGAAACAAGAAATAAACCGGATGTTCCGTGTAAAAAAACTGTACCGGACGGGCATGATTGTACTCATATTAATAAAACTTGTACATATCCGTGTACAAATGTTAAAATAGGTACAGACCCTGCTTATTATGAGACTCATACTGAGACTGTAGGCAGTACATCCGAAACTGTTTTAACTGCGAAAGAGGGTGAAACATGTTCTTCCGGTGGCAGTATTCCGTCTTCTACATATCAGGTAACAGGTTGTAATCTGTCGGAATCGGCAAGAAAATCTTGTTCTCCTACTATTAGCGGACCTTATGCTACAACAACATATAGCCAAGGTATAAGTCCTTTCTGTACATCAAGTCCCGTAAACGGTGATTTGAATTTGGCTTATACTTCAAATATTTATACGGCTGCAGTTCCTGCGGACGGACCTAATCTTAATACAGGCAGTCCGGGAACTAAATTTTCATTCTGTGTAGGTGGTGGTTGCGGACCTACATTCGGAACGGCAGATAATGGCGGGTATTCTGAGGCTTCATTTGGCGGAAATTCTACAAAATCATTCAGTGCAACTGCTGCGCCGCAGAGTAATACCTTGTCATATACTTCGGTAGATTTACCTATTTTAGATGCTACAACTTCAACTGCTGTTGTAACACATAATGAAAAGTTCTATTCTGATACGCAGCCGACACTCGGTCATAACGGTACTAACGGCTCATGTACACCATCGAGTTCCGGCTTGCCGGATTGCCGTAACGGCGGCAGTGACCGTACCGGTTATTGTTTAAGACACCATTACCAGACTCGCCCTCAGGCAGAAAAGAACGGTTCATATGAATATTATGATACATATGATGTTCATAACCTCAAAAAAGGTATGTTCGGTAAACCGGGTGAATTTAAGACTATAGTTGTTCGTTCTCTGAACGGTGTTGACAGAACTATTAACATAGGTCGCGGCGGTTCAGGTGCAACTATCAACTTAGGTAAAAAAGGTGCTAACGGTTCCGATACAACCTTTGGAAGCATTGTAAAAGCTAAAGGCGGCGAAGGCGGTGAAGGTAATATCTCACTTCCTGAAGAACGTATGCCAACCTATGAGACAACGATGAACTACACTGCATTGAAAGCATGTTTCACAGGTACTTCTAACCCTGCCGGTTGTGCTGCTTGGAAGGCTAATCCTGCCGCAATAAGCTGGTATAGAAATTCCAGCGGCGAAAAAGGTCAAGTTCCTTTGAAAAAATCCGTTGGCGGTATGTTTAGCTTCGTGCTTTCCGCATTTGACTCCACAAACGATGCGACAGTTGAAGATATTGTCACATATTCAGGAAAAGGCGGTAATGGCGGTGGTGTTGAGCACTTCTGCTGGGCAGGTCAAGATATAATTAACTTTGAAAAGAAGGAATTAATTAAGTCCAGTACATACCATCAGGGTTATGCCCCTGCGGGTGCTGTCAATATTGTACCTGCGGCTTGTCGCCAAGCATTCCGAAATATACCGGCAACCCCGGGATATGACGGAGCACTGATTATAACGTGGTAATTTAGAGAATACGTATATAAAAAAGCCGATACAAAGTATCGGCTTTTTTGCTTGTCATTACGAGATATAGAAAATCTTCTTGAATGCCAAAGTGTAACAAGCTGACATTTCAATTTAATTGATGAGTTGACCATACGCTGCAATACTTTAATCCCTTCCCCTCACGGGGAAGGTAGGGAAGGGGTGTTTTTTAATTTATTACACTTATAAATCACTCACCCCACCTATATCCTCCCCGTCCGGGGAGGATACTATTAACCTTCCCCTCACTGGGAGGACTATTGCGTTTTGATAGTATTGCCCACTGAGGAAGAAGAATTATGCGATTATAAAGCCAAAACACAACAAAAACGGGGTACAAACTGTACCCCGTTTTGCAGTTCAAAAATAGAATTATCTTAAAGAATCATTTGATTGAAGATATTCTCTTTCTTTAAGCCCGTCAACATACATTTTCCCGTCTGATTCAACTTTAATTTCAAATCTGTCAGGATTTGGGCATTTTGCAATATTGCTGCTTGTTTGTCGGCAATTAGGTGCTTTAGCTCCGTTTACGTCAACACGTATAATTTGAGGGGATGACGAGAAATTTGAATTCGGCATATACCACTGTACTCCGTCAGTTGTTTCAAAAGCCGGACTTTGAGAGAATGTTGTGTGGTTTCCGTCGCAATGCGGTGCATCTGAAGTTGTGTTGACTTTTCTTGCAAATATTTCACAGAATTTGCTTCTTTTTTTTGCAGCATTAGTTTTGCTGCCATAATCTTGTCCAAGGTAAATTACTTCAGATACATTATCAAATCCGACAAATGTGTTTGCCGCAGGGTATAAATCCTCGTCATTTACCATTTCATATACCATTCGTTCAGCAACAAAGTACGCTTTTTTAAATAATGCCTTGTTTTTGTTCGGGCGAACTTGACCGATTATAGGTAACATCAAAGATGCCAATATACCCAGTACAGCCAAAGTAACCATTACTTCTGCAAGTGTGAATGCTTTTAGTGATTTTAACATATAATTCCTCTATTCTTAAAAAATACTATAACTCTATATATATTTTAACATATAAGTGTATAAAATGCAATATATCCCTTATGAATATTGACTTTTCGCTTAATAAAGGTTATAATATATATATCAAAATTTTAAGGGGGGTTCAATGAAAAAGAGAAACGCATTTACACTTGCAGAAATGCTTTTGGTGTTTATGATAATTGGTATAATAGGGTCTATTGGTGTTGTTACCGTAAAACCATGGGAAAAAGCTTATAAGTATTCTTATACCAAGATATATAATGCACTAGCTGTTTCTGTGTATAATCATATGGTTACAACGACAAATACCGAGGCGTTTCCTCCAAATGCGCAGGCTTTTTGTAACGCACTTTTAGAGTATATGAATACGTCCAGTAATGCGCAAAAAGTTGCGGCAAATAATGCTTGTAATAAAACGGGCGGTGCAGATGCGTATCTTGGGAATGCCCCTAACACTGCTGATTTTAGAGTCGGCGGAAAAAATCCTAAAATCCTTTTGTCAAACGGTGCAAAATTGTGGATTGGTGCAAGACAAAATCTCCCTTATTCTTATACTCAAGTTATTGATGCTTCGGCAGGTATAAACGATACAATAAGATATTATTTAGTATATGTGGATTTGAACGGTGATAGAGGTCCTAATGCTATTCGGTATAATGAAAACGGTAGGGACAGACGTTTACCGGATATAGTTTCATTTGCCGTTACGGACAAGTTTACGGTTATTCCGTTGGGATATCCGAAATATGACCAGAGATACTTATCCGCACATATTATGTATCCTGTATCCGAGGATGATGATGAGGTTACTTCCGATGGCGACCGCCCATCTGATTCGATGACATTTTATGAGGCTGTTGTTGGTGCGTATAGTAAAAATTTCGGTTCAGGTCAAAGAAAAATTGTTACTATGGGATTGCCTTTCACCTATGATTTGGAAAATAGTCTTCCTGCATCAAATCGTTTCAAATTAATATTAAATAATGCAAGTGATGAAAGCGCTTATTATAAGACGGCACCAACATTTGACAGGGTTTTGTGCGGTGACGGCAAAACTGCCGCTCAGATTGTCGCAAATAAGAGTGATTCCCATTGTGAGGTAAAAATATTTAATTACAACTAATTGCTCTTTAGCTGTTTATTACTGAATTATAAAGATGTTTCATCTTTGTAACTTATGTTTGCTTTTTCTGTAAGTTAAGGGTATAATTGTGGCAGGAAAAGGAAAAAGATTAAATGGTAACAGCTTTAGTAACATTAATAGTGACATTATTGGTTATTGCAGGTTTTTATTTTTTCAGAAATATAAAGATGAAAGCTGCAGTTATGTTTTTGGTTTTCTGGATGATTGTTGCAACCGGATGTGTATTGTTTACAATGCCGACAATGCATAAAGAGTTTGCAATAAATGTTGTTGAATATCTTATAAAGATTAACGATGACGGCTCTTTATCAACAACAAAAAAAACTACGCAAACTATTATTCAAAGGCAGCAGCAAACAACTCGAGGGGTTAATCGTCAATGAAAAAATTATTAGCACTTATGATAGCTGTTATTTATTCTTCGTTAAATGCTTGTTTCGCGTTTAGCGAGATGTATTACCTTAAAAATACCACGGTTGATAATGTAAAATCGGCCGTAACCGAGAGTTATAGCTCGTATGACTACGTTTTAAGGAAGAATAACCCGTATTATGGTGTGTCAAGATATGATTCTGCTGATTATGCCGTTGTAATCCTTCAGCAGAGCGGTAATAATGTTTTTTATTACTATCAGGCAAATAACAACAAGAAAATTAATAAAAATATTCTTAAACTTGTAAAAAGAAACGGTGTGGATTGTGAATTGTCAGAAAACCCAAATGTGTTGAGTGTATATGACAGATTAGCACAAGATATTATGTCAGGTTCTACAACTAACCGTTATACTTTTGAAGAACCGCAAACTCAGCAAAGGGTTTATTATCAAAATAATTATAATAACAGTAATAATTATAACAATAATCAAACATATACTCAGCGTGAGCCTCAAGATACAACGTTGCGTGGGGCGGTTGCTCAGCTGGCAAGCGGAACGACCATGCATGTGTATTTACAAAGTGCTATAAACACAGCATCAGCAAATAAAGGGGATCAGGTAATTGCTGTATTAATGAAAGATATTACATATAACGGAGCCGTTGTTTTCCCTCAGGGAAGCTTGATATACGGGACTTTAACAAAGGCGGTTCATGCCTCGTACGGTTCAAGAAACGGTAAAGTTGCTATTGAATTTACTCAAATTGTCACCCCTGAAAATAAGTCATATAATATCTCAGCTGAAAAAATTGATTTTTCTGTCACAAACGACGGTAAGTTGAAATCTGTTGCTTCTAACGCAGCTGTCGGGGCTGTTGTCGGGGCTTTAACAGGATTGCTTTACGCTGCATTGTCAGGTGGTGATATCGGTAAAGCAGCGGCAATTGGTGCCGGCATAGGTGCCGGAGGTGCGGTTATCGGTTCAACCGTTGAACGAGGTGTTGACGCGGAAATTCCATCTTTTACCGAGATGGATTTGACCCTGACAAAGCCGTTAAGGGTTACGGTTATGTATTAATATAGGAAGTGTTAATGAATAAAAGGCTAATTACAATCGGATTTATAATATTGGCTATGGCAATTATAGCCAAATCCCTTTTTGTAGTTGCTAAAAATATTAAAATTGATGATTTTCATAAAGCTGCGATTGTATTCGTTATAGATTCTTCGCAAAGTAATCAGAAAAATTTACCCGCCGAATTAAAGTATGTAAAATCTTTATGTGCGATTTTAGACCCTGAAGATGCGGTGAAAATTATAAAAGTATCAAGGAGTTCTTATTTAATATACGAGGGTACTCCCGCTGATATTCAGGGTATAACAAAAGCGGTGGAATCTTTTACCGCAAACAAAAAAGATAATTATACCTCATATGGTGAAGGAATAAAAAAAGCCTTAGGGTATTGTTTGACGATGCAAAAAGAAGGCTATCGCCCGTCAGTTGTTGTTATTGGGGATTTGGCTAATGAGGGTATAATCTCTAAACAATTGAATTGGGAAACTTTACCGCAGAATATAAAGAACGTTCAAAAATATGCGCCGGAGTTGGCTATGATGTTTGTGTTTGCTCCGCCGCAAAAGTTAGATAAGGTAAAAACAAAATTAGCGCAGATATTAGGCGAAACAAGACTTGTAACCGCAAACGCTGCTATGGTTGATAAGTCTGACAGTAGATTTTTAAAAGCAATAGGACGATAAAGGAGAACAAAATGGCATTTACAATCAGTTCAAAGACGAGTGAAAAAACCTTTAGGGATAAGGAATTAATCAACATAAGCTCAAAGCCGGGTTATGATTTCCAAGTAAATACCGGATTCCCGTTTATGTTGACTTTGCAATATGATGCAAAGAATAACAGATGTTTGTTGATTAATCAATTCAATTGTCAGAAATTTTTATTCAAAGGTCAACCGATTCCTGCAAGTTTAGAAATCGAAAAGATTTGCAAAATTATGGTTGAAGGGTCTGACGAATTTATAACAATAAAAGTTTTAGATGCTCCGCCTCAGGTTGGTGCAAATGCTGTTATGACGGAAACTGATTTGAGAAATATATACGGGAACGACCCTAATGCTGGTATGAGAATTAAGCTTGAAGAACAGCGTTCCGGATTGGAAGAAATTCGTGTAGGTATTATTAAACAGGTTTCAGGTGTTATAAATGATTTGAAACAAAGAATCGCAATGAACTCAAAGGGCGGTATAATTTTACATATTGCGTTGTTCTTGGCGTCATTTGTTTGTGCGTTCGGTGTTTCAAATTACTTGACGGGCTTACCGCTAAAAGATGCCGGCAGTGTTATTCAAATGCCGACAAACTTAAAACTTATATTTATATATGCGGCTATTGTTTTTGGTGTAGGTCTTGTTATGAAAAGAGGTGTGTATCTCGCCCTGCAAAGTAAAAACGTTAAAAATGTAGAATCAGCAGGTGTTGTGGATAGATTTATGGTAATTTTGGCATTAATCTTTTATATTGCGATATACCTGATTAATGTTCTTTATTACTTGGGCCCTGATTCTATGCCGTTCTTTGCTGTGTTTATCTCATTGTTCTTTGTCGGTACTTGTGCAACTATCGCCCTTGCTTGCGGATATTTCCAAAGCGTTAATGTTCAGACAAGAGCTTTATTGAATGAATACGAATACAGAGAAGATTTTGAAAGCGTAATGAAAGAATATCGTCAATGGATTGACAGATTTATAAATACAATGAGTAAAAATAAAATTTCAGGTGTAAGAGATAAGTTGTTTAGTCTGCAATTGCACTCTATATTTGAAACAATTTTAGGTATTTTAACAGCACCTGTATTGGCATATGGTGTTTCAAATACTTTGGCTATGTGCTTTCCGGAAGCTGCCGGTTGGATGAGATTTTCAGGCTTAAGAATAAGTCCTGTATTCTTGACCTTGGCAACTTTCTTAATTGTATTTGCATTTTTCTCATTTGCTAATGCTTTTACATTAAATAAGAAACTTCAGGCATCAAATGTAATCAAGCAAGATGGTTATTCAAATCACTTGCAGCATGGTGTTGATGTATATGGTTTGGAAGGTTCAAGAAAACTTGATAAAGAAATGCGCAGAGCTTTTATTATCGGTATTTGTATTATTGTAATCGAATTTACAATGAACGTTTCATACTTTATGCAAACAATCGGCGGAGATTTGCAAGGTATGTTTCTGAGTGCTGTTGCGGCTCTTGTTCCTACGGCATTGTTGATTGCTGAAACTTTCTGGTTAAGTAATACTAACTTTGAAAAATTTGCATGTGAAGAATTACTTTCGAAAATAGACAGATAAGATAATGAAAATAATAATTCAATTATTGCTGATAGCAGCGTTTATATCTACAATTATTATATGTGTATCAAAACCGACAATGCATAAGTCGGTTTTGGTTTACGATTCCGGATACAAGTTAATTCCCGAAACTACTGTTATGGTGGAAGAGACCGAAATGCCTGTTATGGAATATTCTCCGGAAACAGAAGTTGTTCAAATGACGGCTAATCAAAAAATTGATAATCAAATATCTGCTCTTCAACAGCAGATGAATCAGTTTATTGATAGTGATGAAAGAGCCGTCACTACACCAATAACTGTTACAACTGCGGTTCAGACGAAAAATAAGACAACTTCAATGCCTAAAACAGCAAGTGCTCCTGTACAAACTGCTGTTCAACAAAGAGTTATTACTCCGACTACTGCTACGAGTCAAACGTATACAAAGTATGGTGTGACACCTCCAAAAACGGTTACAACTACTCAGACTCCGGTTCAGGATAAGGCTGTGCAGCAACCTGTTACGCATACGGCATCAGCACCGATAGGCAGTTCTACAAAGTATGTTCCGCCTGCTTCAAATACTACTCAGGCACATAAAACAACAGCGACTGTAACAAAACCCGTAACACATGCTCCTCAACCGAATAAAGTTATGACTGCTCAAGAGGAGGAAATTGCGTGGAATGTTTGGAGATCAAATTTGCAGAATCAAATTATGAGAGATTCAAAATCTCGTCTGCCAAATGTCCCGAATGGAACAATTTTTAGATTTTCTTTTAATGTTGATAAGTATGGAAAAATCACAAATGTAAATACTTCTTCTACAAATCCTGCATATACTCCTTATGCAATACAATATATCGGACCTGTTATAAGAAGCTATCAGGGACGTTCTATATTGAATTTTCCGGCAGGTACAAATCGTGTAACAACCACAGTTACAGGCAGTTGGAAAATCTCAACCAACGCCAAGTATAGTACATCACATGACTATAATGATATAGAGAAAGTTAAAAAATAGGGATTTTTAATAAAATGTTCAAATGTAAAGAGTGCGGATTAGAATATAATATAAAACCTGATTATTGCGATTGCGGGAATGATGTTTTTGAAGAAGTTAACGGCTCTGCTGTTTCTAATAATAACGTATACCATGAACAGCAAATGCAGTCTAAACGAATTAACCCTTCCCCTAAATCTTTTGATGAACAATATCCGGAGCTTGTCAGGTTTAAGCAGGCTTTTGACCCTATTTCAACCGTAATATTTGGTATTTGCTTTATATTGGCGTTTGTTATTTTATTTTTTATCGGGAATCCGGAAGAAAAATCTGCCGAACAGGTTGCAAAAGAACAAAAGCCGGAAGCTAAGGTAGTTCAAAATATACCATCTATAGATTCTTTGTGGAATTCTTCTACTGTTGGTATCATAAATAATGAAAAATCACTTGCGGCAAAATATGCCGGTAAAACAACAAGTTCACAAACCCAACAACAGGTTTCTCAGCCGATACAACCCCAACAGGTTCCACAGACATTGACTCCTGTTTCTCAGCCTCAACCAAAAACTCAGCCAACCCCAAAAACTCAACCTCAACCAAAAACTCAGCAAACTGCAGCGCAACCACAGCAGCAACCTAAGCAAGGTAATATTATTAGTAATTTGTTTAATAAGAATACAAATACTTCGTCACAGGCAAAACAAACAACAAAAACGACGACAACGACTTCTTCAGCAAGCAAAGCAATGACTACAACTCAACAATCAAAGCCGAATATTCCGAAAACGACACAATCTATTGCAAGCGGGACTTCCGGCTCAGGTAAAGTGAGTAATGGTGCCGTGAATGCTTCAAATTCGTTTAATAATAAAACTCAATCGGCAACAACAACTCCTAAGCAGCAGACAAAATCTGCTCAAAATGCGGTCAATACGGCTGCGGCTTCGGCGGCTGCCAAAACCTCAGCTCAAAATTCTACCCTGCGTCCTAAAGCCGTAATTGACACTCAGGCTTTACAAAAAGAATTGACTTCATATAAGGTAGGATTGCAGAATACTTTAGGTCGTAAAATTGATTTTGCCAATGTTATCGGTGATGGTGACTGTGTTGTTTCATTTAAGATTTCGTCTGCGGGGCAATTAACGAATCGCTCATTTACCAAGCAATCAAGTAACGTTACCCTAAATGATGCGGTATATAGTGCGATTATGTCTACTCCAAAATATAATGCGCCTCCGTCAGGTTACAAGGGTGAAACAATGAGTTTTTCCGTTCGATTTTACAATGGAAATATCGGCGTTTCTTTAAAATAGTTTGTTAATGCATGTATTAATACGATAAGACACAAAAACGATACGTCGAGATGTCCTTTGCTTGAGTAATATGTTTTTACGAACGTAGCGAAACAATCGGACAAGTATGGTGCGAGTTAACGCACCATACAATTTTATTCTCTAGTACAAATCATCTTCCATTTTTATAAATTCAAATTCCTGACCCGGAGTCTGCTGTTGGTATTGGTATTGATTATTAGGGTCAACCTGATTAGGAAGAGATTGTATTGATTGATTCATAACCGTTGAAAAATCAGATAAGTTATTTATATTATAAAAATGTCCGCCGGTGGTTGAGGTCAGACATGTAAGCTGTCTTGAATTTGATGATACAAGAACAACATCAATATGTATGTCGGAACGTTTTGCCATAAGTTCTCTTGCAAATGCACAAGGGTCGCCGCCACAGTTTTCTCCGCCGTCTGTAATTAAAATTATTTTTTTAGGAGTTACGTTATCCATTCCTGCAAAATCTTGATATACGGTTCTGTCCAATGCATAAACCATTGGTGTTGCACCTCCGACATCTACCGAATTCATTCCTGAAAGTAAAGCGTTTGAGTTAGCCGGATATATCCCTGCAACCTGACTCGTTGCCGCACATACTCCGGTTGTTTTTCCTACTGTGCCGGCATCCGTTACGACTGAAAATTTGCCGTTTCCTTTTTTTACTATTTTCTTAACCTGTTGAACGGTGCTTCCTATCGGATTGCTGCCGTGCAAGTCGTGACCGAAAACTCTAAAACCCAGTTTTGTAGATGTTGGGATTTGGGCAACAATTGCTGCCATACTGCGTTTCGCTACCCCTATCCAATTAGACATACTGCCGGAGTAATCCATGACTATTTCTATAATCTCTACCTGATTGGCATTAACTTGATTATTGTTTACATATCCCGAAGCACTATAATTATTAAAATAGTTCTGATTAACCACATTCGCAGGGGATGTAATAACTTTGCCTGCATTATTTTTTACTACACCCGATGAATTTATTTTATATGATGCCGCTAATGCCGCGCATGAAGTTAAAATTACCGCTAATAATAATGTATAAATCTTTTTCATTATTCCCGACCTCAAAAATCTATCTCAACGATAATATAACATAAAAACGTTTAAATTTGTTCATTGTCTTAATTTGTTGAAAGAAATTATTTTACAGATGTTGGCAAAAAATATCATCGCAAAATAAAAAGCGGAAGACGGGACTGTCTTGAAATTTTTGCGTTAAACGGGTCTACGCTTGCCCTGCTCATAACTGTGTTATTCGCGGTCAAGGCTTCGCCCTC
>CACWLL010000009.1:17714-98160 GCA_902761735.1 uncultured bacterium
GTCAAGGCTTCGCCCTCTGCAAAAATTTCTCCGAACCCTGACAAGGCTCCGCCTTGTGGGTTCTCGTCTTTACTTTATGTCATCGCAAAACAAAAAGCGGAAGACGGGACTCGAACCCGCGACGTCAACCTTGGGAAGGTTGCATTCTACCACTGAATTACTTCCGCACTTATGCTTCTTACCTAATATTATCACAAAATTTTTTCTTTGCAAAATATAAAACACCTTCTCTTAACAATTTGACCTGCATGTTTTCTATTGTATTATGAATATTATTATTGGAGAGGTTTTATATGCTGGAAGAAATATTGGAACATCTTGGTTTGGCTGAATGGATTGCGGATGCTATTGCCGACAGTTTAATTATTTTACCGTTTTTGTTTGTGATTTTTGTCTTTATTGAACTGTTTGAACATTATTTTTCTGATAAAGTAAAACGTTTTGTTCGCTATTCGCAAGCTGGTGGCCCTGTTATCGGAAGTTTGGTTTCAATTATTCCGCAATGCGGTTTTTCAGTTATTGCCAGTACGCTTTATGTCAGAAGATATATTTCCATGGGTACTTTGATTGCAATATATCTCGCAACTTCTGATGAAGCATTGCCTGTTCTGATTGCTCATCCTGACAAGTATAAATATATCTTGCCGGTTATCGCGATTAAACTCCTTATTGCTATTCCTGCCGGTTATTTGATTGATAAAATATTCAAGCCGGTTTTGCGTGACGTTAAAGCTCCGGAAAAAACCGAAGAAGGTGCCGAATGCATAGGTCGTCCCAGCAAAAGAGAAGTTGCTTGGCATTCTCTAAAGCATACTTTTGAAATTTTTGTATTTATTTTGGTCATTACATTGATACTTAATTTCATTTTTGACGGAAATAAAATTGTCGATTTTTATCAAAATGGTGTTTTGACCTTAAAATATATCCAGCCAATAATAACGGCATTTATAGGACTAATTCCTAATTGTGCAGTGTCTGTTGCTATCACTGTTCTTATGCTTAAAGGTACAATTACATTTGGTGCTGCAATGGCAGGCTTATTATCCAATGGTGGTTTGGGGTTACTTGTGCTTCTGCGCGGCGGACGTTTGAAAAATAATCTTCGTATAGTTGTAATTTTACTTTTGATAAGCATAATTTGCGGTGAAGTCCTTCAGTTGGTTACTCCGCTTTTTCATTAAGATAATATTTAATCAGGTTAATTAAATATTTGCACCGCCATCTTGTATTTTTTTCATGACCTTTGCGCCGCCTTCGGTTTGGCGTAATATTTCCATTACAAATTCGTTTGCCTCAGAATCTCGTGCAATTGCTTCTTTTAAGGCTCCCATCTCTTCAAATTTTAAATTTTCCATTCCGCTTGTTCCCTTGCTGCGGAAGTTCTTTTTGAATAATTCCTGAGTTTTATAATCAAATCCGTCTAATCCTTTTTGCATTGAATACCATAGGTAAAATTCTCTCAATAGCATATAATAATCAATTTCGGTATCATCGTTTATTATAAATAGCGGTTTTGTTTTTAGTCCCATTTCTCCGGTAACGGTGTTTATATAAAGTGCTTTACCCCCCTCTAAAGGAGTAAGAAAACCCGTGTGCTCTTTTACCTGTTCAAGTATTTTTGAAGCGTTATGTACACGATATACTTTTGTACCGTTGTTTTCAACGTATTCTAATAATTTTTCAGGGTCTTGATTCGTGCTCTTATGTATAGCCTCAACTTCCTCTTTTACTTTTTTTATAAGTTCATTGGTTTTTGTATTAAGAGTAAGAGTTTCATTGCCGGTTATAACACTTTTTCCGGTGTTTCCGGAATATGTGGTACCCCTCTCTTTAAAGGCGCGTATTGCAGCCTTTTTTTTCTGATCAAGTACCTTTTGTTTCATGTTTTCTAAAAATTTTTTCATAAATTTATAATAGTACATTTAACAGTTTTCTCATTCATCTGTTTATATTAATTTTTGTAAAGAGAATGTTTGAAATATATAAATAGTATATACTCGCTTATAGCGTGCATTTTGGGCTGAAAGCCTTATTTTATGCACTTTAAAAGGGCAATTTTTTTTGTTATAATGTTTTTATATATATGTAAACTCGCAGAGAGTCAGAGTAATACTATATATAAACAAAGGAGACGCAACCCCATGGTTTTTGGCTCAGGTTCAACACAAATGATGAATGCGGCTTTGATGCGCAGTACGACTGGTGCGTATGGCTCGGCTAACCCTGTTCGTAAAGCCAACGGTCGTGTTGATATCACAAGCACTCCGCAAGCCCAAAGATATGATTTGCGTCAAACATATAATTATGAGGCAATGTCGCAGGATTATTGGAATAGAGCTGCCGCTATGGGTATGACCCGAAGTGATTTTAATTATTTGATGATGCAGAAGCAAATGCAAGAAATGGCATACAAACAGCAAAAGCCTGCAATGACTGCCGAAGGTATTAAAACTGCATTTGATACAATCAAGGATACTATTGGTTCCATAAAAGATTTATTCTCTTAAAAATCGTAATTTTTAAGATATTAAAATTAGATAAAGATTGTATAAAATACACTTGATTTTTGTTGCAATTTGTTGTAGAATGGATTTGTGAAATAATTCACGAATTAGCAAAGCTTAGTCGTGGAGCTAAATTTACCCGAAGTTCTTAAAAAGAACGCATGATGATAAGTAGATGGTTAATTAAATATCACTATATAAAGGAGAATAATTTATGGCAACAAAAAGCACAAAGAAAACGGTTGATAAGCTTGAAAAAGCTTTAAACAAATCAAGCGTTGTGGATTCAGCAGAGCAATTTGAATTACTCATTGAAAGGGTAAAGAAAGCTCAAAAAATTTATTCGACTTTCTCTCAGGAAAAAGTTGATGCAATATTCAAAGCTGCTGCAACTGCAGCTGACAAAGCTCGTATTCCTCTTGCAAGAATGGCTGTTGAAGAAACAGGTATGGGTGTTCTTGAAGACAAAATTATCAAGAATCACTTTGCATCCGAATACATTTATAACAAACACAAAAATGCAAAAACATGCGGTATTATAAAAGAAGATATTGCAAACGGTACAAAGATTGTTGCAGAACCTTTAGGAATTATTGCAGGTATTATCCCTACAACAAATCCTACGTCAACAGCTATTTTTAAATCTTTAATCGCATTAAAAACAAGAAATGCTATTATATTTTCACCACACCCAAGAGCTACAAAATCAACAATTGCTGCGGCAAAAGTTGTGTTAGATGCTGCTGTTAAAGCGGGCGCTCCTGCGGATATTATCGGATGGATTGATGTTCCGTCTGTTGAATTGTCAGGACAATTAATGAAACACCCTGATGTTGCTTGTATTTTAGCAACAGGCGGTCCGGGTATGGTTAAAGCGGCTTATTCGTCGGGTAATCCGGCATTAGGTGTTGGACCTGGTAATACTTCTGCTGTAATTGATGAAACGGCTGATATTAAAATGGCGGTATCTTCAATTATTATGTCAAAAACTTTCGATAACGGTATGATTTGTGCTTCAGAACAGTCTGTTGTTGTTGTTGAAGATGTATATGAAGAAGTTAAAAAAGAATTTTTATACAGAGGTGCTTATCTTGTAAATAAAGCAGAAGAAAAGAAAATGATGGATTTACCGTTCATTGATCCTGCAAGAGGAACTGCACATCCTTCTATTGTTGGACAACCGGCATACAAAATTGCAGAATTGTCAGGTTTTAAAATCCCTGAATATTCAAAGATTTTGTTAGCGGAAAGACCATCTGTAGATTGGAATGACCCGTTCTCAAGAGAAAAATTATCACCAATTTTAACTATGTATAAAGCTAAAGATTTTAAACAAGCTACAGAGATGGCTTACGAATTGGTATCAAAGGGCGGTGCAGGTCATACCTCTGTTCTTTATACCGACACAAGAAAACAAGATAGAGTTGACATGTATGCAGAACTTATGCCATCATGTCGTGTATTAATCAATTCACCATCTTCCCAAGGCGGTATTGGTGATTTGTACAACTTCAAGTTAGAACCGTCACTTTCATTGGGTTGCGGTTCATGGGGCGGTAACGCTGTATCAGGTAACATAGGGGTTGAACATTTACTTAACTACAAGACAGTTGCTGAAAGGAGAGAAAATATGCTCTGGTTTAAGATTCCGCCAAAAGTTTATTTTAAACGTGGTGCAGTTGATTTAGCACTCAGAGAACTTAAAGGTAAAAAACGTGCGTTTATTGTAACTGACAGGTTCTTGTTCAATTCAGGTGCTGTGGATAGTATTGTTAATGTTTTGGATGATATCGGTATTGATCATCAAATCTTCTTTGATGTAAAACCGGATCCTACATTATCAACAATTAAACAAGCTATGGATATAATTAAACCATATGAGCCTGATGTAATTATTGCGTTGGGCGGCGGTTCTCCTATGGATGCTGCAAAGATTATGTGGTTAATGTATGAACATCCGGAAACTGATTTCTCTGATATTTCTATGAGATTTATGGATATCAGAAAGAGAATTTGTTCAATTCCTGATTTGGGGGCAAAAGCTACTATGGTGGCAATCCCTACAACTTCAGGTACAGGTTCTGAAGTTACTCCGTTTGCAATTATCACGGATGATGAATCACATGTTAAATATGCAATTGCGGATTACGCTCTAACTCCGACGATGGCAATAATTGACCCGAATTATGTTGATGGTATGCCTAGAGGGTTGACGGCTGCATCAGGTATTGATGCTTTGGTTCACGCAACTGAAGCTTATGTATCTTGTATGGCTACAAACTTTACAAATTCAAACGCTTTGGAAGCTTGTAAATTGGTATTCAGATATTTAGAAAGATCTTGGAAAGAGGGGGCAAATGATCCTATTGCAAGAGAAAAAATGCACTATGCTGCAACTATTGCAGGTATGGCATTTGCTAACTCTTTCTTGGGACTTTGTCACTCAATGGCTCATAAGCTGGGTGCTATGTTCCATGTACCGCACGGTGTTGCTAACGCATTATTAATAAGACAGGTTATTAAATATAATGCTGTTGATTACCCGCACAAACAAGCGACTTTCCCTCAATACAAGTTCCCTAATGCAAAAGAAAAATACGGACAAATTGCGGATGAACTTGGTTTAGGCGGAAAGACAAATGATGAAAAGGTTGAATTGTACATTAAAGCTATTGATAAATTGATGAAAGCAATTAATCTTCCTAATTCAATCAGAGATTTCGGTATTTCGGAAGACGAATTTATGTCTAAGTTGGATGAAATGGTTGAATTGGCATTTGACGATCAATGCACGGGTGCAAATCCGGCTTATCCTTTGATGAGCGACATCAAGGCTATATATTTGGATGCATATGAAGGTGTTGTAAGAGATTATTATAATTCCTCTTCCAAATCTTCTTCAAAGACATCTAAAACATCTAAAAAATAGTAAATAGCATAGATATATAGAGAGCCTGAAGGTTATCCTTCAGGCTCTTTTGTGTGTAATGATTTTAGTTTTAACTCTACAAAACTTAAGAATTTTTATTAAATTTTTGACATCTAAAAACTTTGTTGATATATTTAACACATAAATAAGTGTTTTATTTTGTTAAGGAGTAGTGAGGGATGATTAAAAGGTTACTAAGCTTGGTGTTGGCAGGCATGTTGACATTCACGTACAGTGGTGGCATGGTGTTTGCGGCAAAAGTAAATCCTAATATGCCAAGACCACAGCAAAAAACATTACAGGCGTCGCCAAATGCGAGATCTATTCAGTTTGCATTTGTATTGGATGGCCCGTCAGATAAAAATACTGAGGTTTTAAAAACGTTCCAATCAACAATTACAAAATCTTTGTTGCCGGATTATAAAGCAGTATTTCCAAAAGAGCTTGTATACACAGGTGATTGGACTAAACAAGGTGCAATAAATGCTTCAAATAAGGCATTAGCTTCCAAAGCATTAATGGTAATTTCTTTAGGTTATATGTCCAGTGAGTATTTTGCCGGTAAAAAAAATAAAAACAAATATGTTGTAACAATTGATCAATACGGTTTAAGGGATTTCGGTGATAAATTTTTTAATCCTGTACAACAGTCAGTAAATGATTTTGTCACATTCCAAAGATTAGTTCCTGATATGAAAAAGGTGGCTATTCTTCTAAATGAAAATTTCTACAAAACACAATCTGATTGGAATGGTATAATTGCAAAAAAACTAAAAGAAAGAAATTGTGATTTAGGTTTCGTTGTTGTTCCGGTAAATTCAAACCTAAAAGCTTCATTATCAAAGATTCCGTCAAATGTGGATGGGGTATATGTTACTCCGTTATTTAACTTATCGGCAGCTCAAAGACAGGAGTTGTATGATTATATTAATTCTAAAAAATGGCCGACTTTTTCTGCTGTTGGCAAGGAAGATGTTGATTTAGGTGCTATGCTTGGTGCATCGGCTTTTGATGTGGACAGAAAACTCGCTGAGGCAACATCTTTTAATATTCATGGTGTTTTACATGGTAATGTTGTAAAGAATGAGAAAATTCCTTTTTACGATGATAAAGTAATTTTCTTCAATTCAGATACTGCGGAATTGGTTGGGTATGTGCCACCATTGAGGTTGTTGAATAATTCTACGGTAATTTCTCATAAGCAATTACCTGTGTACACTCTTGATATGCTTTTAACTGCATTGGATGAAAGCAACCTTGATATCGCAAGAAAAAGATACTTAATAAGTGCTGCAAGACGTTCTGTGGCAAGTTCTTATTTAAGATATCTTCCGACATTGAGATTAGATTTAGGTTATCAAACTTTTAACAGTGACTATGCAACGTCGTATTCCGATGTTCCGACTCGTGCGGGAGCATTTACTGTTGGTATGGATCAGGTTTTGTATTCTCCTGATTTAGTTACTAATATTATTGTGAAACATAAAAAGTTGAAATTTGACAAGGCAGAAGCTGCTTTGACAAAGGCAAATACAGAATATCAGACTGCGAACTTGTATATTGAGACATTGATGCTTGAAAATATGATAAAAGTTCAAGAGGAATATGTAAGAGAAGTAAGAGAAAATCTTGCAATTGCACGTGTTCGTGAAAAAACAGGTAAATGCGGCAAAGAGGAGACTTTGCGATGGGCGGGTGAAGTAAGTGAGGCTGAGAAAAAATTGTTAACAATGAGAGCCGAATATAAAAATATAAAAATCCACATTAATAAATTACTTCACAAGGATCAAAAAACAGAATTTAATTTTGCACCGTTAACGGCAAGTGACCCGGCATTTTTCTCATCTGATGTTCATATTATTGACCACGTAAGAAATCCGCAAAAATTAGAAAAATTTACGGAAATGCTTATTGACGAAGTAATATATTTGTCGCCTGAAACAACAAAATTAAAAGCGGCAATTGCCATGAAAAAAGCAGAAATGTCTAATTATGCTCAAAAATTTATTATGCCTAACGCTAAAATGTCGTTAGAATACCAGACTCAATTTGACAGAAATATTCCGTACGAAGATGCCGGTCATAACCAAATAAAGGCTGTTCAAGCTGGTGTTATGGGCGGTATTGTATCTCCAATGGGGCGTGCAGCTTGGGCTAATTCACCTTATTTAGGATTAGATAAAAATTCATTTAGATTTTTCATTGGTGCTCAATGGAAGCCAATCGAAGGCGGACATAAAATTGCAGAAATTGCGAGATGTAAATCTGAATTGAATGAATTAAATGCATATTTAGAACAAGTTGATACTGAAATTGAGATGAAGGTCAGATCCGTTGTAAATCGCGCAATCGCAAAATACTTTATAATAGAAAAATCTTATAAGGCTATGTTTGCAGAAGGTGAAAATTATCAAATGGTTAAAAACAGATATTTGCTTGGGAAAGCGCCTATTGAGCAGGTAACGGATGCTCAGCATCTGTATTTTCAAGCAAAAATTGACGCTTTAAATTCTCAATATGAGTTCTTCAAGGAGCTTATATGGGTACAAAGAGGTCTGCTTGCAGTCAACTGGGCTAAGGCAAACGATAAGGCTAAAAAATGGATGATGGAAATTCCAAAAGTATTGCCTGAGGAAGATGATTTTTCACTCTAATAATTATTAACCCTCGAATCATTTCGAGGGTTATTTTTTCATTAAAAACAGAAACCGGCTTAATAAATAAGCCGGTATTTTTTCTATTTCGTGATTGCTAATAAACTTTTTATGCTAACAGATAAGGAAGTACCTTTCCATTAGGAGATTCTCCGCTTACGCCTGCCGAATCATTGACTCTCGGATGGGATAAATTGTATGTTGTGTTACCTTTAAAAGTATTGTTGCTTGCAGACGCAAAGTCTACCTTTAGCCCTGCATCAAAATTTGTGTTTGCAGGTCTTAAATCGTATACATTTAATGCGCCTAAATCAACTTTCGGAAACATCTTTTACCCCTTAATTTTTCCTTACATGTATATAAACAATTTTCCGAACGAAAAAGTGCGCAATTTCCTCTCGAATATTACGAAATGTTAAGCGGTATTTTAGATGTCTAAAATACCTATAAATAGTGAAAGTTTCGGGTAAGCAAAGTTATCCGAGCAAATCTAAAGAGCGCCCCAGCGTCGGACTGTTTTCAACAGACGGGTAGAGCGGGTTGTAGGGTTTTGATGTAAACGGATTGACCCCCTGCAACTGTTGCTGTTGCTGTTGGTAATTGTGTTGATTAAGTTTTTCATCAATGCTTACAGGCTGTACCTTGAAAAGATACTGTTGCTGTATAGCGTTAACCGAATAATCCAACTTCTTGACCTCTTGAATTGTTCTCTCTCTGCTTTCATAAATATAAAAAATTTAAATTTTGGCAAATTTCAGTTTCTGAAATTTTTGTTACAAAATTAACAATTACTGGTCGCTTTCGTGGTGGTCGTTATCTTTTAAAAGTTTTTCAAAGTCTGACGGCTTAATGTCTTGGATGAATTTTTTAAATTCTTGAGCTTCTTCTTCATCTTTAGCAGAATCCGTAGAAACAGAACCGTTTGAGAGTACATTTGCTGTTACATAAATCGGGGCTTCTACTCTTATTGCAATAGCAATTGCATCTGACGGGCGTGAATCAATTTCTATAGTATTCCCCTCGTCATTTGTTAAATATAAAGTAGAATAGTATGTTTCTTTTTCAACATCATTAATTTCAACTTTTTCCAACGTATATCCTGTTTCTTTTATAACATTTATAATCAAGTCATGGGTCATAGGACGTGCAACGTTGAGATTCTCGATTTTTCTTATAATCGCACTTGCTTCGGCTGAACCAATCCAAATCGGTAAAGCTCTTCTGTTTTCTTTATCATGTAAAACTACTATTGGGGAACCTGTTCTGGTATCAAGTGCGATACCCATAACTTTCATTTCAATCATTATTATTTCAACCTTTCAAGCTAAATATTATATGCATATTATACAGTTATTTTTGAAAATAGTAAATAAGCAATCTGTTGTAATTTAGGCTAAAGGAGTTGTACTAATCTGACTAAGCGCTTGCTCAACTCCTCTTGCAAGCTGGTCGGCACATGAAGTTCCTTTTCCGCCGCAGTCGTTACCTTTAAGCATTTCAACAACTCTTTTTGCATCAGTTCCTTGAAGAAGCTTAGCGATGGCTGCGGTGTTGCCGGGGCAGCCGCCAAAGAATTTTATATCATAAATTTTCCCGTCATCTATTGCAAAAGAAATTCCCTTAGGACAAATTCCGCTGGTTTCAACTGTATATGTCTGCATAATAAACCCTCCATATTCTCTCTTCAATACTAATGTATCAAAATTATATCTTAATGTAAATTATAATGCTAGTTTTTTATAAATTCAATGTGATAGCCAATGATTGAAGCAATTAGTTGACATTCTTTAAGTGTAAGAGTGTCTCTTGATAATTTCCCGTACAGACTTCCAATCGAATATTCTTTGCCTGAGAGTTCAGTCATTTTTTCTGCTAATTTTGCAATCGGCATATTATTTAAAACTAAAAGAGATCTAATGTAATTTTTATTCTCGTTCATTCTAATATTATATTTTATTTGACAGGATGTGTGTAATCATGATAAATTATTCTCGTATATGAGAATAATTTATCATGTGTGATAATAATGTAAAGAAAGATATATTATGAAGACACCAAATATTAGTATAATATTGCCTATTTATAATGTTGAGAGCTATTTAGAGGAATGTTTGGAAAGTCTAAGGTCTCAGTCTTTGTCTGGGATTGAAATAATTTGTGTCAATGATGGTTCAACAGATAATTCTAAAAATATATTGAAAAAATATGTGGAGTCAGATAGCAGAATAAAATTGATTAACCAAGACAATTCAGGACAGGGAATAGCAAGAAATAATGGAATAAAAATAGCAACAGGTGAATATATAGGTTTTGTAGACCCTGATGATTGGGTCGAGCCGGAAATGTTTGAGAATTTATATAGAGCTGCGAGAAATTTTGATGCGGATATTGTAGAAGAATCTTTTATTATTGATAATGAAGCTCGAAATTATATCAAAAAAAGCAGAAATAAATTGAAATTACCTAAAAACCAAGTATACAATTATAAAATAAGACAAAATTATTTGTTTAGTGTAAATTTAGCGGTTTGGAATAAAATATATAGAACAGAGTTTATTCGTGAAAATAATATAGAATTCATGGATTTACTTCGTTCTGAGGATATTTATTTTACTGTAAAGAGCAGAATATTAGCAAATAAAATAGTTTATATTGATAGTCCTGACTATCATTACAGGATAAAAAGTGATGATAAGGTTTTAATTAACCATGATTTAGCGCAAAAAAAGAATAACGGGGTATTTTATTTCGTAAAAAATTTTAAGGACAAGTTAGTAGAAGATAATATTTATGAAATAACGGAGCCTGATTTTAAGAAATGGCGTAATGATATATTAATTGATTATTATTGGAAGTTCGCTGAAAATAAAAAACAATTTATAAATGATGTTCATTCTTTTCTTGAGTTAGAGCAGTTTGTTTTATTTTTTATAAGTATCATATGTAGAGAATTTTTCGGAAATATATTTTCTGTTTATAATACGTATTTGGAAGATAAAAAATATAAAATCTTCAAAATTTTAGGTTTTAAAATTAAAATCAGACACAATAAAATAAAATTCAGATAAATGTTTACGGGCAGAGGGATTCCCAATCCGGTTCGTTATCCTCTTCTCCCGGTTCTTTTATGTGTTCGCCTGTTTCCAGCATAACTGTCAGTGTTAATTTTAATTGTTTTTTATAATTTTCTTTTGCTTTCTCCGGTGTTTTTGCACAGAAACAGAAGCTTGGGATTTCGTCTATCATTATGTAATGATAGGGTTTTCCTTCGAAATCCAAATCTTCTCCCTCAATAAGTGTCCAATCAAGATTTAAATAGTATTCTAAATCTTTTTCCATAGATTATTCACCAATAGAATTTTCACTGAGCGGTTGAGTAATCATTATCCCATCTCCGCCAATTACGTCTGCTTGTCTGCCGTCAATATACAAATATGCAGGTTTTTCCGTATTTCTTGCAATTGTTTTGATTAATTGGAACAATCTTTTATATACGCTTTCTGAGCCTCCGCCATATGCAAATCCTGAAGATAAATCAACAATAACTTTATCTTCATTATCATATATGTGCAGAATATTTGTACTTGTCGGAACTTCCGAATATATACCCGTTGCTTTTTCCGTTTGAACGGGTCCCATAATCAATGAAGATATTGCAAATCTGAGTTTTGAACCGTCAACATTTGCATCATATTCTCTTTTTACAACTTTGTATACTTCATCTCCGCCGGAATTTTTACCGATGAATACTATCTGAATAAAATCTTTTGGCTTTTCTTCAGGTTGTTCTTCCTGTTCATCAGGATTTAACTGAGGTAATTCAGCTACAACCCCAGGGCCTTCCTGATTTCTGTTTTTGAATATCGGTGATAAAAATGCCAACCCGATTACAACAGATAAAATTACTACAAAAAGACCTGCAAATATCATTAATAGTTGTTGTTTTTTCATTCCGAAAACCTCTTTTATTGTTCTGTTACGTAACCTTTTTCAATGGTGAATATACCGGTGATATCGATTTTATTATCTTTAATCGATACTTCTTTAATTTGTGTTTTTACATCGTGATTTTCCAATATACCCATTGAAAATTCAAGCGGATTTAAGTAGTTTATAATTTTTTCTAATTTACTTATATCAAATTTGTATGCACTTGTAACAAGCTTGGTGTCATTAAGTGCTATTTCGCCGTTTCTTACTTTGAAATCGGTTTCAATTGTTATGTCTTGTTTATTCTTTATAAAAGGTATTCCGACAGACATAACATAATACAATCTGTTATTTTCAATTTTAGCTGTTGTTGAAACTATATTAAATAATTTTGATGTATTACCGATGCTGTTAACTCGTCTGATTAATTCTGTATAAGATTTGCTTTCCATTGTTTTATTTAAATCATCTCCGGTAATTTGGAGTGCAAAAGCCATTGCAAACGGCTCCATAAACGTTACGGTATTATCTTTGTTGTTAACATCAATATAGTTATAATCGCAGAGAGATTTAAACTTAACCGTCGATACGTAAATGTCGTCAGTTACCGTATCTTTACCCTCAATTACCAAGGATTTGAAAATTCCTTTTTTTAATGCGGTAAGATTATATGATTGTAAATCAACCTTATATTTCCCTTGAGATTCCTTTTTTATAGCTTTTTTTATTACAGCGTTACCGATTTTTTCAGCAATGAAATTTGTACCGATTAAATTGCTGAATGAAAAAGAATTTGAATATGGATTTGCAGGACAGCTAAAATTATCGCAATTACCTGCTTGAGCCATAGTACCCGTTAATATAATCAACCCTAACAAAATTAATATCTTTTTCATTGTAACAACACCTTTTTAACCTTTACTTCTTTACCATCATATTGCCCTACGGCATCAACATGATTATTATAAAACAAAATTAAAAAATCACCACTACTAATATTTTTTAAATCTTTTTTAATGGAGTTACCATGAGAAATTTTAATATGTTCATCTTCTTGCACTTCTACAATAGGCAGCGATAAAGCTTCAAGCGGTGATTGAATTGCAGATTGAAGAATTTCTTGTGCGTTATCAGAAATTATATATTTTAAAAATTTATCTTCCTCTTTTTTTTGTTCAATTTGGATAGGGAGTTTTGTAGAATTTTCTACAATAAATTTTCCGGCTTGAGTCCTGACAAGAGCCGACAGATGGGCATAGCATCCGATTTGTTCTCCTAAATCGTTTGCAATTGAACGAATATATGTCCCTTTTGAACATTTTATACGCAGTTTAGCTGTTTGTTTATTTTTATCAAATTCAACAAATTCAAGTTTATATATAGTAACTTTACGGGGTTCTATTTTTACCTGTTCCCCGGCTCTTGCATATTCATATAATTTTTTCCCGTCAACTTTAATAGCTGAATACACCGGCGGAAACTGCATAATTTCTCCCTTGAAATTATCTAAAAATTTTTCAATATCGTTTATATTAGTTTTTTTATTGGAAGTTTTTGTAATTTTACCTTCAATATCGTACGTATCCGTAGCAGAGCCAAATTGTACCGTTGCCAAATACTCTTTATCGTCATCAAAATAGTCAATCAATCTGGTAGCATTACCTACACATATTGGCAAAACGCCTTCGGCAAAAGGGTCGAGAGTCCCTGTGTGTCCGACTCTTTTTATTTTTAAAATCTTTCTGATAATCCCGACAACGTCATGCGAGGTCAAACCGCGCGGTTTGTATATATTTATTACCCCGAACATACCAGTTTAAATTTCTCCTCTGGAGATTTTGTTAATTAATTCACTGACTCTTGAACCTTTTTCTAAAGAATCGGTATAAACGAATTTTAATTCCGGAGTAAGCCTTAATCGTATACGTTTACCTACTTCAAATCTGATTTTTGGGGTACTTTTTTCAATAATTTCTTTCGTCTTTTCAATCTGTTCATCAGAACCAAGAACGCTGTATATTACACGTGCAAAAGAATTGTCGTGTGCAACTTCTACGTCCAAAACGGATACAACACCTGATAACCCTCGGATTTCTTTTCTGAGTATTTCAGATATATCACGCATTAATTCTTTTCTTACACGCTCATTTCGTAATGTCATAATGTTCTCCTTAGTATAGACATTATAACATGAAAACGCCAATTGTAATACTAAAGTTTTATTAATTCTCTAACGTCATTACGTTTAACTTTTCTTGTTGTAGTTTTTGGTAACGGTTCTTTAGAGATTATAATATTTGTCGGGCGTTTATATGATGCCAAATGAGATGATAAAGTTTTAATTTCAAGTTTAATCATTCTATCGACATCTTCATCCGAATATGTATTATATAATTCATCCTTTGGTACAACAACGGCAGTTACTTCTTCCGTCCCGTCTTTTGAACCAAAACTTCTTGATGTACCGAGAACGCAAACCTCGGCAATGTAATGACTCTTTTCTAATACAGCCTCAACTTCCTCAGGGAAAACTTTTTTACCACCCTGAAGAACAATCATATTCTTAATACGGCCGGTTATATAAATGTGACCGTCTTTATCAATTTTTGCAATATCTCCGGTGTGCAGCCATCCGTCTTTGTCGATAACTTCTGCTGTCATTTCCGGTTGATTGTGATATCCTTTCATAACCGAAGGTCCTCTGAGTAGGAGTTCTCCGTTTGTACTGTCTATTTTTGCTTCAAAAGATTTTAGCGGGTGTCCGACAGAAGAAATTATTCTTCGCTTGTCATAATTTACGGATACTACAGGGCTTGTTTCAGAAAGTCCATAACCCTGGAATACTTTTATACCTATGCGTTCAAAAAATCTTGCGACGTCAATATCTAACGGTGCTCCGCCTGAGATACATCCTATAAATTTGCCGCCTAAACTGTCATGGATTTTCTTAAAAATAATTTTTTTCAAACCGTATGTAGGAACAAATTTTGCAAAATGATACATAAATTTAAACATTACTCTTGTGATGTTGCCGGATGAATTAATTTCTTTTTCAATGCCGGCTTTCAAGAGTTTTAAAAATGCGGGAACAACAATCATAAATTGTATATGTTTTTCCTTCATAATTCCCGTTATATCTTTAGGCTTTAAACTGCTTGTATAATAAACGGTATGCCCGAAATGTAAAAATGTTGAAAACCCTATAGTCATTTCAAACAGGTGGTTCATAGGCAATATTGAAAGCAAATTTATGTTTTGATTATTCGGTAAAATTGCGTTAATAGCATCGGTACAATCATCTAACTGTGCTTTCATGTTTCTGAAAGATATTTCAACACCTTTAGGGGCACCTGTTGTGCCTGAAGTGTATATTATCAACGCTGTTGATTTAGAACTGCGTTGGCGCCACTTTGCATCATAAATTTCCGGTAAATCATATATATTTTTAATACCTTCTTTTACTGCGTGTTCATCGATTAAAAGAATATGTTTTATTGAAGGTACTTCTTTTTGCAATTCAATTGCCATATCAACATAGTCTTTTGATACTAACATTATCGATGGTAAACAATCTGATAAAATTGATACCAACTCATACTTTGACAATTTTATATCAAGCGGAACTGTTATAGTTCCCGTGAGAACGGATGCAAATACACATGCGCCGTATTCCGGTTTGGATTCGGAGAGTATTGCAAGACACTCCCCTTTTTTGAGATCTAAATCTTCAATCAGATATCTTGCAATTTTTCTGGATAGTAACCCAAGACCTTTATATGTAAATTCTCTCCACCCGTAGGCTCCTTTCATTCCCAAGGCAATACGGTCACCATAGTCGCAAGTTTTTGTTTCCAACAATGATAAAATTCTGCTATTTCGTAATTCCATACATAAAACCCCTTTAATCAACAGATATATTCTATAATGTTATAAACTAAATGTCAATTGTATAAACAGTATATAACATTTTTTAACAATCTTTTTACCAGAAATTATCCATAAAATATCTCGGATAATGCCTCATATACATGAAATCATCCATATACATTCTTTGATAATAGGTGCGCATCAAAAATTCCTGCTGACGGCGAGCTTCTGCTTCTGCTTGCATTTGTTGAAGATATGCCTGCTCATATTCTTGAAGAATCGCATTTGTTTTTTTATCTTCTTCGTTATTTACGTGTTCAAAGCATCTTATTAAATCATTGCCGGAGAACCTCATGATGCAGTTATTGGTTGCATTGAAAAATTCGGATTGTTGTTTGCTTAATTCCATAGGTTCTAATATAGGTGATAAAATTTCATAAATTTTATTCCAATCAGGTTTTACTACAAAGCCTGATAATTTTGATGCTGCAGCATCGATTTTCTTTTGTTCCAATCGTGCTATTCCGACGTCTGCTCTCAGGAGGTTTTCGTAATCAGAATTTGTAAGAGCGTAGTCTTTTGCCTTATATAACATTCGTAATTTTTCTGTATCATTTGTACTTGATACGGCAGCCAATCTTATGTAATTAATGGCGTTTGGATTTCTTTTAACAAGTTCATTTGCACAAATTTCAGCATCTTTTATTTTTTTTAGTCCGTAATAGTCATTATATAAAATTTCAAGAGCGGGAGTATAATTAATTGATGTTGATGGGATTTTTTTAGCACATTGTATACTCATTTCATAGTTATTCAAGTTAGAATAGATATCCCCCAGTGCGAACCATAAATTTTCTTCTGACGGATTCTTTTTATCAGCAAAATCTGCAAGATAGGTTAAAGCTCCGGCATAATTTTTATTCAGATAATATAACATTCCGAGTTTATATGACACTATATCATCATTAAGAACTCTGTCTGCGGAATTTATACGTTTAATTATCATCATTTCATTCATTGCAGAATGCATATCGTTTTTGTCGACAAAGTAGTTATAATATTTAATGTGTGTAGGCAGAAAGTTTCCGTCAACTCCTACTGCTTTTTTATAATTTTTATCGGAAATATATTTTTCAATTTTTTTAGCGTTCTTATATGAAGTTTTTAGGGAACCTGACAAAAGTTTTTCCGCAGAATCGCTGTATGGAATAAATTTTGCGGTAAATTTTTCGGAATCTATATCATAAAATCTTACGTAGTCCGGTGCTTGAACAGGAATAAATTTTTTATTCTGCGAGTATATTGTTCCATTATTGTAATTTGAATTAACTATATCTGCGCCCGAATAATTTTGGGCGAATATTAAGACCATACATATCCAAAAAATATGTTTTTTCATCATAATCCTTTTCTGTTTATAGAATACTTGCAACGAACATTGATAATATTATAACCAATGAAATAAAGGAAGAAATGCCGACGATTATCCAAAATATCGGTAATCCTTTTTTATTATTTTTGTGTTTCATTGTATAAGATTGTTTTGTGAAAACCTTTTTCTTTTTTGTGTTTTTTGTGGTTTGTTGATTTTTTTCCTTAGGTTTTATCCCCCAACTTATAGGGAATAATGTTATTTCTTTTTTTGATTTTTTACCCCTTTTAGAACTTGTTGATTTTTGACTTTTAGCGGAAGATTTTTTTTCTTCTTTTTCTTTCGCTTCTTCATATTTATCAGACAGGGATTTTTTTGATTTTTTGCCTGTTACGAGAAGTTCGGTATCATATCTTAATTTAAGAATATCAGATTTTGCACCTTTGTTATAAACAACATAATTAATAGCGACTTCAAAGGCTCTTTGCAGGCACTCAAGAGCATCCATACCGCTTTTTTTATTCGTAGATGAGTGAACAGCATCATTACCTTGCTTTTTTAGGAAATACAAATCATCAATAAACTCTTTTTCTTGTTCTTCACCGGTAGAATTATCTTTTAATGTTGCAAGCATATCGTCAAAAGTTTCTTCGGTTGTACGTTTCTTCCCAAGAACATTTTTGCAGACATTTTCTGCAAATTGCCTTGTCTGAGTTATACATTGAGAAAAATACTCATCACGATAAAGTTTTTCTGCTTCATTAATTATTTCAAATAAATTTTTATCGGTTTTTTTTAGAAAATCAAAATTCGCAGCCATCATTAAATTCCCGTTACAATAGTACAATGCCGTAATATTATTGTCAAGGAGAGAACAGACTGCTGTTGACATTGTGATATTGTTATCTTAGGATATTTATACAAACGAGGAAACGGGGTGAAATTCCCCGACTGTAGCCGCAACCGTATGCCGCAGATGCGGGAAAGCCGGAATGCTCAATGTTGATGAATTTCTACGTGCGATATGGAAATTCTTCCGTACTTATTGAGATGTCCTCTTGTGAATGATGAAGAGGATTTTTTAATGCCGTCAGCAGTTATGTCACAACCGAATATTATGAAAACAGGAACATGCCCTCACGGTGCGCCTTTAGGAGCTTGCCCTATTTGTAACGGTATGGGCGGCGGAATGAAAACTGCTGACCATACTGCGAAACCGGGTGAAATGAGCTGGAATGAATGTGCTGCAATAGGTGCTATGTTAAAGGCTCAACAAAATGCAAAAATGCAGCGAGAGCAAGATGCTGTAAGTTTTGCACAAAGGCTTGCGGCTTTTGAAAAGTTTATGATGAATGCATCATCAAGGCTTGCAAATATTACCGGTATGATAACCAATACATTTCCTCCGTTTTTATCACGTCCGATTAATTTTATTATTAATATTACTGTCGGAAATTTATTAAATGCGGTTAAAAATGCCCCATCGGTTGTTCAAAGTGCACTTAATTTTTTATCCCAAAAATTTGCAGATATTTCTGATAAATTAACCGCAATATATGGTGAAGTTAAGGCGGCAATATCAAAAAAAATAGGTGAGCCGCTGAACGAGTTCAAGAAAAAGGTTAAATCGCTATTTTCAATTTTTGATGCTCAAGATACTCAAAATGATGAAAAGAAAGTTGACGAGGCTAAAAAAGCATTCAAATTAAAAACTTTTATACATTGTTTGTATAAAAAGCTTAAAGGAGAGAATGATGAAGAATTAATCCGGAAAGGACGCGAGAAATGATTGCTATACAATTTAATGATAGTGAAACCCGACGTCAGTATCGGAATTTGACAACAAGCCAAAAAGTTAACAATTACAAAACAAAAGAAGGTGTAATTGTAAACAGTTTTATAAAAGAGAATGAAGATGGTATTTTATCGGACTGCTATAATCTTGAGGATACAAGAGATACATTAATTATTTCAAGTAATACAAAGCTTCCTAAACAATTAGGTGAAAATTTAACTAATCCTGAGCGGAGCTTACTGCCGATTAGTGCGTTGGCGGTTGGAGTGATGGGTATATTTGCAGGGATTTCCGCTTTTGTAAAGCGCAATGCAAAAATTACAAATGAAATCGCAAAAGAAAAATGGATAACCTCATTTACTCGAAATATTTCCATAAATGAAGAAACAGTTCAGGCAATTGTGCAGATGGTTCAAAATCCTAACAGAAAAACTGTTCGTGCGGGATTAGGGGTGCTAACTCTTACCGCAACGGCGTTTATGGGTAAAACTTTCTTTGACGGATTTAAAGATGTGTGGGTAAAAAAGAGAGAAGCGGATATCCAAAAAGACTTGCAAGAAAACTTAATTTCTGTAGAAACACAATCTTTTAGCGGGAAAATGCAAATTATCAGGAATTTACTGTCAGAGAAAACAAAACTTTTTTCGGAATACCTGTCCCCGACAGAGCCAAAAATTCAACCTTTTGGTATGTTTAAATCGTCGAAAGATTTATCTTTTGGGACTTCTGACAATCACAGAAAAGATACCTCTGATAATCTAAAATATTTTGCGTTAGGTTCTGCGACTTTTGCATCAATAATAGCTCTTTCTCTGTATTCAATGAAAAATCTTAGGGCAGGAACTCTTGAAACTCAAAAATTTATTGAAAAAACAAAACAAGACATGCAATTGATTGCGAAATCCTCAAAAAATAAAAAGTATGTTCAAGAGTATTTGGAAAACATGCTCCAATTTATTAATGCCAAACAATCAGATATCGATGAAGTTATTAAACATACGTCATGGTCTAAAAGAGAGAAACAAAAGTTTGTAACACGTGTAATGAATAAGATAAATACTTCTACGGTAAAGGTAAATCCGAATATTGGCGGTGACGGTACTCAAAAACCTTCATTTTCTTCGTTTGTCGATGATTATAGAGCATTTTTCTATAATCTTTTAATAGAGCCTGACAATAAGCAATTCCAGCAGCTTTTCTTTGGAACTACGACTCTTGCTGCAATAAGTTATGGCGGCAAACTTGTAGGGGATGCAATAAAAGAAGTTCAAGTCAAAAAGATTAATGCGCAAACGGAATTGGATTTACAGCGCAGGTTGGTTTCTACGGAATTGAGAAACTTCAAAGCAAAAAAAGATGCAGCTATAAAACCGCTTGTGGAAGAGTTTTTCTCAAAAGTTGATGAAGGGAAGTCAAAAGAACAGCTGAAAACAATGGCAGAAAATATATTATTGGAAATTAAAAACGGACCTCCGTTTGTATATTCATAAAAAGGAGTAAATAATGATTCAATCAATTGGTAATCCCGTAAATGTAAAATATGTCCCGTATCCGACTCCTCAATTCGCACCCAAAAAACAAGATAACTACATAAGGTTTGACGAGAATAAGACGGATTTGTACGTAAGACAAGGAGAGAAAGCCCTGCCATACTTAAATGAGATATTAAAATATTCGCAAAATGAAGTACAATTAACGGAAGCATTATATATTTTGAATCGCATGCATGATGCCGGAACAAAAGGAATTGACAAAATGTACCCGACGCTTTCCCGACTAAATTGCACACAATCCCCATATATACAGACTTTTCTGGCGGGAATTTACAGAAAAACTCGAGTGCCGGATGCGTTTGGACCTTTGTTCAGCATGCTTATTCAAAATTCGCTAAAGCCTGTTTCTACTGTTCCTTTTGACCCAAATGAGGAGATTGGCGGGGCAATCTTGAGTTATTTTTCATAATATAATATCATATTAAAAAAAGAGCCTCGGATAGAGGCTCGTTGGAATTAAGAATAGCTGGAAGTATGAAAAAGATTAATTATATTTAACAAAATAAGTGTCATTAATACAATTGCCCACTTGGCTAATTTTTAGGATAGCGAAATTTTTATATCATTTTGCAAAAATCCCATCCACAAAAATCAAAACAAAGCGTAAAAGCCATCAATAAGTGTATTTTTGCCACTTTATCGTTTATCTTTGCTACAATTGAATTATAGCCGCTTTACAAAACTTTATAATAGGGGTTGACAAAATATTTTTTATAATGTATAGTGAAATTGTTAGATGAAGTGTTTAACAAACACTTAATAAACCTCGAGAGAGGAGGAAGCATATGATAACAATAAATCCTGTAAAATTTAACACATCTAAACAGTACATTTCTTTCGGAGATGGAAACACTGTTACTCCGAATATGGCGATTCTTGCTTTGCAAAATCCAAATGCTCGTAGAGAATTTGAAGGTAATTTGAATAATTCTATGCCGTCTAACCCAATTTCAACGGTCATAAAAAAAATTGCAAGAACTTATAAATATGTAGTTTCCTCATCTGAACAAGCAAATATGCAGAGTCAAACTCCGGATCAAAGAATTTCATTTTTAGGATAGTGGTTCACTTGTTCAGATATAGTTAAATATTTATATTTACCCCAAAACATACTTCAAATAATACCGCCTTTTAGGCGGTTTTGTTATGTAAATTTTTGTAAAATAAAATTTGATTTCTATAAAGATATTAAATAAACATTCCGATATACACGAAGAATATAAGGAGTACTTTATGGAAATTCAAAATACCCCGTTTTTAAGATTGGTAGCTAATCAAAAGAAAATCGATGCCGAATCTACTAAGGAATATACGCTTCAAAATCCTGAGGAAGCTATGGAATTGAAACAAATAGTAGAAGACGTATTGAGAGTAAATGAAGGAGAAACAATATATAGCATTGCCAATCAAATTGCTGTTCAAGGTAATACAAAGAATTCGTGTATTTTGCATGATGCTACAACAACAGAGAACATTAAAAAAGGGTATGCTATTACTATTAGTGATTTATCTGAACAACAGATAAAAGATATTAAGCGAGTTATTTATGAATTGCACCATAAGCATTCAACTCCGGTAAATCCTTCTAATCCGGTTAACCCTGATAACCCGGTGGTCAACCCTGATCCTGATAACCCGGTTGTCAATCCTGACCCTGATGACCCGGTGGTTAACCCTGACAATCCGTCAACTCCGGCTTCTGATGACGTAGATGCGGCTCTTGATAAATTTTTTGAATATGTTCATTCTAAAAATGGTTCTATTACAAAAGAAACAGGTATCACAAGAACTCAGCTCGTAATGTTGACGAAGAATGATGATAGGGAAGAAGACTTTGGGTATTTCTTCAGTCAGTTAAACAAGATTTTTAATGTTTTGGACAGTAATTCCAACAGTACATTATCTGCAGATGAAATTAAAGTAATTATAACCAATAATCCTGAATTAATAAATAACATGGTAGATATACAAAAAGGTGTAATTGCAAGTGATTCGGAGCAAGCAAATAGCGTTGAAAGAGCTTATCAAGCAAAAATTGAAGAATTTGCCGCACAAATACAAACACAATTTAGTGCTATGACATTAGAACAAAAGAAAGCGTTTGTTATTGCAAGAACCGAGGAATATTTTAATGCTTCCGGTATGACTGACCAAGCACAAGCTCTTGCAAGATTAAAAGCTGCAAATAAAATTGCATACGATGATTTGAATTCCGGCAACGGCGATGGAAGCAGAACTCTTGGTGTATATCTGTATTACTTAAACAGCTCAGGGACTTCTTGGTATTCTGATGATGATGAGGGCGATGGCCCCGGTGGCATGTTCTTAGATATAAATATGGCACGTGACCCGAGTACTAAATGGTATGATTTAGTTGAAGTCATGGTTCATGAAGTAACTCATGCTACGGCTTATTTACATCCTACAAATTTGCCTAAATGGGGTGAACATGTTGCATATCAAGCAGGCGAAGATTATTTGGATAGCGTCAGCGAAGGTGCTTGGTGGGGCTTTAAAGAACTTGATGAAATAAGAGAGCATATCGCAACTTATTATAGCCAGAAAGATGTTGACTTAGAGCCTAATTGGGCGTGGTGGACATACCAAGCTTAACAATACTTAACATGTAAGCTTAAAAAATTAAAGTTTCCTGTCGATATAGCCGTACTGCATGATATAAGGAACTAATCGAAAGGAAATCCAACTATGGGAATGGCAGCATCACAAGCTAGATTTTTAGGGCTAACGGCAAGACAGAATAATGTCGAGTTTGAAGGTCAACAGATTAACCAACAGCGTACAATGTTGTCTAACGAATCTGCTAATTATTACAATGATTTGTTAGGTATGTCTGTACCGACACCACCTTCAGTCGACAGCTTTACAAAGACAATTTATACTTTCTCGGACGGGGCGTTGACAAATACTGTTACGTCAATGATTGCGCAGTCGAACGGAATGTATACAATGAGCTACCTGTCAAAATGGCAAGATGATTATGCTGCTATTGCCGCTGCGACAAGCGTTGTTTCACAACTTGGAGCTCCGGGAAACTATGTTTATGCTATCGGTTCAAGAAACCTGAGAACTTTAGGTTTGCTTCAAGGTAATACTGTAATGGGTAATACAATAGTTGTAAACGGCAAGGCTTATAATGTTCAAACAGATGCAACAGGTCCTTACTATGAGGCAACAACTTATGAAAAGCAACCGAGACAGCAGGTTCCGCAAAATGAAATTGCTAATTTTGAATATTATCAATATGATCAGGCAACGAATACAATTATATCTCAAGTGTTTAAAGATGCTGCAACAGGCGGATTTTATACCCTTGATGATGACGAAAATCGTACGGATTTACCTGGTGTTACAGAAGAAGATTTAATTATTGCGTTATATAATGAAGTAAATACCGGTAATGTTGATGATGATACCGAATACAGTACTACTTTAATTGAAAAAAATGCTGACGGTAATTATTATTATGAACCGTATGAAGAAGTAACAAGTAAGAATTATCTTACACAGGCTCAAATTCAAAGCATTACAACAAGTTCTTATGCAACTGATGATGAATATTTGAGTACGTTATCACCAACTCAGCTTGCTAATACTTTAAAAGAAGAAGCTGCTTGGAAAGAATTGTTAACTCAAAAGTACGGACTCAGTGACTGGATGGTAAGATATGCTCTTGATACAACTACGGGTATTCACAGACCTTACTTCTACGCTGTCAATGATTTAGAAAATGCTGTATATGATCCGACTACAAAAACTTCATTGTCAAAAATTAATTGTTACACTATCGGCAGTGAAGAAAAGATAGAAGAATTCAAGGGCGTTCAAAATTGTAAGATTGAAAAAGATTCTTCAGGAAGATTGATTACTTTGAGTATTCCTACTGTTTTGGATAATGGTTCGGTTTTATATGTTGATTATCCGCTTACAACCGAAACTTCAACCGATCAGGAAAAATACAATGATGCTATGAATCAATATGAATATGATAAAGCGTTATATGATCAAGCAGTTGAAAAAATCAATGCTAAGATTGAAGTAATTCAAGCTGAAGATAAAAATCTGGAATTGAGATTGAAACAACTTGATACTGAACAAAAAGCTATTCAAACAGAAAAAGATGCTGTATCAAAAGTTATTGAAAAGAATACAAGCGATACTTTCAAAACTTTCTCAGCATAAAAAAAGATTTCCTTTCCTTTTTCCTTTTTCCTATTAATTTCCAACGACTGGGTTTACTTAGTCGTTTTTTTTTTGCCTGAGGCACATCAAGCGATGCTTAGCTCGTGAATGGCAAGGTTAATAATTTGTGTTAGAATAAAAATATGAGAGATTTTGGTTCAAATTACAAGAAAATATACGGACTTGTTTCAGAAGATATTGCGAAGGTTAATAATAGAGTTATAAAAGAGTTTTCTGAAGATAAAGTTTTAAGTGATAAGCTAAGAGAGTATTTGAAAGCCCCGTCAAAGCATATTAGAGCGGTTTTGTCTTTTTTATATTTGCGTTCTTTAGGGTTGGAAATTGACGAGAAGCAAATTTTATTTCAATCGGTTATTGAAATGATACATAACGCATCATTGATACATGATGACGTGATTGATGAGAGTCAAATTCGTCGGGGTAATTTGTCATTGAATAGTTCTGCAGGTAACCATATTGCGGTTATCCTAGGAGATTATGTTATTTCAAAAGCTTTAAATTTGGTATGTGAATTAGATAATACAAGAATATACGAGCTATTTTCAAAAACAATGTCAGAAATGTGTATTGGGGAAGTAATGCAGTATAATTCATTGTATAAAATCACGACAATAGAAGAATATTTGGTTAAAACATATAAAAAAACCGCTACGTTATTTGAGATGGCTCTGTACGGAGCTTTGTATATTTCCGGCAGCGATTGTCATAGGGCTGTGAGTTTTGCCAAGAATTTCGGTATTGCTTTTCAATTAAGGGATGATATAAAAAATATTGTTGAAAATATTGCCGATAGCGATATAAAAAATGGAGTATATACCGCGCCTGTTATATTTAGCGGTTCTGTGGAAACATATTCCTCGGGTATTGAAAAAGCTGTCGGTTTATCAGATAATTACATACATAATGCCAAAAAAGAGCTTGATAATATTGGGCAAAGTGAATATAAAACGGCATTAATTGAGCTTACGGAGTTATTAAGATATGAATAATTTTATAGGAAAAATGTCTTATGAGGAATTTATTGATGCAATTAAGATTATTTTCTCAAATGATGGCGAAGAGGGAAATGTAGAGCGAAAATCTGTAAAAGAGCGCATAGCAGATTCTGGCAGAGAATTTACTGATTTTATAAGATATGTTTTTTCTGTTCAAATCTTTAAAGATTTAATTAAATCTGTTATGAATTTTATAAAATGGATTTTTTCGATATTTACTCTTGATTTTTGGATAAATATAAAAAATAATGTGCTTGAATTTTTGGGGTTTGGCAATGATGAGGAATCACCTGTTGATAATGAACCGGAAGAACTGACAAAAGAAGTTTTTATAAGAAAAGGGAAAAAGGTAAAAGCTTTTTTGTGGGAAACTCTTGATACAATTATTTTTGTAGTTGTTATGGTAGTTATAATAAGATTTTTTATCGGAGAAATCCGTTGGATACCGTCAGGCTCTATGCATCCTACTTTATATGAGGGTGATAGAATTTTCGTTGAAAGATATTCACGTTTCTACAAAACTCCTGACCGTGGGGATATAATGGTATTTTATCCTCCGTTTGAAAATTTGAAAAATACTCCGGTAAAACTGTTTGCAAGATATACGGGCTTTTTCTGTAAAGATATAGCATTCATTAAACGTGTAGTCGGACTTCCGGGTGAAAAATATGAAATAAAATTTGACGATTACGGTAAAGGTACGGTTTATATAAACGATAAACCTCTCGATGAACCGTATATTCAGAGCCCTTATGATTATACGCCATGTTCGGATACTATGCATTGCGGTCCTGAAATTATTCCGGAAGGACATTATCTTATGTTGGGTGATAACCGAGGTAATTCTCAGGATGGCAGATATTGGGGATTACTTCCTAAGGAAAGATTTATCGGGAGAGCCGTATTCCTTTTCTGGCCGTTTAACAGAGTTAAAACTCTTAAGTTGGATTAATTCGGGGCAAAATTTTTGTAAAACGCAGAAACAAAAAATGTTATCTTGATAGAATTGCTTTTCGGGTGATAAAACGTTAATTGCTGCCGGAAAGCGGACAAATGGATTAGAAAACACTAAGCTGGTTTCAATAGGTGATGATGTTTGAGTTGTGAAATTGTCGTGATTCTTGCGGAATTTACGATAAATTCGGTAATAGTGTTCATAATTTATCAAGTAAGCAAATTATTGACTTGTGAGTGTCGTTATGTTATAAGTGACTCAATAAGTAATAACGAACGAATAATATAAATCTGGTGCTACAATGTTGAGATAAAGCGTCAATACCCGTATATAGTGCTAACTGTATATACTGGTACGCTTTATTGGTGTGATTAACCAAATTGCAGAAGAGATGGAGAAAAACTATTGAATAAAACTAAATGTAAAATTTTAATAGCCTACCATAAACCGGCAATACTATTAAAATCAGAAATTATTCAACCAATACATGTAGGCAGAGATATTGCGTTGACTAAATCTAAGGACGGTGCAAACTCAAATAACCACATTGAGTGGTTGGAACGAAATATGCCGGGAGATAATACCGGAGAAAATATTTCAAAATTAAACAGATATTTTTCAGAGTTAACCGGATTATATTGGGCTTGGAAAAACTATGACAAGTTAGAAAATCCTGATTATATTGGGCTCATGCAATATCGTAGACATTTTATATTTGACGATAAGATACTTTTAAATCATAAAAATACTGAAATAGAGAATTGCTATAGCATATTGGAATTTAATTATGCACCTAAAAATTATCAAAATATGATAGGTTTGAACGATGAAAATATACTAAAAGTATTGGATGAATACGATTATGTAACCGTCAAAGAGTGTGATTTTAGTTACAGAGGGCTAGATAACGTAAAAGAGGATTATGTAAATAATATAGAAGGTACGCAAGAAAAAGACTATGATTTGATGTCACAAATAGTTGAATCGAAATATCCCCATATGTTGAAGTATCTGCAGCATCAATTAAATAGTCCAAAAACTTATTTATATCAAATGTTTATTTTACCAAGAGAAGAATTTTTCAAATATATGCAATTTTTATTTGATATTCTTTTTGAAATTCTTGATAGAGTTGATTTTTCCACATATACAATCAACGGGCAGAGAACTTTGGGGTATTTAGGCGAAAAATTATTCGATTGTTACATAAGATATTTACAGGCAGAAACAGGATTAAAACATAAAGAAGTTATTTCGACTCTTGTTTATTGTAATGAGCCGGTATCAGAATGTGAAAAGTTAAAAAAATCATTTATAAAACAAGTTTTTAAAAAGTCATTATACAAGATTAGATATAAATTAACTTTTAATAGTAGTAGGAAATTGTATAAAGAACAGTATTATAAGCAAAAGAATTTAGTAAAGATAATTGAAAAATTGCAGAAGGGAAGCGTACTATGCAACTAAAAGATGTAGCTGTAGTTTTACTTTGTTATGCAGATTATGAGTCATTAGAAATTGCTCTTGCGGCACATACAAAATTTATGGAACCTGATACCAAAATATTCTTATTGCAAAACGGGCGAGGTACATATGATTGTGAGAGAACTTATAGAGTTGCAAAAAGATACGCAGACCTTTTTCCTCGTAATATAGTCGTTGTTGATTGGATTGAACCTCAAAAGCCATATTTGGCAATAAAGGAATTACTTAATTCAAAAATTATGCAGCCATACTCATATATATGCAAGGTTGATGATGACGTATTCCCTGTTACAGAGGGTTGGCTGAAACAATTGATTGAAAGTTATAATACTTCTTCTGAAAAATATGGTGATGATTTAGCATATGTAACTTCTCTTGTAAATAATAACCCTTGGGGATTTATAAAAACTTTGGAAATAATGGATTTAAAAGAGGAATATCTCCAAAATGTTGCAAGAGAACACATTGTTGGTAAAGGAGAATTAGTTTCAAAAGATGAAATTCGTGATGGGCTTTGCGGTACAGTATGGCATAATCCATACATATCACGATGGTTGCATAAAAAAACGACATTAAATATAGAAGAATTTATAGATAAATGTAAATCTCAAAGTGATTGTTTGGTAAATCATAAAGAAAGATATTCCATAAATTGTATGCTATTTAAAAAAGAGTTATGGAATGCTATAGATATCAAAAAATTTGATGACGAATATATGTGTCACCAGTATTGTTTGAACAATGATAAAAAAATTGTTGCTCGTTGTAATGTTCCAATGATTCATTTATTTTTCTATTCTCAAAGAGAAGAAAATAAAGATTTAATACCAAATATAAGAAATTATTATGAAAAGTTTTTACAATTACCATTCCCGATATCAATATGTCCGAATAAAGAATACGAAAATGAAAACAGATTAAGATATATTGAGCAGATGTCGTGTAAAAATGATTCCCCTGAGAAATTTTCTTTTATAAAGACAATATTTTCAATAAGGAATTCGTCAGATAAAACTCATAAAATTATTACTATTTTAGGTATTAAAATTAAAATTAAGAGAATAAAAAAGGTTTCTTATAAGCAGTAATTTATGTGCTTTTATTATTCTAAAATATAAGTAATATTTTGATTTCGATTGTTTTAATTAATTGTATTAATTTACAATCGGGTGTCTTTGTGTTAGTCTTTACGTATTAATGTTGAAATTGAGAGGGAATATAAATGAAAGAAGCGTATTTTCCGCAGGAAATAGAAAAGAAATGGCAAAAAGTATGGGAAGAAACAGGTGCTTTTAAAACTCCTGATGACAGTGATAAACCTAAATATTATGCCCTGTCAATGTTTCCTTACCCATCAGGCAAATTACACATGGGACACGTTAGAAATTATACAATTACCGATGTAATTGCCCGTTTTAAAAAGGCACAAGG
Organism: uncultured bacterium; assembly: GCA_902761735.1. Classification (GTDB taxonomy): domain Bacteria; phylum Cyanobacteriota; class Vampirovibrionia; order Gastranaerophilales; family Gastranaerophilaceae; genus UBA1221. The sequence continues at coordinate 47,406 of CACWLL010000009.1, forward strand.
GTATAATGTATTACATCCGATTGGGTGGGATAGTTTCGGTTTACCGGCTGAAAATGCCGCTATGAAACATGGTGCAAATCCTGAAAAATGGACTGATGAAAATATCGCTTATATGACAAAACAGCTGAAAATGCTGGGTCTTTCTTATGATTGGGATAGAGAAGTAGCTACTTGCAAGCCTGAGTATTACAAATGGACACAATGGCTCTTTTTGCAGTTGTATAAAAAAGGTTTGGCTTATAAAAAAGAGGCTGCCGTTAATTGGTGTAACGATTGCGGAACAGTTCTCGCTAATGAGCAAGTGATTGACGGCAAATGTTGGCGATGTGACAGTGTCGTTGAGAAAAAGTATCTTTCTCAGTGGTTTTTGAAAATAACTGATTATGCAGATGTGTTATTGGAAGATTTGGAAAAACTTCCGGGTTGGGGTGATAATGTAAAAACAATGCAGGCAAATTGGATTGGGAAATCGCACGGTGCAATTCTCAGATTCCCTGTTATCGATGCTCCGAGTGGAGAAAAAATGGAAGTTCCTGTGTATACGACAAGACCGGATACCGTTCATGGTATAACATACCTTGTTGTAGCTCCTGAATATAAGGATATAGAAAAACTTACAACTGCGGAAAATAAAGTTTCTGTTGAGGAATATAGGGCAAATGCCCGTAAAATGTCTGAGATTGAAAGACTTTCGACAGACAGGCCTAAGACGGGTGTACCTCTCGGAACTCACTGTAAAAACCCATTTACGGGGGAAACATTCCCTCTTTGGACAGCTGATTATGCTCTTGTTGAATACGGTACGGGTGCGGTAATGGCTGTTCCGACCCACGATACAAGGGATTTTGCGTTTGCAAAGAAATATAATCTTCCTTTAAAGGTTGTTATCAAGCCTGCGGATAAAGATTTGGGAGTTCCTGAAACGTGGGCGGATGCGTATGTTGATCCGGGTGTGCTTGTAAATTCCGCTGAATTTAACGGAATGGATAATGAAAGTGCCAAAAAAGCTATTACTCAAAAAGCGGTTGACGAAGGTTTTGGAGAATTTAAGACGCAGTACCGACTCCGTGACTGGCTTATTTCAAGACAGAGGTATTGGGGTGCTCCAATCCCTGTTGTATATTGTGATAAATGTGGTATTCAACCTGTTCCTGAAAATCAATTACCGGTACTTCTTCCAAAAGATGTTGATTTCTCTGTCGTAGGTAAATCCCCTATAACGACGTCACCGACATTTAAAGATACGGTCTGCCCTGTTTGCGGCGGACATGCTACAAGAGAAATGGATACAATGGATACGTTCATTTGTTCAAGTTGGTATTATTTAAGATATGCTGATGCTCGTAACGATAAAGAATGTTTTAATAAAGATAAAGTAAACCACTGGCTCCCAGTTGACCAGTATGTAGGCGGTATTGAGCACGCAATTCTTCACCTTTTATATTCAAGATTTTTTACAAAAGCATTAAGGGATTGCGGATTGTTGGATTTTGATGAACCGTTTAAAAATTTACTTACTCAAGGTATGGTATTGAAAGATGGCTCAAAGATGTCAAAGTCTAAGGGTAATACGGTTGACCCGGATGAAATATTTGAAAATTACGGGGCTGATACTGCAAGATTATTTATTCTTTCAGATTCACCGCCGGCAAGAGATTTTGATTGGTCAGATGCAGGAGTTGAAGGCTGTTATAAATTTCTGAACAGAGTCTGGAGATTGATTGCAACAAATGCTGATAATATTTCTTTGAATGTTCCTGATATCAAGGCAGGTGATTTAAAGAAAAAAGAAAACGATGATTTATTGCGTTTTGTTCATATCTCAATTAAGGGAATTACTAATGATATTTCTAACGATTTCCAATTTAATACGGTAATTTCAAAGTATAGAGAACTTACAAATGCTATATATGATTGGCAGGGCAAAAAATCTTCGCTTGATGAGGAAGATAAACTTATATTGAGTTTCGCAATTATATCATTGATGAAGTTGATGTCGCCGGTTGCGGTACATTTAACGGAAGAAGCATGGCACGATTTATGCGGAGAGGGCTCAATTCATAATCAACCTTGGTGTGAATGGGATGAAAGCCTTGCGAAATCAAGCTCAATAACTCTTGTAGTTCAAATCAACGGAAAAGTTAAGGATAAAATTGAAGTTGACGAAGGTTTATCTCAGGATGAAATGAAAGAAAAAGCCTTATCCAGTGAAAAGGTAAAAACCTTAACCGAAGGAAAAACAATTGTGAAAGTAATTGTTGTTCCGAAAAAATTGGTTAATATTGTTGTTAAATAAGTGAAAATTATGGGTGGGGCAAATATCTATGTCCCACCTATATAAGAGAATGTAATGCGAGAATTTGATTTTTACATAGTACCTACGCCAATAGGAAATTTAGGTGATATGACAGAGCGTGCGATTGAAGTTCTTAAGTCTGTCGATATTATTGCGTGCGAGGACAGCAGAAATACTCAAAAGCTTCTCAATCATTTTTCTATCGGTACAAAATGTATTTCTTATCACAAATTTAACGAAAAAGAGCGAGTTCAAAGATTTTTGAATTTGATAAATGAAGGTAAATCAATAGCGTTGGTATCTGATGCGGGTACACCTCTATTTTGTGACCCCGGAGCAGTTCTTGTTGAGGAATTGAAAAAAAACGGAAAAACCGTTACTGCACTTGCCGGTGCAAATGCAGTTGTAACTTTTATTTCTCAAATCCCGAGAGAATCTGAAGAATTTGTATTTATAGGTTTTTTGCCTCGTACAAAATCGCAGATTGTTGAAATCCTTACCAAATATAATGATGCGGATACAATTTTTTATGAATCTCCAAAGCGTCTTGTTGAAACATTAAAAATAATAGCAGAGGAATTCCCGACAAGAACCGTATCCGTTGGCAGAGAGCTTACTAAAGTTTTTGAAGAAGTTTTGACTGATAGTGCCGAAAATATTCTAAATCATTTTTCTAAAGGGGATGTGAAAGGTGAATTGGTTATCATGATTCATCGTAATAAAAATAAGTCAGGAATTGAAACTTATAAGGACAAAATAAACAAATTAAAAGAAAAAAAATATTCGGATAAAGATATCTCAACGATTCTGTCATCTATATATGATATAAGCAAAAATGATGTGTATTCATATTTAGTCGACAATAAGTAATATAAAACTTTAAAAATTGAATTATTTGAGTTTTTGTGGCAAAATAGCCCTATGGGGAATTCAAAGACTTTAATCTTAATAGATGGTCACGCATTGGCTTTCAGAGAGTATTACGCTCTTGAAAGAACGGGTATGAGTACATCTGACGGTCAGCCAACTTGGGCTGTTTACGGTTTTTTTCATGCAATATTTGATTTGTTGAAAAATCAGAAAATTAAAACAGATGCAATTGCGGTTGCTTTTGATGTCAGCCATAGAACTTTTAGAGTAGAGAAATACGAAAATTATAAAAGTAATCGAGAACAGATGCCTGACACTATGCGTTCTCAAATGGATTTGATATATGATGGTTTAAGAGCGTTTAATATCCCTATTTATACAAAGGAAGGATTTGAAGCCGATGATGTAATCGGAACAATATCAAAGCAGGCATGTGATTTGGGTCATAAGGTTCTTATTTTGACAGGGGATCAGGACGCGTTTCAGCTTATTGATAAAGATGGCTGCGTAAAGGTTATAATCCCAACAAAAGGTGAATTAAAGACTTACGATTGGGATGCAGTTTATGAAAAATTAGGTGTATATCCCAATCAGATTATTGATTATAAATCTTTACGAGGAGATACGTCGGATTGTATTCCGGGTATAAAAGGTATCGGTGAAAAAACAGCACAGGCTCTTTTGAAAGAGTTTGGGCATCTTGACGGTGTTCTTGAAAATGTTGATAAAATCTCAGGAAATGCTGTTAGAGAAAAAATTAAAAACGGTGTTGAGGATGCAAAGTTAAGTTATTATCTTGCAACAATTATAAGGGATTTAGATGTAAACTTTGATTTTGATAAAACAAAGGTGGAATTACCTGATATAACAAAAGCTACCGAGTTTTTAAAGTCAATGCAATTTTATAGATTTTTGAAAAATATTAATTCAATTCTTTCTTCCTTTAACCCTGATGCAGCCAGCAATATCGTGGCAAAAGAAGACAGTAAAGAATTAATTCAGGTAAAAACTTCAACCGAAAGTAACGGGCAAATGCAGCTTGGTCTGTTTGCTCAAACAGTTTCGGAAGAGATTAACAAAAACAGTCAATCTTCGGAATTTTCTTCAAAACTTATAACGGATAGTGCGGATTTTGCTAATTTGTGCGTTGAACTTGAAAAACAAAAGCTTGTTGTATTAAATGTAAAATACAATTTTTCAAATGCTGTTGAAAATGATATTGTTGGTATTTCTGTTGCATATAAAGATGGATTGGATGCGGAAAGTATCGCTAAAGATTCGAGTTTTTCCGTTGAGACAAGTGTATACTATATTCCGTTGAGGCACGATTCTGTTTCAAATCTTTTATCAAAACCCGAAATAATGAACGGATTAAAATCTTTTATTGAATCGAAAAATATAAAAAAAGCAGTGTATAATTTGAAAGAGTTATATAATGTGTTGAAAAATGAGGGAATTGATTTAGCCGGTGCTGAATTTGATGTTGAATTGGCAAGTTATGTAGCTAATCCTTCAACAAGACATGAAATTGATATTCAGTCCATTGAAAATCTCGATATGACTATTCCTCAGTATGCTGAGCCTGATGAAATTAAAAAACTAAAACTTACATTATATAATGCAAATATTGAAAATGTTACTAAAGCCGTAAATACGGAAAGTTCTGTTATTTTAGATTTAGTCGGATATTGGAAACAGAATTTAAACGATAATGAAATAAAAATTTTAAATGAAATAGAACTGCCGTTAGCTCGAGTGCTTGCTGATATGGAATATAACGGAGTTAGCCTTGATACTCCGTATTTGGCGAATTTGTCATCTGATATGGAGAGTAAATTAAAGGTAATTGAAACTAAAATATATGAGCTTGCAGGTTGTGATTTTAATATAAATTCTCCAAAACAGGTTGGTGAAATTTTATTTGATAAGTTGGGTTTAAAATCTAAAAAGAAGAAAAAATCCACAAGCGCAGAAGTCTTGGAAGAATTAGCAGAGGAATATGAGGTTGCAGGATTGATTTTGGAATATAGAAAATATGCAAAATTAATCTCTACATATACGGATGCTTTGCCTGAATTAATCAGTAAAAAAGATAACAGAATACATACCTCGTTTAATCAGACCGTTACAACGACAGGCAGATTGTCTTCCTCAAATCCGAATTTGCAAAATATTCCTGCTCGTACTGAAGATGGGAATAAAATACGCTCGGCTTTTGTTCCTGAAAATAGGGAAAATTCTCTGATTTTGTCAGCGGATTATTCTCAAATAGAACTCAGACTATTGGCACATATTTCTCAGGATAAGCATTTAATTGAAGCTTTTAAAAATGATGTAGATGTTCATACACTCACTGCATCAAAAGTTTTTGGTGTTCCTATGGAAGAAGTTACAAAAGATATGCGCTATAAATCAAAGGCGGTAAATTTTGGGATAATATACGGTCAAAGTAAATATGGACTTGCAAAAGCTATCGGGATTTCAAATGTTGAGGCTGAAGATTTTATAAACAAATATTTTGAAACTTATCCCAATATAAAGTTATACATGTCTGCAACGATAAATTTTGCAGAGCAAAACGGATATGTCGAAACAATATTCGGACGCAGAAGATATCTTGCTGAGTTAAACAGTCCAAACGGAATGATTAGAGAATTTGCAAAACGTGCGGCAATAAATCAACCTATACAAGGTACAGCTGCAGATTTAATGAAGTATGCTATGATTGAATGTGCAAAAAATTTAAAAGAAAGAAATTTAAAATCAAAAATGATTTTACAAGTTCATGATGAGATTGTAATAGAAACGTTGAAAGAGGAACTTGAAGAAGTAAAATCCATAGTAAAGGCTTCAATGGAGTTAAATCAGCCGCTCAGGGTTCCTTTGAAAGTAGATATAAATACAGGTGAAACATGGAAAGAATCATAAAAATTTTAATTATTATCGGATTGTTTTTTTTAGGAGCTTTTGTTGCAGCAAGAGCAGAAGATTTAACTGTCCAGCAGCTTACAACTCCGACGAATGTTGCATTTAATGATTGTTTTAAAACATATAATTTGCCGGCAGATTATCTTTATTTTCAAACATTGAATAGCATTGCCGCAAATCGTTTTGAGATAAAAGAACTCCAATCCAAAAGCGGATATATAATATTTAAAGCTGCAGGCAGAGAGTTTCTTGCTGCGGTTGCTTATTACGGACCGAATAAGAGTATTTTAAAAATTACACCGGTTAATAACTCATATTATTTTGCTCCCGGAATTGTGTTAAATATATTCAAATATATAGATATAAATTTGAATGAACAGATTAAAGATATTCCAAAATCGTAAAATTAATCCGTAATTATGTAATCAATTTTCATATCAAATTCTTCTGTTGGCAAAGTTTCGGTGATAAGCTCTTTGAATATCGGAGTAATTGTCGTGATATTTGGATTGTTTCGTAGAAATCTATCATAATATCCTCCGCCGTACCCTAAGCGGTATCGATTTTTATCTGCCGCTAAAGCGGGTACAAAAATTAAATCAAGTTCCTTGGGGTTAATAGGTTCTGAGGTCGGTTCAAAAATACCAAAATCAGATTTTTTAAATTCTCCGATATTCGGACATACTAGAATATTTTCTCCGGAAACTCGAGGATAATAAAACTTTTTAGTATAATCTTTTGTTAATTCTCTCAAATCAATTTCATATTTTGTCGGGTAAAAAAGCATTATACGTTTGGCTTTTTTGTAGACTTCAAATTTTATAATATTTCCAATAATACTTTTACTTGTTATATTTCTGTCAAGTGTCTTTCTTATTGATTTAAAATGTGTTCTTAAAGTTATTTTATTTTCCATAAATTTATTATATAATAACCATAATGAAAGACGAGTTAAAAAATACGTTAATAAATCCTGATTGGGCGAAACACGGGTATATACAAGTTTATACGGGGAATGGGAAAGGTAAAACTACGGCTTCTTTGGGACTTGCCATGCGTGCTTTAGGCAGAAATTGGAAGGTGCTGATAGTTATGTTTACAAAAGGTGGAGATGATTATGGAGAGCTTAATTCATTCAGAAATCTATCTCCGGCAATTGCGGAAAATTTAACGATTGTACAAGCGGGTTTAGATAGAATTGTATATCGTAACAATAAGTGTGAAGCTGATTTAGCTGAAATTAATAAAGGGTGGGAATTGGCAAAAAAAGCTATACAAAATGATGAATATAATTTGATTATTCTTGATGAGGCTAATATTGCAATTGATTTGGGGTTTATCGAATTAGAAGAAATGCTAGATGTTTTGAATAACAAACCTCAAGATATGGAAATTGTTTTGACCGGCAGAAATGCGAAAGCGGAAATTGTAGATATAGCCCATTTGGTTTCGGAAATCAACCCGATTAAGCACTACTGGGATACCGGTGTTACCGCTCGAAAAGGTATCGAATATTAGATATCTGTTATATGAACCAAATCAATATTGCAGCGAAAACAAAAATTCCAAATATAACCCAAGAAATTGTTCTTTTCTTGCTTTCTTCGGGATTTTCAGCGGGGCGTGCAGCAGGTTTTCTTTGCTCTAAAATCTCAAAATCGCTGCTTCCGCATTCACAATAATCAACTCTGTTCGGATATATTTTATTACAAATTCTACATTTATACATACGGTTATATTAATATAATTTTTGACATTTGACAATATATTAACAAATATTTAAAAGTGAATTAATGTAAACATTGTTCCCAAAAGGGTTTAAAAGCAGATAAAAAAATGTTATACTACAAATGTAGTACGAAGTTGTGTGAAAGGATGTTGATATTGCCGTCTGAATGGAGTATTGCCCATTTGGCGGAGAAAGAGTAAAATATAGTTTAAGGAATGTTAAAATTATTTAACGTTCTAACAATTTCTAATATTCAAGTGTTTTATAGTAAAGGTGTTAGGCAGGTAGTATTGAGCGAAAAAGTTAAATCAAAAAAGAATACTGAAAATGATATGAACGACGCGCTTTCTGCAAAACCGGTATCGAATCCGTCGGCAAAAAACCGAACTCCGTCATCGACCGGAAAAAGAAACAGGGGCAGCATGCCGTCAAAGTCTGTGCATGTCGCTACTCAAAGTACGGCTGCCGGTATTCCTAGAGATTTATTACCAACGGACAATCCGATTAGCAGAAATCGTGAAATAGTTGCTAAAATAAATAATATAAACTTGGTAAAATCCTCAAACAAAATGTATGGAGGATATCTTAATAATGCTCTTTCGGCAAATGTTCCGGGATATGATGATTATAATTCAATAATAACGGATATAAATGTTTCATTAAAAAATAAAAATTCGGTGAATGATATTATAAGTGTTTATAATTCCATATTTATAGGGAAATTGAATTGTTCCTTTTTGGCGTTTGGTTCTTATCATGAAAAATCTAAATGCATAAATCTAAAATTAACAAGCACTTCAGGTAGCACCTATTCTTCAAAAATATTTTTGTCAGAAACAGATAATCCGGTTATAGAATGCTTTAATAAAGCTTCGGCGGTTATAACAGATGATAACAAATTTTTGAATATTCCGTATTTAAAGAATAATTCAACTATAATTTTGCCGTTAATTTCTCTTAATCAAACAATAGGGGTTATGATTCTCGGCAAAGGTAATCAAGATTGCAATTTGGGTTTACTTTCGTTTATCGCAAATTATGCTGCATTATATTTGCAAAATATAGAATTAAAAGAAAAGGCAAACAAATATACAAATGCTGATACGTTAACAAACTTGTATAACCACAGAGGGTTTCAGGAAGTTTTGGCAAATGAACTGCAATTAGCGAAAGAAACCGAAACTCCTTTATCAGTGGTTATGTTTGATATAAACAACATATCAAAAATTAACAGAGAATTAGGACATGCAAAGGGGGATGAAGTTATCAAACTCCTTGCGGAAAAAATTAAACAAAATATTCGCTCAAATGATAAGGCAGGCCGATACGGCGGAGATGAAATTGCGGTTATATTACCGAATACAACTACAGCTGATGCAAAATATTTAGCTGAGTATATTACCTACACATTATCTTGTTGTTTTGTAGATGATGTTGGGCCGGTAAAGGTTTCTGTCGGAATTTCTACTTATCCTGATAACTCAAAAGATCAGGAAAAATTGCTCATACTTGCGGAGCAGGCGATGTATATTTCTCAGGCGAAGGGATATAAAGAAGGAATGTCTGCAATTATAAGTTCTACTGATTTTAACTTCTGGGATAATGCAGCGTTAAATTCGTTTGCTGAAGTTATTGCAAAGCGTCATGCCCAATTAGGTATAAGCTTCGAAGATGAACTTGTTCATAAGTTTAATAGTGAAGAAATAATTTCACAAAATCATCTTATTGAGATGGTAACATCTCTTGCAGGTGCAATTGATGCAAAAGATCCGTATACTAAAGGTCACTCTACGAGTGTTTCCAGATATGCGGCGGCTCTGGCAAGGGCTATTAACCTTCCTGAAGATGATGTTCAGAAAATAACATTAGGCGGATTATTACACGATGTTGGTAAAATAGGTATTCCGGAAGCTGTTTTGAGTAAACCGGGTAAATTAGAACCTGAAGAATGGGAAATTATGAAACAACACCCTGTTATTGGAGCAGAAAAAGTACTTGCTCCAAATGAGGCACTTTCTCATTTAATTCCAATTGTAAAATATCACCATGAGCATATAGACGGCAGCGGTTATCCTGAGGGATTAAAGGGCGATGCCATTCCGCTTTCTGCCCGTATTGTTGCGGTAGCAGATACCTATCACGCATTAATCAGTGACAGACCTTACAGAAAAGGTATGCCGGTTGAAAAAGCTTGCCAAATCCTTCAAGAAGGCGCAGGTAAGTTATGGGATGCTGATTTGGTAAGACATTTTATTGCAATTGCCCCATCTTTATCAACTATTATATAGGCTATTGAGGTAAGGGTTATTTAAACCCCAACTTTTAAGCATTTTGTTATGTCTTCAATAATTTGTGACGGAGTTAATCTGTAACGTCGGTACAATTCATCAAGAGGTACTCTGTCGGTAAATTCTTTGTTTGCTCCGTAATTCAGAACTTTTACGTCAGAATTTCCAAGATAGCCGGCTATCTTTTCTCCAAAGCCGCCGTTGAGTTCTCCGTCCTCAAGAGTTATGACAACATCGTGATTTTTCTTAAGGCTGTCAAGCATTTCCTTATCAATTCCTGTTATAAATCTTGGATTAATTAATGTCGTATCAATATTCAATTTAGATTTTATTTCTTCAGCAATATTTTCTGCTAACCAATAGAAATTGCCTAAACCGATAATTGCTATTTTTTCGCCTGATTTAACCATTTTAAATTTGTTTATTGCGTTTGAATAATTTGTGGTATCTTTTATTCCTGTAGAATTTAGTCCGCAGGTTGGTACTCTGATTGCAGTTGAATATTGTGTCTGATTTACAGACCAATCAAGCATTGCAAGATATTCCTCTTTATTCGTAGGTGCAAGGTAAACAAGGTTAGGAATGTTACCCATCATTGCCATATCAAATGTGCACAAATGAGTTGCATCTGCACCTGAAATTCCGCCCCACCAAATCAAAAGAGTTATTGGAGAATTGTTCAAGCATAAATCTTGAGATAGTTGGTCGTATGTTCTCTGGATGAATGAACTCATCACGTTAAGAATCGGTTTTGCACCACCTTTTGCTATTCCTGAAGAAAAAGCAACAGCGTGTTCTTCTGCAATACCTACATCAACATAGTGTTTCCCGAGTTGTTTTCTATAATTTGCATCAAACCCGAATACTCCGGGAGTGGCGGCATTTACAACCACAACAGACTTATCTTCGTTTATTTTGTTTAAAATATAGTCCTTTGTGATGCTGTTCCAATTTTCGCCGGAAACCATATTGGAAACAGCGATTTCATTATTTTCATCTAAAGTGTTTGGCATAATCCAATGGAACATTTCTTTATTTTCCGTTGCTGCTTTTAATCCTCGCCCTTTTTCCGTAACAATATGTACTACGATAGGATGGTCTATATCTTTAACTTTTTTAAATCCGTCAATGAGTTTTTCAATATTATTGCCTTCTTTAATAAGCAGATAATCAAATCCCAAAGATTTGAAGAAATTGCATTCTGCTTTTCCGTCAGAATCACGAAGTTCTTTAAGATTTTTATATAGTCCTCCCTCATTAGGCGCAATAGACATATCGTTATCGTTAACAATAATGATTATATTAGAGCCTAAAACAGCTGCGTTATCTAATCCTTCTAAAGCTTCTCCGCCGCTAAGGGATCCATCACCAATAAGTGCAATAACATTACATTTTTCGCCCTTTAAATCTCTGGCTTTGGCAAGTCCTGTTGCAAGTGATACTGAAGTTGAGGTATGTCCTACCTTGAAGAAATCGTGTTCACTTTCTTCAGGTGCGGTGTAGCCTGTGTATTTATGATAATTTTCAGGATTTATAAAACCTTCTTTTCTTCCTGTAATAAATTTGTGCGGGTAACATTGGTGTGAAACATCAAATACAATTTTGTCCGCAGGTGAATTGAATACATAGTGTAATGCTATTGTAGCTTCTGCAATCCCAAGATTAGGACCGCAGTGTCCGCTAATAGTATTAACTTTTTTTATAATAAAGTCTCTCATTTCATCTGCCAGTTGGCTCATTTCATTAAAGGATAATTTTTTAACATCATCAGGACTGTTTACTTTGTCTAAAATCATTTATTACTCCGTTTCTTCTAATAATACCTATATATGTCTTATACCTTGATAATAATTTTACGTCAAGCGTCATGATTTTAAATATTTAAAAAATATTTTCGAAATTTAACATAAATAATTTAATCGGGTAGTTACAAAAAATTTTTTATTGTGCTAATATGTTTTTGTGAAATGTTATAAGGGGAATTTTCTGAGATGAATAAAACTAAAATTATTACTCCGTTGTTAATATTATCAGTAGCTTTAGGTATAGGGTTTGCACAAGGTTCGTCTGTCGATCCTGTAAAAACTATTAACAGATTGAATAATGGTAATAAAGTCCAAACCGAAGCACCTGTAAAAACACCTCAAAAGGCGGTTGCGACAAATCCTTCCGCATCATCAAAAAATTATTTAATGGTGTCACCACTGGAAGTTGTTGCAAGACCAAAATTTTATCTTGGTAAAAATGTAAAATTCAGAGCAAAATTTGATAAATTTTCAACATTAGGATTGGATTATAAACCTGCATTCAGAAGTTCCGAAAAATATATATCATTATTAATTCAAAGACCGGATTCATACGGGCATGATATTCCGTTATCGGAGTTGAAGATATTTGTTGACAGAACAAGTGCTGAAAAACATATTGATTTGAACTCGGGTGATGAAATTGAGGTTGCAGGAAATATATTTTCTGTAGCTCTGGGTGATGCTTGGATGAATGTTGAAAATTTCACTGTATTAAAAACCGCAGCAGTAAAGTAATCAGCTATTCAGTGTTATAATATTTAAGGGGTTAAGAGAGATGGCAGATATAAAAGAAACAAAATCCGAAAAAGACGTTTTTTTGACTATTCACGGGCATTTTTATCAGCCTCCCAGAGAGAATCCTTGGCTGGATGCTATTGAGTTGCAGGATAGTGCGCTGCCTTTTCACGATTGGAACGAAAGAATAAATCGTGAATGCTATAACCCGAATTCTGTATCAAAAATTGTAGATAATCGTAATCATATTCTTGATATGGTTAATAACTATGAATATATGAGTTTCAATTTTGGTCCTACATTGTTATCGTGGATGGAAAAATTTGCACCTCATACATACGAAAGGGTTATAAAAGCAGATATAGAAAGCAGAGTTGCTCATAATGGTCATGGAAATGCAATGGCTCAAGTGTACAATCATATTATAATGCCGCTTGCGAATGAACATGATAAGGAAACACAGGTAAAGTGGGGTATTTATGATTTCGAATACCGTTTTGGGCGTAAACCTGAAGGTATATGGCTTGCAGAAACGGCTGCAGATGATGATACATTAAGAGTTTGTGAGGCAAACGGTATAAAATTTATAGTGCTTTCACCTTATCAGGCTGCACAAATACGTGAGGAGGGTACGAATAATTGGCAGGATGTAAGCTGGGGTAATATTGATCCGGCACGTTCTTACAGATATTATATAAAATCAGCACCCGGTAAATATATAGATTTGTTTTTCTATGATGGTGCAATTTCTCGTTCGGTTGCATTTGATGAACTTTTAAAAGACGGAAATAAATTTGTAAAGCGTTTAAAAGAAGGTATTTCTGATTTAAGAGATTATCCTCAGCTTATAAATATTGCAACTGACGGGGAGAGTTATGGTCACCATACAAAGTTTGGTGATATGGCACTTGCTTATGTCGTAAAAGTCAGAGCAGAAGCAGAGGGCTTTAAAATAACAAATTATGCCGAATATTTGTCTAAATACAGAAGTAATTATGAAGTTGATATAAAGCAGGGTTCCTCTTGGAGTTGTTTCCACGGTGTCGGCAGATGGAAGGAAGATTGCGGCTGTTCTACGGGTGGGCATCCGGGTTGGAATCAAAAATGGAGAAAACCGTTAAGAGATGCTCTTGATTATTTGAGAGATGAACTGGTAAAAGTCTTTGAAAAAGAAGGTACAAGGTATTTTGAAGATGTATGGGCAGTTCGTAATGATTATATACGTGTTGTATTAGACAGAAGTCGTATGAATTTAGAAAGTTTTCAACGAGAAAATTTCTTGCCGGATTTGTCCGATGATGATAAGGTAAGAGCGATGGAATTGCTTGAAATTCAGCGTCAAGCAATGTTGATGTATACAAGTTGCGGATGGTTTTTCTCGGAAATTTCAGGTATTGAAACGGTTCAAATTATGAAATATGCGGCACGGGCTATGCAATTGGCGTCGAAATTTACCGGTAAAAATCTGGAAAAGAAATTTTTAGAGATTCTTTCCGAGGCAAAAAGTAATATCCCTGAATTCGGTACTGGAAAGGATATTTTTGAAAAGTTTGTTCGTCCGTCAATTGTTACTCTTAAGCAAATTGCGTGTTTGTGGGCTGTTTCATCTTTATATCAAGATTTTGAAGATGAAGAAAATATATATTGTTATACGGTTACCCGTGAAGATTATGAACATTTTCAAAAAGGTAATTCTACTCTTGCCGTCGGTCATATTGAAGTATTGTCAGGTATAACAGGTCAACGTTCAAACTTAATGTTTGCCTTGATGCAATATGCTGATGGCGATTTCCATTGTTCAATAAAAGAATATTCAGATGAAGATGAATACCAAAATATGAAACAATCTTTGGCATGTACATTCAGGCAAAATACTATTACAGAAATAATACGAGCTCTTGATGAATGTTTTGGTAAAGAATATTTTACTTTGAAGGATATTTTCATTGAAGAAAGAAGAAAAATTCTCCAAATCTTATTGAGAAATAAGATGAAACGTTTCGCTCAAACATATCAAGCTTTATATAATGAGGCTAAGGGTTCAATAGGGCAAATGCAAGAACTGGGCGTTGAGCTTCCGGAGGAATTTAAAATTGCTGCAAAATATGCTCTTAGTAAGAAATTTAATGATATTGTTACCGAGGCAGGCGGTTTTGTAGATGAAGCTGATTTACAGGTTATTAAAGGTATAAATTATGAAGCAAAGATTATAAATGTAAAACTTGATAAATCTCAAGCAAATAAAATTTTCGCAAAAAAAATAGAACAAAATATAAACCGTTTGGCATATAGTCTTGAATTCCAACAAGCGGAATTATTAATGGAAATATTTGATTATGCCGAAAAGATGGAATTAGAAATTGATATAGCAGAGGCACAAAATACATACTACACTCGCATATATCATAGAATAGGCGAGATTATTGATGTGGGTAAAAAATCGAAGCGACGCAGCGAAAAACATTTTGCACAAATGCTTCTTGAAATAGGTTGCAGGCTTAATATCAATACAGATTTTTATCAAAATATTTTAGATAAAGAATTATAAAATGTTTCATTTTATTTATCAAATTACATTAAAAAGCTTGTATAGCAGTGTCATGTAAAATAATGTTAAAAAATATTTACAAATTGACATCCCTTTGATAGAATGTGAAAAAAGTTTATCAGATTAGTCTTAGAAAGTGGAGTAAAAATGACATCAAAGGAATTAGATTTTGAAGAACTGCTAAAACAGTACGATTACAAGTTTCAAAAAGGGGATCTTGTAAAGGGTATAGTATGCGGTTATGACGGTCAGGGCGTAATGGTTGATATTGGTGCTAAGACTATTGCAGTGGTCCCAACCAGAGAAGCTGTTGACAAGGATGAAAAAGTTGAAGAAAAATTTGAAAAAGGTCAAGAATATGAATTTTTGATTATAAGAGAGGAAGATGAAGACGGAAAATTCTTACTTTCTCGTAAAAAAGTTGATTTTGCATATGCTTGGAAAGAACTTGAAAAAATTAAAGAAGCCGATGAAACAATTCTTGGTACAATTGCAGGAATTGTTAAAGGAGGTATTCTTGTTGAAGTTTCAGGTGTAAGAGGGTTTGTACCTTCTTCTCAGTTGAGAAGTAAAGAGTCTGATTTTGAAGTTGGCTCAAAAATTGAGCTTAAGATTTTAACTCTTGATAGCCAACAAAACAATTTTATACTGTCAAATAAGAAAGTATATGATGATAGTGCAGTTGAGGCAAGAAAAACCGTATTTTCTCAAATTGAAGCCGGTCAGGTAGTTAAAGGTGATGTTGTAAGAATTACCGACTTCGGCGCTTTTGTTGATTTGGGTGGAATTGATGGTTTACTTCCGCTTTCTCAACTTTCTTGGAGATGGATTGATCATCCGACAGATGTTCTTAATGTTGGGGATCAAATTGATGTAGAAGTTATCGCAGTTGATCACGAAAAACAACGTGTATCCTTGAGTTTAAAAAATCTTGAGCCTGATCCTTGGGTTGAAGCTGAAAAACAAATCAAAGAAGGCGATAAGATTGAGGGTACAATTACAAGAATTAAGCACTTTGGTGCATTTGTAGAAGTGTTCCCTGGTGTAGAAGCTTTGTTACCTCACAATGAAGTTGTTGAACTTCAAAATAGAGGCGGTAATATCTTACAGGTTGGAGATAAGGTTATGACATATATCCTTAAATTCAATCCGAGTGATAAGAGAATTGCCCTTACAATCGATGAACCGACTGATGGTATTGAAGCTGACGAATAATTGTATTCGGCATATAAATATAGTAAAAAGCACTTTTCGTATTAGAAAAGTGCTTTTTATTTTCTCATTTGTCTGAGGTAATTAGTTTTAAATATCTACAGTAAATGTAGTATTTTTGCGTATTATAACAAAAGAATTAAAACATAGTGCCGTATAATATATTATAGGATATATTGACTTTTAAAAATTTATCATTAAAAAGTTCAATGTAGTAGACAGGATAATATATACAAGGAGAACTGCTTATGGGTATGGCAGCATCGCAAGCAAGATGGCTTGCATTAACGGCAAGAAAAACTAATGTAGAATACGAAGGACAGCAGGTAAACCAGGCTCGTACGGCTCTTGCGATGAAAAGTGCGAATACCTTTAATGAATTATTGGCTCTTCAAGTGCCGACTGCTCCGAGTACGCAGGATTTTACTAAAATCGAATATACATATATGGATGGGACAATTTCTGAAACAATTGAAGAAATGTCCTTATTGAATAACGATCCTGAAGGATATAATTATATGGTTACACACTTCCATTATGCTGATATTTATACGGGTATTGAAAATATGCTTGTAAATCCGCAGGTTGCAATGGGAACTTCCGGTGTAAAAGATTATATTGAAAGAGGGGATATCACAAAAGAAGGTGATAATTATTATGTTAAAGGTGCTCTTGTTTCTCCATATAATCAAGATGATATGGAGCAAAGAGCTGTCTATGAAAATATAATTGAAAATTATCCGGAAATAGGTAAGAAAAAATCAACACTTATGACTTATAATGGTACTGACGGGAAAATTCATTTTACATATTACGATGCGCTTGAATCTACGGCTGAGATGGTACCTGATTATTACTCAAAGAGTGATATTCCAAAATATGTCGGAACAGCGAATCTGCAAAGTTATGATCCGGAAGATACTACTGATAAAGCTGCATATGATCAAATTTGCAGAGATTGGCCAAATTCCAATTTTGCAAAAGCTAATCCGTCAGACATCTACAAATGGGTGTACCAAGGTGAAGTCAGATATGCATGTGCAAAAGACTTAGAAACAAGTGCAAAAAGTGGTCCTGACCCTAAATCCCCGACAGAAAATCAGTCAAAATTGGCATACTATGTTGCAAAAGATTTGTCAACAAAGGTTGAAAATAAACAAAAAGCAATTGTAGATATTAATGATGAAGGACGTATCGAAACAATCAGATATGAAAATTCTTCAGCAGTATATCCGGTAACTACCAATACAAAAACTGATACTGCAGCGTATGAAGATGCTATGAACCAGTATCATTATAATATGGAAGTATATGAAAAAAGAATTGCAGATATTAATGCCAAGACAGAAAAAATTCAAGAACAGGATAGAACTCTTGAATTAAGATTACGTCAGTTGGATACAGAACAAGAAGCATTACAGACGGAAATGGAAGCAGTACAAAAAGTAATTCAGAAGAATATTGAATCTACATTCAAGACTTTCGAATCGTAGTTGGCTAAAATTATATAAAGAGAGGCAAAAATGTCGTATAAAAATGATAGTTATCTGGTAATCGCAAATAAATTCGGGTCCGCAGGCTCCGATGCAAAGGCTCAGCTTTGGGAAACTTATGATCAGTTAAGAGATTTAACAATCTCCGGCACGGGTCAAGGTACCGGTTGGGGTATGACAGGCAGCTTTTTATATAGATTGGCTAGCCTTATGGCACCATCCTCTTATGCTAATTTGTTCGGAAGTTCGGAAACAATGAATATTCCGGGTACATCATATTATTCGGGATTAAATGGAGGTTCTTCTTTTGGATTAAATTCATTGTATAATTATTCCGGTTTCCCTGGTGGTGCCGCTCCTATTTCGTGGTCCGAAGGATTTGCGACAGGAGGAGCTTCCGCATTATCGGGTTGGGGTACAGACAGTGCAACATCTTGGTCATCCATATCAGGAACACCAACGGGTTATGCATCGGGCATAGGCGGTATTGCTGACGTTGCAAGTGCAGCTGCTTATGGCGTTGGTGCGGCTAACGGATATGGCTTTGTCGGACGTAATATTGTACTGCCTGTTGCAAGTATGATTTCAGGTTGGGGTGGTATTATGCAATCTGCAGCTCCGTATTTGGGAGAATACGGTTTACCTGCTCTTGTCATGGGTAATTTGATGCAAGGTATTACAACACCTGCCTTAGCTGCGTATCAGAGAGTAACCGGTAATATTACTGCAAACGCTGATGCTATTCTTTCAAATAAAGTAAGAAATATTGAAACTATATGCAAAATGCTGGATACTCAAGGCGACGTTGTAAAGAAGATGCTTAAAGAATCCATTGACAGTGATAGCAAAGCTATTCAAAACTTATAATGTAAAAAAATATTACGTCTTTTGTTTTATTTACGCTTGTACGTTAAAGTTTTTTGAATTTTTTCCGATATATTTATCGGAGAGTGAGCATATCATTCTTTGAGTGATACAGAAAAACACGTTAGGTTAAGACATGTTAAGAACATGTTACAAAATAGGCAATATTTTGGGAAACTATGTTTTTATATACATGTAGAAATCTAAAGTGTTATAGGAGTAGATAAATATGGCGCTTCAAGATACTTTAGAGATGAATATAAAGAGAATGTTCGATTTCTTGATATATTCAAAGAACTTTATCATCAGAAAGAGTCCTCTAAAATCCTTGATGAACTCGATTGTGGAAGGCATAAAAGACTTTCTGACCATGAAAAAGAAATTAAAAATGGCTCAGTACAGACTAAATTATCATCAACATCAGTTCAGAAAAATGGAGCAGCTGATAGCAGAAAATAACCAACACAGCTTTCTAAGGGGAAACAATCTGAATGAAACCAGATAAAGGAAGCAAAGAAAATGGGAATGATTAGTGATACTTTAAGGTTACATCAATTGCAAGGTCGAAAAATGGACTTGCAGTTCAAGATTTCTGAAATCACTTCAACAAAATCCAGTTTGGTTAGTGCAGGTGATGATTTGATGAAAGTCGGCACAGACTATGATCCGGATTCCCCTGTTATGAAAACTTTGCAGCAGCGTCAAGCTAAAATAAAGATTATGGAAGAAAGACTTAATCAGCAAATGCAAGAATATCAAATCCAACTGGAAATGGTTGAAGCGGAATACGGTCAAGTTCGCCAGCGTTTAAGCCAAGAAATTAGAGAAGAAATGAGTTATTCATTAGCTTAATAAATAATTTTTATAATCCAAAAAATAATCCCGCGAGTTTTATCTCTTCTTGAGTAGAAATTTGGGGATTATTTAGTTTTTCTTTTAATATGAAGTCGAAGCATTCCTGATATTTCTCAGAAGGCTTAATTCCAAGTTTTTTAAGGCTTTCTCCGTTTATTGAAATTTTAATTTGTTTTAATAAATCTAAGTATTTTGTTGAAATTGTATCATTAACCAGAATTCCATATAGTAAAACTGATTCAACAGGACAATTTTCAAATGCTTTATAAATATCAAAATCAGTTTTTAAATCTTTGTCTTTAACATAATTGTAATTTTTAAGAATGCATTGTTCTTCTTTTGTTAGTTCAAGATTAGATAAATCTTCCAAGGTTCCTACATATATTAACCAAATATTTTTGTTATTTATTTCTGATTTATATTTATTTATTATTTGTTCGATATTTTTTACAGGTTTATTTATTGTATTTTTAGTAACAAGTTTATATATGTTTTTATCTATAAACTCGTCATAAGCTTTTTGTGAATTAAGATTAAATGTTTCAATTAATTCTTTTTTCACTCTTTTATAGCTCATGTCATAGTTTATATTTTTAAGATAGTTATCCCTTAATTCTTCCGTATGTTTATCAAGCGTAAAGTTAAAGCGAACAGCAAATTTAAGAGCCCTTATAATTCTTGTCGGATCCTCTATAAAACTTTTATCGTGCAGAACTCGAATAATTTTATTTTTAATATCATCAAGTCCGCCTGTGTAATCAATTATTTCAGAGGTATTATAATTTTTAGCCATTGCATTAATTGTAAAATCTCTTCTCAAAACGTCATCTTTAAGCGGACAACCGATTTCTGTAACAGTTGGCAAATGCCCTGCTCTTTCATATATTTCTTTTCTTGTAGATGCTATATCAACTTCCTCTTTGCCAATAAGAACCCTAACTGTGCCAAAAGGTTCGTTAATTTTTTTTATGTGAAGTCCTTTACAATTTTTGGCAAATTCAATAGCATTACCAACGTATGTTAAATCAATGTCAAAACTTTTCTTATTGAGAAGTTCGTCTCTTACAACGCCTCCGATATAAAATAATTTATTATTTTTATCTTCCAGATTGATATTTTTCATACCTAGCATTTTATATGAAAACCGATTTTCTTACAATATATTTCAAAATTAGCAAAAAAATATTTGTTTACACTTTAATATTTATATGAAAATTCAATGTTATGATAATAATACAAATTTTGGTGTCAAATTAAAAACCGTTGAAATACTTGAAGCCGCTACGAGTACCGTAATAAAAAGTGAAAATGTAAGCGGGTTAAAGAATATTATAAATACACTTTCTGAAAAGCCATTAAAAGCTACGGGACATAAGGGATATAGATTTTATGCGATGCGTTATGCGGAAAAAATTTGTGAAAAATATCCGGAAATTGCAAATCTTGCAATGCTTGTGAAAAATTTAAAAAAAGCAAATCCGAGTATGAAAAAAGAAGAACTTTATTCAAAAATTGAACCCTATATAAAAAATTTGGGTGAAGAAATCGATATCAAAATATAATATATTTATTCATTAAAATAATCGCAAATAAGAGTTTTTTTATGAGGGAACAATCGTATAATTTTATCGGCAAATTTATTTTTGGATAAATCATCGAGTTCTTTTTTCAATATTGCTTTCTCAATCACAACTTTATTATAGAGTTGTGAGCATATATAGCTTTTGTCAATCTTGGATGCCAATTTTTCCAGTTGTATCTCTTTACGTTCAATTGCTTTTATCAGTTCTTTTTTCACTGTAGAAACCTCTTTTAAAATAAATATAACCTTATCAAATCCTTTTGTATGTTTACATTATAAGGATAATATTAATTTTAAAATTTTAAATCGACTTTTTAGGTGATTTTATACATTTATCTCAGATAAATCATACTTATAGCCGATATTTAAAGCTTTAATATTCAATGGTATAAAATGCTTTCTATGGGCGGGAATTACATTATCTAAAGCTTTTTCCAATGTTTCAATTGATGTAAGACCGCTTATTTTTGACAATATACCCAAAGTCAAAATATTTGCCATTTTGACATTTCCCAAATCGTCTGCAAGTTTTGAAACCGGAACAAATAAGTAATTTATGTCAACTCTTGGTTTTTCCTCTTTTACCAATGTGGAATTAGCAATAATCCACCCGCCTTTTTTAACTTTTGGAAGAAATCTGTCAAAAGATGCCTGATTTAAGACGATTATGTAATCGGTTTCCGATTTATTCACAGAGCTGACATCTTCAGAGTTGTTCATAACTATTTCGCAATTAACCGTCCCCCCGCGCATTTCAGCACCGTAGCTCGGATACCAGGTAACGTTTTTATTATCAAGCATAAATGCATTAGCAAGTACTTCTCCTGCTAATAAAACACCCTGTCCCCCAAATCCTGCAATTATAAAATTATTTTCCATTATTTTACCTCCGCAGAAGCATCTGTTATATCTTTATATACTCCCGGTTTGTATACCGGCATCATCTCTTCACGAACTCTTTCATGTGCCTGCTGAGGAGTCTTTTTCCAATTTGTAGGACAAGTAGAAAGAATTTCTACAAAGCTGAAACCTAATCCTTTTTGCTGGATTTCAAATGCTTTTTTAATAGCAGCTTTTGCTTTTTTTATGTTTTGTACGGTATCAAGAGAAACTCTTGCCGCATACGCTGTACCGTCACACATCGCAATATGTTCGGTAATTTTAATCGGGTAGCCGTAATATTCAAGATTTCTACCCGTAGGTGAAGTCGTTGTAATTTGTCCCAATAGTGTCGTTGGACCTAATTGCCCGCCTGTCATGCCGTAGGTTGTATTATTTATGCAGATAGCCGTAACGTTTTCCCCACGCAGGGCACAGTGCATGCTTTCTGCCATCCCGATAGATGCAAAATCACCGTCTCCTTGATATGTAAATACTGTTCTTTCAGGTCGAGCCCTTTTTATTCCGGTAGCTTCAGCTAAAGCTCTGCCGTGGGGAGCTTCCAAGCTATCGACTTCAACAAAATCATATAGCGTAACAGAGCATCCGATTGATGCAACTAAGATAGCATTATCTCTTAAACCAAGTTCATCAAGGACTTCTGCCACTAGTCTGACTGCGACACCGTGGTCACATCCCGGACAAAATGAAAATTTTGAGCCTTTTTTTATACTTTCTGGTACTTTAAAAACTTGAGTCGTTGCTGTCATTATAATACTTCACTTTCTTTTTTTACTCTTTCAACAATTTCATCAACAGACGGTGGATTTCCGACAGGTCTGTTTAGTAATTCAACGGGAGCTTTACCATTTACAGCAAGCTTTATATCTCTAATCATTTGCCCCATATTTATTTCCACGGAAATAAATTTCTTTGCGGTATCAGCTAATTCTGATAATCTCTTTGATGGGAACGGATATAGGGTAATCGGTCTTAATAAACCGACTTTAAGTCCTAATTTTCTGCATTCTTTCATTGCTGATTTTGCGTTCCTTGCAGGAGAACCGAAGCTTACAAGAATAATGTCCGCATCTTCTGTGTTGATTTCTTCCCATTCGGTTTCGTTATCTTCAATTAATTTGTATTTTGCATGAAGTCTGTTTAAAAATTCACATTGAACATCCGCGCTCGGAGCATAGGAGCGAATTACTCTTGCTCTACGGTTCTTTGCACCCGTCAAAGCCCATTCTGAATTATCAATTTCCGGATACGGATATTCCTTAAACTCGACAGGTTCCATCATCTGCCCCAACAAACCGTCAGCAAGCAGGATTGTCGGATTTTTATATTTATGAGCCAGGTAGAAGGCCTTGTACGTTAAATCCACACATTCTTGTACTGTGGCTGGTGCGAGCACTATTAATTTGTAATCGCCATCCCCTCCGCCAATAGTTGCTTGATTATAATCGCCTTGTGACGGATAAATGTTTCCTAATCCTGGACCGCCTCTCATGACGCTGACCAATACGACAGGCAATTCGTCCGATGCTGCATAAGAAAGAGCTTCTTGCATGAGCGCTACTGCGCAAGAAGAGGACGATGTCATTGCTTTAGCTCCGGTAGAGCAAGCTCCCATTACCATATTGATTGCAGCTAATTCGCTTTCGGCAGACACATATGCTCTTTTAAGTTCCTGCATTTTACCGCTCATAAATTCTCCGATTTCACTTTGCGGCGTAATCGGATATCCGAAATAGCATTCGCAACCCGCAAGTACGGCTGCATTTGCTATCGCATAATTACCTTTTGTTAAAACTTTATTACTCTTTTGTGTTAAACATTCTGTCATTTCTTATCCTCTGTAAACCTCTGTAATTGCTATATCGGGGCATCTGGTAGCACACATTGCACAACCTAAGCATTCTCCGTTCGGGTCGCAAAACTCAGCAAGGTGTACCCCTAAATTGTTTACTTCTTTTCCTACTTTAATAAGTTTCTTAGGACATTCATCTATGCAGAGGTAACAACCTTTACATCTGTCTTTATCGATAACAATATGACTCATCCTTTATAACCTCACAACTCCATGTCATGTGTATTATAGCACCTAATAAAAATAAAGCAATTAATCGAATAAAAAACTTAAGGTAAAATACGCTTTTTATCCGTAAGATTACTTAACATATTGATTAAATTGATATAAGTTTGGTAAAATATATATGGGAAAGTGTATTTTTTAAGGAAAAAGAAATGGCAGATAGAGTAGACGAACTAGCGGTTCTTATTGAAGATTTAAAACGAGATAATGATATTAACAATGAAGATTACAAAAAACTTTTGTCGGAAATTCAAGAGGGAGTAAAGGGTTTCAGAAATGTAGAAGCTACTCTCAATAAACTACAAAGTGCAATAAACAGTGCAAATGATAACTCGGAAATTGCGGAAGAAGTTAAAACCCTTGCCGATAATTTTCGTTCTGGATTTAACTCTGTTGTCACTTTTGCAAATAGAGATGCCGATGCAAAAAATCTTTTACTTGATAGATTGGATGCTTTGGAAAATGCCGTAAAAAACGGGGTTATGATTGAATCTCTTCGTCAAAGAACCGATGAACTTGTTAAAGGCTATGAAAACTTTATATCTGATTCAAATCTGCGCCATGGTAATATGGTTTCGGCTCTTGTTGACTTAAAAAATAAAATTGATGATTATTCTTCAAAAAACAATTATGTATATGGAACTATTGAACATTCAATAAATGATACAAATTCAAAAATTGAAGGTTTGGAAAATTCTGTTTCTTCAAATTTGGGTAATGTCAATTCAAAATTGTATGCGTTAGGTGATGATATTCAAAAAATTCTCAATGACGGGTTCGATCATCTTAAGTATTTGAGCAGCAATATCGCCGAATCAATGAATAGCACATCTCTTGATATGAGAACTACTATGGAATCATTGAAAGCGAATATTCTCTACTATTCTGATAATATCAATGAGAAATTTAGCGAATTAAACGGAGATATTACAAATAAGATAGTTCAAAGCGGCGACAGCCAAGTAATGATTGGTAATGATATTTTAGACTATGTAAAGAAAGTTGAAAATCAAATAAATAACAAAGCTGAAGATTACGAAAATTCTATATCTGCAAAAGTTAATAATCTTATAGAATTTATAAATGCATTCAAGGAAGTATTTTCTTCAGCAAATGCAGATAATGAGAAACTTTTGACCGACAAGTTTGAACTTGTGGAAAATCAATTTGTTCAATTGAACAACGAAATGGGAAATTTGCTAAAAGTGTCTTCTGATGAGATTAAAGCTGTATCAGAATCAATTGAACGTAATTCTCAAGATGTTGTTAAACGTTTACAAGAAACCGATATTGCAGAGATAAATAATATTAGAGAAGAGTTGTTGGCAAAATCTTCGGCAAATTTAGATTCAATTCTTGAAAAAGTACAAAATGTTTCAGATTCTGTTAACGAATTTAAAAATAATACCGGTGAAAAGTTAGGCGATTATCTTTCAACTATTAAAGAATTGTTTGTTGAATTTTCAGACAAAATTCAAAGCTCTCAGGATAATTCTGAAATATTGGAAAAACTGAATAATATCGATATTTTAATTAGCAGATTTGATATAGAACGTAATGAAAATTTCGAACGTTTGCAATCTTTAATAGAGAGTAATGCTGCTGCAATAAATGAGATAAAAAACAATAAATCAGAAGCTTTTGATTATGAAAGAGTTGAACATTTCATCTCCGGTCATAGTGCTGCAAAAGATGAAAAATTAGACGCTTTGAATGATACTGTAAGGGAATATAAAGAGTCTATTGATAAAATCTCAGGCGAAATAAATGCAAAAAATCAGGATGCATTATCAGGTATTTCTGAGTTGAAAGCAATAATTAATGACGTTATTCCGAGTAAGGAAAATATTGATAGTGTTTCTGACAGAATATCTGCAAGAGTTTTTGAAGCCAAGGATGAAATTTCCGAAAAATTAGATTCCGTAAAAGATTCTATTGAGGAATTTGCTAATTCAAATAAACCTGTTAATTTGGATTATTCAAAAATTGAGGACATTATTGCAGAGCATAGTCGCAATAAAGATGAAAGGTTGGATAACCTCAACAATTCTTTGAATTTAACCCAAGAAGATTTATCGGATAAGATTTCAGACATTAAAAAGACTTTAATATCTATTAATGAAAATAACAACGGCAATTTTGATGCGGCAAGAATTGAAACTTTAATAAACGAAAAAAGTTCGGAAAAGAATGAAAAACTGGATAATATTTCAAAAGCGATAAATTCATATCAAGAAAATATTGATAAAATGTCCGGAGAATTGAACACAAAAAGTCAGGATACATTATCAGAAATATCAGAGCTGAAATTATTAGCAAATGATGTTCTTCCTCATAAAGAAACACTTGAGGGTATTTCCGAATCCATTAACGGGAAAGTTTTTGAGTGTAAAGAAACTTTGTTGTGGGAAATTGATACAGTTAAATCTTCTTTAGATTTAATTACATCCGCATTAGCAGAGTTTAATCCGGAATATGATGATTCTGCTTTATCCATAAAAATTTCCGAAATGAGTAATCAGCTTTCGGAATATTCTCAAAATTATGAACAGGCGTTTGCTGTTGTGGGCTCAAAGGTTAATGAATATCTTGAGAAGGTAGAACAAATTTCCACTCTTACAAATACAAAGTTGGAAGATGCTACTGATGAATTTGATGATATCAAGTCCCGTTTTGATGAATTGTCCGAAAAGTTAACAAATCTTGTTGGAAATTCAGGTTTAATCGAAATTCTGGCAAATATAAGACAGCAATTTAATGTAATAGATGACCAAATAACAAAAGAAAAAGAGGGTGCGGTATCAGACGTAAAGGAAACCCTTGACGAAATGCTTTCTGTAATAAATAATAACTTGTATTTAATTATTCAAAATATTGAAGGCTTGTATACAAACAATACCGAAACATCTACCAATCTTGTAGCAAGTTTAGATTCAGGTTTAACTTCAATAAAAGAAGATATTGAAGCTGTAATAAATAAGATTGATGCTGCAGTAAGTGAAAAAATTGAAACGTTGACTTCAGAATTTGAACCGTTGAAAGATGCGATTTTATCAATTACCGAGAATAATTTACCAAGGGAAGTTTCCAGTGTAAAAAGTAATTTGGAGTTATCATATGCAAATATCGTTTCAGAATTAAAAGATGAATTAATAAACAGTGATGCGTTTACAAATATCGAAAATTCATTTAAAGATACAGTGGATAAACTTTCTGCCTTGGATGATTCGGTAAATTATACCGTAAGTGCTAATCTGGACACTATTAATAATATTTTGCATACAATAAACTCTAATGTACAAAGCAACTTAGCTACTACGGAAGATATTCAATCTACATTCCAGGCTCAGTTATTACAGATAGAATCAAAAATTCAAGAAAGCAGAACCTTTACTACATCTTCTATTCTTGATGGTTTAGCAGAGGTTCAAAGGGCTATAGCTAAGAGTAATTTCGACCCGGATGCTATAAAAAATGTAATTCTGCCATTAATAGATAATGATGAAATGTTAGAAGTCCTCAGAGGATTAAATAAAAGTTTGGCTGACAGAATTCAGGAATTTAAACAAGATACTGATTATTCTGTAACTGAATTAACAGAATTAGTGACAGACGTAAAATCGACTTTAGATAAAACACTTGAGGTTATAAACAGTAAGTTTGAAAACTCCGGTGAAAAAGCCGACAGGATATTAAGTACCCTCAAAGAAATAGATTCAAAGATTGATGTAATTGTTATGGCTACAAATAATACATCTATTCTTGAGGAAATTGATGATTTGAGAAGCCTTTTGGGGGCAAAGAAAAAGATTTCAAAAGCGGAGAAATCTGATGAATCCGAAAATGATTTTTCAAAAATAATAGAAAAATTGGATTTATTGTTGGCTTCTGCTATTAATTCTGATTTAACTGAAAAACTTCAGGAAATAAAAAATAAAATAGAAAATATATCTGTTTCATCTGGCGGTATCGGTTTTGAGAAACTGAATGAATCGGTTGATGTCATTAATAATAAACTGGATATAATAGCGCAAAGCAGTGATGAAGAACTGTTGTATGAAGTAGAAGAAATCAAGACAAATCTTGATGGAATAATGGATAATTTGTCTGCTTCGGATAATAAATTAGATAAATATGTAAAAACAATAGATGCAAAATTAGATATAATTGCCCAATCAACAAGTGATAGCAGTGAATTTGGAGATGTGGGAGAACTTCATGACAGCTTAAATGAAATAAAAGAGCAAATAGTTTCTACGGAAGAAAACTTGGAAAATTATTCAAAAAATATAGATTATAAATTGGATGAAATTTCTCAGCTTGCGGATGTTCATGAAAAACTTGATGCAATCAAATCGGATATAAAAGCCGGTATGGCATTTGAAACGCTTATTAAAGAATTAAATAATAAAGTTGATGTGTTAGCGATGTCTGAGGATACGGATATCTTGGACGAAATTTCCGAAATCAGACAAATTGTGGAAGACCAAATACAAATCCTTAAAACTTCAGCAGAAAATTCTTCAATTGAAGATTCTTTAAACAAGCTTGTTGAAGAGCTTAATAAGATAGATAAAAATATAGGCGATATAGATGTTTCTAAGGGTACGTCAGAAATAAAAGAAGCTGTAATAGCTGCGGTTGTTGCTGCGACAAATGAAATTTCTTTTGTGGAAGAAGCGGAGGAAATTAAGGATTTTGTTGAAGAAAGAACAAATGAATTGCATCATTTATTAACTGAAGTTAAGCGTCAATTAGTAGAAATGAACAGCAGTTCAGATGATATGGATTTATATACTTATACTATGCAAGATGTAGAGTCTGATTTTGCGAAATTAAGACTTGTTATAAATGACATGGCTTCAAAAACTGACACTGAAGATTTGTCAGTTATATCCGCAAACTTTAATAAAATGGCAAAGTCATTGGAAGATTTGAGAAATGTTCTTGTAGAAAACGAAATACAAAGAGCTGAACAGGGTGATTTAAATGAACATGTTGTCAGCATAAGTTCAAGATTAAATCAACTACTGCTTTCTCAGAAGGAAACAGATAACGAGATTGTAGAAAAGCTTAATAACAGCATAAATGCAATATCGGGTCTTGACAATAAAATTCTTGCAAGACGTTTGGAAAAATATCTTTCAGAAATTTATAAAAAATCCATGAAAACCTCTAATTTGATGGAGGTTATGAAGAATGTTATGATGTATCTGGGTGAATGGATGGACGGTACTTCTGATACGTTATCTACAATTTATGACAGATGTACTCTCCCTGATACTATTGAGGAGTTAAAGTCCGACCTTCCTAAAGCATCAGAAATTTCCGAACTTATTGATACACATAACAAAGAACAAGAAGAAAATATTGAAAATCTGCAAAATATTATAGAAAATATTTCTTCTCAAAATGATGTACGGGCTGAAGAGCTTCAAAATGCAATATACAGTCGATTAAATACTCAAGATGAAAAACTTAATAATATAATGGATGCAATTGATAATAAAATTGCACAACAAGACTTCAGACTTGACAGAATAGAAAAGCAATTGGATATAATTGTTGAATTATTGAGCAAACCATCTTATGAAACAAAGATTATGAGTAAAATTGATGAAGTTGATGAAAAACTCACAAAACAAAATGTAAATATCGAAAAATTAACAGCATATGTTGACTAATGCAAAAAAAATAATAAAAGAGTTAGAAAGGAAGTTAAACCCCTCAAATGTTTTATCAACGAAAGAGGAGTGTTATGCCTATGCTCAAGATGCTTCAAACAGTAAAGAAATAAAAAATATTCCGGATGCGGTAGTTTTTGTTAAATCAAAAGAAGATGTTGTAACTGTTGTTGAATGTGCGAAAAAATATAAAATCCCTATTATCTGTCGTGGTGCGGGTACAAATACCGTTGGTGCGTGTAGAGTAGAACATGGCGGCATAATTTTAAATTTTTCTAAAATGGATAAAATCATAGAAGTAAATAAAGAGAATATGACAGCAACTGTTCAGCCGGGAGTAATTTTAGGGGATTTGCAGTCTGAGGTTGAGAAAATAGGATTATTTTATCCGCCTGACCCGTCAAATTTGAAAGTCTCAACTATCGGCGGCAGTATAGCGCAAGCCTCTGGTGGGGCTAAAACTTTTAAATACGGTTCTACCAAAAATTATATTTTAAATTTGGAAGTCGTAACGGCTGATGGCAGAGTTATGAAAACAGGAGCTGATACTGTTAAAAATGCGACAGGTTATAATTTAACAAGTTTGTTTGTCGGTTCTGAGGGAACATTAGGTATTATCACAGAGGCAACGTTAAAACTTATACCAAAGCCTGAGGCTTGCAAAGTTATAATGGCATATTTTAATACTATTGAAGATGCAGTATCTGCTGTTAATAGTATTATAGAGCAGCAGATTTTTCCGGCAACCATAGATTTTATGGATTCAAATGCAATCAAGACTGTTGAACAATTTTATCCGGCGGGTTTGTTATGCGACAAAGAAGCTGCTCTTATTATTGAGATAGACGGATTTACAAAATCTATAGAATATCAGCAAAATGTTATAGAAAACATTTTGAATATGAATAATGCAGCACAAATTCAAATTTCGCACAACTCTGATGAATATGAACGTATTTGGACTGCACGACGTTCGTCTATGGGTGCATGTGCAAAATTAAAACCAAATGTTACAACGGATGATGTAATTGTACCGAGAGGTAATCTCGCAAAGCTTGTTAGAGGCATCCAAAATATTTGTAAAAAATATAATTTATCTACCTGTTTAGTCGGTCATGTTGGCGACGGCAGCGTTCATCCGCAAATTCCGATTGATTATAATGACGAAGATGAATATAACAGGTTTAAGCTTGCAAAATCTGAAATTTATGATTTAACTGTCCAATTAGGCGGAGTAATTTCCGGTGAACATGGAATTGGTGCGGATAAACGACCTTTTATTGATAGGGTTGTAAATAATGTCGCTCTTGATTATATGCGAGAAATGAAAAAAGTTTTTGACCCGGAGAATATTTTGAATCCGTATAAAATATTTTAAGCAATTGATATATAGATTATTTTTGTTGGCTATTTCTCCATAAAACAGCTAATTCAGCTATCTTCTTTTTCGTAAATCCTTCTCACAAATCAGGCTAACTAAGATACAGAAATTTTTGTATATGTGTTATATTTTTATCATTTTAGACAAAAAATAAGGTGCATTATTTGATGATGCACCTTATCTTTTTGAATTTCCGACGTATATTTTATTATACGTTTGCCAATTGCTTTCTTGGATTTGCAATTGCAGCTTGAGCTGCTGCTAATTTAGCTTGCGGAATACGGAATGGTGAGCATGAAACGTAGTTAAGTCCGATTTTGTGAGCGTACTTAACAGAATCAGGGTCTCCGCCGTGTTCGCCGCATATACCGCCAACTAGTGAAGAATTAACCTCTTTACCTTCATTAATTGACATTTCGATTAATCTTCCTACACCCTTTTGGTCTAAAGTTATAAATGGATTGGAAGGTAAAATCTTTTGTTCTACATAGTTCTTTAAGAATTTGCCTTCCGCATCATCACGAGAATATCCGAATGTCATCTGTGTAAGGTCATTGGTACCATATGAGAAGAATTCAGCTTCTGTTGCAACTTCGTCAGCAGTTAATGCTGCACGAGGTATTTCAATCATTGTGCCGAATTTATAATTTACTCTTATGCCCTTTTCAGCCATAACTTGTTCTGCAACTGCAACTAATGTTGCTTTTGCAGTTTTAAGTTCGTTAATATGACCGATAAGAGGAACCATAATCCATGGTTGTATGTGATGTCCTTCCTTAGTCAAATCACAGCATGCTTCAAATATTGCTCTAACTTGCATTTCGTTAATTTCAGGATAGGTTAGTCCTAAACGGCAGCCTCTAAGTCCCATCATAGGGTTAGATTCTGACAAGTTTTCAACGATTTCAAGCATCTTTTCATCTTCAGAACAGTCTTGTCCTAAAGCTTTCTTCGTTGCAACTTTTTCAACTAATTCTATCTTTGAAGGTAAGAATTCATGAAGAGGCGGGTCTAACAAACGAACTGTAAGCGGTTTGTCCCCTAATGCTTTAAACATTGCATAGAAGTCATTGTATTGCATTGGCAACAATTTATCCAAAGCTTCTTTTCTTGCTTCGGTTGTTCCTGCAATAATCATTTTTTGAACCCATGGTAATCTGTCAGGATCCATGAACATATGTTCTGTTCTGCATAAGCCAACACCCTCAGCACCGAATTTTTTAGCATTTTCGATATCTTTAGGAGTATCTGCGTTAGCTTCTACGTGAAGTTCTTTGATATCATCAACCCAAGAGAAGAATGTTTCAAAGTCTTCATCAAGTCCTGCTTGAACAAGTTCAATTGCACCTTCCATAACTTCCCCTGTACCACCATCAAGAGAAATGATATCATCTTTATGGAATACTGTTCCGTCTGAACACGTGATTGTTTCGTTAGCCAAGTCAATAACTAAATCTTCACAGCCTGATACACAAGGTTTACCCATACCTTTAGCAACAACTGCTGCGTGAGAAGTTGCACCGCCTCTTAATGTAAGTACACCTTGAGAAACTGCCATACCATGAATATCGTCAGGACAAGTTTCAATTCTTACTAAGATAACTTTTTCTCCAGCTTCACCACGTCTTGCTGCTTCTTCCGTATCAAATACAATCTTACCTACGGCTGCACCCGGAGATGCGTTTACACCTTTTGAAACTTTATGAGAGTGTTTAACCTTATCAGGGTTAAAACAAGGTAATAATACTTGATATACTGAATATGGATCAACTTGGTTGATAGCTTCTTCTTTAGTTATAATACCTTCATTGTACATATCAACGGCAATTTTAATAGCAGCTTTAGCTGTTCTTTTACCGTTACGAGTTTGAAGAATCCAAAGTTTTCCGCGCTCAACGGTAAATTCCATATCTTGAACATCGTGATAGCCTTTTTCTAATTGTTTTGCAATATCAACATATTGTCTGTAGATATCAGGCATATCTGTTTCAAGCTCAGAAATTTGTTTTGGAGTTCTTATACCGGCAACAACATCTTCACCTTGTGCATTTACAAGATATTCACCGTAGAATTTGTTTTCACCGGTTGCAGGGTTACGAGTGAATGAAACACCTGTTGCACAATCGTTACCCATATTACCGAATACCATTGTTTGAACGTTAACTGCAGTACCGTAATTGTGGTCAATTTTGTTCATGTTTCTGTATGCTACTGCGCGAGGGATATTCCAAGAGCGGAATACTGCTTCAATAGCTTCTTGCAATTGAACGTAAGGATCTTGAGGAAATTCTTTGCCTGTAACTTCTTTGATAGTTGCCTTGTAAATAGGAATCAAAGACTTCCAACCATCTGCAGAAATTTCTGTATCAGAAGTTACGCCTTCTCTTGCTTTAACTTTTTCAACTTCAGATTCAAAATATTTTTGTCTGTCCATTTCCCATGCAACAGAACCAAACATTGTTAAAAATCTTCTGTATGAATCATAACAGAAACGTGGGTTGTTAGTTAATTTAACCATAGCTTCCACTGTTTCATCATTCAAACCTAAGTTCAAAATTGTTTCCATCATACCCGGCATAGAAACTCTTGCGCCTGAACGTACGGAAACTAAAAGCGGATTAGTTGTATCGCCAAATTTTTTACCGGCTTTTGCTTCAACATCTTTTAATGCCAATTTTACTTCATCCATCAATCCTGCAGGCATGGTATTACCGTGGTTAATGTAATCCATACATGTTTCGGTGGTGATAGTCAATCCCGGAGGCACCGGTAAATTTAAATTAGTCATTTCGGCAAGGTTTGCCCCTTTTCCGCCAAGCAGGCTACGCATATTTGCGTTTCCTTCGTGGAAAAGCCATACTCTTTTTTCTGTCATAGTTTTCCTTTCCATGTTTATAAAATAATCACCTAAATATAGAAATCCTTTTCTATGACAAAATAGTAACATGCTCAATACTCAAAGTAAACATGTTATTTAGGAAAAACTACCTATAATTTGTATATTTCAGGGCGTTCTTTTTGTTTTTCTATTTCTTTTTGTGCAATTTTTCTTTTTTTATCAAAAAGTTTTCTGCTGTTTTGGGTAAGTTTTTCAGAAATGGCATCTAGTTCTGCTCTTCCTGATTCCGTTTTCTCTTTTGAAAGAATTTCAATATTAGATATCATAACAGGATCTCCTCCTGTCGCATAGAATTCCTTTACAACGTTATACGGTTTGATTTTTTGAGGCTCACTTAGTTGTATAGGAAGTTTTTCCTTACGGTATGCAATGTTACTTGGTATAAATTCTATTTTCCTGTTCGCAAACCATTTTCCTTCAAAAATTCTAAACGGCATACGAATGAAATTTTTATCTGATTTATCCCCTACAAAAGTTCGTTTAAAAAAAGAAAATACTTTTTCGTATGGGTCACCTACTGCTATTGGTTTGCCATCAACTGAAATAACATAATGTTTGCCGTGAGGAGAAATATTTTTCTCAGTTATTTTGGCCAGTTTTCCGGAAAGCTCGTCGCAATAATCTAAAATTGTGTATAATTGCGGTAACCCTGCAGCGCCTTCCTCGTTTTTTGCACTTTTTGTCAATTTTGCAATATCTGTTTTGCTAAATCTGATACCAAAACTTGGTCGACTGTGTTGGTTTGAACTGTTAACTGGCGATATAAACATATTTTCTCCTTTTGCTATGTTGTATGTATTATGGATATCTATCAGTATATTTCGTAAAATTTTTATGTCAATAAAAAAGACTCCATTTTTGGAGTCTTTTTGTGCTTTTGAACAATAACGTATTAACGTTTTGAGAATTGGAATCTCTTACGAGCTCTTTTTCTACCGTATTTCTTACGTTCTTTAACACGTGGGTCACGAGTTAAAAGTCCTTCCATTCTTAATACGTTTCTGTATTTTTCATCAACAGCAACCAATGCTCTTGAAATACCGTGTCTTATAGCACCGCATTGAGCTACAACACCGCCGCCTACAACTTTTACTCTTACGTCATATTTTTCTTGATTGTCAGTAAGAACAAGCGGTCTGTATACCAACATTTCAACAGCCGGACGGTTGCCGATGTAATTTCTTAATGTTTTTCCGTTAACGAAAATTCTGCCTTTACCTTTAACAAGTTTTACAACTGCGATAGAGGTTTTTCTGCGGCCTGTTGCTTTAATTTCAGTATCTGCCATTATTTAGCCTCCTTTTCCAATACGATTGGTTTTTGTGCAGCGTGCGGATGTTCGCTTCCTGCATAAATTTTCAGTTTAGTTAACTGTTGAGCACCTAAAGTATTGTGTTGCAACATCCCCTTAACTGCTTTTTCAAGAGCTAAAGTGCCGTCTTTTTCTATCAATTCTTTGAAGCTTGCGCTCTTTAAACCACCCGGATAACCGGTATGGTGTAGATAGATTTTATCTGTTTCTTTTTTACCTGTAACAATTACCTTGTCAGCATTGATAACAACAACAAAGTCACCGGTATCAACGTTAGGTGTGTATTCAGGTTTGTTTTTACCTCTTAAAATATTGGCAATTCTAACTGCAAGACGACCAAGTACTTCGCCTTCAGCATCGATTAAATACCATTTTCTTTCTACTTCTAGAGGTTTTGCTGAATATGTCTTCATGCTTTTTCTCCGTTATATTTATTTGTATGTTACTTCCATTAATGTTAACCCGTACGGGCTAACGGTTTGACCGGCACACGTCCGATCTTTTGCCTCAAGAACATCTTTCATATGTTCTGCCGGCAAATTATGTCCTTCTATCTCAAGAAGGGTGCCAACTATAGTTCTTACCATATTATAAAGGAATCTGTTTCCCTTTATATCAATAACAACTCTATCGTCATTTGCTCTATAGCATTTGATGTGTGTTAAAGTGCAGACTTTGCTCGGGTTAAGCGTTCCGGAACTTTTGAAACTTGAAAAATCATGTTCTCCCAGCAGATAATTCAAAGATTCTTGCATTCTTTCAATATCTATAGGAAACTTTACTCGCATCAAATCCCCGTCATATGCGTTTTTACATCTCCGATTTATAAATTCAAACCTGTAAAAACGACTAATTGCAGATTTTTGAGCGTGAAAGCTTTTTTCGACTTCTCTTAAATTATCGACAGAGATATCATCGGGTAATATTTCA
This sequence comes from uncultured bacterium, assembly GCA_902761735.1. Taxonomy (GTDB): domain Bacteria; phylum Cyanobacteriota; class Vampirovibrionia; order Gastranaerophilales; family Gastranaerophilaceae; genus UBA1221. Next base: position 83,797 of record CACWLL010000009.1, read on the forward strand.
TTCATCTGGTAAAGGAACTTTGAAGCAACAATGGGTTCTTCCACTTCAAAATGAATAATTTGCCCTTTTGAATTAACACCTCTATCGGTTCTTCCGGAAAAAACTGCCTTTATCGGTCGGCTATATTCACGTATTTCCCCGTTTTTTGAACGGTTTTTACGTTTAACTGTCAATGTACTCAGTGCTTTTTCAAGTTCTCCTTGTATGGTTGGTAATCCTTCTATAGGTTTGCCGTTTTCTAATTGAAGCTGGCTGCCTGCATAATTTTTACCTATATATTGAACTCTTAAAGCATATTTTATCAATGGCTTACACCAATTGTATTAAAGCCATTTCGGAAGCATCACCGCGGCGAGGAGGAAGTCTGAATATTCTTGTATATCCACCTTTTCTGTCGGTATATTGTTTTCCGATTACCGTAAATAGCTTTCTCAAAACTGTTTGAGGAGCTAATTTTTTATCTTTTGCTGCTTCATCAAATACTTCACCGGTTTTTAAATCCATGAATTTACCAGTTTCTTTATTGTAGATGTGTCTGGCAGCTTGACGTATAGCAGCTAAATCACCTTTTTTAGCAAGAGTGATAATACCTTCAGCATATGGTCTTAGAGCTTTTGCTCTAGCCATTGTTGTTTTGATTTCACCATGCACAAAAAGTTCAGTAGCTAATGCACGTAACAAAGCATCTCTTTGATCCTTTGCTTTGCTTAACGTATGTTTTTTTGTCATGTGTCTCATTTTTGTTTTCCTTTATCTTAATTTATTATTTTTTTGTTGATAAGACGATAAGACGATAAGACGGTAGGTTCCTTACATTATTAAATTTTAAAGAATTATATTTGTCTGAGTAATCAAGGCTTTCAACATAAAGAACTTAACGTCCTAACGTCTCAAGGTCTTAAGAATATTATTATCCGATTTCTTCTTCTTCGATTTCAGGATTTGGAGCCAAATCTAAACCGAAGTGGTGTAATCTTTCAATTACTTCATCAGAAGATTTTTTACCGAAGTTTTTGATGTTTAACAAATCGTGTTCTGATTTCTTCAACAATTCTGCCATAGAGTTAATACTTGCTCTTTTTAAGCAATTATAGGCTCTTACTGACAATTCCAGTTCTTCAATAGTCATTGTAGGAACGGTTTCGCTTTCTTCAATAACTTCTTCTATTGCCGGTATCGGTGCAACTGCCGGTTGACCGGTAATTGCTGCAATTTGCATAAAGTGATCAATCAATAGATTTGATGCCTGACTTAATGCGGTTGAAACTTCTATAGAACCGTTTGACCAAATTTCCAAAGTCAATTTGTCAAAATCAATAGAATCACCTACACGAGTATTTTCTACGTTGTAGCTAACTCTCTTGATAGGCATAAATGTTGCGTCGATTGGAAGAACATCAATTGAAAGACCTTTTGAATCTCTCGGTACATCGTTCGGAACGTATCCTTTGCCGGTTTCAACAATAACGTCAGCGTGGAAACTGCCGCCTTCTTCAACCGTACAAATTAACCAATCAGGGTTAACAACTTTTACGCCTGCCGGTAATTGAATATCACTTGCAAGAACAACACCCGGTTTGTCAACGTCTATACGTAAGTGTTGAGGTTCTGCTGAATCAGTTTTAACAACTAATCCTTTTAGGTTCAACATTACATCAATAACGTCTTCCAATACGCCAGGAATAGCTGTATATTCGTGTGTAATACCTTCAATTCTTGCAGAAGTAACAGCAGTACCTTCAAGACTTGATAATAATACACGTCTTAAAGAATTACCGATTGTTGTACCGAAACCTTTTTCTAAAGGTTCGATAACGAACTTACCGTATTGGGAACCGTCTGAACTTGTTGTCGTATTAACGCATTTAATTTTTAATTCCATTCTTTTAATCTCCTAGTTTTAAAAATAACTACTTGGATTTTTAAATCCTCTCTCGGACTTATTTTTGAGTTTTGAACTTAGTCCTCACTCTTTGCATAATCCATTACTTAGAGTAATATTCAATTACGAGTTGTTCTTTCATATCCGGATCTAATTCTTCTCTTTCCGGAATTCTGTCGAAAGTAATCTTTAATGCATCTTTATCTATTGTCATCCAAGCTGAACCGCAAGGCATATCAATCATTTCCGTAACTGCTTTCAAGAAATTATTACTTCTTGATTTAATAGTGATTACGTCACCCGGTTGTACAGAATAAGATGGAATATCTACTTTCTTACCATTTACAAGAACATGACCATGGTTAACAATTTGTCTTGCTTGTTTACGAGTAATTCCTAAACCTGCACGGAATAAAATGTTATCCAATCTTGCTTCCAATAACTGTAGAAGAATTGTACCGGTAACGCCTCTTCTTCTTTCAGCTTCTTTGTAGTATCTTGCAAATTGTTTTTCACTTACTAAGTATGTATATCTGATTTTTTGTTTTTCAGCAAGGTGTATAGCGTATTCGGAAAGTTTCTTTCTTACTGCACCATGTTGACCTGATGCTGTTTGTCTCATTGATGAAGTTAGTTTTCTGTTTGACAAATCGCTAACTTTTTTATTTCTAAACAATTTGTTAGAAGGTCCTGTATATCTAGCCATTTTTTAATTCTCCTTTTTCTTGTGGCAGGGCATCTATGGTTTACGATTTGGCTTTCTCGCAAGCCCCCGCCTATTTATCTATTAAATGTATAATACGTTATACACGTCTTTTCTTAGGTGGACGGCATCCGTTGTGTGGAATAGGGGTTACATCTCTGATTAATGTAATTTCTAATCCTGCTGCTTGAATTGCTCTGATTGCAGTTTCTCTACCTGAACCAGGTCCTTTGATGTGAACTTCAACCTTTTTCATACCTTGGTCTATTGATTTTTTAGCTACTAATTCGGCTGCAGATTGAGCTGCAAAAGGAGTACCTTTTCTTGCACCTTTGAATCCGCTTGCACCTGCTGTAGCCCAAGCAATAGCATTACCTTGAGTATCAGTAGAAGTTACAATTGTATTGTTGAATGTTGATTGAATATGTACAACACCTTGCAATACATTTTTCTTTTCTTTTTTCTTTGTTTTTACTGGTCTTGCCATTTTTGTTTTCCTTTATGTTTGTACTTAATAATTTACTTGATTATTCTGTTTGACAGAGTTCAAAATCCGCTAAACAGTTTTCTTCTTAGTGATTGCTAAACCTTTTTTGCCGCGACGGGTTCTTGCATTAGTCTTGGTTCTTTGTCCGCGAGCAGGAAGGTTTCTCTTATGTCTTAAACCACGATATGAACCGATTTCTTGTAAACGTTTAATATTCATTGAAACTTCACGTCTTAAGTCACCTTCAATATGGTAGTTTGCTAATTCGTTACGAAGATTTTTAATATCTTCTTCCGTTAAATCGTCTGTTCTTAAGTCAGGGGAAATACCTGTAGCTGCCAATATTTTCTTAGCTCTTGTTGGTCCTATACCGTAAATATAGGTCAATGCAATTTCCATTCTTTTGTTACGAGGTAAGTCTACACCTACTAATCTTGCCATTTTTGTTTTCTCCTTTTCTTTTGGCTTGTGGTGGTTTGGAATTCCTTGTTACGGGATGCCCCGATTTATTTTCCATTTTACGCACCCTGTTGTTAGATTTTTTTTGGTATGAGGGATAAATACTTCCTCACCAATCGCTGATTACGTGCGCGATTCCCACAATGTCGGCTTGCGCTATGCAAAATTAACCTTGTCTTTGTTTGTGTTTAGGGTTTTCGCATATTACAGCAATTCTGCCTTTTCTTTTAATACATTTGCATTTGTCGCAAATCTTTTTTACTGATGATCTTACTTTCATTTTTGTTTTCCTTTATATTATTTGTGAGATGTATTTTATTTTAATCTGAATGTAATTCTGCCTCTTGATAAATCATACGGGGTCATTTCAACTTTTACTCGGTCTCCCGGTAATATACGTATGAAGTTTTTTCTGATTTTGCCCGAAATATGTGCCAGAATTTCATGGTCATTTTCCAATTTGACTCTGAACATAGCGTTAGGCATGGATTCTATAATAGTTCCTTCTATTTCAATAACGTCTTTTGACATATAGTCCTCATTTTCGGCTTAGTTTTACATGTGCATAGTACACCCCTTTTAGGTGTCTTTTTTTATATTACTTGCTAAAGTTTTGAATGCAAGCGGTATTATTGCTTTTTGCATGAAACTTTTTTGCAAGTTAAATTGAATGTTTTTTTAATGTAGCCACAGTATCAATAATTGTCTATCTTGCTAAAATATCCGAATAATCAAACTTTTCACTTAAATTGTAAATTTATCTTAACAAATTTAATTATTTAATTTTTAAATAAACAAATATACTGTATTTTGCTTTTTATTATAAATTGTAAACTTTCATTACAAAAATTTTATTATTTGAAATCGGTGCATTGCAAAAAACTTTATATACATGAATAAAGAAGAGGAGTAAAAACCATGGCTATGAAAGTAGACGGTATTGAAGACGAAAATGATTTAAAACGTGCGCAAGCTGCGGCTCAAGCTGCAGGAGGTACAATCCCTAATTATCAGGATTGGGCAAATGTATTAAGTGATTTAAAACTTGCGGGTATAGATTCTACCGGTTCTTATGAAGGTGACAGAGCTTTGAGAGATGAATTGGAACGGGAAGTTGATAAATTCTTAGAAGAGGCTCAGGAAGCTCAAAGACAACAAGAAACTCAAAAACAAGAAGGAGTTCATGAATCAACAAAAAATGATAAAGAGCAAGAAATAAAAGCAAATCTTGCCAATGCAACAAGTTCGATGATTATGGCTGATTATATGAGGTATTATCATTTGATGAGTTAATAACAATTTAAAAATAATTTAGTTTATGTTATACTGCCTCCTATATAGGAGGCAGTTATGCTAAGAGGACCTTTTTTAGACAGAAATTGGATGGGACAAAATCCTGATTATGACAGTTCATCTATTGTTATGCTCGGTTTGCCGTTTGACGGAACTGTATCTTATAGACCAGGTTCAAGATTTGCACCCGAACAAATCCGACTTGCAAGTTGGGGATTGGAAGAATATTCTCCAAGATTTGATAAATTTTTAGAGGACGTAAATTTTCATGATGCGGGTGATTTGGAGTTTCCTCTTGGTAATACTTATAAAAGTTTAGATTTAATTCGACAAAATGTTGAAGATATATATAAGGATGGTAAAAGAGTTTTTGGTATAGGTGGTGAGCACCTTGTAACATTACCTGAAATAGAGGCAGTGTCAAAGTTTCACAAAGATTTGGCAATTGTGCATTTTGATGCCCATACAGATTTGAGAGAGGAATATTTAGGAGAAGAAATGTCGCATTCTGCTGTTATTCGTCATTCGGCGAAAATCGTTGGGGCGGAAAATATCCGCCAAATAGGCATTCGTTCGGGTATGAAGGAAGAATGGGAATTTATGAAAAAGCATAATACATTAGCTCATAAGTATTCTGATTTGGATGCTTTAAAAAATAAAAAGATATTTGTCACGGTTGATTTGGATGTTTTGGATACATCAATTATGCCGGGGACAGGCACTCCTGAAGTCGGGGGGTTGGAGTTTAATGAATTGATTGGTTGGTTTGAATACTTGAAAGATTTTGATATAGTAGGGGCTGATGTTGTTGAGTTAGCGCCTGATTATGATGCTTCAGGTGCTTCAACCGCAGTTGCAACAAAAGTTATACGTGAATTGTTGATGGTGATGTAGAGGTTAAAATGCTGAACATTAGAATACAATTTTTAAAAGATGAAATTAATAAACACAATTATAATTATTATGTAAACGACAATCCGACGATTAGCGATTATGAGTATGACAAGCTTTTTGCCGAATTAAAGCAAATAGAGGCAGACCATCCTGAACTTATAACTCCTGACAGTCCGACACAGCGTGTAGGTTCTGTTAGTGAAAAGTTTTTGCCGTTTACGCATACTCATAGACTTTATAGTCTTGATAATACATACAATTACGAGGACTTGAAAAGTTGGTACGAAAAAATTAAAAAGGAGTATGGGAATGATGTTGAGCTAGTCTGTGAATTAAAGATTGACGGTTTGGCTATTGCATTGACATACGAAAACGGTATTTTTACACGTGGGGTTACAAGAGGGGACGGAATTACAGGCGAAGAAATTACCCAAAATTTAAAGACCATTAAAGCAATTCCTTTGAAGCTTAAAGATAATGTAAGTCTTGATGTAAGAGGCGAAATCTATATGCCGAAAAGTTCTTTTGAAAAACTTAATGCTGAAAATCTTGAAAACGGAGAAAAACTTTTTGCAAATCCCCGCAATGCTGCTGCCGGTTCTTTAAGACAATTAGACAGTACAATCACGGCTAAAAGAGATTTATCAATGTTTACGTATACCCTTGTAGCGGATGGCTTAAAAAATTCGCCAAAAACTCATTATGAAAGTATAATGTACATGAAAGAGCAAGGCTTTAAGGTTAACCCAAATATAAAACTTTGTAAGAATGCGGATGAAGCTATCGCATATTGTAAAGAATGGGAAAATAAAAGATTTGATTTGGATTATGCGACTGACGGTGTTGTAATTAAGGTAAATAAAATTGCAATTCAAGAAGATTTAGGATTTACTTCACGTGCTCCAAAATGGGCAACGGCATTTAAGTTCCCGCCGGAAGAAATTTCAACGGTTGTTGAGAGTATTGAACTTGGTGTAGGTAAGACCGGTGCAATTACTCCTGTTGCCAATTTTAAACCGGTACAACTTGCAGGAAGTACTGTATCTCGTGCTACGTTGCATAATTTCGATGAAATCAAAAGGCTTGATATAAGAATTGGTGATACGGTATTAATAAAGAAAGCTGCAGAAATTATACCGAAAGTTATAAAGGTTGTTGATACTCCAAATCACGATACCCTCCCAAAATACGAGCCTCCGACGATTTGTCCGGTGTGTGGAGAACCTTTAGTAACTCCGGAGGGCGAAGTCAATTTGTATTGTACTAATCCTGATTGTGCAGGGCAAATTAAGGCAAAAATTGAGTTTTGGGCATCAAAAGATGCAATGGATATTGATTCTTTAGGTCCGTCTATTATTGAGCAGTTATTTGATAAAAATATGGTTAAAACTCCGGCTGATTTATACAAATTATCAGTGCAGGATTTTATGAAATTAGATTTAGTCAAAGAAAAATCTGCAACAAATTTATATAATTCAATTCAAGAAACAAAAAACAGACCGCTCAAGAGGTTTATTACCGCACTAAATATAAAAAATATAGGTAAAGAAACTGCTGATATCTTAGCAGGGGAGTTTGGTACATTAGAAAACCTTGTTAATGCTGATTTAGAACGATTGAAAGAATTGAATGGTATAGGAGAAATTACTGCAATAGAAATAAAAAATTTCTTTGACAGCGAAAAAAATATTAATTTATTGAAAGAACTCGCCTCCTTGGGCGTAAAACCGGAAGCGGCAGAACAGGCAAAGTCTGATAAGCTCAAAAATAAAACCTTTGTGCTTACAGGAACTTTACAAAACATGACAAGAAATCAAGCTGGTGATATAATAAAATTACACGGCGGGCAAACGTCATCATCTGTGTCAAAGAATACTTCGTACGTGCTGGCAGGTGAAAATGCAGGTTCCAAGTTGGATAAAGCACAGGCTTTAGGTATAACTATATTGACAGAAGATGATTTTCTTGAAATGATAAAGGAAGAATAGTTAAGAGGTTATAATGAATAAAAGAGGACCAAAAGTTATACAAATATGCGGAATAAGGGGTATTCTTACCGCTATGTTTGTTGCAATATGTTTATTTGCAGGGTTTGTAATTTTTCCGGCAAAAGTTGCGGTAGTTTTGTGGAATTATGTAGCAACAACATATATTTCAATTCCTCAAATTTCGTTGTGGCAAGGATGTTTTTTGTGGGCATTTGTTGCTTTAGGTGTTTATATGCTTAATAACAAAAATTTTGCAATATCGTTTCAACAACCAATGGAGTTAAGTGATGCTGAAATGAAAGTGCTTATGGACAGAATCAAAATGCAGCAGCAGGCTCAAAGACTAAATGCAATGATTTTAAAATCTAATGACGTTAAAATTATAAAAAAAGATATTCAAATTGATTCTGATAAGAGTTCTGTTGAAAAGCAAGAATCTGAAAATAACATTAACGAAAAATAGTTATAATTATTTGAAAGGAGTATGATATGAAGAGAATAATGGCTGCCGTATTGGTTGCGGGAATGGTTGTAATGGGTTTTGGAGCGGCAACGGTAGCTGCTGATAACACGCCGGAAAGAGGCTATATTTCCGTAAGTACATCCTCAAGTGCCGAGATTGCACCTGATATTGTTGATATTAATATTGCAGTGAAAACCAGTGATTCAAAATCGCTTCAAAAAGCAGCAAACGAGAATAAACTAAAATCTGACAATGTGTATACAGCATTAAAATCTATGATAAATACTCAAAACGGGGACTTTATCAAGACTTCTAATTACAATGCCAGACCGGTATATATATACGGCTCAAATAATAAAAAATCTCTTGATAAATATGAAGTTTCAAATAATGTAATAGTTCATACAAAAAATATCGCACAAGCCGGTGATATGATTGATAAAGCAATTTCGTTAGGTGCAACGGATGTAAATTCTTTGAATTTTTCGGTTTCAAATTACGAAAAACAATGTAACGAACTGTTGGCGCAGGCTACTAAAAAGGCAAAAACAAGAGTTGATATTGCAGCAAAAGAATCTTCAACTTACGTTACAGGTGTAAAATCGATGAATATAAGTTGTTCAGAGAATACTCCAAGCAGAGTGTCATATCGTTATATGACCAACAGTAAAATGGCGCTTGGTGCAGCAGACGGTGCGGTTGCTGAGGTGGCAGCACCATCAACTCCTATCCAAAGCGGCAGTATTAAAATATACGCTAACGTAAATGCTGAATATTTTGTAAAATAATTAGAAAAATTAATATATAAAGCTAAAAGGCACTCAATTTAATTAAATTGAGTGCCTTTAGAATAATATTTATATATTACTATGAAATTCTACCCGGAACTACTACGCCGCCTTTAAGATTTTTCTTATAAAATTCTACGTGCGGTTGAAGTACGCTATCAAGAACTTCCGGTAATGCCTTACCTGTCACAATTGCGGTTACAATTTCTTGATATACGGTAGCGTATGCTCGAAGCATTGTCATAGCCCCTGCAGCTTCAGGTGTCAAGCCTAGAGAGGAAGTTGCAACTTCTTCTTTAAAGAATGCACCTGTGATTGTGTATGATTTTGTTAAAGCCTCAATATAACTTTGGGCATTTTCTCTGCATACACCGTTATCAACAGGTACAGTAAGCGCAAATACTAATTTGTTATCAGGATTAAAGTGTGCTTCTGCTGAGTGGTGCATAGCATCAGGAACTTTTGCAACCTGTTTCAATGTATCTTTAACAGATTCATTTTGCATTTGAGCGTGCCAATATACGGTATTTTCAAACATTGAACCCATATATTGGTGAACTGATGCATCAATACCGTTCAATTTTGCATCTGCCCAGAATATACCTTCTTTTAACGCATCATTAATTTCCAAATCATCGGATAAGGATTGAGATGACATTTCTTGTGCAGATTTTAGCATTGAAATCATATCTTCTTTTTTCATTCCTGCCCAAATAAGTGTAAATAATGCGTGATCGTCGAATGCTGAAAATCTTCCGCCAACGTCATCATGTATAAATAAATCGCCAATCCAATTTTGTGCAATTGAAGTGCGACGGAGTTCACTTTTTTCGCTGTTTCCGTCTGTAACTGCTATAAAATGTCTTGCTGCGGATTTTTCAGCTTCTTCGCTTGATTGCCCTTGAGATTTGTATGACTCAATCAACATATTTTGTATTCTCAAAAATCCGTCTTTTGTTTCAAATGTAGAACCTGATTTTGAAGCAATCATGTAGTTTGAAGATTTTACATCACCAAGTCTTGCCATAAACCTGTTCCAGCTTGTAGAGTCAACATCAGAATAGAAATCAACAGAATCTCCTTTGATGTTTAATCCGTTAATAGATAACATGTGTTCTACGGTGTGTTTTGAACCGCCGATACCCATAACGCTTAATTTAGATACTCCGGTTTGATTTCTGAAACTTTCAACCATTGAGTATAATTCGTCTACTCTTTTTAATTGTTCGGTCGGAAGATTTACCCAATTAAGAAAGTATCCCGGCTTATTTGCTCGAGAAGAAAATTCTCTAACAAATTCAGATACTTTTGATGAGTATTTTGAAAAATCAACTCCCGAAAAACTTGTTTTTACTGATGAATTTTTTGTCAACATTATATTCTCCTTTTTTTGTCATAACAATTTACCCATGTTATACCATAAACATTTTCGTGTTAAAATAGTTCTAACAGATAGGAGAGAAAAATGTATAACGTAAAAAAGATTAAAGAGGATTTGTTTTGGGTAGGTGCAAACGATAGAAGAATATCTTTATTTGAAAGTGTTTATCCTGTTCCGACAGGTATTTCATATAATTCATATTTATTAACGGACGAAAAAACCGTATTATTAGATACGGTTGACAAATCGGCATCTCATCAGTTTTTTGAAAATATAGAATATGTTTTAAGCGGCAGAAAATTAGATTACCTTGTAATAAATCATATGGAACCGGATCATTGTGCAGAAATTCAAACAATTACGGAAAAGTATCCTGATTTAAAAATCGTATGTAATGCAAAAACCCAAGCGATGATAAATCAGTTTTTTGATGTAAACTTGTCTGAAGATAATTATATTTTGGTAAAAGAAGGAGATACTCTTAATACAGGTAAACATACTCTGTCATTTGTTTTTGCACCGATGGTGCATTGGCCTGAAGTTATGGTTACGTATGATATTACTGATAAAATATTGTTTTCAGCTGATGCATTTGGTGCATTTGGAGCAATAGACGGAAACATTTTTGCAGATGAGGTGGATTTTGAAGGTCGCTATATGGATGAGGCGAGAAGATATTATACAAATATTGTTGGTAAATACGGACCTCAAGTTCAGATGTTGCTGAAAAAAGCTGCGGGAATTGAAATTGAGATGATATGTCCGCTTCACGGTTATGTGTGGAGAAAAGATTTGGAAAAATTTATTGAAAAATATCAAAAATGGTCAACATATACGCCTGAGATTAGCTCCGTGCTTATTGCGTACACATCAGTTTATGGTGATACTCAAAATGCGGCGGAAATTTTGGCGGGTCAGCTTGCAGAATTAGGGGTAAAAGATATCAAGATGTATGATGCTTCGGTAACCCATCCGTCATATATTGTTTCGGATGCATTTAAGTATTCTCATATTGTTTTTGCTTCAACTACATATAATAACGGGATTTTTGTGAATATGGAAAATTTGTTGCATGATATAGTTGCTCATAATTTGCAAAATCGTAAAATTGCGACAATAGATAACGGCTCTTGGGCTCCTACTTGCGGAAAAGCTATGCAAGAATTGCTTGCACAGCTAAAAAATATTGAAATTGTCGGACAGCATGTAAATATTAAGTCTTCAGTTAAACAAGATAAAATTACTGAGCTTGAAGAACTTGCAAAGGCTATAAAGGCAAGTATGTGAATAAATAATTTTTAGCCGGGACAATTAATAAACCTTCAATGTTTTTATTTATATATAAATAATTGTAGGAGAATTTTATATGAAAAATTTATTAAGTGAAATGATTATTGGTAAGCTTGCTAAAGGCAGGAAGATTAAAATAAAATTGCCGCAAAATGCGCAAGAACAGATTCCTGAAAATATTCAAAAAATCCAAGAAGAAATAAAACCTGCCGCTCAAACATTGAAAGAAAAAACAAATCTTAAGGGTGATTGTTTTCAATTTAAAATCAAAGATTCAATAAATAACGGCACCAAAGGAACAATTGAACTTAGTCATGAAGATTCGTCCAAAATATTTGAAGGACTGTTTGATTTATAATATTATATGAGAACATATCCTCTATTTGGCTATTACCTGTTTGACTTACTTTAAATAGACGATATTCTTGCTTTTTACCCTATTGGGTAATGGACTATAATATTCCCTTTTTGTTTAATAATCCTGTCGATAAAATAAGAGAGAGGATTTACAAATTATGATGAAAACAGTTGAAGCGCCAACCGAGAAAAAAGTTATCAGAGTTGCAATAATAGAAGATTTTAAATTGACTCGAGTTGGGTTAAGATGTGCGTTAAATGCAAATGAGGATATGTCTGTCGTAATTGAAGCAGAGGATGCTCAAACCGGCTTGAGAATGATGGAGAGGGAAAAGCCGGATGTTATATTAATGGATTTAGGACTAATTGGTATGAACGGAATTGAGGCAACCGTAAAAGTTAAAGAAATGTTCCCAAAGGTAAAAGTTATTGCTTTAACTTCACACGATAGAGCAGAAGAAGTTATTGCCGCATTAAGTTCGGGAGCAAGTGCATATTGTTTGAAAGATATAGATCCTGACAAGCTTGCAAATGTCATACGTGATGTTAATGAGGGTGCGTGCTGGATTGATCCTATGGTTTCTCAGTTAGCGCTTAATTCGTTTCCAAAGATTGATAATATCGGATTTTTGCCGCGCAAAAATAGTGATGAGGGGCGAGTTCCTCTAACGGAAAGAGAATATGAAGTCTTAAAACATCTTGTAAGCGGTAAAAGTAATACGGAAATTGCGAAGGAATTAATTGTAAGTGTTCATACCGCAAAAGCTCATGTGTGTTCTATTTTACAAAAAATGTGTGTAAATGACAGGGTGCAGGCTGCTGTCAAGGCTGTTAAAGAGGGATTAGTGTAATTATTCAGGTTATATATGATTTGCTGCGGTACAATATTGTACCGCAGTTTTTTTATAGGTTCAAAGCGTGATAAAACAATTCGGAAACTTTTCGATTGTATTCTTTTCCATCGTCTTTCGCAAAGAGGTTTTCCCAGTGACTTTCGGGTGTCCCGTCATTAGAATAAGAGGGATTACACATCATAAGATGATGGGTATTGGTGTCATATCTTAGAGGAAATAAATCTTCCATTTGCATAAAACTGGGTAATTTATCACTCGGATATTCATAGGCAAAAAGAGAATTGTTTATTCTGTGAAGTCTTTCTTCATAACTTCTTCCGCCTGTGTCGTTGTCGTTTGAAACTTCTATTCCGGGGGTATAGCTAAAATCATACTTGAAATTTATGGAATGAGATTTTACTTCGTTATAGTTATTGGGTTCTATAAAACCTGTTCCTGCGGTGAGTCCTAAATTTTCATATCGGATAAAATCTCCGGTACTTTTTTCTCCTATAAAACTCAGTGTAGTTTTACCTGAGCGTAAGCGTATTTCATTTATAATATATTGCATTTGAGAATAATCAGGCAAAGCCCCTACACCGGTGTAATTTTCCATATCATAGCCGCCAATGTGTTTTGCAGAATCAATAAAGATTGCTTCAAATCCTGTATTAATAAGGTCTACGTGTTCTTTTATAAAAAGTTCCTGATGTTCAGTATTTTTCCAGTCAAAAGTAATGTCATTATCCCCTTCCGTAGTAATTTTTATTTGGTCTGCGGATATTACGGTTCTAAAACCTGTTTTTAGTCCGTGGAAATGTGCAATATCGTTAAATGCATGGAATTGTTCGATTGGAGAAATTTTATTTATAATATCGAAATTTATGATGTTTTTACTGTATCCTGAATTTAATTTTATTCCGTATATAGAATTTTCTTCTTCAGGTGCTTTGTTGTAGCCATCACCGTATATGTTCGGAAAAATTTGCGATAAAATAACACAGTTTGCCCAACTTTTTGCTGACGGGGGAATTGCAGGTATAAGTTTTATCGTGCTAAACAACCCGTTTTTTGTAAGATTTCCGTGCATTTCTGCAATTGCTCGATTGTTTATTTCTACATAATTTGCACGAACACCCCATTTATCACCGTAGTTTGGTGTTAAGATTTTGTCCGGAAATTTATTATAAAAAGTGGAGCATTCACAAAGTGTTACAACAGATTCAACGGCTTGTTTAATGCTGCGGTTAAGCAACTCTGACGGAATAATATTTCCTATCCATTTTTTTAATCCGGCAGTATATTGTCTGTCGTGAGTGAATTTATCAGGATAAAGTTTTGTATTTTCTCCAATGGCAAGAAGTAATTTATTTACATAGTTCATAGTATTAGAAATATAGTCGAATAAATCGTTTATTAAAATAACTGATGGTTTATAAAAAAGTTTTATTAATAAACCTTAACAAAGATTAAAGAAAAAGGAAAAAAGAGCCGTAAAGAGAATAAGAAGTGTGTAAAAGCACAAGCATGCGAAGAAAGGTTAGAC
>CACWLL010000010.1 GCA_902761735.1 uncultured bacterium
TCACGCTCGAACCTGACAAGGCTCTGCCTTGCGGTTCTCCTCCCACCTATAATAAAAGACAGGCTTTCACCTGTCCTTTAATTTGGGTCCGGTGGGACTCGAACCCACGACCAATTGATTAAGAGTCAACTGCTCTACCAACTGAGCTACAAACCCATATGCTTATATATGTCTATATTAACACCTAAATTCCAAAATGCAAGTAGTTATTACCCTTAATTGAATTTACCTACTCTTTCACAGAAACCGTACTGTGTAAATAAGCCTCTATAAATCCGTCAATATCACCATCCATCACCGCATCCACATTTCCAACCTCATAATTAGTCCTATGGTCTTTTACCATCTTATAAGGATGGAATACATAAGAACGAATTTGTGACCCAAAATTTATATCAACATTTTCGCCTTTCAATTCCGCAAGTTTCTTTTCATGCTCGGATTGCTTGATGGCTAACAATTTTGATGCCAAAATTTGAAGTGCATTCTCTTTATTCTGTAGCTGTGAACGCTCCTGCTGACACTTTACAACAATTCCCGTCGGTTTATGGACAATTCTGACCGCAGTTTCTACCTTATTTACATTCTGTCCGCCTGCACCGCCCGAGCGCATTGTATCCACTTCAATATCCTCCGGAGGAATCTGTATATTCTTTTCAAAATTTTCAATAATCGGGGAAACTTCTAACGATGCAAAACTCGTCTGCCTTTTCCCGTTCGCATTAAAAGGAGAAATCCTTACTAACCTGTGAACCCCTCTTTCCGCCTTTGCATACCCAAACGCATACTTCCCAACAATTTTTATGGTAGCGGATTTTATTCCGGCCTCATCACCGTCAAGTTTATCCAACAAATCCACTTTCCATTTATGACTTTCTGCCCAACGGGTGTACATCCTTAACAACAAACTTGCCCAATCTTGAGCATCAGTACCGCCGGCACCTGCATTTATTGTCAAAATCGCATCTGCCTCATCATACTCTCCGCTCAACATTAACCTAATTTCAAAACTGTCTAATTCCCTGACCAAAGGCGTAAGAGCATTATAACTTTCTTCAATCAACTCGCTATCTCCAATCTCTATTGAAGTTTTTGCATCATCAATCAAGCCGTTCCAACGCTCAATTCGCTCTATATTTTCTTTCATTTCCCTGATTTCGGAACCTAATTTAGAAGCCTTATCTTTATCTGACCAAACTTCAGGCGCTTCCATTTCTTTTTGAGCTTTTTCCAAATTTGATTTTAATACGGAAAAGTCAAAGACACTCCTTTATACTGGCTATTCTTGGTTCTATATTTGACATTAATTGCTTTAATTCCGTTTCCATATTAACTTACCTTTTCAATATCCATTTCAATTTTAGCAGGCAAAATAAAACCGAAAGTAGCACCCTCACCAAGCGCAGATTTTACATAGATTTTGCCCTGATGATATTTTTCAATTGTTGTTTTTACGAGATGCAAGCCTAATCCGGTTCCTTTTACGGTATGAGTATTATTTTCAACTCTGTAAAATCTGTCAAAGATTTTCTTTTGATGCTCCGGAGCGATACCGCAGCCCTCATCCGTAACACTCACTTCCACTTCATCCGTATCACTATGATATCTTACACAAATATATATCGGAGAATTATCAGGAGAATATTTTATTGCATTTGATAAAAAGTTTGTTAAGGCTCTTTCTATACCGTCGTAATTGAACATAAATTCAGGGATTTCACCTTCTTTTTTTACAATCAGAGTTAAATTATGTTCTTTTGCCAATACGGAAATTCTATTAACACAATTTTCTACCAAATCAACTATATTATTCAAAGATTTTTCCATCGGCGCATTTGATTCCATTCTTGAAAAATCAAGAATATCGTTTACCATACTTTGCAATCTTATAATTTCCTGATTTAACGTTCCGACAAATTCTTTTTTTGTTGCATCATCAAATTCTTCACCGTAATTGAATAATGTATCAATATAACTTCTCAATACCGTAACAGGAGTCCTGAGTTCATGAGAAACATTTGAAATGAAATTAGAACGCATCTTATCCATTTCTGCCTCTTTTGTCATATCGATTAATACGATAATATAACCCACATAATCTTTTCCACCGGTAAACATTGGTGACATTATTGACTTTATAACTCTGTTATCAACGGTTATATTAAATTCTATAGGTTTCTTTTCTATAACATCCAGCGGAGTATCCTTAAATTCTTCTATTTTATCTTTAAAACAATAATTATCTGCCGTATCTACATAATTTTGAATTTTAGTATTCAGAAATTGTTCTTCGGTAACTTCAAGCAGCATTTTTGCATGATTATTTATAAGTACAACATTATCGTTGTCATCACAAACGACAACACCGTTTGCAATACTCATTAACACTGACTCGAACTTATTTCTTTCCAACATAATTCTGTCTATATTTTGTTCTTCATATAAATGAAGTCTTGCAGACATATCATTGAAAGATTTAAACAATTCTCTGACTTCCGAGCTAACTTCCTCTCCTTCAATTTTATATCCGAATTCTCCGGTAGAAATCCTTTTAACACCATTTTGCAGAATTTTTAATTCTCTTGTTATCAAAAACGTATTTATTAATATAACAAAAGAAAAAACTAACCAAATTATAGAAAATACAGCAAGTAAAGAGGCTCTTGTGGTTGATGTTATTTTCGATACGATACTTCCGGATAATCCGACAGTCACCGAACCGTATATTTTACTGTCATTTGGGATAATTAAAGGAGAACTTACCGTAACTGCAGGCTTTATTGCCCTATCTTTATCATCAAGTTGCTTTGTAGAAGATATAATATTCCCGTCAATATCTCTAAATTCAACAAATACAATATCCTTGTGACCTTTAATCAGCAAATTTGAATGAAAATCAAGAGTACCCTTAACTTCCTCCTGAGGTAAACCTTTAATTAATTCAACACTCTCAATAGCAAGAGTTCCTGAAATTCCCTGTCCAAAGCTTTGATATCCCTCTTTTAATATTTTTTGTATGTTAAGTATCGCAAACAACGCAACAATAACTATCACTATTGTACTTATTAATAACCCTGAAATTATAAGGCGGTTTTGCGCCGTTAAACTAACCTTTTTGCTCATAGCAAAATTATTGCACTTCTATAAATGATAGTCAAGCAGTATACTCGTTGATTTTTTATACTGTTTTTGCTACAATATTTTCAGAATTGATAACATGAGAGGTATTTAATGAAATTTTCGTCATCTTTTAAGGTTGGACTTTTAACACTTATATCATTACTCTTGCTGATTACAGTTGTACTTAAAGTTAAAGGACGAGCTTTATCATCAGCCCCTCGTATAGAGATTCAATTTAAAGATGTAAACGGTATGCGTCCCGGTGCCGGAGTTCAAATGATGGGTTTGAAAGTAGGACAGGTGGAAGAAGTTATTCCTATAATCAAAGGAGATGACAACTATATTAATGTAAAATTTGTTATTACAAACCCTCATGTAAAAATTCCGAGAGCTTCGATGTTTTCTATTCAACAATCAGGTTTAATCGGGGAATTATTTTTAGAAATAACACCACCTAAGACAAGAACGCTATATATTCCAATGGTTAATAAAGATGTCCTATATAAAGACGATGCCGTTGAAATGAAGTTAAACGACAGATACTACGATATCGGTATAATCCGTGATGTTCAGGTTGTTTATCACGATGCATTGCCATACAATGTTAAAGATAAGGTTAAAACAAAATACGCATACAAAGTCGATTATATAATTAATTTACCTGGGTTAATTATGCCTAAGTTTATTAAAGGAGAAGCTGTTTCGGATAAGCATGGCACAAAAAAATTAAGGGTTGCATCATTAGATAATACCGTTCCGCCATATCCAAAACAAACATCCCCTTATACGGTTATAGAACCTATGAGAATTGCGGATTTCTTAGATTGGCAATATAGAGCAGCAGAAACCCTTACGGAAACCAATTTAAAAATTAATACTTTATTATCCGACGAAACAATCGGAGATTTGCATGACGCTATTAGTAACATTGATGCAATTACTCAAAAAACAAATCTCACAGTTGAAAAAGTTAACCAACTGATTGATGATTCCAGAGGCGATATAAAAGAACTTATTGCACTTGCTAATCATACGGCTGCGGATTTCAATGCTCTTGCAGGTAATATAAATAATATAATTGGCGACCCTGTATTCAAAAGAAATATAATTTCTGCTACAAACTCGGTTGATCAACTCGCTCGTAACCTTAATAAAATTATGGGTAACGAAGAAGAAGCCAAGAAAATGGCTGCCGATATCAGAACCATCACTGATAACTTAGCAGAAATATCAACTTCCGTTGCCGCAATGACAAAGGATGAACAGTTGAAGAAAGATTTAAAAAATACTCTTGCTAATACAAATAAAGCTTTGGATAACATTACTCTTACACTCTCAACAGTGAATAAAATGACACCGGAAAACAAAACAGAATTGGAAACAATTCTTGAAGATACAAAAATTACAACTCAAAACCTCAAAAAATTCTCGGAAAAATTGAACAAGAGATTTTTAATTTTCAGGTTGTTGTTCTAATACTGAGGATAACATCTTGAATATAAAAACAGAAATCACAAAGCTTCATTACAACAAACAGCCAAAGGGTATCATTTTCAACATCCTTAAATTTGCATCATTATTCTATGGCGTCGGAAGCGGAATAAAAAATTTTTTATACGAAAAAAGGATTTTAAAACCTACACATGTAAATGCTTATGTTATATCCGTAGGGAATTTAACTACGGGCGGAGTAGGCAAAACTCCAATTGTTGCGGAAATAGCAAAACATTTAAGTTCAAAAGGTAACAAAGTCGGAATAATATCACGCGGATACGGGGGAAAATTATCCAATAAACAAATTAATTTAATCTCCGATGGAGAAAAAATATATTATAATGCCACTCTTGCAGGAGATGAACCCTATTGGCTTGCAGAAAACACCTCCGCAATTATTGTAACATCTAAAGATAGGATACGTGCTGCAAAATTCGCAATTAAAGAATTCGGTGTTAATAAAATTATTCTTGACGACGGCTTTCAACACAGAAAGCTCCATCGAGATTTAGATATTGTTTTAATGGATAGCGAAAAAACATTTGGAAATAAGTATCAATTACCGGCCGGGCCCCTTAGAGAAAATTTGGATTCGCTGCACAGGGTCGATAAACTGGTAATTGTGAGCAAAAACATTGACCATTCCAATGCCGAAAACTTAGCTTCCACTATTGAACAAAAATCCGGGATTCCGACTTTTGTGTGTCATACCGAACCTGATATTGTTTATAATATTAATAACGGCAAAATGCTACATTGGGATAAAGATATAATAGCGATGTCTGCAATAGGTCAGCCTGAACAATTTTTTAAATTCCTTACAAACTATAATATTATTCAAAAATTAGTTTTTGATGACCATCATTCATACTCAAAATCAGATATACCATCCAAAGAAATACCTATTATTACAACGGAAAAAGATGCCGTAAAACTGAAAGATTTTGGATATACTAACATTTACGCATTAAAATTAAAAACCGTAATTGATGTTGAGGATTTATTGAAAGATGAACGATAAAAATATTAATAAAATTGTTCAAATTCTTAAGGCTGCCAAACAACCCAAAAGCGATTTTGTAGGATTAATGGACAGTTTTTGCGACCCGTATCTGGTACTTATTTCTTGCATATTAAGTTTACGTACAAATGATAAAACAACATATCCTGCAACATTAAGAATGCTAAAACTCGGGAAAACCCCTGCGGAATTTGCAAAATGTGATGAAAAGGTACTAGCTGAAGCTATATATCCTGTCGGGTTTTATGCAAACAAAGCAAAACAAATAATTCAATTATCAAAAGAAATTTTAGAAAATCATCAGGGTAAAATACCCGATACAATAGAAGAACTTATCAAATTTAACGGAGTAGGTCGAAAAACGGCGAACCTTGTTGTTGCAAGAGGATTTAACAAACCTGCAATATGCGTTGATGTTCACGTTCACAGAATTTTTAATCGTTTGGGATATGTTAAAACCAAGAATCCGGAAGAAACAGAATTTGCTCTTCGAGAAAAACTCCCTCTAAAGTATTGGATAGATATAAATACCTTAATTGTTACTCACGGTCAAAATGTATGCAAACCTCAAAAACCGCAGTGCAATATTTGTCCAATTTCAAAATTCTGTGATAAACTAATTTAATATTTATTAACAAAATAGCAAATATATTTTTTATGGAGCTTATAAATTGTAACAGCAGGAGAAATATATGAAAGTAAAATATGAAACCAATAAAATATACAATTATGCAATGCAAATACCTTCAAAAATAAAACAATACTGCGGGAATTTGTCAAGAAACATTCACGAAAAACGTATTGAAAAGAATTTTCAAATACACGATTATACAACGGAAGGTAATCCTGCCGAAATAATATATCAAATGAGAGAACCTATAGCAAATTTTGCAAGAAAAAACAATGTAAAAATTGATGTTTATGACTCCAGAACACCTGTTTCAATTAACGGAATAACTTGTTATCACTCAGAAAAGAATGCCCACAAAAATTTAGTTGTAGTAGTCACGGATAAAAAACAAAAACTTGCAAATCAAAACAAAGCGGTAATAAACGGAGACCCTGAAGCTATACATTTTATGGAACGAATCAGAAAGTATATAGTTAACGTTCCGGGTGAAGAGACACAAATAGCAAGACAAGTAAAAAGTACAACAGAAGATGTTATGTTGAAGCATTTCTTGAGGAAAATAGACCGCCTTGTCATAGAAACAGTTAACGCAAGGGGTAAAAACTAAAAACTTGATTTTTAAAATACCTTATGAGATAATTTCATCAAGAAGATTGCGAGTTTTAGCAATATTCAGGGTTTAATTAATGATAGAGATATAGGAGTGTGAGAGATGACAGCAGATAATCTCCACAAAATCGACACAGCCAAGTTAGATGAAATTATCAATATGTATGATGGTAAAAAATCTAATCTGATTGCGATTTTGCAGAAGGTACAGGAAGTTTACCGATACTTGCCTGAGGACGCTATGATTTACATCGGTACTAAAATGGATGGGTTATCCCCTGCCACAGTTTTTGGCGTAGCCACATTTTATGCACAATTTTCACTTGAGCCAAAAGGAAAATTCGAGGTCAAGGTATGTGACGGTACAGCTTGCCACGTAAGAGGTTCAATGCCGGTATTAAATGCCATAAAAGCTCGCCTTGATTTAAAAGACGGTCAAATGACAACAAACGACGGACTGTTTTCTCTTGAAACCGTAAGTTGTTTGGGTGCATGCGGCTTAGCACCGGTTGTCGTTATCAACGGAAAAGTTTATCCGCAGATGACTTCAGATGCCATAAAAATTGTGTTGGATACCTTATTAAAAGAGGAACAATAAGATGGAAAAAACAGTATTAAATATAGATATAGCGGAAGAGCAAAAAAATGCGCGAGCAGACATCAAACAACAAGGTTTGAGAGTTCTGGTTTGTGCAGGAACAGGCTGTGTTGCAAACGGTTCACTTAAAGTTATTGAAAAATTTAAAAATTTAGGTGCAAACGTTTCCGTATTAACAGATTACGATAAAATGACAATCGTACCTACAGGCTGCCACGGATTTTGTGAACAGGGAGTATTGGTTGTTATTCCTGACTTGCATGTTACATATGTAAAAGTAAAAGAACAAGATGTTGAAGAAATTTATGAAAGTCACATCAGAAACGGCAAACCTGTAGAGCGTTTATTATATGTTGACCCAAAAACCCATGAACACGTTATGGACGATGAACATATAAACTTCTATGCAAAACAAACAAGAACCGCTCTTGCAAATTGCGGAAACATTAATGCGGAAAGCATCGATGAAGCAATTGCTGTTAGAGGTTATGAGGCTTTATCAAATGTATTAAAAGAAAACAACCCTGAAGCTGTAATCGATGAAATCGTGAAATCCGGTCTACGCGGCAGAGGCGGCGGAGGATTTCCTACCGGCACAAAATGGAAATTTACTGCAGCAAACAGAGGCGGGAAATCATACGTAGTATGTAACGGAGATGAAGGCGACCCAGGAGCATTTATGGATAGATCCGTTATGGAAGGGGACCCTCACAAATTATTGGAAGGTATCGCAATTGCAGCATTTGCCGTAGGTGCAGATGAAGCATACATATACGTTCGTGCCGAATACCCGCTTGCAATTAAACGTTTGAGAAAAGCTATTGCGGATGCGGAAGCTCGTCATTACCTCGGTAATAATATTTTAGGCTCAAACTTTAATTTGACAATCCATATTAAAGAAGGTGCCGGAGCATTTGTTTGCGGTGAAGAAACAGCGTTGATTGCATCTATTGAGGGTGAAAGAGGCATGCCTCGTCCAAAACCGCCGTTCCCTGCGAACAAAGGTTTGTTTGGACGCCCTACATTAATCAATAATGTTGAAACATTGGCAAACGTTCCCGTTATCATGTTGAACGGGGCAGATTGGTTCTCCTCTATGGGTACCGAAACATCTAAAGGTACAAAAACTTTTGCACTTACAGGTGAAGTTAATAATACCGGTCTTATAGAAGTCCCAATGGGTACGACATTAAGACAAATTGTATTTGATATAGGCGGCGGTATTAGAGGCGGCAAAAAATTCAAAGCTGTTCAAATCGGTGGACCTTCGGGCGGTTGTTTAACCGAAGAACATTTGGATTTACCAATGGACTATGACAGCTTGATTAAAGCAGGAGCTATGGTCGGTTCAGGCGGTTTGGTAGTAATGGCAGAAAATACTTGTATCGTAGAAGTTGCAAGATTCTTTATGAACTTTACTCAGAACGAAAGCTGCGGAAAATGTGTACCTTGCCGTGAAGGTACAAAAAATATGCTAAAGATTTTGGAAAAAATTGTTGCAGGTAAAGGTGAAATGAAAGATCTCGAAACATTGGAAGAACTTGCCCAATCCGTTAAAGACGGTTCTTTATGCGGACTCGGTAAAACTGCACCAAATCCTGTATTATCAACTTTAAAATACTTTAGAGACGAATATATTGCTCACATTAAAGATAAAAAATGTCCTGCAGGTGTATGTACTGCAATGAAAAAGATTGTTATTCAACCTGACCTTTGTAAGGGTTGTACAAAATGTGCAAGAAATTGCCCTGTGGGTGCAATTGACGGTACGATAAAACAACCTCACAAAATCAATCAGGAAAAATGTATTAAATGTGAAGCTTGTTTGACTAATTGCCCATTCAAGGCGATAGTATTGGAATAAGAGGTAATAAAAATGACAGAAGATAAAAAAACATTAATAATAGAAGGAAAAGAGGTAGAGTTTACCGATGAACCTAACCTGCTTGAAGTCATTAGAAAAGCAGGAATGAATGTACCGACATTCTGCTATCGTCCGGATTTAACATCCTTTGGCGCATGCAGAATGTGCGTTGTTGAGGTTGAATATCCAAACGGCAGAAGAATGATTAATTCATCTTGTACAATGCCGCCGGAAGCAGGAATTAAAGTATTCCTCAACACCGCAAAAACAAGAAGAATACGTAAAACCGTATTGGAATTGCTTTTAGCTAATCACGACAGAAAGTGTTTAACTTGTGAAAGAAGCGGCAATTGCGAATTACAACAATACGCAGAGGAGTATGGTATTAAAGATATCAGATTCCCGGATAAGGAATTGAAAGATTATTTACCGGTAGATGAAAGCAGCTATGCTCTTGTCAGAGATTCAAATAAATGTATCTTATGCGGAGCATGCGTCAGAGCTTGTTCTGAATTTCAAGGGCACTCGGTATTGGGATTTGCAAACAGGGGTTCAAAAACTCTTGTTCAACCTATGAACGGTCGTCCTCTTGCTGAAGTTGACTGTGTAAATTGCGGACAGTGCGCTGCTGTATGTCCAACAGGAGCCTTAACAATTAAGAATGATACAGATTTTGTTTGGGATGAAATTACTAATCCGCAAAAAACCGTTGTAGTTCAAATGGCTCCTGCAACTCGTGTTGCATTAGGGGAAATGTTCGGACTTGAACCGGGAGAAAACACTATCGGATTAATGAACGCTGCTTTGAGAAAAATCGGCTTTAATTATGTATTTGATACTAACTTCTCAGCAGACTTAACAATTATGGAAGAAGCTACGGAATTTTTGGAAAGATTAAAATCCGGACAAAATTTACCGTTGTTCACTTCTTGTTGTCCTGCTTGGATTAGATATATGGAAACTCAACATCCTGATATGCTTCACCACTTATCAAGCTGTAAATCTCCAATGTCTATGTTATCTCCGCTACTGGTTGATTTAGTTCCCAAAAACTTCAATATAGACAGAGATAATCTTGTAGTAGTTGCGGTAATGCCTTGTACAGCTAAGAAGTATGAGTGCAAACGTCCTGAATTATCAACAAACGGACGGCCTGATACCGATTATGTAATTACGACTCAAGAATTAGGCAAAATGATTAAAACTGCGGGCATAGACTTTAAAGCTCTAACCCCTGAACCAAATGATTCTCCTTTTGGAGAATATACGGGTGCCGGCACGATATTTGGAGCTTCAGGCGGTGTCGCGGAAGCTGCAGCCAGAACGGCTTATGCTCTTGTAACGGGAGAAGAACTGCCATCTGCAGATATCAAGGAAATGAGAGGAACTTCTGACAGATCAAAAACCGTAGAACTTGATATCAAAGGAACAAAGGTTGTAGTAAGAGTTGTATCAACTCTTATCGAAGCAGAAAAAGCCATTCAAGAAATTAAACGCGGCGAAGCTAACTTCCAACTATTAGAAGTTATGGCATGTCCTGGCGGTTGTATAAACGGCGGCGGACAACCCAGAAGCTGCGACGATTCTTCTATCAAGGGTAAACGTGCTGAAGGCTTGTATAAAGAGGATAGAGAATTACCGTTAAGAAAATCTCATGAAAATCCTTCTATCAAGAAGCTTTATGCAGAATACCTTGGGAAACCGGGCTCACATAAATCACACGAGTTACTTCACACCACATATTCCGATAAACAAACCGGTTCATATAAAGATGTGTAGTTAAAAATACTCAATAATATATTAAAAGAGCAGAAAAATTATTTTCTGCTCTTTTATTTTACAATTGAAAAATTTATTTATTTATAATATCTTAAAATCATATCGGGCAAATACTTATTATTTGAGAAACATGGAGAACGGAAGAATGAAAATACTTGTCGGAATGTCAGGTGGAGTAGATTCCTCAGTTACAGCACTAATGCTTAAAGAACAAGGTCACGAAGTTATCGGGGCTACTATGGCTATATGGGGAAACACAGGGGTTCATAAAAGGATTCAGGAGAAGTTAAACAATTTACCGACAGACAAAAAGCCTACTCACGGAGCATGTTACGGTCCTGATGAAAAGGAAGATATTGAGGAAGCAAGAAAAATTGCAGAAAGTATCGGGATACCTTTTTATGTATTTGATTGTGCGGAACAGTATGAAAAAATCGTTCTCGAAAACTTTAAAAAAGAATATCTTGACGGAAGAACGCCAAATCCATGTATTTGGTGCAATAGTCTTATAAAATTTGATGTTTTTCCGAAATTAGCACTTGCTAACGGAATAAATTTTGATAAATTTGCAACCGGACACTATGCTCGTATAGAAAAAGAAGGGGATAGATATCTGTTAAAAAGAGGATTAAATGAAGGAAAAGACCAATCTTATTTTTTATACAGATTAAAGCAAGAACAGCTTGAAAAAATTATGCTTCCGCTTGGAACTTATAAAAAGGAAGAAATCAGAGCAATTGCAGAAAGACATGGTCTAAAAGTTGCTGATAAGCCGGATAGTCAAGACTTCTATGAAGGTGATTATAACGAGTTGTTGGAAGTTCAACCCAAAAAAGGAAATATTGTAGATAAATCAGGAAAAATTCTCGGCTCCCATGACGGGATATGGAATTATACCATCGGACAAAGAAAGGGTCTTGGAATCTCTGCATCAGAGCCGTTATATGTTCTTCAATTAAATAAAGATACAAATGAGGTTGTTGTAGGCGGCAAAGACGATACAATGAAAGATTCTCTTGTTGCAACAAAGCTTAATTGGATACCGTTTGATTATTTAAAAGAACCTGTTACTTGCCAGGCTAAAATACGTTCAACACAAAAGCCTACGGAAGTTACAGTCACACCGCTTGAAAACGGAAATACACTCGTAAAATTTGAAGATATGCAAAAATCTATAGCGATAGGACAATCGGTCGTCTTTTATGATGGCGATATAGTTCTTGGAGGCGGAATTATTGATGCCTAAATTTCACACTTTACTATTATAAAACAAATAAGCACACCTAAATTTTAATTACTTAAAGTTTGTAATATAATCTTGAAAATAATGCTTTTGTCATGATAGATTATTGATGTTCGGTACAAAATAACATGGGGTTAAGGATGAAAATAGATTGGAAATCAAAACAAACAAAAACAGTTGCTATAATTTTGGCTATAATTATTATACCGATATTATACAATCAAGCAAAAGCTATAATAGCAGGATTATACACCTCTTTTTTAATGCAACAACCTAAGTCCGTAGAGGTCGCAAATCCAATATCAAAAGACATTTTTCCGGAATTTCAAACCACAGGGAGAGTCGAGGCAAACTTAGCTGTTGATATAATAGCAAGGGTTAGCGGCTGGCTTGAAAAACGCTATTTTGAAGAGGGCGACAAAGTAAAGAAAGGTCAAAAACTGTTTTTAATTGAACCCGATGAATATATATTGGCAGCAAAAAATGCAAGAGCTACTGTTAACGAAAATTCTGCCGTATACAAGAATTCGGAAATAGATTTACAAAGAGCAAAAGAACTGCTAAAAGAGGATTTAGTTAGCCGTGAATATTATGATAACGCTCTTACTAACAGGAACAAATACCGTGCTGCTTTGGATGGTTCCGTAGCAGAATTGTCAAAGGCAAATTTAAACCTTAGTTATACAAATATAACATCACCAATGGATGGCAGAATAGGTAAAGCTAATTATTCTGTTGGAAATTACGTTACACCAAATTCAGGTACAATAGCACAAATATACAGTACAAATCCTATGAGAGTAATTTTCCCAATGAAAAGCGGAGATTTTATAGAATTAAAAAAATATTATAAGAAAAATCCGGATTCCGATAGTACGGCATCTGTTTTGTTAGGACTTGCTGATGGTTCAACGTATGAAATAGAAGGACAAATAGAGTTTGTAGATAACAAAATTGACGAAAATACAGGTACTGTCACGTTAAGAGCTATTTTTGAGAACCCTGACGAAATATTAGTACCGGGGGACTATGTCAATATAACAATAAGAATAAATAAGCCTGAAAAAGTAATGCTTATACCTCAATCCGCAACCAAAACAGATATCGGCACAGGTTATTATGTTTGGGTTGTAAAAGATGGAAAAGCTATAAAAAGAGATCTGGTTGTCAACCAAAATGTAGACAATTACTGGATTGTTGAAAGCGGACTAGATTACAATGACGTAGTAATTATGAATGGTATTCAAAACATTTACAAATCAGGTCAGGCCGTAAAAACAACACCTTATAAATTTAATACTTCATCATCAACAAATAAAGAAAGTAAAGGTAAATAATGGCAATCAAAAAAGAAGATTTATACTTTTTTATTAAAAAACCACGTTTTGCAGTAGTTCTTTCATTATTTATTTTGATTTTAGGTTTACTTTCACTGTTTAGTTTACAACAAGAAAAATATCCTAATATCACACCTCCGCAGGTTACGATATCAGCGAGTTATCCGGGAGCAAGTGCTGAAGTTATAGAATCTTCTGTTGCATCATTACTTGAAACACAATTAAATGGTGTAAAAGATATGATTTATATGAATTCTACCAGTTATGACGGAGCTTATTCATTAAATATATTCTTTAAAACAGGTACTAACAATGACTTAAATTTGATGAATGTTCAAAATAAACTTCAGCAGGTTCAGTCAATGCTTCCGCAAGAGGTTATACAACAGGGTATAACGGCAGAGAATCAAGTCAGCGGTATAGGTGCAATAATACTTAATTTGTCATCCGAAGATGATTCTTGGAGTCAATTGGATTTAACCAACTATGCGAATATATATTTAAAAGATGCCATAAAAAGAATAAATGGTGTTGGTGCGGTTAATGTATTTGGTGCTGATGATTACAGCATGAGGATTTGGCTTGATCCTGCAAAACTCGCAAGTTATAAGGTAACAATATCTGAAATTCAAAATGCAATAAGAATTCAAAATGCTCAATTTTCAACAGGCGCATTGGGCGATGAACCATCTTTATCAAAGCCAAGTTTAAAATTAACTTTGCTTACCAAAGGCAGATTACAAACAGTCGAAGAATTTGAAAATATTGTAATTCGTTCAAATTCGAACAGTTCAAAAATTAGGCTGAAAGATATAGCAAGAGTTGAATTGGGTGCAAAAACTTATTCAAAATTCGGTTTAATTGCAGGGAAACCAGGCGCTTTAATTCAGGTTATGCCTTTGCCTGGAGCAAATACTGTTGACATTGTAAAAAATGTACACAAAGAAATGGATAAATTATCAAAAACACTTCCTGACTCATTAAAAATTGATACAATGATGGATAGTGCTATATTTATTACAGAATCAATGGACGAAGTTGAATTTACAATACTTTTGACTTCATTAATCGTAATTTTAATTATATTTGTATTTTTAGGCGATTTTAAAGCAACATTAATTCCTTGTGTCACAATACCCGTATCTTTGATAGGTACATTTATCGCATTGAAAATGCTCGGAATGTCTTTAAATCTGTTGACATTATTTGCACTTGTTCTTGCTGTTGCTGTTGTTGTTGATGATGCGATAGTTGTTATAGAAAACGTTAAACGACACATGGAAGATGGAAAATCTGCCACTGAAGCAACACAAATCACAATGAAAGAAGTTGGCGGTTCTTTAATTGCTATGGCTTCTGTTTTAATGGCAGTATTTGTCCCGATGTGTTTTATGAGCGGTTTATCGGGAACTATGTATAAGCAATTTGCAGTTTGTATTTCGGTATCAATCGCAATATCCGCGATTTGTGCATTGTCGTTATCACCTGCAATGTGCTCTATATTGCTTAAAAAAACTAAAAAAACAAAAGAAATTACAAACGAATATATAAAAATTATTTTGTCATATATTAAGATAGGTTTGGATTATTTCAATAAATACTTTGATATATTAACAAATTATTATATGGAAATGGTTAAAAAATTTGTTTTTAATAAAAAATTAACCATTATAACATATATTGCTATTATGTTTTTAATGCTCGGTCTATTTAAATTAATCCCTACAGGATTTATTCCCGATGAGGATCAAGGGTATCTGATAAGTGCTGTTACACTTCCTGACGGGGCTTCTTTAAATAGAACAGAAGATGTAATGATTAAATTTACCAAAGCAATTGAAGATATTGAGGGAATAGAAAAAGAAAAGATAATTGCTTTTGGTGGTATGGGACCATCAAATCAAGGATTTGTAGTAATAAATCTAAAAGAATGGGGAGAAAGAAAAGTCAGCATATTTGGTAAAATTGTCAGACTTATACAGGGAAAACAAACCGATTTATCTCATAACGGCATTTTAACGGAAATATACAAAAGAACTGCCGACATAAACGATGCATCAATTATTACTTTTTCTCCTCCGGCAATTGACGGTTTAAGTATGTCGGGAGGTTTTGAATATCAATTACTTTCGTTAAATAATGCTAAGGTTCAGGATTTATCGGCTTTTGCAAATGATTTTATACAAAGAGCTAATGCAGATTCAAATTTAGCAAATGTTTATACTCAATTTCAGGCAAATGTACCTCAATATATTTTAAATATTGACTACGAAAAAGCCCTCGCTCAGGATGTTGATATCGCAGAATTGCAGAATACTCTCAGTTCAACGCTTTCATATTCTTACGTAAACGACTTTAATAAAATCGGAAGGATTTTTAGGGTCTTTATGCAGGCAGAAGGTAATTACAGAGATAAAATTGAAGATTTACAAAGAATTTATGTAATGAATACCCAAGGGAAGCCGGTTCCAATATCGACAATAATAACGGCAAAACAAATTACCGGTGCGGTATCAATCACAAGATTTAATCAATTCCGTTCCGTTCAAATTATGGGTACTCAAGCAAACGGCAGAACATCAGGTGATGCTATGCATGCTATGGAAAATTTGTCGAGCAAAATTTTACCAAATGATTATACTTTTGCTTGGTCAGGAACTTCACTGCAAGAGAAAGAATCCGCAGGACAAACAGGTATAGTTGTCGGCTTTGCATTGTTATTTGTATATTTATTCCTCGTTGCATTATATGAAAGCTATATGATACCTGTTGCGGTACTTTTAATATCGCCGGTTGCTATTGTTGGGGCACTAATTTTCCAATTAATGATTGGGCAATCATTAGATTTATATTCACAAGTAGGATTAATAACATTAATCGGATTAGCAGCAAAACAATCTATCTTGATTGTTGAATTTGCCAAAGATGAACATGAAAAAAATGGTTTGACAATATATGATGCTGCAATTAAGTCAGCTTTGCTTAGATTTAGAGCAATTATGATGACAGAAGCCGCATTTATTTTGGGTATTTTACCTTTATTATTTGCATCAGGAGCCGGTGCAAACAGTAGAATTTCCGTTGGTTCAACGGTAATTGGAGGGATGCTGGTTGCCGCTACATTAGGTACGGTTTTGACTCCTGCTTTTTATGTAATCATTCAGGAAGCTATTGATAAATATTTTAATAACAAAAGAGAGAATAACGATGAAGAAATTCAATAAAAAATTAATATCAGTATTGATTACTGCAATATGTATTTCAGGGCTTTGTATGCAGCCACAACCTGCATATGCAATCAAAAAAAATAAAGAAACAACGCAACAAGATGTCACGTATTCAAACGAAAGACATTCAATATTTTCCATTTCGGATTGCATAGCTATTGCAATAAGGTATAACCCTGCAATTCGCTCATCTTTTTATAATGAGGAAATCTATAAATCCCAAATAGGAAGGGCATGGGCAAATTACTTTCCTTCATTAAGCGCAGGACTTGATTTGTCTCGCAGCGGCTCAAAATATTCTAAAGAAATATACTATGGTATGGGACGTTCAACTTATAACACTCTGGGATATGTACCAAAGGTATCTGCAGATATGTTATTATTTGATTTTGGTAAAACCAAAGCAATTGCAGATATGGCAAAAAGGCAATATGAAGGAGCAAAGGAAGACACAAAAGAAAGCATTAACAACATAATATATATGATAAAAACTACATATTATAATATTTTATTTGCTGATGCTCAAGTCAAAGTATATGAAGATACCGTAAAAGATTATGAACTTCAATTAAGTCAGGCAGAAGGCTTCTATAAACTCGGGAAAAAGGCAAAAATAGATGTTGTTACCGCAGAATACAATTTAGGTAAAGCTCAATTAAACTTAGTCCAAGCAAGAAATATACTTGAGATAGCAAAAGTTCAACTGTCGAAGATTATGGGAATCCCTGAGTACACAAACTATGAACTATCTGACAAATTACCAATAGGTAAATATAGTATCACTCAAGACGAAGCCTTAAATACAGCATTAAATGTCAGACCGGAATTAATTTCTGCTCAAAAGAATGTTGAAGCCGCAAAAATGAACTTGCGTGCATTAAGAAGAGAATACGCTCCTGATTTAGGAGCATATGCCGGATACAGTTACGGTATCGGAAACAAATATAATTTAACTTCAACCCAAATAGGCGTCGGGTTAAGCTACAACGGACTTAATATATTAAAAGTTAAAAAATCAATTGATGGAGGGTCGGCAGAATATAAAAAAGCTCAAGCTGACTACGAAGATATAAAACACAACGTATATTTGAAAGTAAAAGAAAGCTATATAGATTTACAGACCGCAAAAGAAGAAATTGTAATCGCAAAGCTTGCACTTGATCAAGCACAAGAACAATACAGACAGGTTACAGGCAGATATAAAGCAGGTGTCGGCGATGCTATCGAGTTAAAAGATGGTGAAAACACATATTTAAATGCCCGATTAGATTTTTATAATGCAATATTAAATTATAACACTGCAGCAGCAAGCCTTGAAAAAGAAATCGGGATGCCTATTGAAATTTCAAAAGACACAATTATAAAATTAAATCCGGAACAACTGTAAACAGTAAATATTTTGGAGAAAAATTATGAAAAAAGGCTTAATCTTCTTATTTACTTGTATTATGTTTATGTATTCTGCCGTTCTTGTGTACGGAAATACTACTGACACTGAGGATATTTCGGGACGTTGGGCAGAAAAAATTTCGGAAAAAGTTGTAATGGACGTATATCCCGATAAGAATGTCCACGGATATTTGATTTTTATAACATGGAGAGAAGATGGGCTTGCTCAAAAGGATATTTACAGACTTCAAGCGACAAAAGATAAAAATGGAAAGCTTCAATATACAAATGGGATTCATATTTACAGATTTTATGAAACAAAAAAGAAATTTGAGGACAAAATTGATTATAAAGACGGCTCCGGATATTTCAAAATCAATAATAACGAGTTGGTGTGGTTTGATAATAAAACAAAATCCGAAAGCACAACATTTATTAGAGCCAATAAAAATTTGACAAAAGATACAACAATTAAAAACAGCTTATTTTCAATAACTTTACCCGAAGAACTAAAAGGATTATATGAAACAAAAATAAAACAAGACAGAATTTCAATATTCCACAAAGACTCTAAAAAAGCAGGCTTTGGAGGTTTTGCATTTGGCATTAAAGCATATAAAAATCCGGCTGACCACGCAGTTCTTCCGGGAAGTAAAAAACTGGGAGAGCTGACAGACAAAAAAGGTACTTTATATGATGTCGTCCTGAAACTTCCGACAGATGTTCAATACGATTACACTAAAAATTCAGAGCCGCCTGATGCTTTCAAAATTTTATACAATATTGGAGAATTTGTAAATATTAAAGGGATTAACGGTGCAACTTATCATAAAAATCAGGGAACCCGTGGGGAAGATTTATACAAAGATATTCTAAAAAAACATATAACAGCCATAAAGGAAAAATGGGACTCAATAAAACTTGAAAACGAAAATATGAGTTATATGTACAATGTAATATCGCAAACCAATAAAAACCCTTTGTCAAAAATCGGATATGCATATTATGATACAAATGCCGACGGGGTTGAAGAGCTTTTAATAGGGGAAATTGCCGATGGTAATTGGAAGGGTGTAATTTATGATATGTATACAATGGTCAACCGAGAAACTAAACATGTTATAAGCGGAGGCAGCAGAAACAGATATTACGTATGCGACAATTCGTTTATTTGTAATGAGTATTCATCCGGGGCAAACGAAAGCGGAGTCCGAGTATACATATTGGTAGAAAATTCAATAGAATTATTTCCTCAAGTAAGTTTCAAGTATGATGGATATACAAACAATAAAAAACCTTGGTTCCTATCATACGGAAGCGATACCGATGAAAACAAATGGGAAAACGTGACAGAAGATGTTTTCAAAGAGAGGAAAGCAATATTTGACAGGTATGAAAGATTTAATTTCATCCCGCTGAGCACTATTATATACTAATTAATTTATTTTTTCTTTCCATATGGTATAGTATATGTCAACTGAGCAGATACCTGATATTCGGAATCATTCAGGTCTAATCCCTTAATATTTGTTGCACCGACATTTAATCGTACGTTAAAGTTTTTGAAATCCTTGTTTATATTTGCATTTACATATGAAAACGCCATATCTGTCTTTATATATCCGGCATCAACACCTGCATAAAAATTCTTCTTAGGATTATCATAACTTCCGGTAAAGGTTAAATATCCTATATTCGAAGGCTTTGAACCTTGTTCCATTATTCTTTTGTATACTAAATTTGTTCTGCATGATAACTCACTGCCATCACAATACACTTTTGAAAAATCAACGATAGTTCCTACCGTGACCTGTAAGGCCTCTTTATTTTCTTCTTCTTCACCCGGAGTATTATAATCATACACACCCAATACAGGTCCGATTTGGAGTTTAGTTCCTTTATCCTGCTTATCTACAACATTAAAACCATACGTTGAAATAAATCCGCATTTACTGTCATCATATTCAAAATCCAAATCAAAGCCTTTTCCTGCCCTTGAGTCATAAAAGGCGGACAAATCTTTGTTTATAGAATCTGCTTTTTCTTTATTTGCAAGACCTTTCTCACCGACTTTCAATTCTTTTAAATCTTGATTATAAGCTACATTTGAGTCATCACCGGAATCAGAAACTTCATCAGATAAAGTTTCTCCTGTTACATCATCGGCTTGGTCTTTGGGGTCATCTTCAGCCTTGTGTCTTTTATTACTAATTAAATCTAATTTTAATTTCATTTCACTTGATGAATTCATCTGTCCATCCGACGTACGAACAAAATTAGTTCGCCTGATTAAATCTGCTCCAATACCTAAATAAATTACGGTAGCGTTTATATCCAACATTTTATGATCAGGGGAATGGAAATTTGCAGCAACACCTGCACCAACCAAAATGTCCTCATTGCTATATCTTGCTTTTAATGAAAAATCTCCCGTCATGTTTTTTGTGTACGATGGAGCAGCCTCCGAAGGTTTCGGTTGATTTTCTGTATCTTTCTCCGAAGGTTCCTGCGGGTTTTCTGTTTTCTTTTGCAAATTTCCACTTATTGAGTCGGTTGCCTGTTCCACAGATTTTTCACCATTAGTATCATCATCATTATCAAAATATTTTGAATAATCATCCTCTCCTATATCTTCTTGAGCTGCTTTATACCCGATATTACCGTTAAAAATAATACCGAAATTTTTTGATTTATTTTGCCATGTATTATTTACAACTGCACGATAATTTGAATTATATTGACCTTGACCGCCCTCGGTTTCATAGTAAAAACCACCTTTTAAGACTCCTCCGTCAGGCAATTCTGTGTCATTTAACTCACTTATATGTTGCTTTCCAAGGTCATCTATGTCATCCATGGTATTAACCAACTCACCAAGTTGAGCTTCAGCCTTTCTATCGGACATTTTACTGCTGGACTTAGCATGTATTCTTTGCTCTTTCGATATGAGTTTTGAATAAGAAGCGTTTTTTACACTTTTTGTATCGGAAAACCCTTCATTAGAATCATTTTTATATTGATTTGTATTTGACTCTGATTTATTAGAATTATTTTCAGCCGAAACGTCATCGCCTTCTGCCGTTTCCTCTTGATTTTCATTATGTTCAACAGTCAAGCCTTTTATCGGTTCTTGAAAAGTCGGAACCTGAAGTTTTCTTTGCGGAAATATTCGGATTTTAGCCAAATTATTTGCAGTTTCCTGCAATATATTCTCACCAAATCGTTTATAATCCTCTGCATAATTTTGTCCTAATTTTGAAATTTTTAAATTTTCTTCGCCCATTTTTTCCCCGCTATTAATTTTATAAATATCCCCTATATTCTTATTAAAAAATTTTTATAAAAAAATTTGCTTTATATATTAAGAATTGTAAAATTAAAGCAGTTTTTTATTTTAGAAACACTTTATAAGTTCATAGGGATTATTATAAGGAGAAAAATTATGACAGACGGGATTAAGGTTGGAATGGCATTTGGCCGCTACGATGAAATGGTTCAGGAATTAAGTAAAACTTGCAACACGGAGAAAAAGGCTTATTCCGAAAAAACTGATTATGAAAGCGAATATGTATTTAAAGACAAAAAAACCGGAAATTTTAAAAACGGGTTTAGAGAAAATATTAGAAAAAGTGCACAGAGTACACCGCTTTTCTCAAATTCCGTAATATTTAACGGGGAATACCAACATGGAACAACGGCAAACAACGCCGAAGAACTGAATGTATTTGATTATATTCAAACAAAAGACTCTTCTCAATTTGCACTTGATATTAATGGGGATGGAATAGTTAACGAAAATGAAATTTTCAAAGGAAAACTTGATTATTTTGTTTATAAAAGAGCCAAAGAAAGCGGCAATTTAGCAAACTATAATAACTTTTTGAATATATATAAGTATTAAACTAAACATATTTATATTTGAAAATATATAGCTGATTTTTTATCTTCGGCTATAATTATATTTATGGAAAAATATTTCATTGATAATAATTCCGATAAGCTAATCTTATTTTTTACCGGATGGGGTTGTGATGAGCATGAATTTGCCCATCTTAAAACAGCAACAGATGTTTTGCTGCTCTATAATTATGTTGATTTGAATTTTTATTTTGATTTTTCAAAATATAAAGAAATAAATCTTATAGCATTTTCTGCAGGAGTTTTTGTAGCATCCGTTTTGGATTATAATTTTAGTATTAATAAAAAAATTGCAATAAGCGGAAATCCCTATCTGTTCGACGAAGAACTCGGATTATCAAAATCCTTGCAAGACATATTGTACAATATAACAGAAGATAATGCAGATGAATTTACAAGAAAATACCTGATTAAAACAGAAGATGAATACAAGAATTTTCACATTTCAAACAGAACGCCAGACAGTTGTCAAATTGAATTTGATGCACTAAAAAAGCTTTATAACGCAAACAAACACAAGATTAAAAATATATTTGATATAGCATTCATAGGAGCGGATGACCCACTATTCAAGCCTTCAATGCAAAAAAATTTTTATGGGGATAAATTAAAACTGATAGAAAACGCTCGGCATAATATGTTTTTCAGAATACAAAGTTATGAGGATATTCTTAACTGTAATATTAAATAACAGAAACGAATTAATTAAAAGAGCCGTTTTTTCTTTCTCATATTATCGGCAGCCAATCCTATTTGATTTAGGAGAACACCTGAAACAACGCCTAAAGCCAAAGATTTTCCCCCTGATACAAGCTTTGTTGTACTTATTAATGATGTTAAAATTGCACCGGCAATCGGAATCCCGGATTTTAATGCGATAGAAATTCTCTCATCTTCATTTTTTGCAAAACCCAAACCTTTAGTTATCATTAAACCTGAAAAAGCAATTGTTAATATATCGGTAGGGGCAGAGCCCAGTTCTAAATCTCGTATTTTATCAAAAAGCTCGACTGTTTCAAGATTTACTGATTTATCAAACGATTTAATTGCCTCATTCATTGAAAATATTGCATCGGATTTTGAGAGTTCAAAAGGTGCAATTTTATAATAAATATCAAGCATATCTTGAATTTCACCGGATGCATCCTCATTCAGCATCTCTCTGATAATTTTTAGACACGTATTCTTGCTGTTTTGCTGAGCCTTACCTAAATTGTCCAAATTAGGAGAATCCAAAAAAGTATGTTCTAATTTTGCGAGTTCCCTAAAAAACATTTCTTTATTACTTCGCATTAATTCCGGATTCTTACCAAACCACTCAAGCTTTTCAAGGACATCAAAACTTGCTTCGTCTTTTGGCGGAATTAAAGATTTAATTTGTTTCAAACAATCCGTAATAACATCTGTTCTGTCTTTATCGGTATATGACAAGGCATTCCTTGCATACGAAACATTGTCGTGCAATATAGTTTTATCCCCTTTGATGTTTTCTGCGGCGATAAAGGTCTGCCACATTTCTTTCCTTTTAAACTTATTATCCTTTGTCCAAAAATCTTTAAAGGACAAATCCCAAAAATCAGAATACAAATTGGCGGTAACCCTTTTCATATATTTATACCTTTGTTCTTGAGAGTCTTTCGAAATAAATCCTCCGACAAGAAGCTTGACGGTATCTCTGTGATCTTTTGCTTTATTTACAAGTTCTCGTTTTGTATAAGGTTTTCCTTTAAAATGTATAATTTCATCCGGTGAATCTTTTAAAAGGTATTCATCCAATTCATCAAAAGCCTTATACATTTTGTTAAACCTCTCTTCAGTCTTTTTGTATGATTTTGTTACTGTTTTTCTGGATAAATTTTCAAATTTTCTTGATATAAATTCATGTATTTTTTTAGTTGGCTTTGTCTTATACATGGCACGCATAAATAACACGTCTTTTAACGAAGTTATATTATTTATACTTTCTGATTTTTTTATAATATAGTTTATATTTCTGATAGCATATTCATAAACTTTTGCTCTCTTATTCGCATGTGAAATTGAAGCTGTATTTCTCTTTGCCTCCAAATGATCTTTGAATTTTCCCAAATATTTGCTTGTATTTTTTTGAACTCCTCTTGTAAAAGAAAGAATAACAAGTCCTGCAAATAAAGTAAGTATTCCCGCAGTATATTTGCGTTTTTCTGTTTTATTAGTTTTTTCGGATTGAGGCATGAAATAAGCTTCCCCTGATTTTTCTTTTGAGTATAACTTATTATAAAATCTGGAGAAGATATTATATTTGTTATGGGTATTTAATTGCTGACTGTAATACAGGTGATAATTATTATCCACAGGGAATAACCTTATTTTAAAAATAATTTGATATTGTAATACCGTAAAATAAAAACTGAAAAATCTATTTTTTGCTATTTAATAAAATATTTTATAAAAAATTTTTGTAAAAATTTACAACACAATTATTCATGAAAAAAATTTTTTGATTTACAATTTACACTGTCAAATAGGAAGGGATATTATGAAGAAGTTTTTTAAGATATTAGGGATTATATTTTGTATCATATTAGCAGGATTATATGTATGTTTTTTATTTGTACTTCCACGAGTTGTTGATATTAGTCAATTCAAGCCTGAAATACAAAAACTCGTAAAAGAACAGGCAAATATTGATTTAAGTTACAACAACGAAAAGCTAATAACTACCCCCCTTCTTGGTATAGGATTCTCCGCTGACGACATTAAGGTTACAATGCCGGATAAATCAGATATATTGACAGCAGACAAAATAAAAGCTGTTGTATCCATCCCTCACGCTCTTCTTCTAACCGTAAAAGTTTCTTCCGTTGATATTGAAAATCCGATTGTTAATGCGGAAATTATGCCCAACGGAGAAGATTACAAAATCGTAAAACATATAGAAAATATTCTTAATGCAAAAAAAGAATCTACTTTTGGAGAAAAACAAGTTGAAGTAAAAGAAGGTTTTCAATTTAATCCTGATTGGATAAAAATTGTTATCCCAAATGTGCAACTTCATAATTATAAAGTTTTAGTCAGAGATTTAGGTTCGGGGCATTATCTTGATTTGCACGGAGAAAAATTAATATTCGGATATTTCAATAATAAAAATATTCGAGTCAGAACAAATGCAGAACTTTATAGTGACAAAAACAAAAATATTACTGCAAACATTGATTTTGATACTTTTCTTCCGCCTCCGTCACCAAAATTAGATGAAGAAGACGACCCCGCAGAAAAAATTGATATTCCTTTTATTAATCCTGTAAGTATTTATCAAAAATATGATTTGAAAGCTAATCTTGAATCTAAAATAAAAATCAGACACTCTGATAAAAAAGGAATTTATTCTTTTGGGCATCTAAATATTGAAAATATTACACTGAAAATATCTGAGATAAAATTGCCCGAAAGCTACATAAAAATTAAAACATTTAACCAAAATGCAACAATTGACAGCGACATATACGCAACAAAAAATGAAAATATTAAATTAGCAGGAAAAATAAATTACTCTAAACATCCAAATGCAGATATGTATATTAAAACCGGAGCAATTAAATTCCAAGATATGTTGACTTTAGCAGAGGCTTTTCTAAAATCTTTAAGTGTTCCTAATGAACTAAACCAATATAAAGCCGGTGGAGAATTAATAGCTGATTGCTACATAAAAACGAACTTCAAAAAATTAAAATCAAACGGTTATATTAAAATACAAAACGGGGCACTACAAGTAAGAAATCTTGGAGAAGTCCTTTCTAAAATTAACATAAACGTACTTCTTGATAATAATATCCTTAAACTTGATAATTCTCATTTGTTTGTCGGTAATTCGGAAGTAAAAATTAAAGGCTCAATAGACGAAAAATCTTATACCGATGTAAATATCACTTCTGATAGAATACCTTTACCAAAACTTTATAATGCTTTTGCACCGAAAGATTTAAGAAATAACTTTAAACTGAAAGCGGGGGATTTATCGGCAACCTTTACTATACAAGGAAAAATGAAAGAAGCCGTTTCAAATTTAAAAGCTAAATTAAATAATCTGGATTTTTCGGATAATAACAATTCTTTTGCTATCAAAAATTATAACTTTGATACAAACTTTAACTTTGATGCAAAAACAAAAAATATGAACGGAGAAATTCAAAATAAAGGTCTTAATATTATTTTCCCGAAGACTTCATCTAAAATTACTATCCCTAAAATAGAAATAAACATCGCTGATAAGAATATTGATATCACTCCTAATATATTATACTTTAACAATAATTCCGCTATCGGATATTTAGGAAGTATCACAAATTATGAAAAATTGGAGAATATTGATTTTTCCGCAAACGGAGAAATAAAAACTCCTGACCTTATAAAATTTTTAGGTAATGATATAAAACCATACCTGCATTATAACGGTAAAATTCCTGTCAGATTGGATTTTAACGGGAATAAGCATAAACAAACATTATATACATACGCATTAGGGGATACTAATAATTTTATCACTCCGATAGATTTCAAAAACCTACAAGGACAAAAAACTTCGCTTCAAGCAAATATCGACTTTAAACCTAAACGAATAAAAATTAAAAATACGGGATTATTCACAAGAACAATCAAACAAAATGAAGATGGCACCGAAAATATCAAATTAAATAAAGTAATAGATATT
Organism: uncultured bacterium; assembly: GCA_902761735.1. Taxonomy (GTDB): domain Bacteria; phylum Cyanobacteriota; class Vampirovibrionia; order Gastranaerophilales; family Gastranaerophilaceae; genus UBA1221. The sequence continues at coordinate 26,921 of CACWLL010000010.1, forward strand.
GACGGAACGCTTGAACATAACAGAATAAACCTGTTAAAACTTGATATCAAAAACAATTTAGAAGGTAAGATTTTTGTATTTCCTAAATCAAATTTCATACTTGATAAAACAAAAATATTCGCATTTGGAAGAACTTCCGCTCCAATAATTAGAGGGGATATAAACCTTCATGATTTGATAATACCGGAAATTCACTCTGTATTAAAAAACTTGAGTATTAAAATTAACGGAAGAAGCTTGACCTTTAATATAAAAGATTTTCTTATGAGGGATTCTGATATCACTATTGGGGGAAAATATTCTCTTGAACCAAATGAAAATATTGTATTGGAAGACCTGAAGATAACTTCAAAATTAATAAATCTTGATGATATTACCGATGTCACACAAGCTTTAGACAAGGCTCTTCCAAAGCCTTCCGCATCATCCGGCAATAAATCGGGAAATCAAAATATCCCTGTTGTAATACCAAACGGAACTGTTAATTTAAGGAAAATTAAAACAGGAAATATTGAGCTTACCAATACTCTTACCAGATTAATACTCAGAAATAACATTCTACATCTTAGAAATTTATCAACTGACATCTTTAAAGGAAACGTCACGGGAAGTATAGATGTTAATCTGATTAAACTTCTTGTTGCGACAGATTTAAAAGGTAAAAATATAGATATAGAAAAAGCTCTGTATGACGCCGCAGGGATGAAAGATGCTTTAAGCGGAACAACAGAATTTAGTGCAAAATTAAATATTGATGCTAACGCAACAAATCCTGAGGCTCAGATGAAGGGTATAAACGGAGATATCACGTTTCTGGCAAAAGACGGCCAATTCGGACCTTTCGGAAAACTTGAAAATATGATTCTTGCAGAAAACATACGAGAATCACAATTTTTCCAAACGGCACTAGGCGGAGTTATAAATTCATTGTCTACTATCGATACAACCCACTTTATAGAATTAGACGGCAAAATCACCTTAAATAACGGGGTTTGTGAAATTGAACATATCTCATCTAAAGGCAACGTTATGAATTTACATATCTTAGGTAATTTTGATATTCTTAAAAATTACGCAGATATGAAAGTCCGTGTAAAATTGACTTCAATTATATCTAACTTACTGGGGCCAATCAACGCAATAAATCCGGTAAACTTAATGAATAGTGCAGCCAGTATGAATGTTGTAACAGCTAAGGCATTTTCCTTATTCTGTGAAACTGTACCCGAAAACGAATTTGCTATGCTGCCGGTATTTGATAATACATATGTAGATAAATCAGCAACAAAATTCCAACTTGGAGTAAGAGGGGATGCCGCAAAACCGCTAACATTGATAAAATCCTTTAAATGGCTTGCTACAAAAGCACAATTTGAGGCTGCAGAAGAATATGCAAACTCTCTTCCTGACCCTGTTGAAGGAAGTACCGCAACAACAATTGAAGAAGCAATAAAAGAAGCGGAAGCTCTTAAAGCAGCTCAAGAAGCAGAAAAGAAAACTTTAAAATATAAAATTAAGCATTTAATTAAAAAAGATGTCGACGTTCAGGGAGAATAATTGTGGAAAAAATTAAGAAAAACGCATTTGCAATATTTCTGATAATAAATTTTATAGCTTGGACTTGCATACAATGCTTGCGTAATGTAATTAGTATAGATGCTATGGAGGCAATTTCATGGGGAGAAGTTGTTGACTTTGGCACCAATAAACATCCCCCGTTTTCAGGATGGATTATCGGAGGACTATATAACATATGCGGGCAACACGATATTGTAGCTTATATTTTGGGACAAGTTTTTATTTTAATAGGATATATTTTTATTTATAAGCTTGCCAAATTTTTCCTCTCTGAAGAAAAAGCCGTTTGCGCTTCAATAATATTATCTTCATGTTACTACTACACATATATTTTATTTATTGATAATTTTAACTGTAACTTTGTGTCTATGGCATTATGGCCAATGATTTGCTACTATTTCTACAAAGCAACAAGAGAAGAAAAAACTCTTGATTGGATAATTTTTGGTATTGCCAGTGCTATTGCGGTTCTCACAAAATATCAAGTCGCATTTTTGTTTTTGGCACTATTTATATATCTGATAGCATTTGAGAGAAAACAATTCACAAAGAAGGGAATGTATATATCCGTATTATGCGGTTTTTTAGTTATATTACCCCATATAATATGGTTATTTAATAACGATTTCTTTTCTTTGATATATATATCTGAAAGAACTGAAATCGGCACACATAACACACCCGAATTGTTAGTAAAATTCGGCAGATTATTCTTCCCGCTCAAATTCACCTTAGACCAACTACTGTCAATAACTCCGGGGATTATATTGTATGGCTTTTTAGCCTTTCAAGCAAAAAATATCTCCTATGTAAAAGACGGACTATCAAAGGCAGAAAAGTGGTTTATATTATTGATAACTTTTGCCCCTATGCTGGCTCAGGGGAGTATGGCTTTCTTTACAGACAACAGAGTTCAAGGGATATGGGGTTCTATTATGGTAAGCTTTACCGGAATACTTATGTTTTCACTTTTCCCTATTAAGTTTAAAGAAGATACTTTTAAATATTTTATGAAATGGGCATATTCTCTTGTTGCATTGTGGTTAATTGGAATGGTAATATTTTCACAACTGCAAACAAAGCGTACTCTATCGTATCCATATCAAACAATTATGCCGTATTTCAATGATTTATGGGATAAAGAAACAAACAACGCACCTTTTAAATATGTTGGCGGGCATATCGATTATGTGTTCCAATTCCATGTATACAATAAAAGACACCCTAAGGCAATTTTGGAAACCTTCGGGCACAAAAATCCTTGGATTAATCCAAAAGACGTATTAAATTCAGGGATACTTGTTGTCGGAGGCAATGAAGATGAGCTTCCATCAAGAGTTCATGAAATGTCCCCATTATTACCGGAAGATTACAAAATTGAACCTCAAAAATATAGTTTTAAAATAAAAAACAAACTTAACAAAACAAAAGAATATTCTTTTGTCTACACAATTATCCCTCCTCAAAGGAATGATTAGTAATATCAAAACCTAAATTGTTCGTGATATCGGATTTTAATTTATCATTCTGAGTTAGAAGATATTCATAATGATGGCTGTCGTTTATTATTTCTTGATATTTACAAGGATGGATAAGGGCCTCGGTTACAGAAACTTTTTGTATTGCTTTTAACCCGCCGTATAATGTTATATCATCCATCATGCCGGTATAACCGACACCAATCAGATAATCATTTGTGCGTAATCCATATTCCTTTACAACCGGTCTGTTTAGCATTGTAAACGTATTTAGCAATATTATTTTTAGAATATTTGGCGGATATTTCATATTCAAATGCTTGTGTAAATAAGGCACAATATAGAATTTTTCATATTGTGTTCTTATATAAGGAATATTATATTCTTTTGCTAATTTTGCGGTTATTCTGAAAATATTCGGGATAGCATGAGTATGAACATGCGAATCTATATGGTCAATCCTGATATTATCTTTAGCTCTTTCGATTTGCGCTCTAAACTCGTTTTCAACCTGAACTAAAAAGTCCTTGTTATAAGATTTCAAAATCATGGATATATAGCCGTTACTAAAAGTGCCGCCTTTATCAGTTAATAAAGGGCAATTAGTCAAAGATTTTCCCTCAATTATATTCAAATGCACTCCGACAGAAAGATTTTCAGCGTTCGGGATTACCCTTTTTACTGCATCGTCAAAATATTCACCGTTAGCACAAATACTTGCGGATTTTAAAATTCCCTTTGCATACCCTTCTAATACGGCATCATTGTATGCCACACTCATTCCAAAATCATCCGCATTTAAAATAAATCTTTTACTCATATACCTATTGCCTTATGTACAATTGTATTATAATATAAAAAAATAAGGAGTTGAGCATTTTATGACTGTCACAAAAGATATTCCGCAATTAGCTATAATTATCCCTTGCTATAATGAAGAAGCCTGTGTAAAACAAACCACGGAAAGGTTGTTAGAAGTGCTGGATACCTTCATTAATAAAGGTATAATCAAAAATAGCAGTTATTTATTCTTTATTGATGACGGTTCAAAAGATTTAACTTGGCCGATTATTGAAGAAATGCATTCAAAAGACACAAGAGTAAAAGGAACCAAATTCATAAGAAATTTTGGCAATCAAAAAGCCCTTATGGCAGGACTGGAAAGTGTCAGAGAAATCGGATGCGACTGTGTGGTATCTATTGATGCTGATTTACAACAAGATGAGTGGGCAATAGAAAAATTCATTGAACAATACAGAAACGGTTACGATATTGTACTGGGTATCAGAAACGACAGAAAAACAGATTCGTTTTTCAAAAAAACTACTGCACTAATGTTTTATAAAACGATGAATTTACTTGGAGCAAATATCCCTCAAAACCATTCTGATTTCAGACTTATCAGCAAACGAACTCTCGATATTATGGAATTATACCCTGAAAAATTATTCTTTTTAAGAGGATTTTTCCATGAAGTAGGACTTCCTACAACTTATGTTATGTTTGATGTAAAACAAAGAATGGCCGGAACTTCAAAATTTAATTTCTCATCATTAATGGGACTTGCCCTAAACGGAATAACTTCATACAGCATAATACCTTTACGTTTCGTTGCCGTTTTAGGCTTTTTCATGGCTCTGTTTGGTTTTGCTGTCGGAGTTGAAACAATTATAGAAAAATTATTTTGGCACAATTCACCTAACGGATGGGCGACAACTATAGTATTGCTTGCAGCGTTCGGAGGTATCCAACTATTTTGTTTGGGTATTATCGGAGAATACGTAGGGCAGCTTTACAGAGAAGTAAAATCCCGCCCTCGATATATTAAAGATAAAGAATTACGATAATTTATTAAATATATTAATTTGTAAATATTTTGAAATAAAATAAAAAATTTAAGCAACAATTAACATATTTTGTTTTAATTTATGAGTGAAGGTTAAATATGAAAAAACTTGTAGTAGTATTTTTAATTTATATTGTTGCAATATTGTCCGCTAATGCTGACACTCGTTATTATACAAGTCGTTCAGGAGTTAGGACGATGTACGGATATCTCAGAACAAACCAGTACAATGCGGTAACCAGTTGCGACCCTTTTAGCATAGAAATTAGCGGACAAAAATATTTTATCGTCGTAGACCGAGGGAATAAAAATTACACATATCAATCCCTTTTAGGTTGCAATGGTGCAAGAAAAACGACTATTACGCAACCGTTAGAAGCATTAGAAAGTGATGGTGACGGAGAAAAATTGACTCAAGAAGAAATTCGCCGAGCAGGTATAAGATTTGTTAAGCTGAAACCAAGCGGAAAACTTGCTGTATATGATAAAAAATCCGATTACAATACCGATAACATCGGTTATATAGATTTAAGACGCGTAAGATTTTCCTTATCCGGAAACGCTCATGGAAGCTATGATGTATATATAAAACGCAGCAGCGGTAGCCACAGAAAAATCATCGGACACGTTAATGCTTATTCTTTATATTCTGCTAAAAAAATGTTCTAAACGTTTTTATCTTTACCAAACTTTACATGTGTTTTTTTTTATCTATTTATGATATATTATTTATTGGGTAGGACAATTGTTAAGGATCGGATTTTGAAACTTCCGAAAAAAATATATAAATTAATAGTTATATCAGCGCTGGCCGCTATGTTTCCACTTTCAGGATTGTGTGAAGAAGATTATTTCCCGAGCATTCCGGATAGTGCTAGTGCTGCAGAAACGACTGTGGAAGAATCTGCTCAATCAGAAGAAACCACTCAAGCTGAAGAAACTGATAAAAACATTAAATACATTAAAGATATTGAAATTCATGGTGTCAGTGCTATTTCGGAAAATGAAGTTCTTTCAAAATTAAACCTTCATAACGGGGATAAATATAATAATGAAACGATTCGCGAAGGTTTAAAAAATGTTTATGAAATGGGTTATTTTACCGAAAAAATGAGAGCTATTCCGGTAACAAATCCTGATGGAACTATTACATTAAAAGTAATCTTAGAAGAAAATGCTCCTATTACAGACTTTACAATAGAAGGGAATACAGTTGTTTCTACCGAAGAATTATTGGAACCTCTTTTACCATTAAAGGGCAAACCTCAGAACATCGAGCAATTACAGGAAGCCATTTCCAAAATTAAGTCTATTTATGCATCTAAAGGGTATATCTTAGCCAGAGTTGATTCTATTACGGATGACCCTGACGGAACTGTTAATATTAGTATTAAAGAAGGTATCGTAAATTCTATTGCAATCTCAGGTAACAACAAAACTAAAGATTACGTTGTTGCAAGAAATATTCTCGTAGAGCCGGGTTCCGTATATAACGAAAACTTGGTTAAACAGGATTTGGTAAGATTATACGCAACACAATCATATAAAAACGTTACCCGTGAAATTGAACCTTGCGAAGACGATCCTGATATGTATGATATAACAATTAACATTGAAGAACAAAAATCTCCTACAACATTGTCAATCGGAGCCGGACTTGACTCTGTAACCGGTATTTTTGGTAATGCAGGTATTGCAAACAATAACTTTAGAGGATTAAATCAAAGAATTTCATTAAACGGTATCGTTGGTTCCGGTACAATTTTAAATGATTCTTCCATAATGAGAAGAATAAATATGCAGTTTGAATTAAGCTTTTTTGAACCTCATTTCTTAAATGCAGATACATCATTAATGTCAAAGATTTATTATCGTGACTTTGGTTCATATCAAGTACCGTTGGCAATAGAAAGAAGATTTGGCGGTGAAATTACCGTTGCACATAAGATGAAACACAACAAACACCTGACATCAACTTTCTCTTTAGGAGTAGAAAATGTTGACGTTAAAGAAGGTGATTTCAATAAAATTAAAGGTATGTACGACAAATACAATATTCCTATAAGTCGTCGTGCAGAAGAACTGGAAGGCGGATTGTTCTTATCCTTAAGCCCTGCAATGGTATATGACACAAGAGATTCAAATATTGTAACAAGAAAAGGTACTTTAGCTAATATCAGGTTTGATGAAGCGTTTTGCGTAAACGGATTCAGCAAAACACACGGAAAACTTACAGGTTCCATCAAACAGTACATACCTATTGCTAAAAAATCATCTTTATCTTTCATGGCACGAGCAGGCGGAAGAATTCACGGCGACATGCCTGAAGTTATGGCATTCCGTTTAGGCGGGCCTTATTCTGTCAGAGGTTATAAGATGAGCGGTGTTGGTACCGGTAATGCCTTTGTAATGGGTTCTGCGGAATTTGCAACACCTATACCGTTTATTGACAGAACTAAATTGTCCAGAGGCAAAATGGGTAATTTCTTGAACAATATAAGACTAACCGCATTTGTTGATGCCGGTAAAGTTTTCGACGGTACAATAGCTTCAAAATTGTATGACAGACCTATGTATGGTGTGTCCGCTGGTGTTGGGGTAAAACTTTATGTTCCTGGCATGGGTCCTATTTCTATTGACTATGGTATTCCGTTCACAAATGTTGGTTCAAACGGCGCAAAACATGGTTACTTCACTTTTGGTGCCGGCGACATGATATATTAATGATTAGGATAAATATAATTAAAAATACAGATATTGGAGGTATTATGAAAAAGTTTAAATTAGCAATTACGTTACTCGGCTGTGGTCTTATGTTTGGTTTTGCAGGACAAGCTTTTGCAGGCGGTATTGGATATATTGATTATGCAAAAGTTCAAGAAGGATATCCTCTTGCTCAACAAGCAATAAAAGAAGTTGATGCCAAAGCGCTGGAATTACAACAGTTTATGGTTGATAAAGAAAAACAATATAAATCCTTGGATACTCCTGTAAAAAAACAAAATTTTGAGGAAGCTACAAGCAGAGAACTCGACGCAAAACAAAATGAATATGCAAGACTGAGAAACATCAAAGAAGAACAGGTATTTAACAACATTCAAGCTGCTGCAAAAAAAGTTCTCGTTGAACAAAATCTTGATGCTATAGTTGACTACAGAGTTATTTTTGTAGGCGGTGTAGATGTTACCGATCAGGTTCTTCAAAAACTGAAAAGCGGAATTTAATTGGAATGAGAATCGTCGATATAATCGATAAAAAGAAAAAAGGTCTTGAACTAACTGAGGAAGAAATAAATTATTTTATTTCTTCTTTGGTTGATAAGACCATGCCTGATTATCAAGCAAGTGCCTGGCTTATGGCAGTGTGGTTCAGGGGGATGAGTGAAAATGAAACTGCCCTGCTCACTAAAGCAATAATAAACTCCGGAGAGGTTATAAATTTTGAATCTTTAACGGATAAAATAGTTGATAAACATTCCACGGGCGGGGTCGGAGATAAAGTTACAATAACATTAATACCGTTATTGGCTGCTGCAGGTATCCCGATTGCAAAATTGTCAGGGAAAGGGCTGGGACACACCGGCGGTACTATAGATAAATTGGAATCCATTCCGGGATTTTCTTGTGCCTTAACTGTTGAAGAAATGAAATCGCAGGTTAATAACATAGGGCTTGCAATAGGTCAACAGACGGGAAATCTTACTCCGGCAGACGGAATTTTATATGCACTTAGAGATGTTACTGCCACTATTGACTCTATGCCATTGATTGCATCCTCTGTTGTTTCAAAAAAAATAGCTGCAGGTGCAGGCAATATAATTCTTGATGTAAAATACGGCTCGGGTGCATTTATGAAAAAACCTGAGGACGCTGTTAAATTAGCTGAATTAATGGTAAAAATCGGAAAGCGCCTAAATAAATCGATTACGGCAGTAGTAACATCAATGGAAGAACCTTTAGGCAGAGCGATAGGTAACAGTATAGAAATAATAGAATCCATGGAGTTTTTGAAAGGAAATATTAAAACAGGAGATATCGCTCAATTGACTTATGATTTCGCCAAAATAGCACTTTTGCAAACCGACAAATTTAAGGATGAAGAAACCGCCTTAAATTATGTAAAAGAGCTTATACACAGCGGTAAAGCCATGGAAAAATTTAAAGAATTGATAAAAGCACAAGGCGGGAATCCTGATATCACGGATAATTATTCTTTATTTAAACAACCGTCTTATAAAGTTGAAATCAAATCTGATAAATCCGGATATATCAAAAAAATTGATGCCTACAAAATTGCCTACGGATGTAAACTTTTGGGTGCAGGCAGAGAGAAAAAGACTGATGATATTGATTACAGTGTTGGAGTATATTTAAACAAAAAATCAGGAGAATTTGTAAATTCCGGTGATGTAATTTGCACAATATTTTCAAACAATGAAGATAAAACCGAATTATGCAAAAAATATTGTATTGAAGCTTTTGAATATGATATTGAAAAGCCTTCGCCGCAAAAAGAGATTTATGATATTATAAAACCATAGTAAAGGGATAAATATGTATAAAAACAACAAAATGCAATACGTTATCAAAACATGTTCAAGTGAAAATTCTCAAGAACTTCAAGATATGCTAAACGAAATGTCTATGAACGGATGGGAATTATATAGCATGACAGAAATAGAAACAGACGAAGGATTTAAGTATAATTGCATATTTATGTCTGAACAAACTTCAGAGGATGACAAAAATTCAGGAGATGTTATCAATATAGCATCATTTAAGAGTCAGATGGAAAAAATGCTTTCCCCTGAACTTAACCCGTATGAGAATTGTATTGATATTCAATCAAAAATAGCGAATCAACAGCAAAAAATCTCAAAAATCAAATCCGAGTTGGAAAGAGAAGCTCCGGCATCAGTTAACAGAAAAAGATTAAATGATAAAATTTCTGCCGGATTAAGAGATTTGGATGAATTAAGACATCGTCTCACTAAAGCCACCTCGCCTGATATAATGTTCTCCCGCTTAAAAGAGGATAAATTATCAATTAATTTGAGTGAAGAATTATTGGATTATGTTGATTCTGAAAAAGATTTTTCGGAAGATGATTTGGTAGCATCAACCGTTAAAGCTCGTTTAAAATTAACGGATGAATACGGATATGTATTACCAAAAGTTGTATTTAAGGATGATGAAACCTTAAATCCTTATGAATTTTCAATCAAGATAAGAGGGGTTGAGGTTCATAAATCGTGTGTTTATCCCGCATATTCCATGTTTTTTGCAGAAGATTTACATTTAGAGAAAAAACCTAAAGATGCAATTTATGATATTGATGCAATTACCGGCAAAAAAATTATATGGCTTGAAAAATCCCAAACTAAAGATTTTTGGGAAAGAGGTATCTCCGGTTCTGATTATATTACAAGAATGTTGGAATTCTACGCCGTAAAATACGTTGATGATTTGCTTGACTATACGGAAGTTAGAAAATATATAGAAGTTGTAGATAGAGTAAATCCGTTTCTTGTTGAAAATTTAATTCCGGATTATGTTACAGAAGCTGATTTGAAATTCATATTATCGAGTTTGATAAAAGAAAAAATTTCGGTTAAAGATATAGTTTATTTATTTGAAAAACTAAACGATTTTGCAGATGATTGTCCGAAATCGGAACTGCTAAAAAAACTCAGACTTTCCATTGCAAAACAAATATGCTCAAAATATGCAAACGAAGAAGGCATTATCTCCGCCTTTGAAATGAGTGACAAAACCATAGAAGAATTTGTTCCGAGTTTTGATGAAAACGACGCATATGTGGTAACTGTTGATGGAGAATTTGCGGAAAAGTTGGCAAAGAAAGTTCAACGTAAAGCAAAACAATTAAATATAGATAATCCGATAATCATTGTTCCTATGGAATTTCAGCATTTAGTTTCCGCTTTATTATCTAATTATTTGAATAATATATCGGTAATTACACACGAAGAAATAGGTTGTAATTATAGAATTGAAACTCTTGCAGAAATTTAGTTAAAAATTTGTCATACTCTAGCAAAAAAAAATTTGTTTGAGTTTTGGGATAACTATGCAAGTACATAAAATAAATTCATTTCCAAATATCAATTCTTCTTCATTTCCGGCAGTTCCAACATTTACCCGAAAATTAAGAGAAGATGAAAAAGAAGATTATAACAAGAATGCAATTCAAGCAGCATTAGATTATCTTGGAGTACAGTCTGTCGCAATGATTTTACACGGTTCATGCAATCCCGTTATCGGAAATGATTTGGGCATAGGTTCACCATGCAATGAAAAAACAAAAGATGTAATTAAACTCGAAAAATTACATGGTTTTAACGCTAATCAATTAGGTCCTATGGGAGAAGTTACCAGAGGAGATATCTCACCTTATTCGGCATCCGTATTTGCCTTAAATAAAATGTTTATTGATGCCGAAGCCCTCACCAAGGATGAATACGCAAATATATTGTCGGAAGAGGAATTAAAAACTTTTAGAGTTAACTATCACGACTCAAGAACGCCTTATACTTACTCAAAATTCTTTGACTCTTTCGAAAATTATGACAGAATTATAAAAGATGCATATTTTAATTTCGTAGATAAAGTAAGAGAAAAAGACCCTGCAGCACTAAAATTAAAAAAAGAATACGAAGCTTTCAGAGATAAAAAAGGTGAAAAATTGACTCTTGCTGCCGTTTTTGAGGTATTGAGCAAAACATACGGTACCCGTGACACAGATGTTTGGGAAAGCGAAATTGACAGAAATCTTCCGGCACTAATTAAAGATAATAATCAAGAAGCTCTAAACCGTTTTAGACAAATAATGCAGCGTTCCGGAGATGATATTCACAGTTTCGTATTCGGACAATTCCTTGTAAATAAACAATTAAAAGAAAATCAAGATTTTCGTAAAAGCATGGGGTTTGAATACATAAATGACAACTTGGTAGGTAACGATAGAAGTGAAGAATGGATTTTTTCCGATGTATTTCTTAAAAATTACAGACTTGGATGTCCTGAAGGCGGAAAAAATAACGGGCCGCAATTATGGGATATTCCGGTCGTTAATCCTAAAAAACTTTTCAATAGGGACGGAAGCCTCGGGCCAGCAGGGAAATTCTTAAAAGAAAAATTGGAAGCAGGTTTAGAATACTGCGAAAATATAAGAATAGACCACGCACTCGGTCTTGTAGATCCATATGTGTACGATAAGCGTTCCGTTGCAATTATAGACGGGAATTTGGATTGGGGAAGATTTAGAGGTGCCAATATATCAAATTTCTCTGAACTCGACCCTGAAGGAAACTATAAAAAGATACTTGAACGAATAGTTCTTCCTACATTAAAAGAACACAAAATTACACCGGAAAAAGCAGTTTGGGAAGATTTAGGAAACCAAACCTGGACTTTTCATAATATATATAAAGAACAACTTCATCTGCCGGGTATGACGCAATTACATTGGGAAAGAGGGGAAGGTAAACCTCGTGAAAATTGGGCATTAATGGGCTCGCATGATGAAGCTTCAGCTATGGATTTACTAAAAAATACCAACCTTAAGTATGGCTGGGATAATGATAACAGTGCTTGGCATATAGATTATCTATCAGGTTTTCTAAATCAGGATCCGGCAAGAGCCGCAGAAAAAGAAACTTTTAAACGCAACCTATGGAATGACCCTACAAGAAGAATAAAGTCTAAATTTGCAGAATTATTCCTCATCGCAGATAGGGTGCAAATACCGTTTACGGATTTCTTCGGAATTGAACAACGATACAACGAAAAAGGAACGAAATCTGCCAATAATTGGAAACTACGCTTGAATAAAAATTTTGAAAATGATTATTACAAAAATTTAAGCAGCGAAAATCCAACAGCTTTAAATATGGCAGAAATATTGAAAATTGCCGTTCAAGCCCGTATGGATATGGATGTTGTAAAATATTCACACGAGCAAGCCAGAATGTCTGACGGTAGTTTTGATGAAAGAAAAATTTCAGAATTTAGACATGATTTATATAAAGAAAAGAAACCTTTATTGAAAAAACTTGACCAATACGAAAAGATTTTAAAAGAAAAAGAATAAATTTTATTTGACCAACTTGCCCTAATAACATAAAATAGAATTATGAAAAAGAGAGTCTTTATTATAATTATAGCGATTACAATACTTACATTTATCAATATTGGGACAATTTTTGCTGCGGAAAATAACCTCGAAAGTATATTATTAACTCCTGCAGGGGAGATTTTGACAGAAGAAAATAATACTCCGCCTGAGACTTCGCCGGTATTGCAAAATATATTCATTTGGCAATTACCCGAAGAACAACTCATCCCTCAAACTCAATCAAATTATGACGAAGAATATGAAGATTTTGGAAATAATGAAATAAATGTTGCAGATATAGATACGACAACAGATACTGCACAAGAAAGCTCTATAAAAGGGTATTTAGAATACCTTGATGATACAAATTCAATTACACTTAAAAAACCGGATAATGAGTTTGTATTAAATTTAAGTGTTCCTCAAAAATTCCAAAAATCCGGACTGTTATCTTCCGAGAAAATTTTACCCGCAACAAGTTTAGAAAGAACATTATATTCCCGTTCGGACAAAATTCAATATAATATAGCTCCTCTGGATACCTCCAGCATATATAAAGACGGCGGGTTTTCCATAGGAACTACATACAACGAAAGTATTGATACTTCTGATTTAGGTTTTACTACATCATTTTTTACTAAATATGAAACAAATTATTTTTCCCTAAAATCTTCTTATGACAAAGATTCAGGAGTCGCATACTCGGATAATATAGATAAATTAGTATTCTCACCTGAGCTGAAACTGACAAAACATCTCTCAATAAAAGATATTTTCACGTCAGACATAACAAGAAACAGAAAAAAGAATGAGATTGTATTATCAATCAAACCCCGAAAAGATGATAGAGTAAGGTTTGAATTCGGTGCAGGCCAAACTTTTGATGAAAAAAATGAACTTATACGCTCCCAAGTAAAATTTTCAACGCAATTCAGATGGTAACTGGACACCGGCACAAATTTTTTATATAATAAAATTAGGAGCCGGTATGGAAGAAAATCAAGGAAACGAAACTGAACAGGGCATAGAAAAAATTCAGGCAAACCCGCAGTTGGCAGAAAAAGCAAAGAAAAAGTCAAAAAAACATAAACGTAAAATTTCGTTTTACTATTCTTTTTTGACATTTGTATTAATATTCTGCATATTACAAGTTGGGGGGAGCGTTGTTTTAAATATTTCTAAAACCGTAGCATACCGCAGCAAAATACATACAATGAATAAAGTTCGGAATGAAGCAGAACAACGCAACAAGGATTTAAAAACAGATATTAAACTATTCTCAAAAGCTTCCAGTCTTGAAGAAATTGCAAGAAACAATCTAAAAATGGCAGGGAATAAAGAAGTTTTAGTAATTATAAACAATCCTCCTGCCACAAGCGATTCTCAAAACAAAAAGAAGCATAACAAAAAAAAGAAAAAAAAGTAAAAATTGGAGAATTTTATGCCAACCGAACACGATGAAATTTTACAATATATAAAAAGAGCTTTTGAATTAAAGAATCAGGAATGTTATAAACAAGCAATCGAAATGTTATATAAAGCAATTGCGATTGAACCTGATAATATAGAAATTCTTTTCCAAATCGGGGAATTATACTACCTGTTACACAACTATACGAGAGCTGTTCAATATCCTGAACAAATTTTATCTGTTGACGAAAATCATATTCCGGCACTGAAGCTAATAAAAAATATATATTTAAAACAAGATATGTTTTATCAGGCAAAAGATATCGCAGAAAAATTATATAACCTTGAACCAATAGAAGTAAACATGGTATCCCTTGTAAAAATATACGGGCAGCTTGATATGTTTGATGAAATAATAAAGCTCTACGATAAAATAAAGGATAGCGAAAAAGCTTTGTATGCTTATGCCTCAAGCAAATATCACGCAGGAGATTTCTCCAGTGCAAGCGAAATTATAGAAAGAGCACTTGAAAAATTCCCAAACAGTGAAGACTTCCTCATACTAAAAGGTAAAATATTATTTGACAGTGGGGATTTCTCCGGTGCAAACGAGATTTTTTCCAAATTTGACAAAAATTCACTTAATCCTGAAATTTTAAATTATCACGGATTATTTGCTATGGAAAATAATGATTTCATAACTGCAATAAAAATGTTCTCCAAGGCTTTTAATGCTGATACAAAAAATTCTAAATATGTATACAATTTAGCTAACGCATATTTTTTAAACGGATGGCATCAAGAAGCCTCGGAAGCCTACAAAAAAGCAATCCAATTAGAGCCTGACAATTTGGATTTCCGGTATTCATATGCGTATTTGTGTTGCGAAGATAAGGAATATGCTAAGGCAAAAAACGATATTGAATATATTTTAAATTATGAACCAACTCATGCCGGTGGAAATGTCTTAAAAGCTATTATTCTTAAAGAAAATAAAAATTTTATAGAAGCCGAAAACCTTCTTTTAAAAAATATTTCAAACGGTTTTGATGATGAGTTTACCCTCTCAACATTAGCCGAAATAGAATGTGATTTGGGTAAATACGACAAAGCCGAAAACCACATAAGTACTGTTGTAGGAAGGGATATTAATAATTTAAGTTATAAAAGTATACTTGCAGAAATCTTTATAAAACAAAAAAAATATATTGAAGCCATAGACCTTGCTAACATAATAATTTCTATAAATGAAAATTACGTTGACGGATACATAATAGGTGCAAAAGCATCATTTGCACTAAATAAATTTGAAGAAACCAAAAAATTTGCACAAAATGCACTTTCAATAGATATGAACTGTTCGGAAGCTTATTATTATTTAGCTCTATACAGAAAAAATGAAAACGATTTTGAAGAAGCAATTGAATGTATGAAACGAGCAATTTTATACAAGCCCGATGACTCTAAATATTATGCTCAAATGGCTGAAATATACAAAAAAATAGGCGATACGAAAACTGCTTTTGAATACATAAAAGAAGCAGAAGACATTAATCCTTCGGAAGAATACAAAATATTATATAGAGAATATGCCGCATTAAACAGAAAATAAAATCAACCTATTTGACGAAAAAATAAATATAAGTATAATATTAATATTGCTTTTGGATTAAGATGAGGAGGTTATTTTATGAATTTAAAAAAAATATTAATTACGATACTTACATCGTACTTTATACTTCCTCTGAGTGCTCTGGCAAAAACAGATTACTATATTCCCGAAAATTTTCCGAAAAAATATGACAAGGAATACGTAACCCTAATTGCACCTGTCTATAAATCCGTAAGTAAAGAGCCAGTCATATTTGCCGCAATGGATATGCTAATCGGTACCAACGGGGAGTTTTCTCGTAATGCAATATTAGGGAACAATCTGAGTCAAAGACCGATGAAAGTTGAATTTAAGAATTTAAGTGAAATAAATGAACAATACGCAAATTTCGATGCTCTTGGCTGGAAAAAAGGAAAACATTTATACATATATATTAATGCAAAACATAAAGATGCGCCTCCGGGGGCTATTGCAGCATTACTTTCACACGAGGCACTTCATCAGGATGAATATAATTCCATTGCCGAAGAAACATATGCCTGGACTATGGAAGCTGCAGTTTGGAGCGAAATTTTAAAAATGTACCCGGAAAGCAACGAGAATCTTCACCCTCTTGTAACAAGAGAAAACAGATTAAAACAACTTTTTGAAAAAGGAAATTATTCTGATAAATATATCAGAAAAACCGTTCAATCCAATAAAGGGTACGTAAATTTACCACAAACCTCACCGGGATTTGAAAATCTATAAAAAATGCTCTGAAGAAATCTTCAGAGCACATCTTTATTTATATAACGCTATTTTATTTTAAATTTGAATTGCAAGCCTAAAACAGTCCAAACCTTGTGCCCGTTTATATTGCGAACAGAAAATATTTGCTGCAATACAGTAGGAGTATTTGACATCATAATAATTTTTGAATTTAATTGCGTTATTTTATTTTTTAAATTTGCAATTTCTCTGTCTTGAAGTTCTATTCTCGAAGCTATTCTATTGCACTGAACAGACATCGAATTAATTTTATCATTGTAATTGAAATCTTTCTGCATTAATTCACATTTGCCCCAAATCTGAACAAGTAAATTTAATGCTTCAATAGTAAAATACTTAGCGACAGACTTCATATATTCTTGCAATCTGATATATGCAAGTTCCATCAAGCGATTATAACCGTTATCAAGTGCAATATCCATAATCTCCAAAATACTGCGCAGCAAATCGGTAATTTTCTTTCTGTCCCATTCGATGTCGTTATATGTTACTCTTTTCGCATAAGTAACTTTGTGAATAGCATAAAATTTGCCTGCTTTTAGCATTGCATTGACCAAAAAGGGTTGAGATTCAAAATATGAATAATCAGGGAAAAATAATTGGTTATTTAACAAAAATTCTCTGTTATATATAAATCTCGTATATCCGTAATCATATTGGTAATCATCATAATATACAATCTCATCACGAATAAATTTGTACCCGTCCTCAATGCCTAATTGAGATAGTTCCGGATTATCGGTTTTGAACATAGCAAGTTCACCGCCGCATATAGAAACATCATATTCATAAGCCTTTGAATACAATTTTTCCATAACATCACGGTCAGGTAATTTATCTTCAGCTTTTATAAAGAAAACAAATTCACCGGTTGCAACTTTTATACCACGATTTTTACTAAACGCTCTGCCAAGATGTTCTTGATTAATCACTTTAAAACGATAGTCCGTTTCTGCATACTTCTGATAAACCTGAGCTGTTTCATCTGTTGAACCATCGTTTATACATATAATTTCCAATTCTTCCAAAGTTTGAGATATTACACTATCCAAACACTCCGGAAGGACTTTATCCGCATTGTGTGCATAAATAATTACAGATACTTTTGCCATAAAACTCTTTCTCTTTCTTAATTCGTAAAGTGGCGGAGAGAGTGGGATTCGAACCCACGGTGGGTATGACCCCACACAGACTTTCGAGATCCGCACCTTAAACCACTCGGACATCTCTCCATCAAGTTGAATTATAACATATTTTTTATTTTATGGGAAGAGTAAAAGATATTATCTTAATTATATGATTGACTTTCACACAAAAATCATTAATTTATATGATACATAGATAGGTAGATAGTTTTATAATAAAACTAATCAGACAAGGGTAGAGTAGATATGTTTTCAGAAATGATACAAAGTTTGTTGAATAGCGGCGGTCAAACCGAAGCGATGAAGCGATATAGTTCTATGACTAATCAAGTCAATAGTATAAAACATAAGCTTCAATCTCCGGTTAATCAGCAGGTATCTGCAAATCCCATGGATACAATCTATCCTGCCGGCAAACCCGTAAACGGGTTTGAAAGTATTCTTCAGTCTTCTCAACCGGCTAACTTTGGGAATATGCTTTTAAACAAAGCCTCAATGAATGTAAATGCTCAAATAGTAAATAAGGAATCCGTAACCCCTACAATAGAAAATTCAATTCGTTCATATTCTGCCGATAACTCGGTTGCACAGGCTATGGCTATTATGCAAAATAGCCAGAATACAACTGCGAATAAATCTCAAATTTTGGATATGGTAGATCAAATTTCGGAAAAACACGGGGTGGACAGCCGTCTTGTTAAGGCACTTATAAAACAAGAATCGGGTTTTAACCCGAATGCAAAATCAAAAGCAGGAGCCATGGGGTTAATGCAATTAATGCCGTCAACTGCAAAAAGTCTTGGCGTCAACAATCCGTATAGTCCTGTTCAAAATGTTGAAGGCGGAGTAAAATATTTAAAATCAATGCTCAACAAATACAATGGTAATATTATTTTGGCATTGGCAGCATATAATGCAGGCCCTGGAGCCGTTGATAAATATTCCGGCGTTCCGCCTTACAAAGAAACCCAAAATTACGTAAAGAATATTTTGGCTAATTATCTGTAATCTCAGGACGCCTTGTAAATCCAGTTTTCACTATGTCTTTGCCAAATTTATTTTCTAATTTATCTATACATTTTGCTAATTTATCATTTTTATTGTCAACTATTTCATTTGAGAACAGGAATAATTGTTCTCCGCAGTCATAGGTTATTCCTTCCAAAAACACCCCCGAACTTCTGTATAAAATTTCCGGAGAATATATGGTATCCAATAAATCAAATATTATATCAGATACTTCCCACTCATAACACGTAGGACGTTCAATAGTTTTTTTATTAGCATAAACTTTAAAATCCTTTGTCCTCAGCATAACACCTAAAACATTGCTCTTTGCTCCGATTTCCCGAAGCTTTGCACAACTTCTGTGTATATGCCGATTAAGCTCATTTTTTATATAATTTATATCAGATGTAAAAATTCCAAGAGCCTTGGTATTTTGAATGGATTTTGGCAGTTTAATCTCGTTCGTGACGGAAGAAACGTACTCTCCTAATAACTCATGCTTCATCTCTCGCCCACGAATACCAACTTTTTTATCGAGCCAAGCATCACTTTTTTGGGTAAGCTCATACGCATTGATTATACCTGATTGATGAAAAAGTCTTGTTAAATTTCTCCCAATCCCCCAAATTTCTTCAATCTTTGTCTTATGCAACTCTTCATTTGAATGTTCGGGATTAATAATATATACGCCGTTAGGGGTATTTTTCGCCTTATCGGAAGCGAGTTTTGCTAACGTTTTGCTTGTACTTAAGCCTATTGATACAGTTATATCAGTTTCTTGCTTGATTTTATCTCTTAAAAATGAGGCTAATTGCGGATAATCCATTTTATATAATTTTGACAAACCTGTAAAATCGACAAACGCTTCATCAACCGAATACACATCAACAACAGGAGAAAAATCCCTTAATACTGTCATTACCTCTGATGATACCTTTGAATATAAATCATGATTTGCAACAATATAGATACTTTTAGGATGCTCTTTTTTCGCCATAAACAGAGGTTCACCCATCCTGACCCCCATCTTTTTTGCTTCTCTTGAGCGTGAAATAACGCACCCCTCTCGATTAGAAATAACACTGACAGGTTTTCCTTTGAGTTCAGGATTCATCTTCTGCTCACAACTTACAAAAAACGAATCGCAATCTACTAATGCTACAATTTTCTTCTTCCCCATAATGATAGTATATATCTAAACAAAGAAAATATACAATATCAACTTAAATATAATGGCAATTGTGAGCACAATAATATTTAACACCGAAAGACTTTTTACGAAAACAAAAACTTTATAAAAAAGACCTCTCTTTCTTGAGAGGTCTTTTGATGTTGAATTATTTATTAATATTCGCTGTACTTTTAATATGTAATTCTCTGAGTTGTTTTAAAGATGCAATACCCGGAGCATCACTCATTAAATCTTTAGCCGCAGCATTCTTAGGGAAGGCTATTACATCACGTATTGACTCAGTTCTACACAATAACGCAACTAATCTGTCTAAACCGATTGCTAAACCTGCGTGAGGAGGAGTACCATACTGAAGAGCGTTCACCATAAAGCCGAACTTTTCTTCCGCTTCTTCTTGAGTCAAACCTAAAGCCTTGAATATTTCAGATTGAACTTCTGAAGAGTGGATTCTTACAGAACCTCCGCCCAACTCTGTTCCGTTATATACGATATCATACGCAATAGATTTTACGTTTCCTAAATCTCCGGCTTTTAGTTTATCTAAATCTTCTATACACGGTGATGTAAACGGATGGTGCATCGCCATAAATCTACCTTCTTCATCACTCCATTCAAACATAGGGAAGTCAACAACCCATAAAAGATTATGTTTATTCTCATCAATTAAATTCAAAGATTTACCGAAGTGAAGTCTTAATCTGCCCATAATATCATAAACAAGTTTCGGTTTATCGGCAACAAAGAAAATTATATCTCCTGCTTGAGCCTGAGCTCTTTCTTGAATAGCTTTTGCCTGTTCTTCCGTAACAAATTTGAGAACAGGAGATTTTGCAGTACCGTCTTCGTTATAAATAATATTAGCCAAAGCTTTTGCACCGAATGAGACGGCAAGTTTTGTTATATCATCAATATCTTTTCTTGAATATTTAGCTCCGCCCGGAATTCTTATACCACGGACAATACCACCATTTTCAAGAGTTTTCTTAACTATATCAAAATTAGATTGAAGAATAATATCTCCGATATCGAACAACTCTAAGCCAAAACGGGTATCCGGTTTATCGGAACCAAATCTGTCCATAGCTTCTTGCCACGGCATCTGAATAAACGGCGGTTTAACCTCAACGCCTGCAGCTTTAAATGTTTCTACAATCAAACCTTCTACGGTTTTGATAACATCCTGTTGTTCCACAAATGACATCTCGATATCAATTTGAGTAAATTCGGGTTGTCTGTCTGCACGCAAATCCTCATCTCTGAAGCATTTTGCAATTTGGTAATATCTTTCAATGCCCCCAACCATCAACAATTGTTTGAAAATCTGCGGAGATTGAGGCAACGCATAGAATTTACCTTCTTGCACACGAGACGGAACAAGATAATCTCTAGCACCTTCAGGGGTAGTTTTAATAAGTATCGGAGTTTCAACTTCCAAAAACTCTTCACCGTTCAAGTATCTTCTTGCTGCTTGACAAATTTCATGACGTAATTTCAAATTTTTGAGCATACTTTCTCGTCTTATATCTAAATATCTGTATTTAAGTCTTACATCTTCAGATACATTTTCGTCATCAAGAACAAATGGTAAAACTTTTGAAGTAGAAAGTATTTCGATAGTTTCCGGGTACATTTCAACTTGACCTGTCGGATATTTTTCATTATAGGTTTCTTCCGGTCTTCTTGTAATTTTACCTTTTACCGTTATTACATATTCTGAACGAACTTTTTCCATTACTTTATGTACTTCAGGATTAATCTGAGGGTTTGTTACTATTTGAAAAAACCCGCTTCTATCTCTTAACTCTACGAATAAAATTCCGCCCAAGTCGCGTATTGTGGATGCCCATCCGGAAAGAACAACTTCTTCACCTACGTTATTCAGATTAAGCTCTCCACAGTTATGTGATTTCATTTTAGTTCTTATCATTTTCCTCTTCCTTAATTTTGCCTAAATGTCTGTATTTATTTTACCAAAAACATGGAAAAATCAACAGTTATCCGTTACCTAATATTACATAATTATGAATAGCGCATAGAGTAAAAACAAGAAGTAAAACTGAATAAACCGTCATTACTACCTTCCATACAACAGAACACTTGCTGCATTCTTCCGACTTTGATTGACATGAAAACAAAATAAAGCTTAACGGTAAAATTTGTACAAAATATCTTCCTTGCATTCCAAGAATCTGCTCGGCGCCGATAGGAGTCCACGTACAAAATATTAAAGCATGTATTGCAATAATAAAAATTGCCAATATAAGAGCCGCATAACCTCTAAAAACTTTTGTAATTTTTGGTGTCGGCAAAGCAATAAATGAAGCCATAAAAATAATAACGCCTACAATATAAGCAATCAAAGGCAGTTCAATATTACCCCAGCCGAATACTCCTATCGTACCTCGAATATATCCGCTTGCATTTACTAAAAGAGTTTTTATAAATATTCCCCAAAATGTAATCGGACTATGTAAAAGTATATGTTTATGAGCTTCATATGCTGAAGTATCAGCAATTGCGACAAAATTCAAAGACTGCCAAATATAATACAAAATAAACGAAAAAATCAGTGTGGTAAAAGTAATAAATATACGATTTTTTATATTTTTAAATTTTGCAAATACAAACAGAAATATCGGATAAATAACGCCTTTACAAAATGCTCCGACAGCAGAGAGTATGTATAGCAATCCGATTTTTTGCTTTTTGCAATCCGAACCTGCAAATATTAAACTAAACATATATGCAAAAAATAAAAATGAAAAAGCATTGCTTAATGAATCTGCGGAATAAGACATCCCTTCATAAATATTCATTGGCAGCAAAGAACAAAGTAAAAACTGCCACTTGAAAACCGGA
Organism: uncultured bacterium; assembly: GCA_902761735.1. GTDB lineage: Bacteria > Cyanobacteriota > Vampirovibrionia > Gastranaerophilales > Gastranaerophilaceae > UBA1221. The sequence goes on from CACWLL010000010.1 coordinate 49,953, forward strand.
GTAATATGAATGGCAAGAAAAATTAACCCTAACCACAAGAGAAAATTAAAAAATCTGCCGGCATAATACATAACTTGCGGATTTTTTACAACGCTAAAAATTTTAAGTCCTAATCCTGACGCTATATAGTTGACCGGAGAATACCCGCTTGCTCCTTGAAATTGTTCAATGTTGACTTTTGGTAAAATATGAGCATCACGCAATTTTTTATAACAATTATTGTCAGAATACGGTACATTATTATAAAAGTGCCCTTCTGAAATTTCACATGCTCTTATGGTATGGGCAACCTCATCCGGAACTAAATTTGCCGGTGTAACAAACATAATTGCTGTCCCGAATATAAAACCTATAATTAGAAATAATATTTCAGGCAAAACTATTTTTTTTAACATAATTTTCTCCGTATTATCTCAAAAAATATTTTAGCAGAATCTTTTATCGGATTAAAGTGACTGCAACGATTATTGTCGCAATAAATTGCACTTACAGGCTGCTCGATAACAGATAAATTTGATTTTTTGAGATTTAGTAAAACGGCAGTTTCGTATTCATATCCGGAGCCTTCTATATTAATTAATTCTTCTAAAAAATTTGTGGAGAACCCTCTCAAACCGGTTTGTGAATCTGAAATATTGATATTATAAAAAAACTTCAAAAATACTGATGTTATTTTATTACCTATCAGGCTGCGAATCGGAGTATTTGTATCAAAATTCCTGCAACCCAAAACAAAACTACCCTCACATAAGCAGGCAGCTACAGCTTTAATGTCCCCGATAGAATGTTGTCCGTCTGCATCTGCAGTTATTACATATTTATATGAAGCTTGTTCGCTGATATATTTGAATGCCGTTTTTAATGCAGCTCCTTTTCCTTCATTTTTCTTATGTTCTAACAGAGTTATCCCTTCCATATTGAAATCAAATGTATTTGTGCTGCCGTCATTAACCACAATAATATCATAACCTTGTAAATCATTAATCAATTTTGTCAGGTTACCATCAGGGTTATATGCAGGTATTACTATGCAAAAATCTTTTTTCAATTAATCCCTCGCAACTTTTATGATATTATATCACAAAAATAAACCCGAGAGGCATTCTCGGGTTATTATCTACTAATATTTTATTCTTCTATACCATCTTGAAAATTTATTTCCTTCATCTATCTTGGAATTTATATCTTTTAATTTTCTTGAACCGTCTGAGCCGGTAGTATACAAATATTCGTGAATAGCTTTTTTGCCTTCTTTATCAACTACAACAACTCTGTCAGGCTTGCCATCAAAACCGAGTTCGGTTATTTTTATCGTTGCGTCAGGAGATTTTGTTTTGACGGTCTTTACTTTGCCCGATTTGTTATAATTAACTTTTGTAGAAGTTAAAGACGGTTCATTTGTATCAGGATTATCGTACTTTTTAGAATTTATGGTTTTACTCTTTTTCCCGAAGAAACTGTTTTCCGTTGTTTTGCTTTTTTGATATAAAGTATCGGTAGCTTCCTGAAAGTCCTTATCAATAACGCATCCGCCCTTATATTTTTCATAACCGATAATATTTCCGGAAGCATCTTTTTCAATTATAGTTTTCATCACCGGCATACCATCATTTTTGCCGAACAAAATAACTTCCTGCTTTCCGTCAGCTCTGACACCTGACAGGCTTATATACTTTTTACCTTTTCTAACTATATATTCTCGGACTTCACCGTCTTCATATTCTGTTTTAAATATAATATTTTTGCCATCTTTTGGATTTGTAAATTCACAAGATTTAATCTTACCGTCTTTACCTAAATAATCAGTCATTTTTCCTTGCATAGATTTTTGAAGGTTTTTGAATGAAGGGGTTCCGCCTACCCATTTTTGAACATGCTTACCGAAGGCTCCTTGTCTTCCAGCAAGTAAGACTCCTGCCGCGCCGATTAAGGATACTGCAAATATGACAAAGGCTGAACTTCCCGGCTTTTGCGGAGGCATATTTTGATATGTAAAATTATCCGCTTTTTGGTCCGGTATTTGTTCTGCCGATGGAGTATTTTTTAGTATTTCCTCGACACTTGGAGCTGTTTGCCCCTGAGTATGATTTGCTAACAAACTCTGACCGAATGCAGGAATTCTTGTCATATTTATAACCTTTCTTTTAAACACACATCATACACATGTAAAAACAATGCATCATAAGAATTGCCTTTCCCAAAAAGGTTTGTTTAAAATTTTTACAAAACTTAAAATACAAAGACTAATAACCAACCATTGGCATAAATTGTTGTTGTGACAAATCGTTAGGATCATAAAACTTAGGAAACGTATCATAACTCATCGGAGCGTTATCAATTTTTACGTTTGAGTTGTCATAATTAGCCTCAGGATTAATTTTTTTTATGACTTTCTTACTTGTATTAACATTTGACGTATCTAACCAAATTTCATCATCATCAGCATCTTTGGCGGTTTCCGTCGGCGCCATCTTAGCAGCTTTTCTTTGCTCTCTGCGCTGCTTAATCTGTTTTCTGTCGGGTAAACTATATTGAAATCTTGCATCATTAGGCCTTGCAAAACTTTTTACAGATTCGACGGCCGGCACTTCTGTTTCCGCAACAGCAGCCATCGGCAGAACTAACATTGATAACATCGCTACAACTAAGCCTTTTTTCATGTTTTATACCCCTTTAAAACCTTAATACCCTACGAAAATGTTATCACAGATTTTTTTTAGTGTCAAAGATTTTATACACCATATATATGGTGAAGAAATCACAAAAATATTATAGCATTATCATATTAACGTAATTACAATATTTACAAAGAAAGGATTTATATGGAAAAACAATTTATTTCTGTAATACCGGTAAGCATGTGGATTCCAATAATTATTATTGCACTCATTTTAATCGGATTATACATGATATACGTCGGCTTAATTAACAAAAAAAATACGGCTAAAGAAGCCTTTTCCGGAATTGATGTTCAGCTGAAAAAACGTTATGACTTAATACCGAATATTCTTTTTATTGCAAATAAATTTATGGAGCACGAAAGAGAATTATTAACCGGAATTACAGAATTGAGAGCACAAGCGGCAAAACTTCCTGCAGACTTGAATAAGGTTCAGGAAAAAATTGATTTAGATAACAAAATCAGCGGTATGATGGGGCAATTAATGGTTTCCGTAGAAAATTATCCGCAATTAAAATCCGACCAAACAATGTTGCAAGCTATGCAAACATATAATGAGCAAGAAGAACATATTGCTGCTGCCAGAAGATTTTACAATTCTGCAGTTAAAGAATTAAATAATGCGGTTGAAATTTTCCCAAGTTCTCTAGTTGCGGTTCTGGTTAATGTCAAAGGATTACCTTTCTTTGAAGCAACCGAAACAGAACGTCAGGGAATAAATGCCGCAGATTATTTTACAAAACACTAACCAGTATTTTTATAAAAGGAGATGCCTTGTTTTTACAAAGCATCTCTTTTTTTATTTTTCATAATTCTTTAAATTGTTTTTTAGTCTTTTTATATATTCATTTTGCAAACTTTTTGGACTTAAAATTTTACAACCCTCACCCCACTTGAACACATGCCATAAAATTTCCCAGCTGCCGCTTGCTTTAAATGTAACAGTAACCGTTCCGTCCTTTTCTTCTTTTGTTTTTTGCGTAGGGTGAAAGTTATAATTTTTGGCTTCTTCTGCCAGTTCCTTTGAAAATGATAATTTTACATTCAAAATTTCACCCTGATATATACCAAATGAACGGTTTGTATAATCCTGCAAACTGAAATCACCTTTATCAAAATCCTGATTCGTTAATTCTAAATTTTCAAATTTATGGAGAAAATAGTTATAAATTCCATCACCCTTTTCTTTTTCACGAGCCGCCAAATATAATTTTTCACCATAAATAATACCTAAAGGCTCAATAACACGTTTTTTGTTATGATAAATCCCTCTAACGCATTTTGATTCTCTAAGAGCCCTTCTGATTATATCAATATGATTAAGATTTACCTTATACTGCGGCATTTGCCGTATTGCATATCCTTCTGTCTGCATAATAAGTTCTATATTATTTTCAATGGAATTAAGATTTTTGGAATGAAAACTTTTTAATTTTCTGACAGTTTCGCCAAGTTCTTTTTTTAATTCTTTATTGGATGTTCTCCTTATAAGTTGCTCAATATTTGCAATTTCTTTTGGAGAGAACTGTAAAAGATGGCGAATTGAATAATCTGACGTAAACCCCCAATGTTTATAATCATCTTCCGGTACATATATTTCATCGACGTTAGAAAAAATATTCAATACACTGTCACGCATTCTCTCCGCAGTTCTGCGAGATACGTTATATTCTTTCATAATATCATTAATCGTAATTCCGTTAGGCTTGGAATTCATAAGCGTAACCAACTCAATAATATCCGACACTCTTGAATATCTCGGTTTATCTTCTTTCATATAAGTACTCCCTCTTAATCTTTTTTAAATTCTAACATTTTATTATTGATATGTCCATATTTGACTAATTGGGAGCAGAAGTTGCTTTTCTGATTTTAAACAATGAAACTTCTTCACCATTATAAGGATAACATATTACATGTCCATCGGCGTCAAAATCAAGATATACGTCATCATTACCGGAATCTCCAAGAATTTTCATTTCGGCTTCCGCAACAACAGGATAAATTGACATATCAACTTTATGTCGGTTGGGACCTGCATATATACCCATATCCGGTCTGCCAATTTCTTCACAAATTTTTGCAGCATAACTTATTATTGCATCACGTATTTTGCTATTATTTTGGTAATCGGTTTTAAGTTCTATATTATCCAAGACCAAAGCTAACTCACCGTTCACCTCGGCAATGTACATCATTGTATTCCCTATAAACTTATCGCCGTCCAATACTTCTATTGCCCCTATACATTTATTTTTAATATAATTCGGGGCTGTCCACTCATTAAAATTACTGCCTAATGCCGTACAACATTGTGCATCATTGCCTAAGCCAATTGCTTTTTTAATATCATACATATTTGTTTTTTGAACTTTTATGTATGCAGATTGAGTTCCTTTGATATTTTTGGCAATTTCTACTTCCGCAGGCCTCCTTCTTACCAAATGATCATATAAGGTTTCTTTTGCACAGTTAACAGAATTATCTTCATCTGCGGTTGTCCAATATTCACTTGAATTAATCTCATCTTTTACAGCCTTAACTATTTTAGGCATATCATCAAATGCGATGGGAGATTCTCCATTGTAGAGTTTTAAATATTTCTTATTACCTACATTAAATCCGTCTTGATCATATTCAGGTATTTGAACTTTTTTCAAAGATATCCCTACGGATGCCAGAGCTTTTAATATTCTTTTTTTTGCCGAAACAGATATGCTGTTAAATAATTTATCGTTCAAATCTTCTTCTATATTTTTAATCGCAGCCACTTTAGCTTCTTCTGCACTCAAAAGAAGAGGGACAGAAATATATGATTCAGGATTGAATTTTGTCCATTTTTCATAGTCAATTCCTTTTTCAGCATAAATTCTTTTTGTTTCAACATTTTGTGGAATACGAGTATCAATTATTGTTTCAATATTTTCATCCTGATATTTTGCAATTATATTAACTAAATTACTAAAATTATCAAAGAAATCCTCATCGGAGGATAATACCTGAGATAAATACTTGCAATTAATCAAGTCCAGTTTATCCGTCAAATCTTTACTATACGGAGTATCTATATCAAGTTGTTTGTATATTTCCTTGTTAACAGCTTCTTTCCACTTTTCTTCGTTTTCAGAGGTGTCGTCTTGAATCAAATCAATAAATGATGCTAATTTTTTATTTTCTATTTCAGGCGCTGCACATTCTTCGTCCCAAAGAGCTATAAGAACTCGTATCTTAGTAATTACATCTTGCGGTTCCATTTTAATTTTATTATCTTCAACAAATTTTTTCATAGCACGGTTTTTTGAACTGACCTGTTTCATTAGGTGCATAATCCTTGATGAATTTGCAGAATTATAGTAAATTTTTTGTGCATCATATTTTAGTGTTTTTATCCTGCTTTGAATTTCTTTTTGGGCTTTTAAATCAGATGTTTTTAACTTTTCTTTTAATTCAGATATTTCCTTATCAATTTCATATTTTTTTAGTTTATCTTCCTCGCTTATAAGACTATTAATCTTATTTTTGAGCATATAAACATCTTTTTGCATTTCAATATATTCTTCACTGCTTTCAGGATTGAGTTTTTTCTTTAAATTTTCGAGATTCTCTTTTGATAACAGTTGAAATAGTGAATACGAGTACGAACAAAAATCCTCAAAAGAATATATGGAAGGAGAAAATGCAGCTTCAAGATTACCTTTTCCTATCACATTTAAGGTTTCAATAGTTTCAGGTTTTAAAAATACTGACATAATATCATTATCGGTAATTTCTCCATCTCCTACCCTTAAAATATTTCTGTTTGCAAAAGCATCTTTAATTAATTGAGAATATTGATTATAAATCTTGGGATTACCGGTTGCCACATAGTTGTACAACAGGCATTCATCATTAATATTTTTCGGATTATTTCCGCTTAACAAAATCCAATCCCACATTGCAGGATGGTATGATTTCAATTCCGGGTGTTTTTTATACACACCCAGTTTTATTAAACTTATTATATGGTCATAATCCACGTCTTTTTTTGAAATTTTAAACTTTGCATAATCAATCAAAAATTCTTTCAGCTTGTGACGGCTGTTTTCATCATCCGAGTCCGCATATTCACGATAATCGTCCAAATTAAAATCATTATACTCTGACAATGCGCCCTCTATCTTTTCAAATTCGATATCGCATATTGTTTTTTGAATATCAATAATGTCTTGCACATTTATGTTTGCATTGTATAATTTTTGGACAACATTTAAGTTTTGTGCCGTGATAAGGCTTACTATGCTTTGAACATCTCCGGCAGGAATTTTGTTTTCAGAAATTAATTTTCCGGTAAATTTTAAAATATCATAGTTATAACCGGTATTTTTTAAAATATCAATAATTAAATCCTCAGGAAATTTTTTATTATTCAAAATTTCTTTAATTGTTTTTATTTTTTCTCCGGTTAATACGCTGTTTGTAAGACCACCTTCTTTAGTATAGCGATACATATCATTTACTAAATCACAAATTTGCAAAGGATTATAACGCTTGGTTTCATACATAGCCTTTACGAGTTGAGTATAATTGTTATCATGGCAAACTTTTGCAACATCAATAATATTTTGAGTGTTAAATCGTTTATCATAATACATTCTGCTAATAAACTTTGCGTTATAGTTGTCTAAATCAACATAAGTCATATCTATGAGCGGGATATTATATGTGTTACACAATTTAAGCGTATTTGGAGATTTTTGTACAAAACTGTTTATTGTTTTAAGAATGGTTTTTTCTGATTTTGCCTGATTATATACGGCTTTTATCATCTCTATATTATTCGTGGTGATACCTTGAATTGCAGAATTGATACGCTGTGGAGTATCGTTTTTACAAATTTTTCTAAAAAATTTGTTTTCAAATAATTCACAGATAAAATCTTCTGTCCCCGGATTGATACTTGATAGAAGCTTTATGGTTTCTTTTGTCGAAATATCATCCTGAGCGACAAGAATTTTCGCAATCTTAAGGGTATTCGCATTAGTTTCTGTCATAATATTAGTTATATTATCCTCATTTTTTAAATGCTTGCTATACCGTTCTAATCTTTTATTTTCTTTAAGGAAATTTAGAATTTCTATTTTTGCTTTAAAATCTTCGGGTTTAATTGAGCTGGCAAGCAGTTCTGCAGGAATCCTCTCATATCCTTCTTCTCCTAAATATTGCATATTATCAAGAAGATATTTTGCAAATTTTTCATCATTATCCGAATAATCTTCTTCAAAAGCAGGATAATCTAAATAGTCTAAAATTATAGTCTTTAATTTTTCTTGAGTCGGATTATTAGTATTGTACTCAGATATATTCTTATATACTTGTTTATGATTTTTTAATGTAAGTTTTATGTTATCTATTGATTCTTCTATATTATCAATTTTAATATGCTCTACAATAGATTGAATATATTTATTCGGCAATTCTTTATCGTAAAATATTCTCTCAATTAAGCTGAATTTATCATATCCTGATTTCCCCGGTACTCTGCTATAGAGAATATCTAAATTATCATGTTTTGATAGAAACTTGAAAAGTTCAATATTATCTTTCCTCATATATTTACGTTTTAAATCATAAAATTCATAACTCGGAGATTCCAGTGATTCTTTAATTTTTATAAATTCCCTGTCTGAAATTTCAGATTTTTTTTTAGGGAAAAAATATGACAATATGGCTTTTGCACTAAATCCTGATTTTTTAAAAGTTTTATCATTTTCCACATCACAATCAGAAGCTTCTTCACCAAAAGGTATTCTTTGGGGGTAAGATTGATAACTTTTTCGGGTATCTATATTCCTAAGCGTATAATACGCTAAACTATGCGTTCTCATATCGGATATAAAAGCCAAACAAAAACTTTTTTGCTATCTTAAATCAAAAAACAAACGAAACCCCAAGAAAAATCTTGGGGCTAAAATTTATTTATTTGGATAATTTGAAGATTTATATTCCCTTTCTTCAAGTTCTTTATCTAAGTGGTAAAGAATTGTGCAATCCGTACCAAAAAATTTGATTTTCTTTATTACATCAAGGACTTGAGCTTCTTCCTCCACTTGTTCGCTTATATACCAATTTATAAAATGTCTTGTTGCCCTATCACATTCATCTTCACTTAAATTTGCAACTCTTTCTATATTTGAAGTCACTTCTTTTTCGTGTTCTAATATTTTTTCAAAAACTTGAAGAGGATTTTGAAAATCGTTATCAGGTTTTTCAATTTCCTGAAGTTCAATATCACCATCTCTTTCCTGAACATAATTGAATATTATCATTCCATGTTCCATTTCTTCCTGAGCTTGCACTTTTGTCCAATTAGAAAAGCCCTTAAGACCAAGCTGCTCAAAATAAGCAGACATTCCAAGGTATAAATAAGCGGAATAAAATTCTTTGTTAATTTGTGCATTTAAAATTCCCTCTACGTTTTTATTAAGCATAAAAAATTCCTCTAATCTTTACTAACATCATATATAGTTATAATTGGATACAACAAATTATAAATCGCCAAATCGGGCAATTTATCTTGATACTGTATAATCAAAAATCACGAAATCTATTCGGTTATCAGGAAAGTTTACGGAAGGGGACACGTTGTCTTTAAAGGGTGCTATTGAACCAAATCCTATGGGAAATAATCGTTCACTGCTTACATTCAAGTTTGTATGCAAATAATCTGCAATTACATTTGCGAGCATTATACTTTCTTCCCAATCGCTGCCGGCTTGCCCCGCTTCCGTAACATGAACCTCGATAGTGCACTTATTATCAAACTCGTTTAGTAATCCTGCAATTAGAGATAGCAACCTTATACCGTTTTTAGACAAATATTTCTGTTCATTTTCAAACAACTCCTGCTGAGCAACACTCAAAATTATTCCGCGTGGCACAGCAGTATAAATCACATTTTTATTCATTGGTATCCGTTCGAGAATATCTTTTATGATAGCCGGCTTTTTTGCATTATAATCAGGGTTTGTATACCCAAAAGCATTTTGAAATACAAGTCCTGAAAATAAAATTGTCATAAATATTCTTGAAAGCAAAATACAACCCCTCACATTGTATTATGTGAAAGATTTTTGTCACAAAATATTGCCCGATTGATTAAGGTTTTAAAATAGAAAGAACGGATTGTTTTTTAAAATACTTATTTGCACAACGCATTATATCTTCAACTTTTACTTTTGCTATTGCTGCTTTAGCCCTTTCATTAAAATCAAAACCTAAATCAGAGATACCGTAATTTGCATAAAGTATGGCTTGGTTTTCATTCGTTTCTCTTGTAAATGCCCACTTCCCAAGCATATTGTTTTTAGCATTCTCAAGTTCTTCTTCGCCAACATAATCCTTGCATATTTTGTCTATTTCTTCAGCAAAACCTTCAAGAGAAACTTCTATATTTTTAGGTTCAGTTGCTATATATATGTAAAAATCTGCACATTGAGCATAAGTTTCATAACAACTTCTTACGACATAAGCCAGCCCTTTTTTATCTCTCAGCTCCAAAAATAATCTTGAAGATAATCCCGAGGAGCCTAATATCACATTCAAAAGCAGCAACACAGGATAATCCGGACTGTCAGTTGATTCCGTAATCCAGCCTTTTATAATATGAGCCTGGTTTGCATCAGGTTTTATGATTTCTGTGTACTCGGATTTTTCTAACGCATTAATTTCGGATACAGGGTCAAAATTTATAGAACCCGGCAAATTCCCCAAGTATTTATTTAATAGATTTTCTACATCATCAAAATTTACATCTCCGACAACAGATATGACCTTTTTACTGCTTGAAATTAAATTGCGATAAGCATCTTTAACATCTTCTTTTTTAACATTAGGGAGATTACTTAATATTTTTGAGTGTGTATTCCCATATCTGTGATATTTAAATATTGTTGAATAAAATCCGTCTGCAACTTTTGTGCGAGGAGAATCCAATTCCGCAATTATCTCCCCTTTCATTTTTTTTATTTCTTTATCAAAATCATCAAAAGTAGAATTTGAAACAATGTCGGACAACAGTTCTAAAGATTTTTCAAAATCTTCATTCAGACAAACAAACTTAAACCTTATATAATCAGGTCTCGAATCCACTGATAATTCAATTGCATAGGTATCTAATTCGTTAGCTAATTCTTCGGCCGTACGAGTTTTAGTACCCTGCATAAACAATCTTGTCATTAAAGACTCCACGCCTGCATTATTTATTATATTTTTAGCCTTTATATTAAAACACAACGCAATACGCGGAGTGTTAGGGTTCTTTTTACAAAAAACTTCAATATTGTTTTTTAATTTGACTGTTGTTGTATTCATTATTCTCTCCTGTCCAACATATTGTACCATACAAATAAAATATTAACAAATGTAACAAAATACGCGACACTTGAAATTGGAATGTTTTAAAAGTTTTTATATATATAAGAAGAGTAAAATAAGAGGCTTAGAGAGTTATGGCGATTTCAAATTTACAAGAGACTTTGTTGATGTATGCAAAGCAAAAATCTATGTTAACAAACAAAATTAGTGATGTGCAATTTAATATTCTTGCAGCATCCAGAAAAGTTTTACAAAAACAGGCAGAAGTAAATGCTCAACAGATGGAGTATTACTACTATTATACCCAAGAAGGTATGGAAGATTTTGAAGATGAGTACAATGAATTGTGCGAACAACTTCAAAAAGAATATGAGTTTGATTTAGCAAATATCAAATCTTATGAAGTTCAACTTGAAATAGATAAAGAAAACTATGAAACAAGAGCACAAGCAATTACTCAAGCAGAAAACTCCTTCAAAGCACTTATTAAAACAAATATGAAACAAGACTTTACTTACGGTGGAGCACAAGGTCAATAATCGCCATAAATCACATAACAAAAACAAAAAGGCAGCGAGAGCTGCTTTTTTGTTGTATTATAAATTTATGCTCGATAATAAAGAAAAACTGGGAATATTTATTGTACCAACAGGTATTGGTGCCTCAGTAGGCGGATATGCAGGAGATGCCGCATCCGTTGCAAGGAAATTTTCTAAATATGCAAAACTCATTGTAAATCCTAACGTTGTAAATGCCGGAGGTTTTTCGGGGATAAACGACAATATGCTCTATGTTGAGGGTTTTTCCTTAGATGAATTTGTAAAAGGGGCTGTAAACCTGCAACCGACAGAAGATAATATCATTGGCATAATTTTTGATAAAGCTATCCCGCAAGATGTCTTAAATATTCATATTAATACTCTTAATGCGGTTAGAGTCGTTTATGGAATAAATATTCAAGAATACATTATTACCGAAGATGAAATAGGAATTGAATTTTCTCTAAACTCAGACGGAGTATCAGACGGAATTGTAAAAAATAAAGAAACAATGTTATCTGCGGCAAAAAAGCTTCTTGCAAAAGGCTGTAATGCAGTTGCAATAGTCGGAATGTTTGAAAATCCTGAAGATATAAATACTGATTATGCAAACGGAGAAGGCACGGACCCTGTTGGCGGGATTGAAGCCATTTTATCACATTACATTTCAAAAGAATTAAAAGTACCGTGTGCACATTCCCCTGCCTTCACCGATTATCAAATATATCCGGATATAGTAAATCCAAAATCAGCATCCGAATATATAACTCCTACATTTTTGCCATGTATTTTATTAGGCTTGGCAAAAGCGCCCGAAATTATTTCTAATGGCGGTATTTCAATTAGTAATGTTGATTTTATTGTAATGCCGTACAACGCCGTGGGCAGTCCCGCGATTCTTGCGGCAATTGAAAAAGGAATAAAAATATATGCAATAAAAGAAAACAAAACTGCATTAAATATAACCCCTAATATACTTGGAATAGAGGATAAAATTGAAATCATTGATACCTATGAAGAATGTCTTTCTCTCATAAAATAATTTTATAAATAACAAAGACCGCAAAATGCGGTCTTTGTTATCGTATTGCGGCAATACATTACTTGTTATTCTGCCTTCTTAAATATGATTTCGTCGTTTTCATTATCAATTACAACGGTATCACCTCTGCCAAATTTTTGAGCCAATATATTTTTTGAAAGAGGATTTTCAACGAGCTGACGTATAACTCTTTTTAATGGTCTTGCACCGTATACGGGATTAAATCCGCGTGTTGCAAGGAGTTCTTTCGCATCTTCGGTTATCTCAAGTTCAATTTCCTGCTCCTTCAATAATTTTCTCAAATAATTCATCTGGATATCAACAATTGAAGATAACTGTCCTAACGTTAATCCTTTGAAGAATATTGTTTCATCAATTCTGTTCAGAAATTCCGGTTTGAAATTAGCTCTTAAAACTTCCATTACTTTCTCTTTTGTTTCTTCAAAGCCATTTCCACCTTCCATTGATTTTAATGAGTCCTCAAGAATAAGGTCACTGCCTATATTTGATGTCATAATTATTAAAGTATTTTTAAAATCAACAGTTCTGCCCTTAGAATCCGTTAACCTTCCGTCATCAAAAATTTGAAGCATAATATTGAACACGTCAGGATGAGCTTTTTCTATTTCGTCGAATAACACGACTGAATAAGGTTTTCTCCTTACCGCTTCCGTCAGTTGACCGCCTTCATCGTATCCGACGTATCCCGGAGGCGCACCAACCAAGCGGGAAACCGTATGTTTTTCCATATATTCTGACATATCAATCCTAATAAGAGCATCTTCATCATTAAACATAAATTCTGCAAGAGATTTTGCTAACTCGGTTTTACCAACACCCGTAGGCCCTAAGAAAAGGAATGTCCCAATAGGGCGTTTCGGATCTTTTAAGCCTGAACGAGCACGACGAATTGCATCAGAAACTATTTCTACTGCTTCATCCTGACCTATTAAACGTTTATGTAAAATTTCTTCCATATTAAGGAGTTTTTGCTTTTCGCTTTCTACTAATTTTGAAACAGGAATACCTGTCCATTTGCTTACCACATTTGCAATATCATCTTCGTCAATTTCTTCTTTTAACAATCTGTTTTCACTTTTATCCTGACTCTGTGCAGCTTTTAATTGTTTTTGCAAATCAAGAAGTTTACCATATTTGAGCTCGGCAGCAGTCTGCAAATCCGTATTTCTCTCAGCCTCTTCAATTTGTCTTTGAACCTCTTGTATTTGCTCTTTTATACCGGCTTCTCCTGTAATTGAAGCTTTCTCTGCTTCCCACTGGATTTTTAATTCGGAAATTTGATTTTCAAATTTATCAATTTGCTCGGTTAAATGCGCAATTTTTTCTTGTGCTTCTTCCGAAGATTCCTTTTTAAGAGCCTCTCTCTCAATTTCAAGTTGAATTTTCTGCCTGAATAAAGTATCAATTTCTTCAGGCATAGAATCAATTTCTATTCTTAAAGATGAAGCAGCTTCATCAATCAAGTCAATAGCTTTATCCGGCAAAAATCTGTCTGTAATATATCTGTCAGAAAGTTTTGCTGCTTGGATTAAAGCACTATCCAAAATTCTTATACCGTGGTGAACTTCATATTTTTCTTTCAACCCTCTGAGGATACTTATTGTATCTTCAACGCTAGGCTCCCCAACCATCACAGGCTGAAAACGTCTTTCAAGTGCCGGGTCTTTTTCAATATATTTTCTGTATTCATTTATAGTTGTTGCACCAATTGTTCTTAAAACACCCCTTGCAAGCATTGGTTTCAGGAGATTCCCTGCATCCATGGAACCCTCAGTAGCACCTGCCCCAACAACAGTATGGAGTTCATCAATGAACATGACAATTTCGCCGTTTGAATCTTCAACCTCTTTTAATACGGCTTTAAGTCTTTCTTCAAATTCTCCCCTGAATTTTGCACCCGCAACAAGAGCACCTAAATCCAAAGAAACTAATTTTACATTTTTCAAACTTTCAGGAACGTCGCCCCTTACAATCCTTTGAGCCAAACCCTCAACTATTGCGGTTTTACCTACACCCGGTTCTCCAATTAAAACAGGATTATTTTTAGTTCTTCTGTTAAGAACTTGGATTATTCTGCGAACCTCTTCGTCACGACCTATTACAGGGTCAAGCTTCCCTTTTCTTGCTCTCTCTGTTAAATCCGTAGAATACTTTTCCAACGCTTTAAAATTTTCTTCCGCATTTTTATTATCCACTTTTTTATTACCTCGTACTTTCTTCATAGCGTTTAATATAGACGTATGAGTAATGTTAAAATCCTTTAGTATATTTTGTATATTTGAGTTATCCAAACCAACCATTGCCAACAATAGCATCTCAATTCCGACATAATCGTCTTTCATCTTTTCAGATTCTTCTATCGCCAAATCAAGCAGCCTGTAGGTATTGGTTGCCAAAAAGAGTTGCTGAGAATTTGTCGGCTCGGATACTGTCGGGAACGATTTTACGGCACTGACAATTTTATTGATAAATGTCTGATTAAGTAATTTTAATTCCGTAAGATAATCTTTAACTATACCATCGTCCTTAATCATTGCAAGCATTATATGCTCAGGTTGCAATTCGGAATTTTTATATTCACTCATCAAAGCACCTGCCGCCGAAATAATTTCTTGCGAATATGTAGTAAATTTGTTAAAATCTGCCATATTATCAACTCCATTAAAAATAAATTGTGTCGTTTTTCATCTTCTGACATTATTATTTTAACGTTATTTTTTAAGAAGTCATTATAAATTAATTTTTAATTAATAATTACAAACATGATAAATAACAAAACCACAATCGTATACACCCACAAGACGGTACAATTCAGCTTTTAAGCAGCAGGATTTCGCTATCGAATAAGGCATTCCCCACGTAACAACAATATTCGGTTTGCCTGTTTTAAAATAACCACCTTTTTAAATTTATATGCTAAAATCAAATTATGATAGAAAACTTAGATCAACTCCGTCAGGCTATTGAAGTTGAGCGAAAATACGATTATATCGATATACAGGGAAAACATTATTCGTTTTCTTCATTTATCCGTAAACTTGCACGTAAGCAATATAAAGAAACCGGTAAAAGACCAAAATGGGCAGTATTATTGGAAACTTTTGAACGCTATCCGATGGCGAATTACCTTGAAAGAAAACGTTGCGTTGAATTATTAATCAAAGTTATTAAATCAGAACTTGAAGCAAAAGATGAACATAAAAAAAATGAAAAAGCATCAGATACCCCTAAAAACCCTAACGAAGTCGACGTAATGTATGTAAAAGGAGTCGGACCTAAAATTGCCTATATGTTAAATAAATTAGAAATATATACGGCAAATGATTTAATCTGCTATTTCCCGAGAAAACATGTTGATTATTCCTCAAGAACACTAATATCACAGCTTAAGGAAGGTGAAACTACAACTGTTTTCGGATATATAAAATCCGTTTCCATATATAACTCTCCAAAAGGTTTATGTATCACTAAAGTTACGGTATATGATGAAAGCGGCAAACTTGAACTTACATTTTTTAGTGCAAAAGCCAATAAATATGTTCAAGAACGTATGCACTCACAATTTCCGCAAGGTGCTGGAATTATGCTATCAGGCACTGTCAAAAAAGATAATTATACAAATCGACTTACTCTTGATAAACCAACATATTCCATTATGACCGGAGAATTTCTTACAGATGAAAAGTCTAACCTTAATCTGGCAAGAATAGTCCCAATCTATACCGTATGTGAAAATCTGAATATTAAAGTTCTGAGAAAAGCTATTTTTAACGCCATAACACTATACAAAGATTACATTGTGAATATTGTTCCCGATGAAATACGTAATCGCTTAGGGCTTATGGATAAAAAAGTTGCCGTAGAACAAATTCATTTTCCCGAAACAATGGAAAAACTTGAACAAGCACGATTTACTCTTGTTTTTGAAGAGTTATTCTTACTTCAACTTAAAATGGTGCGCATAAGAGAACAAAACTCCAAAGAAAAGGCGCTAAACTTAAAAATAAAACAAGATGGTCTTGTTACCAAATTTATAAACAGTCTGCCGTTTGAACTTACAGGCGGTCAAAAGAAAGCTGTTAACGAAATCCTGCATGATTTAAACTCTGATACGCCTATGGCAAGGTTACTTCAAGGAGATGTTGGTAGCGGAAAAACTGTTGTAGCCTGCATTATGTTACTTGCTGCAGTAGAAAACGGATACCAAGGTGCAATTATGGCACCAACAGAAATCCTTGCACAACAGCATTACAACAATCTTGTTAATTGGTTAACACCAATGGGACTAAGTGTAGGCTTATTCCTTGGTTCGCAAGGGAAAAAAGTTCGTGAAAAATTCAGAACAGACTTAAGAAACGGGCAAACAAATATTGCAGTCGGTACCCACGCGCTAATTCAAGAAGATGTTGATTTTAACAATCTCGGTGCAATTGTTGTAGATGAACAACACAGATTTGGAGTAAAACAAAGAAACCTGTTAAAGAAAAAAGCAGTAAGTCCTCAAATGCTTACCATGACGGCAACTCCAATTCCACGAACTCTGGCGATGACAGTTCATGGAGATTTAGATTTAACAATTATTGATGAAATGCCAAAAGGGCGCCTGCCTATAAAAACTACCCTGACATCCTCTCACAAGAGCGTATATGAGCTTATTGAAAAAGAAGTAAATTCCGGACGTCAAGCATACATTGTTTACCCGCTTATCGACGAAAGTGAAACTCTATCCGCAAAAGCAGCTACTGTTGAAGCAGAACGGCTTAAAACAGAAGTCTTTCCGCAATACAAAATTGGTTTATTGCACGGTAAACTTAAAAATGATGAAAAAGAACAGGTAATGTTGGATTTCAAATCGGGCAAATATGATATTTTGGTATCTACTACCGTAGTTGAAGTGGGCGTAGATGTTCCGAACGCTACCGTAATGGTCATTGAAAACGCTGAAAGATTCGGCTTATCACAGCTCCATCAGCTTAGAGGACGTGTCGGCAGGAGTTCTTTGCAATCATATTGTATCCTTGTAACAGCTTCACGCTCTCAAGAAACCCGAGAAAGATTATCGATAATGACCCAAACAAATGACGGTTTCGTAATTGCAGAAAAAGATTTACAATTAAGAGGTCCGGGAGAATTTCTCGGGACTCGTCAAAGCGGATTACCTGATTTAATTTTATCTGACATTGTTAAAGATGCTAAAATTCTTGAAATTGCAAGAATGGAAGCAATTGATTTTGTTAAGCACAACGATTTTAAAAATTACCCTCTGCTTGAAAAAGTTACATCTTTACAGATATTTGGCGGACTTGAAATATAACATTAAGATATGTTAACGAAAATATTTTAAATTTAGCAATTTATTGAATATTATATACTTTATATATATAGATATTAAGAGAAAGGACTACTATACCTATGACATTCTTCATGCCTAGAGTAATGAATAATGTGTACCCCGGATTTTCACAGAAACGAGCTATGGAGCAAAACCCGTTTTTGAATGGGAATAACGGTTATGGTTCTTACGGAAGTTCGGGACCGACAATGATGGGCAGATATTATATGCCTGCCCCCGGGAATTTCTGGGGGCCGGGATGCGGTATGCCGAGTTGGGCACAAAAAGCAGCATGCAGCGTTCCGTTGTTTGACTTCTTACAACAGCTTGCCGGAATGCTAAAAGGTAATAAAACATCATAACAAAATTTATCGCTAGGGATATTATAAGGGTTTAAAAAGCAGACTTACCGGTCTGCTTTTTATTTTGTTATAATTTGAGCTTCAACTCGTTTTTGGGCTCGTGTAGTATTTTCAAAACTTTTAGCTAACTCTGTTGCAGTATTTGCGGAATAGAATTTTCCGCTTGTCACGAGAGACGTGCATTTAAGTTGGTCTAAATCGTCCTCATCATCAACGTTGAATGCTATAACATCAATAACAACATCTTTTCGAACCTTCATTAGCTCTATAACGAATTTACACGGACTTTCATCACAATTTTCCCCGCCGTCGGTAAGTAATATAATATGCTTTTTTCCGGTAAAGCCAATAAAATCATTTTTTATAGCTTGTTTCAGGGAATATGTAATCGGTGTCATTCCTCTTGGTTGAATATTTGAAAGTTCCCTGCTTATTGCTTCTGTTGAATTTTTTTGTATGGGAACAACGGTTTTTGAAGCCCTACAAGCCTCTATCGGGGTAAACCCCATTCTATGCCCATAGACTCTTAATCCGACGTAACTGTCTTTGCTTATCGAAGGGAGAAGTTTCCTTAATGTATTTACCATCATATCCGCTTTACTTTCGCCATCCAAATATTCAGACATTGAATTTGAAAAATCCAATATGAACAATGTCATTTCTTCTGAATCGGATGACACAGAATATTCCTCGGGAGAATAAACTCCGTATCCGCCCGCCCATACAATAAGCCCAAATAACATAGCCAAGAAAATTATTATATATTTCATAATAAAATTCTAAACAATATAAAAAATTTTAGTATTAGCAGGTTGGACAAATTTTATTACAGTATTTTTATATGACCGTCAAATATTGCAGGCTGCCCAATTGGAATAGTCTGTTTTTCGTCGAAATGTGTAAATTTAAAACCGATTGCCGCCGGAACATTTAAAGTCTTTGATACTTCATTAAAGACTTCCTCTAACCACAGTTCTTCATCAACACCCGTAAATTCGCCAAAAGCGATTGCAGAAACATTTTTACGGAATTTTTCAACATTCATAAGCTGATTAAGCATTTTATCTATTTTATAAACCGGCTCATTCACATCTTCGGTAAAAAATATAAATTTTTCGTCGGGTATAAAATCTATGCCACACAAAGAAACAACTGTAGATAGATTTCCACCCCACGTGATACCCTCAGCTACACCTTGATTAATTATTTTAGCAGATGTATATTCTTCCTTTCCGCCTGATAAAACATTAAAAAAAGATTTCTCCGTATAAAAATTTATACTTTCCGAACTAAAATCGCTTTGCATCATAGGCGAAGAATAAGTAATCAGTCCTACATTTTTTAATATCATTAAAGATAATGCCGTAATGTCGGAATATCCGCAAAAAATTTTAGGATTATTTCGGATAAGATTATAATCAATGTCTTTTATAAATCTTATAGTTCCGTAACCACCACGTGCACAAAATATAGCCTTAACCTCCGAATTTAAAAAAGCATTATGTAAATCTTCCAATCTGTGTTCGTCACTTCCTGCAAGATACCGTACCTGCTCAAAAATATGTTCGCCCAACAACACCTTATAACCCTTATTTTCAAGATATTTTTTCGATTTCATTACAAGGTCATAATCAACAACTCCGGCCGGTGCAATAATTTCGACAGTATCTCCGATTGATAAATTTTGAGGTTTAATAATGTTCATAAACTCTCCTATTTTTGTAATCTTTTGATATAATAATTTTATCATGAATGAAAAATATATACCTTTGTACAGAAAATATCGTCCTCAAACTCTTGAAGAAATTGTGGGACAAACCCATATAAAAAAAGCTTTAAAAAATGCTATTGAGATGAATAGAATTTCTCACGCATATTTATTTACAGGGCCTCGCGGAACAGGTAAAACTTCTACTGCAAGAATTTTTGCAAAATCTTTGAACTGCAAAGAAGGACCTACAATTAATCCTTGCGGGAAATGTCCAAATTGTATTGATATTACCAATTCCGTACCAATGGATGTTATAGAAATTGATGCCGCAAGTAACAGAAAAGTGGAAGATGCCCAAAATATTTTGGAAAAGGTAATGTATGCTCCTGTTAACAGCAAATATAAAATATACATTATAGATGAAGTCCATATGTTATCCAATACCGCATTTAATGCACTGCTTAAAACTTTGGAAGAGCCGCCCAAAAACGTTATATTTATACTTGCAACAACAGAAGTTCACAAAGTGCTTGATACTATCAAGAGTCGTTGTCAGCGCTTTGATTTCAGAAGAATTACAACCGATGACATTGTAAAACACTTACGTTATATTTCTGATAAGGAAAAAATTAATATTACAGATGACGCTTTATATTCTATTGCTAAAAATTCTGCAGGAGGCATGCGTGACAGCATAGCACTTCTTGACCAACTAAGTATTTTAGATGGGGAAGAAGCCATCTCAACTGACGATATTAATAACCTTTTAGGAAGAATTTCATTTGATAAATTAAAAGCTTTAAGTGCGGAAATCCTAAATTCTAATCCGCAAGGAGCTATTGAGTTATTGGAAGAGATATATAACTCCGGAAATGAACCTTCTCAAATCTTAAACAATTTGCTTGATTATTTAAAAAATTTATTAATCGTAAAAAATTGCAGGCAGGATATCATATTTGAGTTAACTCAACTAAATGAAATACAAATTAAAGAATTATCAGAACAAGTAAAAAATATCGAAACTCACCAAATAACTTCTTTAATTAATAAAACAGAAAATTATATTAAAGAAGTTAAGACAACAAATAATCCTCGCTTATGGCTGGAGGTCGGCATTATTGATTTGTCAAACCTGACTGAAAATACTAAACTTGCAGAGTTGCAAAACAGAATAATAAAATTAGAGAACGGAGCGCCTGCCACGCAAATCAATTCGGCTAATTACACCACTCCGCCATCCCCTGTTTCAACCATGCATAAAATAAAAGAACAAATTATGGCACAACAAAAAAGCACTGACATAAAAAAATCAGATACAGAAGCCTCGGAAACGCCAAAAGAGAATGATGAAAAACCGAAAATTACATCTGAGCAAAAGACTCAAAAAGAAGCTCCCGTAACTTCCACACCATCAGAAGATGATAACCTTGAGTTTTCACCAATGCCGGTTGCAAAGCCTGCCCCATCAGGTGATATTTCTGACTTGTGGGGACAATTGTTATCTGCAATAACGTCAAAACCTACGGAAGCCTTATTAAAACAGTGGGGGTATCCCGTAAAAATTTCTCCTGAAGAAACAGTTATTGCGATTAAAACAGAGATTTTCTTAAATAAATTTAATTCCAACGATAAAAAAGAAATGGTTGGTAGTGCTGTAAATACCTTATTTTCTCAGGAAAATTCAAACGTTATAATAAGACTTGCACAACCAAATGATGTTGTTATTAAGTCTTCCGTGTCAAAACCTATGCAGCCTAAAAAAGTTGCCCCTCCGATACAAGAGAGACCGGATTTCCCTGATGAAGAAGAAATTGAGCAAGCTAAACAAACCGTAAAAGAGGTTGAACCCGATGCGGCGGAATCTGCCCGCACAAACAAACATACATCAGGTATTCTTGGTCATTCCGATCAAGTAAATATGGTAATGGATTTATTTGACGGAAAAATTATTGAATAAACAAAAAACTCCGATTATAAATCGGAGTTTTTTATAGGTATTTTTGTTATCTGTTTTGTATTTTCAAAAAGAGATGTAAAAATTCAACATATAGCCATACAAGAGTGAACATCAAACCTAAAGAGCATACCCATTCATAGATTTTCGGTATCATTGAATTGCATCCTCTCTCAATTGAATCAAAATCAATTATAAAGTTTGATGCTGCAACCGCAATTATGAACAGACTAAAAACTATTCCGCCGGTGCTGGCAGTGAATATTACCGGTATGCTTCTTGAAAATAAAGTTGCAACAAGCTGAATTATATATATTAACAAAATTGATGCCGTCGCCGTTATTACTGTGGCTCTAAATTTATCTGTGCAACGTATAATTCTCATAGAATAAAGAGCCAGCATTACCCCTAATGTCATTAGAGTACAAAATACTGCCTTCATCACAATTCCATGAGCGTATGATTCAAATACCGATGAAATCATACCCAGACAAAAACCTTCTCCTATTGCATAAACAAAAGATAATATAGGAGAAATTTTCGGTCTGGCAAGAACAACTATCAAGCCTGAAATAAAAGCTGCAATTCCGCCAACTACGCCTAACAAATTTGCTTTATCTGTATAACCGGCTGTCGCAAGCGTCCATACATATACTGCAGAAAGAATAACACTCGCAGCAAGAATCAATGATTTTGTCAGAGTTCCACTCAAGGTCATTACATTGCCTTCGGCTCTTTCCGCTTTTTCTAAAACATTCCCCAATATAGGATTAGCCATATAACCACCTTTCTACACTAAATGTGTTTTTATGTTATAATTAATGATTATAATACAAAAAATATTTTTGGGATATTCCCAAGGGGTATATTACATGTATTTAACCACTTTTAAAAAATTTCTTAAATATTATGGCAGGGGGAAAAAACTAAAATTATTTTTATTCTTTATTCTTGCAACTATTGCCGGAATGCTGGAATTTGTCGGAATTTCTCTGATTTACCCTTTTGTTATGGCAATTATTAATCCGAATGAGATTTCTAAATTTATTGTGTTTTTACCTCAATATTTTCAAACTCTCTCACCATTTGCAATTGCCATACTTATAGGTATTGGAGCAATGATGATTTTTGTTTTTAAAAACTTATACATGGTAATGTTCATAAATATCCAAAGTAAATTTCTCCAAAATTGGGCTAAATCAATAAGTGAATACTTTATGAATTATTTCCTGTATGCTCCGTACAAAAATGTCCAAAAAATTCCAAATACCGAAAAATTATATGTTTTGAGTTTTTTATCAGTACAAACCACAAACGGATATATCATGAGATTAATGACCCTTATTACAAATGTTATAATTGTATTTTTCGTTGTTGGTTTCATATTATATAAATTCTTCGTTGCAGGAATAATATCCTTTTGCTTTGTTATTGGGAGCATAATAATACAGAACAAATTATTTAAATCAAAAATATCCGTCGTAAATGACAAAATTGCGGGAACAACAAAACAAATCGGTAAAATTTCATATTCAAACGTTAATTGTATAAAAGACATAAAAATTGAGGGAACAGAAAACTTCTTTAAACAAAAATACCAAATTCTTTTAAAAGAATTAACTGATGAAAATGCCGCACTTGTGTTCTTCTCAGGAATTTCACCATACATAGTCGAAACATTAATAGTGCTTTCCCTCGTACTGCTTGCAATTATAATAATTTTTGAAAGCCACGGCGAAGGTTATAAAACCGTAGCCTCATTTGCAATGATTATTGCGGCAATATTCAGAATTGCACCGGCATTAAACAGAATCCAATCCAGCATTATCAATCTTCCGTCAACAAAAAATTTCACAAAAGATTTAGTTGAATTTTATGAAAAATATGAATTTAAACCGTTATCAAAAAACATAAAGATTAACACGGAAAAAATAGAATTTAGAGATAAAATAGAATTGCGTAATGTTAATTTCTCCTATATTGACGGTTGTCCTGTACTAAAGAACATAAATCTTGAAATCAATAAAGGGGATTTCGTTGGGATAATAGGATTATCCGGTGCCGGCAAAAGCACGTTAGCCGATGTTTTAACCGGATTACTTCCAATAGATAGCGGTGAAATTAAACTTGACGGAATAATATTAAACGAAGAAAAAATATATGGTTACAGAAAAAATATAGGGTATGTACAACAGGAATTAACCGTATTAGAAAGCAGCTTTAGAGAAAATATTGCATGGGGGATTGCTGAAGAAGAGATTGATAATTCACGAGTAGAAAAAATTATAGAAGAAGTGCAATTGAAATCTCTTGTAGACAAATATCCCAATGGAATATATTCAGTACCTTTCGTTGATGAAAACGGGCTTTCCAGAGGGCAAAAACAACGTCTTGCAATTGCAAGAGCATTGTATAGAGAGCCTGAAATTTTAATATTTGATGAAGCTACTTCCGCACTGGACGTAAAAACAGAACATGAAATAACAGAGATGCTTCAAGAATTGAAAAAACACAAAACGATTATTGCAATAGCACATAGGTTATCAACACTAAAGGCATGCAATAAAATTGTGTTCATGACAGAAGGACAAATTAAAGATGTTGGCAGCTTTGAATACCTAAAGGCGAATTACCCTGAATTTGAAGAAATGATAAGGCTCTCAAGTTTGGAACTCAAGGAAGAATAAAAAACTTAAAATAAATACTTTACAAGAAAAATTTTTTATTCTATAATGGGGAAGTACCCCGAGAGTTTCGTTATGAAACAAACGGGCAACAATTGAATAAACAAAAACGTTAATTGATAACGGAATATAATCCTCAGTAGCTCAATGGCGGAGCATTCGACTGTTAATCGAAGGGTTGTTGGTTCGAGTCCAACCTGGGGAGTTTTTTCTTGAAATCAGCCATTTCTGTGAAGTAACAGAATGGCTTTTTTAGTGTATAGCGTAGGGTTTCCCCCTATATTTTAACGTCCAGTTTGATTTGTACGGGTAGTTGTATTATTCGGGCAAACTTGCTCGCTATCTTTTAACAGGACATTTGGTGGGAAGTGTTTTGTGTCTTTGCGAGGGCGAAAGCCCGAAGTAATCCAGCCTTTGCCGATTTACAAAGGTCGGAAGCGGGTTAAGAATAAATGTCAACCCTTTTGCACTTTTTGTTCCAAAAATTACACTCAAAAGTAGTGTTAACTTAAGTAAATAAAAATGTAGGCAAGTAGCAAAAAAAAAAATTATGGATTTTAGAGTAAGTAGACTTAAAATAAAGGAGTAAATATGAGATTAGGAAATATTGGTGCAAGATTAGAAAATGCAGTAAGTTTATTTCAACCTTCAAAAAATCATATTTGTAGTTCAAATAAAGGTATAAGAGCGTTGTTATATGGTAAAGATTACGGAGGAGCATACAAACTAGGATTAATGCATATTTTAACTGCTGCAAGATTTAGAAGTGAATTATTAGCACAAAGAAGTCTTAGAGGTCGTTATGGTGATAGTGTAGCAGAAATGTCCGGCACAATTCGGAACTCTATACCAAATAAATATCGTAAGGCTTTTCTTGATATAAGCTACTTAGACTATTTTATTGATTCACCTGAAACTGAAAATTTAGCTAAAATTGCATCAAGTATTAGAAAAAAATATGATTTTTTTATAGATAAACCTATCGCAAAAGTAAGAAGTGGTATATATTTTGGTTGGCACAATATAAAAGATAGTGTAACTGGATTATTCAGAAATACAAAGGCAAATGATGTTGATTTAGATTTTGTTAAACAAATATTCCCAAGTTACATAAAAATACCCGAAGGGGCAACAAAAGAAGAATTAAAAAAATTTGTTATAACTACTCTTAAAAAATGTAATTATTCAGATAAAGAAATAGAAGCAGTATTAGAAAGAAAAAGTCCTATATTTTATCGATTTGTTAATGAAACTGAATTAAGAGCTGTAAAAAATGGGCGAAAAATTACATCAGCCGCAGAATATAATATAGACGCTATCAAAACTGATATAACAAGTAATCCGAATTATAGTGAAGTTCTTAATAAGTATCGAATTACTTTCAAAATTAATCCTAATTGGAATCCATTTAAAAAAGATGAAAATTCACTTGTTTCACATAATGAAATCAACCTCAAAACTTGGAAGTTATCTGGTGGGTATGGGAAAAAAGATATTTTATGTACTGAAAGAGTGCGTTAGTCTTATGTTCCTTTTCTTTATTGTATAAAAAAACAAAATCGCTAAGCAAGGGGGCAATTTTTGCACCAAAACAATTCTCAAAGTTTCTGTAAAAATTCCTAAAACCGACTGTTATTTTACACTCGCTGTAGGGGTTTAGGGGGTCGGAAGGAGTAAGACTAAGTGTTATACTCTGGGACTAAAATTCTCTTTTTACGGACTGTACGGTATGGTTTAACAGGACATTTCATTTGAACTCTTAAATTGATTATTTGGCAAAGTTTAGTGTGTGTTTAGGTTTGGGCGGTCGGAAAAAATCTTTTTATGCGTTACCAAATGGGACGAAATGTCACTTTATTTGCTCTTATTGTCCGGCAAAAGTCCGGGGAAAAGATTTTTGCATGACCAATTATAGCCTGCATTTCCCCGATTTTACTAAATTGCACGGATCGGGGAAGTTATCATTTTTATTGGATTGTAAACAGTTCCGGCTTTTGTGGGAAGTAAGTAAAAAATGTAATTGAAATGTCCGATTTCAATCAATGCCTAAAACCCCGATAAAATCAATATTAAACGGCAATTAAAAAGGATTTAAAACGGATTTTCAGGTAATCGAAAGTGGACATTTCGGACTTTCAATTACTTATTTTCAATTTTGAGGGAAGTGCCTCAAACCTAAATACAACGGGACAAACAGTAAAAATAGTTCAATTACTTTTTTTCAATTTGTCCTGTTTAGTTATATTTACATTAATAATATTTCCGAAAATCAAATTTCTTAACAAAAATTTACAGTTAATTTTAAAATCCAATTATAACAAGGCTTTCCTAATCGTATGTTTATATAATTTAACACCATATTCTTCAATAAATATGAATTTGTAATGTATATATGCGCGCACTTATAATTGTTGTGTTAACGTTTTCCTTTAATAACAAACTTTGTAATTTACAGTTTATTAATTATCAAACAAAGCATAGTATCTTTCAATATTTCTTGCTCTTTGCTTGTCTGTGTATTTTACTATTGTTTTTTGTTTTGGTGTGCTGTTAGTTAAATTATCTTTTGCAGGGGTTGGTTGTGGTGTAGTATCTTTGTTTATTTCCTTTTCTACATCTCTTAAGTTTATTTCTGCTTTCGGTAATTCTGCACCTGATGCCTCAGGAATTTTTGTGTTTACAGGCTGTATATTATTGTCTTTATCCTTTTTCTCTTTTATCTTGCCGCCTAATGCCCATCTGAATCCTAAGGTCAAGGCTACTCCATTTCTGCCGCCACCTCTTACCATTGCCTGCGCAAATCCTGTAAAACGCTCTCCGACCGTCTTCTGTAAGCCCACTCCGTATTCTACATACGGCTTTGTATGCATTTTTGGTAATACATTCCCGTTTGCATCTACATTCGTATTGTTCATCAAGTTCCATATCATTCCTACACTTGCATATGGCTGCCAGCCGTTCTTTAAGTTCGCTACAAATCTTACATTTGGATTCAACATTATTGTATGCATTGGATCGGAATTTATCCTTACTCCCGCTGCATTCGTGTAATTTAACGTCTTTATCATATTGTAACTCATCATCATACTCGGCTGTATTATGTATTTGCCTTCCTTGAATTCTATGTTGTATCCCGTCTTGTTCGCTATACCTCCCATTAGCATTACTACATCATCCTTGCCATACATCGTGTTCGTTTCCCCAAACGCTGCTCCCGCATTTATCGTCGTCGCGTTGAAGAAGTTCCCGCGATAGAAGGTCTCCGTTACTCCCAGTATCCCTCCATTCGTTGATCCGCTTACTCCTGCATAATCTATCTGTGAACCGTTGATTCGTCCATCCATGACTTAATTTGCGGAATTCACTATCCCCGCCTATTAACGTCCCGTATCCGATTACATCTACCTTTGGCCCATTATCTAAATGAATACTCTCAAATGTTGTATATGGCTTCGTCCATATCGCCTTGTTCGTCTCCTCGTAATTTAATCCGCCGCTTAATGACATGTTCTCATTGAAATCAGTACTCATCGCATATACATTCGATTGTGTCGCTGCCATCCTCTTTAAATATGGAGACTTCATAAATACGTCCGCATGCTCAAATGCATAACCAAATGTCTGAGCCATAGTTACCTGTCCGCCTGCCTGAGTTAATACCGGCGCACTCAATACTGACGGATTGTAATTCCGCCAATCACTGCCGCCACCTATGTCTGAATATCCACGGGCAAACGTGAATAACCCGTCTCCCGGATTGTAACTTACATTGTATTTGTATATCGGTGAATACGATACCGTACTTATTGCCGTTCTTATCCTGTCTTTTAATACCTCATTAGATATCGGTATCTGCGTTATCTCCCTCGGTGCATCAGATAATAAATTCATATTCGATACATTTATGTATCCACCACCGCTTAC
Source organism: uncultured bacterium (assembly GCA_902761735.1). Taxonomy (GTDB): domain Bacteria; phylum Cyanobacteriota; class Vampirovibrionia; order Gastranaerophilales; family Gastranaerophilaceae; genus UBA1221. Next base: position 78,554 of record CACWLL010000010.1, read on the forward strand.
ACTATTTGCTATTATCCTATCCATTACACTGTTCGCTAAGTCTACATCTACACCTATGTTCAATACGCCGTTTAATGACATATTGTTTATTGTCATTGCACCTATTCCATTATTAATCATATTCACCGTAGATGAACTTCCTACCGTTAAATCACCGCTTAATAAACTTTCCTTTGTCATATTTAACGTTGTATTGTTCAATACCGTGTTTACACCGGCTATCTGACTCTTTATGTCTATTGTAGAATTCGTTATATTTAACTTCGATCCGCTTACACCCGTTATCTTTCCTTGTAAATCTGCCTCTCTGTTATTATCCCTTATGTTTACACTGCCGTTTGCACCCATCAAGACTATATCATCCCCTATTGTCGCCTTTCCGTTGACATTTATTGTGCCCATCGTCTTGATGCCGCCCTCGTTTCCACTTATCTCAGAATTGTTTACGTTTAATGTCGAATCTTCCTTAACTGACTTTATTACATCCTTTCCGCCTGTTATCTTTACATCATTCAGGTTTATTGTTGTGTTATCTTTGTTTATCTCAAATCCGCTGTGTCCCCTCAAATCTATTATAGATTTCTGCACCCCACTTGATTTTCCGTTTATATTAAATTCGCCAGCTGCTGTCTTACCCATATCTGCCTTTGCTTCATATCGGTCACTAGCTCCGCTTGCGTTGAAATTCCTTGTTCCCATTCCGTCATACTGATTTACCAACATCAAAGTGTCTTTGTCTCGAGATATTTCCGTGCTAGTGTTTACACTCGTCTTATACGTTAACGTGTTCTTATCCTTTACTCCCAAATCCTGTGATGTCGTTGTCACCTTTTCCGTTACATCATATACATCACTCCACTTCGTATTTGTATTGATTGTATATGACTCTATCTCTTTCTCTCTGCGCTCTTTATGGTACTGTGATGCTAATTCGTCTGCTACCTTTAATTCAAAGTTGTCATCTGTTCCCTCTAATACCTTGTATTCAAATTCTCTCATTTCTCCCGTTAAATTCAACTTGTCTAACGTTAATGAGCCAGCTCCGTTTGTATTTACAACCAACTTGTCTCCACTTGCAACCGCCGGATTACTTAAATCCAATTCCATTGCCATCGTTGCTTCACCAATTATGCTGTTTATGTTATGTGAGGTTATTCTGCCATCAGATATTACTAATCTTCCGCCGTTCATATCCAACGTACCGGCTATCGCTCCGTTTTCTTTTAATTCTAACTCACCATTTATATTCGTCTCGCCTGCGCCGCTTATTGCCTTATCTAACGCTCCACTTAAATTCAACGTGCCATTGTTCGTTATTGCCCCGCCAAGATTTCCTGTTGTACTAGTTAACTCACCATCT
>CACWLL010000011.1 GCA_902761735.1 uncultured bacterium
AAAACCTGATATACTAATATTGCTCTATGGGGTGTTCAATTTTGTTCCTACATTTAATTAAATAGGGAGAGTTGACTCTTCAAAGGTCGTGAAGTATACCCGCCAATAGAAATATTGCCAGCGGGAAACGGATAGACCAAGGCGCTCACCCACCTGCGAGCCTAGCAGGTAACAAAATCACACTCCTGGAGCTTTAATACAGGTTAGAAGAGGAATATAATGGCTGAGAAGATATCCGTAATAATTGTTTCTCAAAACGACAGACTGAGAGAACTGTTGGAGATGTTCCTCTCTGAATATAAGGCTGAGTTTAACGTTATAGGCGGAGTTAATCTATCCTCTGATTTTAACTACTTAATCGATAAGAATGATAAAGCTGTATTTTTTATTGAAAGCACCGACGAAAACACCGATTTTATAAAAAGTATTTCTGACAAATTTTCAAACGCTAAAATTGTCATAATTAAAGAAAATCCTGACGTAACGTATATCGTAAATGCCATTAGAGCCGGAGCAAAAGAAATTCTCGGGTATCCTATAATAAAAACGGAATTTATAGATATCCTTGAAAAAGTAAAGCAACAATTCAGCGGTGAATTTAAGAATCAGGATAAATGTAAAATGATTACCGTTTTTTCTAACAAAGGCGGAATCGGTAAAACCTCAATTGCATCAAATTTAGCACTGGAATTGGCTCAAACAACGAAAGAAAATGTTGCGTTGATTGACCTTAATTTTCAATTCGGAGATATCACCGCATTTATGGATTTGCAACCGTCTTTTGATATTTCGTACATGTTTGATAATTTAAATCTGTTAAATAACGATTTTTTGTTAAGCACAATGGAAAAATACAAGGATACAAGCTTGTATGTACTGGCAGATTCCCCATATTTTAAACCCGCAAAAAAGATATCCGCAAAACAGGTGACAAGATTTTTTGAAACGCTGAAAAAATGTTTTTCCTATATTGTTGTAGATACAGATAGTACCTTTGATGAAAAGACCATTACGACGCTCGATTATTCAGATTTAATTTTTCTTGTAACCATAGTCAACTTGCCGGCATTACGGAATTGCCAAAGATGTCTAGGCTTATTTGAAAAACTTGGCTATGACGCAAAGAAAACTCAAATTATAATAAACAGATATATGGAAAACGACGAAATTACAGCATCCGACGTTGAAAATCTTCTTAAAAAGAAAGTTTATTGGAAAATTCCTAACAACTATTTTGCACTAATGGCATCAATAAATAAAGGCATATTAGTTACGGAAAACAATCCGACATCTAACGTAGCCGAGAGTTATAAAGGATTGGCTTTACAGGTATCAGACAGTGTATTCCGCAATAATTTAATTAAGAAATTTTCTCCGGAAGACAGCAGAAGAGTAAATAAAATTTTGGAGATATAAAAGTGGCACTAAGTGAAAGATTGAAAAAATTTGATATGTTTCCTAACGGAGGGGATGAATTAGGGGAATATGTTTCTCCGGAATTAGTTTCCCTATGTGATGACCTGACAAAAGCTCTATCAAAAAAAATCGCATCAATACCAATATGGTTTGATTATACAGCCGAAGAACAAAAAAATCTCATACTAAATTTTTTAAATACAAAATTGAACGAACAGTTTTCCGAAATCAAACTTACTTCACTCGAAAAAGACAGAATAACAAATATGTTTTTCAACACGATTTATGGCTTTGGGTCTTTGGATTTTTTGTTAGCAAGAAAAGATGTTTCTAAAATTCTTGCAAATTCTCCTGATGAAATATATATAGAAGTAAATGGAGAAATCGAAAAGGCCGACGTTGAAATAGACTCAAAACAATTCGATTCTCTTGTCCTTAAATTATTTGAAATGTCCGGAAAGACTTCCCCTGTCATTACATTCAGGTTAAATAATTTATTAATTACAATATTAAGAGAACCTGTATGTGAAACAAAATTAATCCTTAAAAAAGTCAAAGATGCAAATTTTAGTTTGGAATACTTTGAAAGAAGAGAAAATATTAATAATGAAATTATAGAATTTCTTAAAACTCTGGTTAGAAAACATAAAAGAATTATAATTTCAGCTCCCGCACAGTGTGGAAAAACTTCTTTTTTAAATGCCCTTATACAAGAAATACCCGAAACAGATAGAGCAATTTTATTTGAAGAAGGAGCCTTAATAAATACAAATCGCAGCGGAATTTTAAGATTTGATATTGAAGATTTGTCCGAAAGAGAACAGCAAAACTTGATTAATGCGGCTCTTTACTACAAATCTGACTACATTTTATCGGATATTAACAGTATAGGATTTAATATTGAATTATCCGATTTATTAAAGCCGGATTGTGCATTTTTCTCAACAATTCGTGCAAAATCAGTAAATGAAGTTATAAGTTTCTATACATCCCTTTTAGTTTCAAGACTGAAATGTACGGAAAAACTTGCAAAAATGCAATTTGCAAAAGAATATGACTACATTATTCAGCTTGAACCGAACAATGAAGATTTTATAATAAAATCTATTGTCGAAATTACTGCCAATAAAGCAGGAACCCCTGTGCTGAGGGAATGCCTTTCTTATAATGCAGGAGTTTATAAATACAAGTTTACAGAAGGAAACATAAATTCAGATAATTCTTTAGAAGAAAAACCAAACAATGACACCCCTCACGAAAATATTAAGGAAGATAATTCTAATACGAAGCAAGAACAATATAACAAGGCAAAATTCAGTTCTCGTTTTAAAAAATCAAAAGAATAAACTGATATACTAAACTCTTTATAAAATATAGACATAGTAAAAATTTCAAGTTATAATCAAGATAGGAGAGCTTGGTTATGATTACAATAGGTATACCGAAAATCACAAAGAAGAATAGGCGTGCTCGTTTATCCTGCGAAGTAGAAATTAACAGTGAAGTAAAAGAATTATGGGTTGAAGTGGATAACAAATATGCGGGTTATCTTACAAAAGACAGATGTGATGCTTTTTTAATTGCGCTTTTGCCTATTGCAATGAGAAACCAAAAAGATTTGTATTGTATTGCTCCTGTTTCAGAAGAGTTACTCATGAATTTAAAAACAATTCTTATTCCAACTCTTGCAAAAAACGGCTCTGACTTATACAAAACAAGAATATCCGTTGACGAAATAAAAAAGCCTATGGGCAACGGTGGCGCTGTTGGAACCGGATTATCCAGAGGAATAAGCTCAATGCATATTTTATCTAACTTTATAGATTCCGAATACAAATCAATAGATGTTACTCACCTTTTGATTACGGATATCGGAGCTTATGATATAGCCGGATTTGGAGAGGGCGGCAAAGACGCAGAAAAAATCAAACAGGAATGCATCGACGAATCTATAAAAATGGCAGAAGAACTGGATTTAGATGCGATAAAAGTTACTTCAAATTTAACAAAAGATTTTCCTTCAAAATACTCTCTGGACCATATTTTTAATAATTTATTCCCCGTTTTTGCATTACAAAAAATGTTTAAAATATATTATTATGGTTCTTCCGGCAACTCATATGAAAAATTTACATTGGAAAACTGTGACCACACCGACTGCGGAAGTTATGAATTACTAATCGCTGCAGCATTAAGCACATCTAACTTAAGAATCATTCTTGAAGGCGGTGAAAAAAACAGATTAGAAAAAATCGCAGATATAGTTCACTACTCTCCGGCTCAAAAACATTTGCATGTATGCATTACAGATTCCAAAAACTGCAACCTTTGCCGCAAATGTATGAGAACATTATTATCTTTGGATGTTTTAGGAAGACTGGATTATTTTACACAAGTCTTTGATATTGAATATTACAAAAGGAACAGGAGAAAATATATCGCTTTTCTTGAAAAAGGCCACGAGCAGGGAGATAAGCTAAGCGAACCGATATACCAAATATTCCAACAGAAAAAGATGCTGCCTGCCAGCACTCCTGATATAGTTGATGACTCTATAAATTTCTACGATGAAATTAATACATCTGCACTTATTGTAAAAAATCATACAACAGGGAAAATTCTTATGAAAAAGCAGCCTACGGAAAGTTTTTCTGCTGTTGGTGTAGCAAAAATTATGACCGCCTTAATAGCTCTTGAAAGTTGGAAAACTCAAACACTCATAGATTTACCGGAAGAATTTCTTGACGGGATTCCCAGAGTCACTCTTTATGATGTCATAAATATATTAATGATTTCAAGAAGCAATGATGCGGCAAATATTATTGCAGAAGCCGTTGCCGGTTCAACCGAGAATTTCGTCAATCTTATGAACGAAAAAAACATTGAATTAAAACTCAAAAACACACACTATGAACTGCCGACAGGATTAGGTGTAAACAGTTATACAACGGCTGAAGACACCGTAAAGCTTATGGAATATTCCTTCAAGAATCCTCACTTTTGCAAAATTTTCAAATCACTATCATACACCATAAAATCAAACGGGAACGAAAAGAGTATTAAAACTTCAACCCCATTATTAATGCCTGCAAGCCGTTATTATATTCCTGAATGTATTGCGGCGAAATACGGTACAGCAGGATTATTTGGTAATGTAATTGCAGTAACTGAGAAAAACGCAAATGTATACCTTGCCGTATTACTTGGCGTAAAAGAAGAAGATAAAACCCAAAATAAATTCCGAGACGCTAAAAACATACTCCATGCAGTGATGAATCCTAAAGTCTAAATATATGTTATTAAATCACCAAACCAAGCTTTAACCTCTTTGTTATAAGCATCTTTAACAGCCTTACGAGATTTTTCATCAGGAAATTCCGTTTTCATATGAGCAATTCCACGTCTATACATCACATTTATCGCTTGCTTCACATCCGCAGGAATTTTACCGCTATACATTTTACAAGCGGTATACATATCAAACAATCTTCTTTTTGACAAACCTGTCAGAAATACCTTTTTAGGCTTTCCGTTTTTATCTTTTACAATAGAATAATCCACATTAATTAACGAAATAGCTTTAGACCAATTACCCCCTTTTAATGCGCTTATAAGCTCAGGCTGATTTTTTAATGTCCCTATACCTCTGTTAAATACATAATCCGTAATAGCATCCTTGAGCGATTGCGGGATTTTGTTATAAGCAGAATCCCCAATAAGAGCTTTTATATCCGCAGTTCGCTCAAGAATATCCGATGCAAACAGAGTACAAACTTCAGCATTAGTCAATGTTTTATTCAAATATTCAGATTTTTCGGAAGGTTTAATTAAATGACCTATACCGATAGTCCAGTTGTTATTTTTATCTTTATATGCTTTATTATGAAATTCATTTTCTTTTAATTTGGCAGAATCTTCAGCAACTTTAAGACTTCTTAGAAAAGATGTACTAAGCCCTGTCGCTTCAGCAGCCTGCGCTATATTTGTAACCCCTGTGGGGATAAGCGTTTCAGGTATTTTAAGTTTATCTCCGACGTGGATAGAGTCTTTTTCCGATAAACCATTTGCCGCAAGTAATGAACTAGCACGAACACCATATTTAATCGCAATAGATTCAGGTGTTTCACCTTTTTCGACAATATGTTGTCCATTTTGTCTTACTCTTAAATATTTATTTCCGGAGCCAGCCGGTTTATATGTACTTCTTTTTGAAGAATCACCACCGGCTGTTTCAGGGCGTGGCGACTTTCTGTCCTGTCAGGTACTGGACAATACCCCTATCAATACTCTCGACTAAGTATTCCCTAAATTGTCTTGAATTCAAATTCGCAACATCTTTTTCATTTTTTAAATTTCCTGTTTCAATAAGCAAATCCGGACCTTTATATGGTCTGCTTAAGCCATCACGTAACACCGCTAAACCCTGTGTTTTTATATGAGTTATGCCCCTAAACCAATCATGCTCATTTAAATTACTTTGCAGCATTTTCGCAAAAGCGGCATCTTCTCTGTCGGGAGTTCGAGTACTTCCGGTCACCAAATCTGTACCTATGAGAATAAGCCCTCTTGAATCGCCTGCAGAGTTGCTGTGCAAACTGATTACCATATCGGCATTCCCTCTATATTTACTAATCGCCTTTGGTGCTGTATAAACAGAACCTGTTATATATATTACTTTTGCACCTTGAGATACCAATTGTTTAGTTAAATCCGCCGCAAATTTTGAATTGACGTGCCATTCTTCAAGAGGTTTACCTCCATTACCGATAAATTCATTAGTTTCCGTATTGCCTTTCATTTTAGCATTACTTGTACCCGGATCAAACTTCAACTGCCCCTCTGTGGAACTTTTCGGATTTGCCATAGCCGCACCATGTCCCGGATTGATTATTATTGTTTTACCGTTCAACACACCGTTTTTAACATTAGGGTCTTGGTAAACAGTTACACCTGCAGTAATATTACCGTTAGCATCCGTAACGGGTTCAGGTCTTGGAGCAGTACGCATCCAAGTCTTTGCGGTATTCTTCCAATCCTGATGAACTTGAGCTATTGTTTTATCGGTTTTATGCCCGTTAACTGTTACTTTTGTCTGAGGGGAAGCTTTTTTAACCATTGACTTGCCCCCATTTGGTAATAAGCCATTATTCTTAGAGGTTGGAGCAGAAATTTTTGATGACGGAGAACTCCCTAAGCTCTCTCCTGCTGATACTAATAATTCATCAATAGCTTTGTCCAAATATTTAGTATCAGCCATAAAAAAGTTTGTTACATTCCAAGAATTTAACTGCCTCATTAGCTCATTTTCAAAGGCCTTACGTCTCTCGGGAGTTGCATAGAAGTCTCCTGTTCTCTCTGCAACAAGATCGTATATTTTCATCACGGCATCTTTTCTCGTATCTTTTTTATTTGAAACTTCAGACAAAATCATTTCTATCAAAGATTCTTTATTGCCTTTAATTTTTGCATATTCTTCAATAACCTCGATAGCATTATCTTTATTAATCAACGCAAAGGTTTTCTTAAACTCATCAGAAGATACTGCTCCGAATTTTTTAGAGATGTCCTTCAATTTTTCTGCAATATTCTTTGGTGAAACCTGCGAGTTGGCTACTGTTTCGTGTTTAGTGGTCTTTGAAACATCCGCAGATGCTTTTTTAGGGATAGCAGTTTTATTATCAGCCTTTGCCGCTTGTTTTGCCTTTTGCGGTTCCTGTGACGAGATTGGCATAGAAGATGACGGTTTTTCACCTTTTACATGTGATGGCTTCTGCTTTGCATTATTTGTACTTACAGAAGTTTTAACTGGCTTATCCGACTTATGCTCAGATTGCGTTCCTGATGCTGAAGAAGAAGCCGCAAACGGACGAATAGGTACATTTATCAGCGCACCTTTCGGTAATTTTGACATGTCCTTGATATGTGGATTTAAAGCCTTTAACTCGTTAAAAGTGATATTATATTTTCTTGCCAAAGCATATGCCGTTGTTTCTAATTTTGCAGTAGGTAACGTTAAAGTTTGCCCGTTTTTAAGAGCTTGAGTACCGGATAATTTTAAATAAGAACGAATTTCAGCTTCATTTTTAAAATTAAGTTTTTTCATCAACGAATATAATGTTTCGCCGGAAGTAACCGTGTAATTTCCACTCGCTGAACTCTTGGCCGAATTAAAATCTTTGTCCGCTGCTGAAGGCTCAATATTATAATTGGCCGATATTTTTAAAGACATAAAACTATCTCCTTTTACACATTACAAAAGTTATAACGTAATATTTTCAAAAAACTTTAACATTTTTTAAACGTTTTTACATTAATTAACAAATTTATTTGTTCAACACGAATAAGCTACAGATATCATCTAAGCTGCTTCCAACACTCCAACCGCCAAACGCATCAACATAAACATCTGTTTCATCAGGAATTTTTCCAAATAAACTTATATCAAAGTTATAACAATTCAAATATGTATCCGGCACATCATTATAATTAACCCCCATTAAAATAGGAATATCTTCTTTACCTGTAACTGATTTAGCTATATTTTCGGCATATTTTGTAATTGCCGCCAATAAATTTTCACCGTTCTCATTCGATAGCTTTACGGAATTGTTTATTTCCACATTATCTATAACAAGAGAAATTTTATCGGATTTATTATCTTTTACAAAATAACATAAAGCGTTACCAACGATACAACCTGATTTATTATCTTTTATTTCAATCATATTCAACGCTGAATGTAATAAATATGCCGGCATGCTGCAACCGTTTGCCTTTCCTATTCCGACACAACACGTTGAATAATTACCCTGAAATAAATCTTTTTGAGGGATTCTATCCCACATTTTTATTGTCCAATCAATATCACTTGCAACTTTATTCTCTTTTATTGATTCTATATCATCTATTCTTTGTTTTAAGTGTTCGAGAATTGTCAATGTTTTTTGGGCTGTTAACTTTCGTTTAGGATTTTCTATATTTGCATTTGCCCTGGACCACACACTGTCTAATTGTCCAATCGTGTGTTCTATTAGTGCTTTTAGTATTTTCTTATTTGTATAACAATCTTCGGGCACACAAAATTTACCGTTTGTTATAAATTGAGATAAAACTTTTTCAACATGACCTTTTACAGGGGATTGCAACAACACATTTATATCTTCGTTCAATTGCTTTGATATTTGAACTAAATTGTCTTTATTTTTGTCACGAGTTTTAAATATAACATTATTTTTTTCTGAAGGACTTAACCACTCATTATAATTCATTTTTTTGCTTTTAAATAGCATACGGGTTTCCGCATTTGCCTTACCCCATTCCATAGTTGACTTATGAATATATTTTTTGAAATCTTTTGACTTTGTTCCGATTATGACATCTGCAAACAACCCTTCCGCATCATCATACTCAATTTGAGAAGGCAGTAAGTAAACATAATTCAAATCCCATATTGCCAAATTATCTTTTGGTATTTTCTCAATATCAGAATTTGAATATCCAACATTTTTCATAATATTGAGAAACAAATTCGCTTTTATATCGGATAAATCAAACCTTCCGGATTGCAATTTATCTTTAATATAATTTGAATCAGCATTTATATCTTTATATGCTCTTATAACTTGTGGAATTTCAAGTTTCTGAGCCGGAGTCAAATTTTGCATCGGAGAATTACAAATTTCTTTTACCAAGCATAAATCTTTATAGTCAAGACTATCAAGAACTTCTTTGCAATAATTTTCAAAGGCTCTTATCCTGCGTCTTAGCAAAACATCCGTAGCTTCCTTACCAAAAATAATTAGCCCTAATTGAATATCAAAACGATATTCCTCAACAAATCGGCTAATATCACGCTTTACTTCATAGTAATCATCCAAATCTCCGTTTGCATATAATTCGGGTCTTGTTTTGATTTGCTTTATAACTTTATCGGCTTCTTCTTTCATCTCTTTCGGATTATTCATTGCGATAAATTTTGTAAACGAATTTGTAGCCTGAGAATACAAAAATTGGACATCTGAAAGTGGTAATCCGCCTTCATATAGTTTCCAAATAAACTCCTCCGTTAGTACGCTATTTACAGCAGAAACCCAAGAGCAAAGCTGCTTACCGTCCATAAAACCGGTTTGACCTTTGTCATATTTTTCCAGCATTTTCCTTGCAAAATCGATATTATATTTGTCAGTAACAGATAATAACTCACACGCAAATTCCATAGGGCTCATTTTGCCGGCATATCGCTTTGGAGTAGAAATTTCTGCGGTTTCCTTATTATATAAAAAAAGTTCTTCTGCAAAACTAACGTTGTCAGTAGTAATTTCAGGCAATAATGATTGGTACAATTCTTTATGAGAATCATTCGTTGCCTTTTCAAAAAGCGCTCTCATAAAGTCAATATTTTTTCTGTATAAATCTTTCGGCAACAATGGAATAATATTTTCAGGGAAATTAGCATCTTTTTCTGCATACAGTTTGCATATATAACCAAATCCTGACAAGGCATCTCTATATAAACCGTCATTATTATATAGAATATAAGGGACTTCCGGTTTAGTAAAATCTCCATCTATCCCGTCATACAAAAATTCAATTAATGGCATAGTTTTTTTATTTGCATATTGTGAAATAGTTGCAATTTCATAGGTGGTATATGAGTTCTCGTTTAAAAGTCTTTTTATAAAAGAAATATTATCTTTATTTACATTTGCCAAAATATCTTCTTCATACCTATAAAAATGGGAATCTCCCATGTCATCCAGTAATAACATTTTGGCTACATCGCTATTTTCTTCATTTACCTCACCCAAACATAATAGCTTATAATAAAGTTCCTCATCACCATAAGAGCTCACGGTCTTTTTTAAATTTTCTAAACATCTTTCGGCTATGCCAATATTTTGTTGATTTATAGATTTAACGATTTTATCTGCATGCTCCTTTTTTAAAGCTGAGTACAATTTGCCTGAGATGTTACTTAACCTTGTACGAAATTCGTCATCAGGTACTTCTTTTGCACAAAATGTCGGCTGATAATATATGTTTGGAAGCTGCGTAAGACATTTCACCCCTGAATTATCAGGTGTATTGCCCTTGTTATTACTTTTATTTTTAGGAACATAGGGGTTTGATATATTTACAAAATTATTGAGTGTTACTTTCAAAATCAAGGCCTCATTATGATTATAGAAAAGCCAAACACAAATATATTTGCGTATTTGAAATTTTATGTAAACAAATGTAACGAAATAATTAATATATAGCAATTATATATTATTAAAATACTTTATATAAATGTAAGCAATAACGAATTAAAATACACGAGATTATAAACACAAAAATACTACACACTACTACCTACTACTACACACTAACCTTCTACACACACGAGGAATCGTAAAAAAGATTCCAGGCTCTATCTTCAGATAGAGTTTTTTTTTTGCCCGCCGAGCAAAGGAATGAGCGTGCGAAAGTCGAACAAGTATAAACGGAAACGTTCAGTTTTCGTTTTACTTGTGAGCGGTTCCGTTTATTGCGAGGCGGAAAGCCGAGCAAAAGAATGAGCCGTGCGAAAGTCGAACAAGTACAAACGGAAACGTTCAGTTTTCGTTTTACTTGTGAGCGGAGCCTGAGGCACGACAAAAGATGCTTCGCTCGTTTAATGCGACGGATAATGTTGTATGTTTATTATAGTGAGCGGTTTTCGCTTATTGCGAGGCGGAAAGCCGACGGATAATGTTGTATGTTTATTATAGTGAGCGGTTTTCGCTTATTGCGAGGCGGAAAGCCGAGCAAATTTAACAAAGAATGAAATGGCGGAGTATTACCTCCGCATAATCAATATATAATAATGAGGATTAATATGCTTTATACTTCGGCAACAATACTTGATTTCAACCTAGAAGAGCGTTTTTCCGCAAGGATATTTTTCAATTTCACAATAGCTTGAGCGTGCAACTGACAAACTCTTGATTCAGAAACATCAATAGTAGCACCTATGTCTTTTAGGGTCATATTTTCCTGATAATAAAGAACCATTATAATACGTTCACGTTCAGGCAACATTTTTAACGCTCTTTCTAATTCTTTTTTTGTACTATCCTCTTCCGCTTTCTCTTGAGGATTTAGTTTTTTTGTATCCTGGATTGTATCAATAATTTCGACACTATCTTCACTGGCACCTTTTTTTTCATAAATAGAAGTAATTGTTGTATCTTCAGACATTATCTGATTTACCTTATCGACATCCATATCAAGATAATTTGCAATTTCAGTAGTCGTAGGGATTCTACCCAACTCCTGCTTTAAAACTTCCTCAGCTTTTTTAATTTCTTTAATTTTTTGGCGAACACTACGAGGCAAAAAATCTTCTTCTCTAATTCTATCAATAATAGCCCCACGGATTCTAATCAGGGCATAAGTCTCAAAACGTGTATTTTTTTGAATGGTATAACGTTCAATAGCACTAATCAATCCTTCAATACCGTAGCCGGCAATATCTTCAACTGAAATTGTTGCAGGTAAATTTACCCTAACTCTGCCCACAACAAATCTTACGAGATAAATGTATTGAACGATAAGGGTATCTCTTAAACTTTTATTGGATTTGTCTTTCAGATAGTTCATCCATAAAGATTCCAACTCTTCTGTTGATAATCTTTTTATATTATTATATGATGTAAAATCAAATAACTGATCCATTATCCACCCAAGATTTTCTTTCCATATTCTATTCTATACAATTACCTAATATAGTCATCATATAAAAAGAGGAAAATATTCATGGGGGTTCATGTGTTGGTATGAGAGGATCATGGAAACCTTTACAATGACTGATGTTTACAATTTCCACAATTACTACAGCTTCCGGAGCAGGAATTATTTTTTGTTTTTTTATCAAATAAATCTTGAATAGCAAAAACTTCATTTGAAGAAAATTTATCAATTACAACCGGATATATTAAATTAGCCAAATTGTTTATACCCTGCTCAAATTCGTCAAAATGCATCATTTCAGAAATCACGAAAGGGTATTGCAAAATAATTTTTGGCATATGGCTATAGGAATGAGATAAAATTGTTATACCGCTAACTCTTACGCCATAGTTAAAAGCATCAATTACCGGATTTTTAGAATCATTGAAGGCGGGCAACAAAGATTTGAATAGCGTAAGAATTTTAAAATTTTCTGATAAGTAACAATTTATAGGTGCTTTATAATCATAAATTGCACATAAATCAAACTCATTAGATTTAAGATATCCTTCCACTTCTTCCTTTGGAAGAAAGACAAGGTTTATATTTTTAAAATTACTAAAGTATTCGTCTTTTAAAATTTCTTCGTCATCGAATATACAAGTAAGGTTTACATCATTATTCACGTAAAAATATGATGCAACCGACTTGAAAAAAGCTGCATTTTCAGAACTTAATAAACAAATATTTCGCATATATCCCCCTGTCAGGTTATAGAAGCCTACTCTGATGTTATTCTAGCATAATAAAACAATATTTCTACATCAAACGGATGATATATTTATAAAAAATTAAAGTTTTATATTTCATATACGAAACAAAAATATATAGATTTATTATATGGAGCAGAAAATGGCAGAACAAACATTGATACAACCGTTGATAACTTCAGAAAGCGGAGAAAAAAACCGACAGGCAAAAATGGCATTGGAACAAGCGAGGTTATATCATGAACGATATTTAATCAGAAAGGATAATACCGACCTTCAAGATGCAATAACCAATTATATTGATGCGGTTAAATATGATCCGACAATACCTGAAACATACTATCGACTTGCTTCATTAATGTGGGAGCAAGGACAAATAAGTGTTAACACAGCAATTGACCAATGTAAAACCGCAGTATCATTAGCTCCAAACAATATGAATGCACATATGTATACAGGCTTCTTTATGCAAATGGCAGAGAACTATTCAGACGCCATAGATGAATTTAAGTCTGCAATCAATAAAGGAAAATTAAAATCTGCCAGACCAAGATTAGTTCTTTCCCAGGCTATTTTACAAAAAATAAATAGCGAACAAGGCAGCTTCGGCGATTACATGAGCTTTTTATATTATTTTCTTTCCGGAAGCATCATGCTCGCTTGGGATAAACCATTACTAAATATGATGTACAAAAAAATGAGCGATGATTTTTCTGTATTTACATATAATACGGTTGGAAATTTTTTAGAAAAATTCCACATGCCAAAGAAAGCAGAAAGCATCTATAAACAGGCAATAATCGGAACAAAGCACGCTCAACATTTTTATAATAAAATTGGGGATTTGGCACTTAAAAATGACGAAATAGACTTATGCGTAGATTGTTACAGAAAAGTTTTAGAATCAAATCCGCTTAACAGAGAAGTTTTGGTGAAACTAGTAACAGTATTACAAAGCTATTTTCCTGAAAATACAGCCGAAACAATAGAATGTTACGAAAAGCTATTAGAGTTTGATGTAGATACGGCAGCAATATACTACGAACTTGGTCATTTATACCTCAGAAAAGAGGATAAGATAAACTCTATAAGCGCATTCAAGCTTGCGTTGGAAAGAGATACTAAAAACCCATATTACAATAACTCTTTGGCCTTTTCTTACGCAAAAGCCGAATTATACGATGACGCAATTGAGCACTATCAAAAAGCAATTGCACTGAATCCTGATAACGAATGGACATCCATTGTTTGTCAGGCATTAGGTTCAATTTATGCAGAAGTACAAGGTAATGTTGAAGCGGCTATTGCTACTTATCAAGCAGGATTAATACTTGACCCGACAAATTACGATTTATACATTTCTTTAGGCGACACATATATGTCGGTATATGATTTGGATAACGCCATAAAAGCATATTGCGATGCAATAATGGCAGACCCAACAAATTACAGAGGATATTCAAAAGCAGGAATTGCCTTATATGAAAAGGATTTTGTAGAAGAAGCATTGGTATCTTACCACAAATCAATAGAATTAAATCCTGAAAACGCATTTGCTCAGAATAATTTAGGCATAGTTTATATGGATGGATTATTGGATGCGGAGGAAGCATTGGAATATTTTGAAGAAGCAATAAATATTGACCCGACATATACACTTGCATATTTCAATGCCGGACGAGCAAGTCAAAAAATGGGATTTACAAATGATGCCGCAAATTACTATCAAATGGCACTGGATTTGAACAAAGAAACAGAAGAACTTGATGAAGAAGATATTAAAGAGCATTTAAGAAGTCTTTTTGAAGTGGAATAAATTGATTCTTTACTAAAGATATTATTTATGATAGGATGAGAGAGTAAATGTCGACGTGACGGAATCGGTATACGTGCACGTTTGAGGGGCGTGTGGGGAAACCCGTGCGGGTTCAAGTCCCGCCGTCGACAATTAAAAGAGGACAAGAAACAATCTTGTCCTCTTTTAATGTTATGGTGAGGGCTTTAATCCGTCGAATGCGGGTTCAGAGGATATAGGTTTTCAGGACAGTTGTGATGGGAGTTTTATTGTGGATTTGCCTAATTTTAGGGCAATAGAGGCAAGTTTATAGTGTAGAGATTTACCGGACTATTCTTGCACTTTTGTCATAATTTTTGCACTATTTTGCACCAAAAACCTGTCACCCTGAACTTGTATCAGGGTCTATTTTGCGTGGTGTTTGAATTTTAGCGAGTGCAAATAATTGCAAAATAGTGCAAAAATAATTTATCTTACATTTTGATATGTGTCTTTTTGTCTCTGAGATTGAGATTTGGGACTTGATTTATTCCGAAAGGTGAGTGATGAATGTGTGTGAGGTAACTTTTTATGACAAACTTCACACCCGAAAAATGTAAACAAATAGCACTTGCAAGACTTGATGTGGTTCACAAGTGGCTTGAATTTAGAAAGCAATCTCAAAATAAACTTCAAGCCGATTATGATTTTGTAAAATTACATAACACATCAAATTCACACTTGTTTGAAATTTTAGGAAAAATTTCCCGAGGCAGTTTGCACCGTTGGTATGCTATGTTAAACGGAACAGAAGATTACACAAAACTTTTGCCACAATATAAATATAGCAGTGTAAATGATTATCGGACTGTACTTAATGATGAAGAAATAAAAATATTTATAGGTTTGCTTTTACACCCGAACAGACTGTCTATCGGTAAAGCAATTGCTCTTACTAAATACAGATTAAAAGAACAGGGGCAAGGTTTCATTCCGGCTGATATTACATTCAGGCGTTATGCAAAATGGTTTAAGAATAATAATTATGACAAATGGATTTTAGCGCGTGATGGCGAAAAGGCATTATCTGATAAAGTCGAACCATATATAAAACGTGATGCTTCGCTGTTAGAAGTCGGAGATATTCTTGTGGCAGACGGGCATAAATTAGCGTTTCAAGTAATAAATCCGTTCACAGGCAAACCCACCAGAGCAACACTTGTTGGATTTTTGGATTGGAAATCAACAGCACTCGTTGGTTATGAAATTATGCTTGAAGAAAATACTCAGTGTGTCGCAAGTGCGCTCCGCAACGCAATAATAAATCTTGATATGATTCCGAAAGTCGTTTATCAGGATAACGGCAGAGCTTTTAGAGCCAAATATTTTACTGACGATAAAGGATTTACGGAATTAGGATTTCAGGGATTGTATTCAAAACTGGGTATAGAAACAGTATTTGCAAGACCGTATAATGCCAGAGCAAAAGTCATAGAAAGATTTTTTAAAGAATTTCAGGAAGGTTTTGAAAAATTGCTACCAAGCTATATCGGTTCATCAATAAATAATAAACCTGCATATATGATACGAAATGAAAAATTGCACAAAAGTTGGCACAATGAATATATTCCAACAATTGAAGAAACAATAAAAATGATTGATATGTGGTTAAGTTTTAAGAATTCTCAACCCTGTCCGAACGCTCCTGTTAAAACAATAGCAGAAGTATTATCCGAAAGAAAAAGACAAAATATTGATATTAGTATTCTTGATAATTTAATGCTTGTAACCGAAGTAAAAACGATTCAAAGAAACGGAATAAGATTTTTAAATTGCGACTATTTTGATGAAAGGTTATACGGTTTTAAAAGCAAAGTTTTAATTAAATACAATCTTTTTGATCTGACAAGTATTAAGGTTTACACTCCGAAAGGTGAATACTTGTGTACCGCAGAACGTGTAACAGAAACTCATCCAATGGCAAAATTACTCGGTGATGTTAAAGATTATGAAGATTATAAGCAGAAAATTGTCCGTCAGCGCCAATTAAAAAAGAAAACTGTTGAATCTGTGAGAAAATATCTTCAATTCGAGGATATAAAACTACTTGAAACCAAAGTAGAACAATATGATTCTCATTTACCCCTTCAAACGCCGTTCAAATCAGATTCAAAAAGGGTTCAAACGCTGTTCAAAAATAATTCAGAAAAATATGAGTATCTTGTAAAAAATGATCCGAATAATTCTTGGATAACAGAATTTAAGCAAACAAAGGAGTACAAATTACTTTATGAATAAGATTTTTGTAAAAACGCAGAATGTGAAAAACTTTATCGGACTTGTTGAAAATTTGATTATTAAACCAAAAAACATTCCGAAAATGGGATTGGTTTACGGCGAGCCCGGACTTGGTAAATCGCAAACTGCTTTATGGCTTGCTTGTAAATATGATGGGATTTATCTACGAGCATCAAACTTAATGACTGGTCGTTGGTTACTTGAAGAGTTGGTAAAGGAGCTTGATGAAATACCAAGATTCCTAACCTCGGATAATTTTAATATCGCTGTAAAAAAGCTGAAACAAAATCCGCAAGTGATTTTTATCGATGAGATTGATTACCTGATGAATAATTATAAAACTATTGAAACCCTCAGAGATATACACGATGAAACCGGCTGTCCGATAATTTTTATCGGAATGGTGTTGGCACACAGAAAGCTTGAACGATACAAGCACCTTTATGACAGATTTTCAGCAATTATAAAGTTTGAAACATTTGGAGTAAATGATTTATCTCAAATTATCAATCAGCTGTCAGAAGTTACATTTACCCCCGATGCTATTGAATATATCCATTCAAAATACAACAGATTCCGGCAAATTGTTCAATTAATAAACCAAATGGAAACTTTTTCAAAAGACAATAATTTAGCAGAAATTACAAAAGATATAGCGGAGCAGATATTATGAACATTGAAAAATTAGCAAAACACCTGAAAGAATTTACCCAAGACGAAATCGAAATGATTGCCGAATGTGATTGTAAAACACAACTTGAACACCTTTTGAACGAGAATAAATTGGTGTTTGAACAAGGATTGTACAAATATCAGGAAGAAAAGCCAAAGCAAGAATTTATCATTTGCACAAAACAAACGATAAATTATCAGGTTATAACATTTGACGTAGCAGTTAATTATTTTTTAGAAAATTATGTTAAAAATAATTGCAAATATAATACCTATAGAAGATACCGCGGGATTTTAAAGCACCACATTTCTCTATTTTTCAGAAATAAAAACTTAAATGACGTTACTTGCAATGATATTCAGGAATTTTACTATTTTTGCAAAGGCAGAAATTTACCACCCAAAGTTTTAAAGAACACATTAGCACTTCTAAATCAGATGATTAAATATTTTCAGAATCTCGGGATAATTGATAGAACTTGTAATTTTCAGGTGCGAAGATTATCCGATAAAACAAATTTTACGGTAGACAGAATAATTTTTGAGGTATAAAAATGACAAAATTAGATAAATTAAAACAGGCAGAGTATTTGTATGTTTCAAAAAAGCAACCGTTTGATGTGATTGGAGCGAAACTTGACCTTTCGCGTAGGACTTTATTTTATTGGAAAAAGGAATATGACTGGGATAAAAAGAGGTTTGAAAAAGGCAGAGAACAGGAATTGTTTAATCGGGAGCTACTGAATTTTGCTCAAAAAATTATGGATAAAATTTCAAACGATATTGATAATAATCAACAAACCCCACAGGCAGAAATGTATTCACTTATGAATATCTTGAAAAATTTACCACAAATAAAACAACAAACAACAGAACCAAAACAAAAACTAAAGTCTAAAAAGGAAGAATTTTTACCGGAAGATATTGTAAAAATAGTTGAAAGAGATATTTTAGGAATGTAATTAAAGTACATTTAGTTATTAAGAGCAAATGATATATCAGATTCTTCACTATACAAAAATACTTTTTCAAATTTCGAATTAAATCGATGTTTTAATAGCAAGTTGTCAAATGAACAATAATTAGCATTATATGCATTGGGGACATATATTAATAAATAACATTTGTTGCAATTTGTACTATACGAGTTGATTTTATCATTCTTTTTATCAATACAGATTTGTAATTCATCAATGGGATTTTGCTTGACCATGCCTGCATTATTGACATGGCAATCATATTTCCCAGTCCAAGGACATGCAATAGGGTCCATTGATATTTTAAAATGTTCATTATCAACCTGAATCCATTCCTGAACAAGCAAACCTTTTCTCAATTTCTCTATATTATTTCTTAAAATATCTTGCAATTTTTGTTTAAAAATTTTTGCATCAGGAAGCTCTGAAAAACCAGGATTATAAGCATAATCCAAATGATCTTTTTAACGGATACTAAATTTTCTGTCATCATATTTGTCAATAAGCATATGCATTTGAAGATTGTATTTCTTTTCGGCTTCTTTGCATATTTTATTACCTATTCTGGTTAATGCCTGAGAAAATTTAAAGTTTTTATTTTCTGCTATAAATTTAGTTATTTCTAATGCAATAGTGACGCCATTTATAGTCTTAATTTTAAAATCCGGAGCTTCGGATTTTACATAATCAACAATACCAAGTCCTTCATACCATTCCTGACCAACTTTGGTTTTGAAAAACTTTTCGACTTGTTCTTTTTCTTCAGTTTCTTTTATTTCATTTTTACTCATTATCATTATGCTATCATAAATTTATGGATATATTGGATAGACTTGCAAAATCAAAATTCAGGAGCAGATTTAAACTCCGAACAAAAGAACTTGATTATATCAAGGACAAAGGGCTTGATACAATTTATTCTCATGCCTGTGATTTTATTCGGGATAGAGTTGCTCCCTCTGAGCCTGTGAATGACGGCAAACAAACTCCAATGCGCGGTCATCCTGTATTTATCGCGCAACACGCAACCGCAACCTGCTGCCACGGGTGTATTGAAAAATGGCACAAATTTCCTCAACATAGAGAACTAACCCTATCCGAACAAGAATATCTTGTTTCAGTAATTATGGAATGGATAAAGAGACAAATTAATTCAAACCCTGTTTTATAACTGTTCAAAATATGTTCAAAGTACATAAGTGTTTATTGTATAATCTTTTCAGGAGTATATAAATGCCATCATTACAAGAAGAAAATATAACAATTAACGATTTAATTAACAAGTTCCGTGATTTATATAATTTGGGACAAAGAATTACGCTAAACCACCAAAGATATCTTGCCTTTAAAGACGAGTTAACAAAATTTATTTATTCAAATCATTTAAATAATACTCCGGAATGGGAAACGATTTATAACAATCTTGTTATAAAGACTACGCAATATATGTCAGTTGGTGAATTTAATATCATTTTGACTCAGTTAGAGAAACTCCAGTTAATCATATTAGAAAACAAAAACGAACCGTTCTGGCAATATATTCATCCGGTAATAAAAGAACTTGTTTTTATCAAGTATAATTCAAAACAATACGCTGATGCAGTTGAGTCGGCTTTTAAAGAAGTAAATAGCAGATTGAAAAAGATATATAGAAAATATTACAAGCATGAAAATTCAAATAAAGAGTTAGATGGTAAAAATTTAATGGAATATCTTTTCTCTTTATCTGGTAACCGTTTGAAATTCGAAGATACATCCACAGAGAGTGGCGAAAATGTACAAGTCGGATATATGCAAATATTTTCTGGAACAATCTCTGGTATAAGGAATCCAAAAGCGCACGAGAATTTAACACTTACAAAAGAAAAAGCAATAAAACGTTTAATATTAGCGAGTTTATTAATGGATAAAATAGACGAGGCTGTTGAGTATTCGAGTATAATGGAATAATTTTACAAATTTATTTATTTTTCACTTTCATTTCGCTTCGCTCCATTACAGATACAGGCTCACAAGTTTCGGCTTCGCCTTAACTGTTCGCTTTGTAAAAATCATCTTCAAATCCTCTGATATTATCTAGTTCAATGTTGTAACGCTTGCCGGTTTTATCTACACAAGTCGCAAAATCTACAGTTTTATCTGCATATCTGTTCTCCCATAAACAAATTAACAATCCGATTTCTTGTGTTTTTAAGTTTAAAATCTTTGCGCCATAAAGCTTGTAATCTTTTTCAATCATGGTTTTAACCTTTCGTTATTGTAATATCTGCGTATATCTCATCCGGTTTTTCAGGATCAATCAAAAAATTTTTATCAAATACATATCTTTCTCCATCCGATGCAACGCAGCCAACAGTATTGTGTTCGCCAAAACAAACAACCGTAAACTCTTCGCTATCTTTTTCAAACCAACCTTTGAGTTTTTTCAATCTATATTTTTTACCGATTTCAATCATAGTATTTCCCTTTCAAGCTACACAATTCATCCCTCTTTAAGCGAGAAACATCAAGTGTATGCGTCTAAAATCGTATCATTTGGACATAATAATTTTTGAACACAATTTAAACGGCTTTTAAACACCTTTTAAACGGCATTTAAATTTCGATATCTTTTTCGTGATCTATAAAGAATGCATTTAATACATCTGCATCATTTCGCAGATGTTTAACAACTGGCGCAAGATTGTAACATTCTTCTATCTCCGGCTGATTTGCAACAAAATAATCAATAACAACAGCTGTGTTGTAAATGTTTTCAGACCACTTGATTAATTGCTTAAACTCCTTGGGAGTAATATTTAATCCGACTTTTTCCATACAAAAACCTCCTTTGACACACAACATTAGCGTGAAAGAAGAATAAAAGCAGAAAAGTTTTACAAATAGACACAAAAAACAAATTAATCTTTTTTATAGTAATTTGGAAGGTTGTCGATTTCTTTATTGTATTCAAGATAATGACATATCATTAACGCTGTCAGTGTTGTATCATAAGTAATATCATACCATTTTTCTAATTCTTCATCACTCATATCAATGATATTATTATTAGGATTTCCTCCAAAATTATCATGCCTGATATGAAGATTGTTATATAAGTTACCTACATCATTTGCGATAGGATTATAAGTTGTTCCCTTTAATTTTTGTTCAATACTTTCAACCTTTAAAGATAAAGTCTGCAAAATATTTCTTTTTTCGGTAACCTTACCTTTTAAATCAAATCTTCTATATTCAATAACAGCCTCTGAAAGTTCTGGATATAGTTCGCTAATTGCACTTGAACTTGTATCATTTTCTACAATATAAAGATAATTATTCTTTTCTATGATTTTGTAATTAAGTTTTTCTAAAATAAGTTGAATATTATTAAATAGTTTATTTACACTTGCTACATTATAATGATCTGTACCAAGAATTTTTCTCCTTAATAAATAAACCATATTAAGTACAAATTCAAAATACAATAACATAATATTTTTATCATTTTTATTTAAATATTTTGACGAGATTTTTAAGCTATCACGCATATCTCTGATTGAAATGTATGTTCCTGCATATTCATAGTTAATGAACAAGAAATCATTAACATATTGTTCAATAGTCATATTTTCAGTAGCAGGTAAACCATATCTACCAGCATAAAAATGTTCAACTATAGGAACTTGTGCAAAAATTAGCTCAATTCTTGCCATCTCATTTGCATAGTTTACATTAGCTTTATTAATTTTATCAATTATTGATTGTCTCATTATTTTAAATGTTTTATAACTCCATTTTCTAAATCTTGAATATTATAAACCGTATCCAAAACATCAAATGTTTCTTCAAGATTATGTCTTGCGCTGTTCCAACCGCAGCCATCAGTGAACCAGATAAAGGTTACACCATCTATTGTTGCAACTTCTTGTGTCAGAGTCTTATAACTTCTTGCTGTTTCATTGAGTTTTGAACCACCACTTGAATAAAAGTTAGTTTCAATTACATATATTTGTTTATCTGTTTTAATTACAAAATCAAAGCGTTTTTCCATTTTGCCCTGATTAGAAATTGCAGAGAGGTTTACTCCCCATTTTTGCTCAATTTCGTGGATATACATTTCTTTAAAATAGTTTTTATTCTTGATAAACCCTGCTTTTATAATATAGCTTTCAACAAGATTTTCCATCAAGTGTCCGCCACGGTTTTTACGACCATTGCTATCCAATCCTGTTTCAACACCGGTTGCGTAATCTACCAAATTATTTACAATATGATTTTCTAAAAGGTCAAATAACTTGGTTTTACGCATAAACATTTTGTATTCTTCAATGCTGTAATTGCATTTGTTGAATGAAAAATTATATTCACCATCTGCATCAGTAACAGAGATGTCTTTTGCTCTTACAGCTAAAAGTAAAGGAATACATTTTAAAGTTTCAGGATATTTTTTAATAATATCTTCAAAATCTTTTTCAATGTTTTTTGACCCTATCAATGTATTTAAAATATTGAGCTCCACCTTTATATTATCAACATTTTTGTTGATCTTATCAAAATCTGCATAATAGCAATAATCTGCAATACATGCTCTAAATGTCGATAACCATTCCTTAAAATCTCTAGTCATATATATTTCCCTCATTAGTGATGTGTTGCTGTTGATACCATTTGATAAATACTTGTATCACAGTTTTGTAGTTGTTCTAATAAGTTTTTAAACATAAAAGCTTGTTCATAATTTGTTTTTTCTTGTAACATCAATAATCTTGCCAATAACATCAAGAAATTTAAACTATATTCACCTTTGTCATTTAAATCTTTTAAATCAGAAAATTTATTTTTTTGGCTTGTTAATAATGTGTCAATATTTAACATAGTTACACGTTCAGCTTCGGATTTTATAGGTTTTGTATCATTCCAAAGATTAATTAATAAATCTAAAAATTTCTTTGTTTTTTCCGGTTCTTGTTTCATTTTTATTAAAATATCCACAGCCCAATGTATATGTTTTGGAGTCCTTATGTTTGACCAACGACCATTTTCTAACTGTCTATACTTTATTAGTATGTCATATTCACTAAGACTACCTTGATATGCAGCTAAAATATATTTTCCGTTTATCCGCTCTGCAAAAAGAGGAACGAGGTACCTATCTTCACCTCGTACTTTATGTGTCATAAAATCTTTTAGGTTAGCAATCTCATTCATATTAATAGTTCCTCACCAAAACTTCCGTAATTTTACCCCTGCCGTCTGCATTTGCATTTATCTGACGAGACGCAAAAACCTTTTTAATATTATAATTTTCGTATAATTCATTGACCAATTTTGTGTCAGAGTTTGAAAGTAAAAATTTTACACCCCTAGAATCCAATTCATCACAAACATCTCTGAGTTTAAATTGCATATCAATGTCAAATCCGTCTTTTGTATATGAGGTAAAGCTTGAAGTTTCACTCAAAGGTACATACGGAGGATCGAAATATACAAAATCACCTTTTTTAACTGCTTTCAAAATTTCTGAAAAATCTGCGTGTTTAATTTCAGTTCTCTGTAACAAGTTGGAACAATTTATCAAATTATTTTCATCTAAAATTCTCGGATTCTTATAGTGTCCGAATGGAACATTAAATTCGCCTTTAGAGTTTACTCGGTACATTCCGTTAAAACAAGTTCTGTTCAGATAAATAAAACGGCTTGCTTTCTTAACATCTGACCAACTTTTATACTCTTCCGTACGGTCAATATTACGGATTTCCATAAAATATTCTTTTGAAATATCATGTTTTTGCAGGTCCGTAATTAGCTCCTCAACGTTATCTCTAACTACTTTATAAAGGTTAATTAATTCCTTGTTCATATCGGAAATATAAGCATTATCGGGTTGAAGTTCAAAGAATAATGCACCACCGCCGATAAAAGGTTCAAAATATCTGTTGTAGTTTTCCGGCATGTTTTTTAACAACTCAAACATAAGCTGACGTTTACCGCCAACCCATTTGACTATCGGATAAGTTTCCTCTTTCAGTTTTTCTAAAACTACTGCCATTCTAGTTCCTTATTTACAAACTCTTGCTCAAACCTTTTGATTGAAAGGTCTAAATATTCTTTTTCCAAGTCTATACCGATGAATTTTCGCCCTAATTTTAATGCCATTATACCAGTTGTTGAACTGCCTGTAAACGGATCGAGAATCAAATCGCCTTTATTTGTTGAAGCAAGGATTATCCGCCTTAACAATTCTAAAGGTTTCTGTGTTGGGTGTTTGCCGAAAGTTTTTTCGTAAGATTTAGGGGTATCAATCTGCCAAACCGAACGCATTTGTTTGTTTGGTTTTTTGATTGCATCATCGCCCCAATCTCCATTTTTCATAGCATCATAATTGAAAGTATGCTTGCCTTTTGGATCTTTTCTTGCCCAAAGTAAAGTTTCATGACTTGCTGTAAAATATCTGCAACTCATATTTGGTGAAGCATTTGGCTTAAACCAACAAATATCGTTTAGGATTTTAAAGCCGGATTTTTGTAAAGCAAAACCGCAAGAATAAATTGAATGATAAGTTCCTGAAATCCAAATTGTTCCGTTTGGCTTTAAGACTCTGCGACAGGCATTAATCCATTTTTGGTGAAACTCGAAATCTTCGTCTAAACCTTTACTTTCATCCCATTTACCTTTATTAACGCAAACAACTTTACCAGCTTGGCAAGATATTCCGCCATTAGACAACATATAAGGAGGATCCGCAAAAATCATGTCAATAGACTCCGGAGCTGCCTTCTCCAAAATCTCAATACAATCACCTAAATATAACTGTATGTCCCCTTTATCATAATACTGTTGCATAACCAAATTATATTATAAATATGAAAAATTATTATTAATAAACTCATTATGTTAACTGTTTGTCATCTAATGCTTGCACAAATATAACTTACTTTGTATTTTATGTATAATTATCATGAGGTGTTGTATGTGTAACGATATTGAACAACCAAATAGTTTATTTGGATATATTATCCAAATTCCTCGTGCTTTAACATTGCTAATAAATCATAGTGGTACTGTGTATCTTGAAAAATATGACGATATAATTGTTGAACAAAATAACAAAATCAGCATTATAGAACAAGTAAAAGATGTTGGAAGCAACATAACAAACAATTCTCTTGACTTTTGGAAAACAATTTCCAATTGGATAAAGCTAAAGCTTGAATATCCAGATAAATTTACTGCTTACACAAGATACGTTTTATCAGTAAATTCTCATAAAAATATTAAAGATAATTTTTTTATAAAAAAATGTATTGATGCAAATGATACTGAATCTGCCAAAGAAGCATATGAATATATACGTGCAAATTTTCATTCCGATAACGATTCATTAAAAGCAAAGTTTTTGGATTTTTCAAAAAATGAAAATAAAGATGTTGCAATACAAATTATACAAAATTTTGAATATATAGAACCAGAAACCGATTTTTACAATGACTCTTTAAATGAAATAACAAAAAACTACAAAGAAGTAAATTCAATTCAGGATTTGCAAAATCGCGTAATTGCTTGGATTATGGACAAAATGTATAATTCTGATAAGAAAAATTTAAAAAGAGAATTTAGGTTAATTAAGGAAGATTTTAATAGCTATATTTATAAAGACAAAAAATTAAAGTTAGCGCTAGAAGAAGAATTAACTACACAAGACTATCAGAGTGTAGAAAATGCATATTTTGTACAACAATTAGATTTGATTGAACAGCCCGAAAATGCTTTGCAATGGGATAAGAGGGATTTTTTAAGATGGCGAAACACTGCTACTAAAGAAAATAAACTAGGTAGAATCCCCAAAGAAGATTTTAGCAAATCATATCGTAATATATATGAAAAATGGGTTAATGATAAAACTTATCTTTTTAGTATAAATTCTAGCGAACCAGAGGTAACTCTGGGACGAAGGTTATATCAAAATACTATAAATCAAGAAATACAGATAGGAACGGTATCTTTCGAAGACAATAAAATTGAAATCGCGCGGGGAGTATGTAATTATTTAGCAAATAATAATCCGGAAACAAGTAATTATACTATTGGTTGGCATCCTAATTTTGAACAACTTTTATCTTAGGTAGAGAACGATGATGAAAGAGATTAACATATACAATAAATATTGTACTTGTATGCAAAATCACGGATTAGGGGCATATGCAATTGTGGCTTTTTGTTCAGGTTACAAATCTGTTAATACAACAAATTCTACAATTTTAAATCTTTTTATCGCAATTCCTATGATTATGAATGAAACAATCAGATTGGTTATTAGGGGGAAAAATGATAATGAAGGTATTAAACAAATTGATACATTAATATCTAACAAAATATATGATAAAAAAACTTTTATTGGAGCATTTTATAATTTAATTTCTGCATACAAAAATTACACAATGACAAGCCTTATATTCGGTTTACGAACAGGTATGCTTAATTTGTCTAATACTGGGGAAATAAGTACGGTTGTAACTTTTAATAGCAAAAAATATAACCATCATATCTATCTTTCTGCGTATAAATTAGGAGTCCTTTTTGGTCAAGATAAAGATGCTTTGGTTAAATTACTGCAAGCTACAGGAGTATCGTTATGACAAATATACAATTAAAAGAAGTCGCAATATATTCATTGGATGGTTCAAAAAGAAGAATCATTACATTTGAAACAGGAAAACTTAATATTATTTATGGAGCTTCTCAAACAGGGAAGTCAGCCATAATAACAATAATTGACTATTGTTTATGTTCAAAAACAAATAGAATTCCTGCAGGTACAATAAGAGAAAATTGTTCAGCCTTTGCTATAAGTTTATTTTTAGGAGATCAATATTTATTAATTAAGAGAATTGGAGATGCAGATCCTCAAAAAGTTTTATATGCCTACTCTGAACAAGGTTTAAGTAGTTTTAATGAAGATAATTGGCTTCCAACAACACGAGATAAATTTAAGTTGCATTTAAATAATGCATTAGGTATTTCCTTTTCTGAAATTGCAAATGAAAATAGTGATAATGAAAATGATAACTCTGGTAGACCAAGCTATAGAGATTTAGTTTCATTTAATTTTCAACCACAAAATATTGTTGCCAATCCCAACTGTCTTCTTTATAAAACAGATATATACAAATATCGTAGTCGGCTCCAAAAAATATTTGACTATGCTATAGGAGCCCAATCTTCAAAACAATTATATGATGATATTCAAAAACAAGCTCTCGAAATAGAATTAAAAAATTATCAAAAAGAAAAAGATAGTTTAATAAAATACAATCAAAAAATTATAAATAATAGTGAAGCATTATTACTTAAAGCTGTTGAGTATGGTTTATTAGATAAAGAAACACACATAAATACCGAAGATATTGTTAGTATACAAAATTTGTTGCAAAAAATTTCAGAAAAAAATATTGGCGATATTCAGTTGAGTGAAGAATCAGATCAAATTATTGCTGAAAAAATTCAGGATTTAATAAATAAATCTGATAAGTTATTAAGTGAAATTAGAGGTTTAAAACAGGAGCGCAATAATATTTCAGAAATTTTAGGACTTGAAAAAGAATACACAAGACATTTAGAAGAAGAGAAATCAAGACTTAAAATTGCAGAATTTATTAAGGATTTTTGTACAGAAAATCAAAATGATACTTCAGTAATTGAAGATGTTAATGCCTTATACAATAATTTAGTACATATAGAGCATACTATAATAGAACGTCATCTTAATGAAAAAAGTGCATATGAAGCAAAATATACTGCAATAATTAATGAGATTAACGAAAAATCAAAAATACTAAACTCAATATTAAAAGATAAAGATACTTTAGAAGAAAAAACAAGAGGGAAGTCGATATTAGAAAATGTATACGTTAATATCATTGGTCAAGCACAAAAATACATGTTTTTAATGAAAGATGAAAACGAATTGGATGAAAAAATTCAAAATATACAGCAACAGATAAATGAATATACTCATAATATTGAAGAAAGCAGAAAAAAATGCTTAACATCTATTGTTAATAAATCCAATTCTTATGTACCTTTATTTGCAGAATTTGATAAAATATCCGAATTTAAAAAAGATGATTTAACTGTTAAAGTTCAGAAAAAAAACGAAATAAACTCACATTACTTGTGGGAAACGGGCAGTGGCTCAAATTGGGTAGCATATCACCTTGCAACTTTACTCGGACTTCAGCGACATTTTATTGGAATTAAGTCTCCAGTCTTTAATTTCCTAATATTTGATCAACCTAGTCAGGTGTATTTCCCAAAAACAAATTCATATTTAGAAGCAAATGTGGATTACGATAATCAGGAAAAAGAAAAAGGTAAAGATAAAGGATTGTCTGATTTGGAATGCGTACAAGAAATGTTCAAAGTAATGAGTAAAGCTATAAATGATAACAAAACAATCAAAAAATCAACTATTGTAGATGATGAAGGAAACGAGCAAATAATTGAAGAGATTGAAAATAGTAAATTACAAATAATTGTATTAGACCATGCCGGACCAGATGTATGGCTTAACAAAGAAGGAATAACGGACATTAATTATTTAGACGAATGGTCAAAAGATAATCCTTTAGTTCCGCTTTCTTGGATACAAAATTAAAGGACATTTTATGGATGTTTATATATTAGGAGCGGGAGCATCTAAATCTTATAATAAATCTAAAACTGGTGTAAGAATGCCTTTGGCTAAGGATTTTTTTAAAACATATAATAGTTTGAAAATCTCTGAGGACTTAAATGTAGTTGTCACACATGTATTGTCCTATTTGAAAGAATATAGAAAAATGGATTATATAGATTTCATGAATTTTAATGAGGATATTGAAGCATTTCTTACTGAAATAAATGAAAAATTATATAGCTTGGTTTCAAAAGAAAATATATCATATGATGAAAAAGAAAGTGCTTTATATTTGGATGGTGCATATAACCAACTGATTTTTTTGTTTGAAGGAGTATTAAATGAAATACAAAATGGTGAAAAATGTCCATACTATACAAAATTACTGGAAAAAAGCCATAAGGATGATGTTTTTATAACTTTCAATTGGGATACTTTGTTAGATAGGGTTTTGTGGGAAAGCAAATTATGGTCTCCAGAGGATGGTTACGGAATTACATTTGCTGCCTTTTATAATAATGAATGGCAAGATACTTTAGATTTAGATAAGTCCAAAGTTAAATTATTGAAATTGCACGGTTCTACAAATTGGATCATACCATATTTTGGTTATAATTTTGTAAACCTGCAGAAACATAGAGACTTTGTGTACTATAAACAGGAAAAAGACAAATCTTTTATGTATTGTTATATTGATTCAATTAATAAATATAAAACATATAAAGATAGATATAAAAGTGGTTATGCCCCATTCTCATATTATTACTATCCGCCTGATATACCTTTACTTCCAAATGGCATAGAAGAAAATGAAAAAATAATAACACATGGTATGAATATGAGTTTTTCTGGAACAAAATTTTATACAAAAATTTCTTCTGGAATTGATAAAACGACGTCAATGCCCTTAATTATTCCACCTGTAAAAAATAAAGATTATTCGATTATTGGTGGTATTTTTGAACGCATATGGGAAGATGCTCTGAGTCAATTATGCAAAGTAGATAAAATATATATTATAGGATATAGTTTCCCTACTACAGATACAAAATCTTGGGATTTAATACACAAAGCTCAAGAGATAAGAAAACAACCTTTAAATATAGAAATAGTTAATCCTTTTCCTGATGACTTAGCCAAGAAATTTTATGAAACTTTCGGAAATAATATAAATTGTAAAATAAACAGATCTACTTTTGCGGATTTTATTCTTTAACATCTCCATCTCATTGTTAATTTAATCTTGTTCTGTATGTTAAATTACAGAGGATTTTCGGTAGGGCGATGTCGAGCGAAGCGAGCAAGCCCGTAAGAGCAAATAACACGAATTGAGTGACTAAATCCGTTAGGATTTAAAAGCGAAAGCAGTGTTATGCGTACCCGAATAATCCGATACAAGTCCCGCCGTCGACATTATTTTAACATTGTTGGGTTTCACCCAACCTACGAACTCTGTCAATCAAAGGTACATGAGATTGAAAAGTCTTTTTTATTGTATAAATTGTTGCACTAATTTTATATGTTTGCGTATAATTAAATAATACCGTATAATTGTTAAACAGAGCAGGTTATATTTTACTAAAGAAAATCAGAAGAAGTTTTATTTATGGAAATATATTCATATGAAGCAAACAAAAGTAAATTATTATTTATTACAGCTGCAATTATTTTAAGTTGTATTCTTACATTTAATGTATTACCATTTATACTCACTCATGAATACAATTTGTCCGGTGAATCTTCCGGTCAAATGTTTTCAATTGTTATATTGGCACCTTTTGTGCTTTGGGCAGCTGCTCTTTTTATATCAATATTATTAGAAAAATATTCAAAAATTGAATTTAATAATGCAGAACAAAGTGTTAAATTTTATAATTCGTATAAAAATGTGGTGACAATTTCCTTTAGTCAGATTAAATTAGTCAAATTTCAATTAGGTCAATGTGTAAAAGGTGAATATTATACAAAAGTATGTGTATACACAACAAACAATAAATATTATAAAATTACGATATCTGAGGCATTACACACTAATGACTATGCTTTCTCACAAATCTCGTCAATAGTAAAATTTAAGGAAACAAATACTTTTTTACTGTTACCGTAATTTTTATATACATCTGCGGAATACTATTTAAGCTGACCGGATATAACTCTTTCAATACCGGCTAAATCTCTGATTATTTCTATATTAACAAAACCGTTTTGTTCCATAATACTTTTGACTTTTTCAGCCTGATTTATACCCAGTTCAAAAATTATATCTATTAATTACATATAGTTACATGAAAATGCTATAATTATACTGGTAGCTTAAATACCCCTTTTGCACAACCACAAATCGGACATTTGTAGTCATCAGATTCGTTATCCAATTCACCTTCATACTCAAACCCGCAAACAGAACAAACATAAACTTTTTCAGATTTTGCCGATTCTTCTTTAGGTGCATATTTATTATAAATATCTTCAGTTTTAATTCCATGATGTTTTTCTTGAAGTGCGAAGTATTCAACACTATCTGCGGCTTCAACCAATCCTTTATTACGAAGTGCATCAGCAAGTTTATTTATATTGCTTTCTCCTTTATATTCTGCCTTTGATAACCCCTTAACTAATTTCCAAAAATCTTTCTTATTGCTCGGATATTTACCGTTCAATGTGGCATAAAAACCTGCATGGTTTACTTCCTGATTTCCAAGACCTATAAATTCTTTAGCGACTTCCTCTAAACCAAAGTCTTGTGCAATACGAGCCATTGCATAATACATCATTCCGCCCATAGCCTCGCCTGTTGCCAGCTGTGCAATTTGTTTTTCAAATTCAGTACCTTTTGTTTGTCCGTATACGCTCATATAAACCTCCTGTTTGCTTTGCTTAAATAATAATAACACAAATTATTTATGCATATTTAAGTAAATTTACAGGTATTCCTGTATGTGTCGTTTCATAATAGACAAATCCTGCGATAGATAGTCTATACTGTGATACAACTCATTATTTCAGAGCTCCAATACAGTATCCTCGTCGACTTTATCTTAATAATGAGGGGGTTCACCCAACCTACAGCTAATTAACAAAACTATCATAAGTAAGATGAACTTTTGTCCATAAAAACATATCGGGAACAAACTAAAACGGTGGCATAATAACCACATCGAAAGCATTTCCTGTTTTGTTAGAAATCCTGTCACCCATAAGCATATTATACGTATTTTTTTTCCAATATCCGGAATTAAAATATTGCTCGGATACAAGATTACCCTTTTTATTTACACCTATTTCAAAACTTCCATTACGTGACAAAAAGACAATTCGCATATCATTTGTAGCTGATTCTCTTTCAAAAACAGTGTTCCAAAAGCCGTGTTTTCCAAAATTTGAAATATAAAGCAAATTATCATTTCCTTTTTTAATAATCGGTACAAGCTCCTCTTGAGATTTAAATATTATATCTCTGAACTCCGAGCGGACTTTTGCAATCGGCTTACACAATTCCTCAATAAGGGATGTACCTTTAATTCCAAGCCATTCTGACAAAATAGGCTGCTCCGAAGTTTTCGTGATTCCTTTTTCGTTAACTACAGAATAATACAAATCTGATATAGAACGTTCAACATCAGCACGACACCTTAAATCACGGCACAACACTCTTTCCATAATCATGCCAAAATTAGAACCAAAAGATTGCTGATTTACATAAGCTTCCGTTTTCTTTGTCGGTTGCAAGTTACTTCTGTAAGAATTATATTCTGAAATTGATTGAATTCTCATATCAAATTATCCTTTCTGCCTACAATTTATATATAAAATTTAAACATAAAAATTTTTGCGCACACACAATTTAAAAACTTGACAACCTCCTTTATATAGTATAATTAGAATACGGATGGGGAATAAAGAATAGTCATAGTAACAATGTGTATTAAATGTTAAATTTTGTTAAAACTTTGATGTTTTTTGCCGTGAAAAAAGACAATTTTTTTATTTCTTAAACCTTTAAATATATGGAAGGTTTTCTGGAGTAGAACATGAACAGTAACAAAATTCAAAGTAATTTGTACGTGTCTCCAAACGTAGGGGTAGTACGGAATTCAAAGAATATCAGTCCGAATGCGGCTCAAAAATACACCGCAGGATATTCTTCAAACGTATCTTTCCAAGGTGGAGCCAATCTTTCAAATAGAGGCTGGTTCTTCCTAAGAAGACTTTCTGAGCAAATGAAAGAAGCTAGCGAAATTACAAACGCATTAATTGCGGCTATCGGTACTGGCATTATTGCACCGTTAATTATTATGGTAAGTCCAGGAAAGGGAGATAAGGAAGATAACGATAAAAAATTCTTCCAGGCAATCAGACAACCGCTTTCTGCAGGCTTGGCACTTTCATTCCAAGTGCCGATGACTATGGCTATTAATAAATATATTAATAAATTAGCTTATGAGAAAAAAATTCCGCTATTCAATGATGAAGTGTTGGGTTCACTAATCCCTGATAAAAAATTTCTCAAAAAACAAATTACCCCTCAAGAACTCCAAAAATGGGAAAGCAAATTTGAAGAAATCCGTCCTAACGGCACATCATTAAAACAAGAGCTTGAAGAACAAATAAGGAATAAATACAGTGAAGTCGGATTAGAAGTAAAAGATGATGCCCTTGCAAAAGAAGTAAAAAAAGATAAAACAAAATTCTTAAAGGATAAAATTGTTGAAACAAAACGCAAAGAATTACTGAATGCAAAATATGAAGAATTAAAAGGGAAAAACTTCGATATAAAAGATAAAGATTTAGTAACCGATGATTATAGAAATTTGGCGATTGAACAAAAGAAAGATATTTACAAAAACATAGAAAAAAATAAAAAACTCTCTGTATGGGATAAATTCACAAGAACGCTGGGTTTCAGTACGAAGAAAGTAAAAGAATTAGAAAAAGAACAAAAAGATTGGGCAACAAAGGAAGGTCTGGAAATTATAAAAGAAAAAGAGCCTAACCTTATTTCAGATCCGATAGAAAGAGTTAAGAAATATATTGAAAATCAGGATGTACGTGCTCAAAAGATATTTGGTAATAAGAAATTCTGGTTATCATTATTTGTTAACCTCTTTATGGTTACCGCAAGCTGCTATGCTTTGAACTGGGCACATCCAAGATTAAAAGAATTAATTGATAAATTTGATAAAAATAATACAACCGAACAGCCGGCACCGGAAGTGCAGAAAGCTGAGGTGAAATAATGAGTTTATGGAATACAATGGTAAACTTATCACCTACAGGTAAAATTGCAACTTCACTTATATTGAAGGATGCAGTAGGTTGCTACTTATACGTTAGTCAGGCAAGAAGCAACAAAAAAATGACCCCTCAACAAAGAGCAGATGTTGCAAATTATGACCTCGCAAACGGTGTTATAAACATCGGATTACAACTCCTTGCCGTAAAACCAATAGAAAAATTAATGAAAAAATTTGTTGATTCACATATCGCAAAACATTTCTTTGCCAAACTTGATGAACGATTAACGGTAAATGAGAAAAATAGCAGCAAAGCCGTTATGAAATTACTGAAGAACAAAGCGGCATTAACCGAAGGTACAGTAGCTTTATTCTCCGTAATTATTTGTCAATACTTTATTAAACGTTGCGTATCACCATTCTTCTCAGTTCCGGCAGGCGACAAATCAAAAGAATGGGGTTTAATAAAACCTAAATTATATCCCGGAGAAAAATTTGTAAAAGGAAATAAGCCGGAAGAGCAACCTAAAAAGCTGGATGTTAATGACTTGGATTTTGCAAGCCAAACCCCTCAACAACAGAATTCAACCGGTGGGACAACAAATTTATTAGCTCAAAAAAAAGAAACTATTGAAGCTAATAAAGAACATAACAACTAATAAAAACTAAAAATAAAAGCCCTTCTTAAAAGAAGGGCTTTTATTTTATTCATTATCTTAAATATCTTAAATACAGATACACCGAACTCAAAGATAATGCTATAAATGTAACTATTGAACCATATTTTAAAAATCTCATAAATGATATAGCATGACCTTTTGAAGCTGCTGTTTCGCTTACAAGAACATTCGCTGCCGCACCTATTATAGTAAAATTACCACCTAAACATGCGCCTAATGCTAATGCCCACCACATAGGATTGTGACCGACACCGTGATAAGGAATCGTATGCTGAACCTGATCAATTAACGGTGCCATTGTTGCCGTGTACGGAATATTGTCGATTATACCGGACAAAATCCCTGAGCCCCACAAAATTAACATTGTCGCTACATTCAAACTTCCATGCGTAAGCTCAATCATTTTATTTGCAAGATAAGCAATACCTCCGTTAGCTTCAAAGCCGCCAATAATTATAAACAAACCTATAAAGAAGAATATAGTTAACCATTCAACATCTTTATATATTTCTTTTGGTTTTTCAAACAACAATAATACACTGGCACCTGCAACCGCAAAAACATATGCAGGAATACCCGTAATATCATGAGTCATAAAGCCTGTAATAACAAGAGCCAATACAATTAAAGAACGAATCATAAGATTTTTATCCGTTATAGTCTTTGAATTATCAAGGTTTGCTATATGTTCCATCTTTTCAGGAGTAGATTTTAGCTGTTTTCTGAACATTAATACTAATAATCCGATTGCGGCAAAGAATATAACTGCGACAATAAAAGAAAGCTCCTGCAAAAATGCCATAAAGCTTAATCCTGCTTTTGCACCTATAATAATATTCGGAGGATCCCCAATTAATGTTGCGGTACCACCGATATTTGAAGCTAACACCTCAGTAATTAAAAACGGAATAGGGTCCATATCAAATTCTTTTGCAATAACAAAAGTTACCGGCATAATGAGTACAACGGTAGTCACATTATCTAAAAATGCAGAGGCAACCGCCGTAAATGCTGCAAGAGCAAACAATACCATCTTCGGATGCCCTTTCGTTAATTTCAAAAGATATATCGCTATCCATTTAAATACACCGCTTTTACTTGCAATATGGACAATAATCATCATCCCGATAAGTAAAAATATTACATCAAATGCAATATATTCAAATACGGATTTTACATATGTATTAGTTATAGGATCAATATATCCCTTAAACGGGAGCAACCCCAATAGCATTGTCAAAGACGCACCAACAAGTGCAATTACGGACTTAGGTATTTTTTCCGTTGCAATAAAGACATACGCAATCAGCAATATCGCACCTGAAATAACCATTCCGTGAGTAGTTACTAAACTGCTTAGCATGTTTTTCCTCCTTAGTTCTCAATTAGTTTTATTTTAACATAAAAATAAACCGAAAATCTTAAAGAAGAATATTTTATGCTATAATCAGCTTATGAATTTATTGGAAGAATTTGACACAATCTCAGCTATTGCTACCCCTCTTGGTACAGGTGGGGTAGGCGTTATACGCATTTCAGGAGATAAAAGTTTTGAAGTAATCTCAAAAATTTTTACAAAACAAAATCTTGAAGCCGGAAAAATTGCACACGGATGGATTTTTAATGAAGATGAAAAAATAGATGAAGTAATAGTTCTCCCATTCAAAAAGCCCCATAGCTATACAGGAGAAGACGTTATTGAAATCCACTGCCACGGGGGAGTAAACGTCGTCAGGAATATCCTTGATTTGACGCTTAAAAATGGTGCCAGAATGGCTGAACGAGGAGAATTTACAAAAAGGGCATTTTTGAATCACAAGCTTGATTTGTCACAGGCCGAAGCCGTTGCTGATTTAATTCACGCAAGAACAAAAAACTTCGCAATTCAATCTGCCAAAAATTTATCCGGAGTTTTAGGTCAAAAAATCGGAGAAATTAAAAATCGACTGTTTGA
Source organism: uncultured bacterium (assembly GCA_902761735.1). Lineage (GTDB taxonomy): Bacteria > Cyanobacteriota > Vampirovibrionia > Gastranaerophilales > Gastranaerophilaceae > UBA1221. The sequence continues at coordinate 37,125 of CACWLL010000011.1, forward strand.
AGTTTTATCAAAAATTGTTGCCGGTATCGATTTTCCCGAAGATGTCGCGGAACCTGAATATTCCTACCTTTTGGACGAATTTTTAGCGGCAAAAAATGAAATTGATAAAATATTATCTTGCGTAAAATCTTCCGATATATTACGACAAGGGGTAAATGTAGCAATCATTGGTAAACCAAATGTCGGAAAATCCTCGCTTTTCAATACTTTTTTAAATATGGAAAGAGCTATCGTTACCGATATCGCAGGAACAACCAGAGATGTCATAAAAGAAAATCTCGATTGGGATGTTCCGATTACCCTAATTGATACCGCAGGCATTCGTGAAGGGAATAAAGTCGGAAAAGTTGAAGAAATCGGCATTGAATATTCAAAACAATCAGTATTGGATGCGGATTTAGTTCTGTTTTTATTTGACATTTCATCTCAATTTACTGAAGAAGATTTTGAAATTTACAATTTAATTAAAAATAAAAAACACATAATTGTTGCCAATAAATCGGATTTAAAAAAATATGAAGAAACTAACTTACCTTTTGAAAATGAAAATGTAATAAAAATCTCAACCGTTTCAGAATTTGGAATTGAAACATTAAAGACAAAAATTAAAAATACTGTTGCTGACTTTACCTCTGAAGATACCGAATTTATTACGAATAAACGTCAGCAGGAATGTTTGAATAAATGTCAAGAGAGCCTGATTAGAGCAATTGAAGCTGCCAAAATAAACGAACTTCAAGATTTAATTTCCATTGACTTAAAAGCTGCACTGCTGGCTTTAGATGAAATTACAGGAGAAGTCATCACAGACGAAATTTTAGAAAATATATTTTCTAATTTTTGCATAGGAAAATAAAACAGAAAAACCTGATGTATTTCATCAGGTTCTCTCCTCTTTGTTTCATTCTCTATGTTACACTTCAACGAAAAGTCTTCTTCCTACGATATTTTGCTTCCCGTTATAATAGCCCGCAAAATAACCGCCTTTTACAGGCTTATTTTTAGCATAAGTACCGCTTTCATACTGATAACCGTTATAATTTACAAAAGGGTTATTTCCATACGGGGTGGAAGGTCTACTAATGACCGGAGCCGCTGTTTGCACGCTTGCCGGAGAAAACATTTGAGTTAATAAACTTACAACACTTGCCATAACGATACCTCTACTTGCTACATTATATTTTTTAATGACATTCTTACTTATGTCATATATTTATTATTTAATATTAAATTATGTAAATATTCAATCATCTGAAGTGTTGATTTTTAAAAGAATTTAATCTTTATTAATTTAATTTAAGATTTAGTCATACAGGCTTTAATATGCTAAAATACCGAATATAAAGGGAGAAAAGACTAATGTTTACAATTTTATTGTTGTTCTTATTAATATTACTTTTTGTTTTTATATTTGGTACCGTTATAGGAAGTTTTTTAAATGTTGTAATTTTAAGAGCCTTCAGCGGAGAATCCATCGTCTTACCGCCGTCAAAATGTCCGAAATGCGGCAATAAATTAAAATGGTGGCATAATATACCTATAATTTCATATATGATACTAAAAGGCAAATGTTATTTTTGTCATGAAAAAATCAGTATTCAGTACCCTATTGTAGAATTTATCACCGGCTGCTTGTTTTTAGCCGTATTTTTCAAATACGGAATAACTCCACATACATTGTTCGCTTTTATAGTTGTTTCAATATTACTTGTTTTAACGATAACTGATATAAAAAAACATGTTGTATTTGACAGTCACACATACTTTTTAATTTCTGCTGGTTTAATATACAATTTATTGCTTACCGGATTCGATATATACGACAAATTTAATTCAATTACGGGTTTTCATCCTACTGCCGAATGGGCATTTTTTACCCCAATTACAGGTTCACTTTTGGGATTAATTTTAGGAGCCGTAATTATGGAAATAGCTGCAAGAATTGGCTATTTAATCGCCGGAAGCAGAGCCTTCGGAGAAGGTGATACTTATATTGCTGCGGGCCTTGGGGCTGTTTTTGGATGGCAAAATATCATGTTGATTATTGTTGCGGCAATAATTTTACAAATAGTATTTACACTTCCAATATATATAAAAAAGCAATTTGAAATTAGAAATTGGCAAGCACCGATTTCATTGTTTGTGTTTTTTCTATATGCAGCAATATTTTTTATAATACAGCACAAAACTCTTCTATTCTCAAAATCGGTATATTTGATTGGAGGATTAATTCCATTGCTTGCTATTGGTGCAACAACCTGCTTCTATATACTAAAAGGAATAAAAGAGGAAACCAACCGAACATATTTACCATTTGGTCCGGCTTTGGCTGTATCTGGGATTATGCTGTTACTTGCAAATAACCTGACATTTACATTTTAAATCTCACAAGTTTAAAAAATTTTTATTTTGTGCTAAAATCCATGTAAGTACAGTTGATTGGAGAAATTCAGTATGATTACAATAAAAGATGTTGAACACGTTGCAAAACTGGCAAGATTGGAATTGACAGAAGAAGAAAAGGAACTATACACAAAACAGCTTGGGGACGTTTTAAAGTATGTTGACCAAATGAATGAAGTCGATACAACCAACGTAAAACCAATGACTCAGGTTATTGATTTTGTTAACGTTATGAGAGATGACGAAGTCGTATATGAACAAACAAAAGAAGAGTTAATGGCAAATGCACCGGAAGAAGAAAACGGCTTCTTTAAAGTTCCAAAAATCAACTAGGACATAAGTTAGGGTAAATAATGACAAAATATATTTTTATAACAGGCGGTGTTGTTAGTTCTCTGGGGAAAGGTATAGTCGCAGCATCTTTAGGAAAATTATTAAGAGCAAGGGGTTTTTCGGTTATTAATCAAAAGTTTGACCCTTACATTAATGTTGACCCCGGAACAATGAGCCCGTTTCAACATGGGGAAGTGTTCGTAACTGACGACGGTGCTGAAACCGATTTAGATTTGGGACACTATGAAAGATTTACCGATACAAATTTGGGGAAATACAACAATGTTACCTCAGGAAGTGTATATCAACACGTTATTGAAAAAGAAAGACGTGGGGATTATCTGGGGGCAACAGTTCAGGTAATTCCTCATATTACAAATGAAATTAAATCAAGGATTTTGGGAGCAACAAAACAATTTACTCCGGATTTTCAATTAATTGAGATTGGTGGAACAATCGGAGATATAGAGAGTTTGCCGTTCATTGAGGCTATAAGACAATTCAAAGCCGAAGTCGGAATCGGAAATGCTGTTTCCATTCACTGTACATTGTTACCTTATCTTCCAACATCAGGAGAATTAAAAACAAAGCCTTCTCAGCACAGCGTAAATGTTTTAAGAAGTTACGGGATACAACCCGAAATCCTCGTTTGCCGCACGTCAAGAGCAATCCCTAAAACAGAGAAAGAAAAACTCGCACTATTCTGTTCTGTTTCAAAAGAAGCTGTTCTTGAATGCAGAGATATGAAAAGTATTTACGAAGTCCCGCTGGCAATGGAAGAACAAAATATGGCAGGAGTTGTTCTTAAGACTTTACAAGTTAAAGACAGAGAACCTAACCTAAAAGATTGGAAAAAACTTGTAGAACACATAAAAAATCCAAACGGTTCAATTACGGTTGCAATTGCGGGTAAATATACGAAGTTATCGGATGCATATATTTCAGTTGTAGAATCTTTGAAACACGCAGGGTACGAAAATGACGTAAAGATTGAAATTAAATGGATTAATTCAGAAGATTGCATAGATTATAAAAACTGCAACGAACTATTAAAAGATGTCCAAGCGGTAGTAGTACCCGGAGGCTTTGGAGTTCGAGGAATTGAAGGAAAACTAAATGTTATAAGATATTCAAGAGAACATGACCTTCCGTTTTTGGGATTATGCTTAGGTATGCAATGTGCAGTAATTGAATACGCAAGAAATGTATTGGGATTGAAAGATGCAAACTCTAAAGAATTTGATGAACACCCTACACATCCTGTTATTGATTTAATGTTGGAGCAAAAAAACGTTCAAGGATATGGCGGGACAATGAGATTAGGGGCATACGATTGTGTACTAAAAAAAGGTTCCGTTGCCCAAAAAGCATATGGTAAAGATATAATATCAGAACGTCACAGACACAGATATGAAGTTAATAATGAATACATCAAACAATTAAGTGATGCGGGATTGGTATTCTCAGGGATGTCACCTGATGGGATGCTGGCTGAAATTGTCGAACTGCCAAAACTAAAATGGTTTGTAGCATCTCAGTTCCATCCGGAATTCAAATCAAGACCGGAAAGGCCTCATCCATTATTTAAAGGTTTAATTAAAGCAGCATTGAAAGTGAGAAAATAATATGAACAAAATCAAAAAACCACAAATGAGAAATTTTAGTCTAAGCGATAAAAAGGCTTTTTACATTCATCACATATCCGGAGCTATTGCTGATATTGCTACGGCATTTGTTGCGTTCTTATGTATAACTCCTATATTTATATTTTTTGACGGTCTTGAATTTACACCGGTTATGTTATTAGGAATAGCAGCTGTCATTGGCAGCACTATGTTCATTATTCACGGATACAAAAAATTAAAAACCATTAGATTTTGGCAAGCTTCCGGCACTATTTTGGCTTGGTATATTGTTTCTTTAATTTTACACGCATTCAAATATTAATAATTGTAAAAATTTTATTCAAAACCCTAAACTTTCAAAAAAATATGCCGATTATACAGGTATCTGTAAAAACAAATGAAAGCGCAGGGATAGACAAGTGACAGAAACAGGAGCATCATTTAACAGACCATATAAACCGTTCGGGTTCAATGTTAAAGTTCCCGAAATTGGTGAACATACAATGAAATTGGCTGAGGGCACAATATCAAATATTGTTGCATCTCCTGTTGAACCACTGTTTAACTTTTTAGAAGAAAACGAAGAAGTATTTAACGGGAATATAAATTTTGAATTAAACAAAATGTTTGCCCAGAATTTTACGATTGGCTCTGCAATGAGACTTGAGGATGAAAAAGTAAACGGCATGCCTCCTCAGTTTGATATGCATTTCTAATTAAATCTTATTACGGTTATTCTTATGAGCTTTAAGTTTTAATTTCATTTTTCGAGCCTGTCTGCGTTCTGCTTTTGTTGGGGTTATTCCGGATTGAATATATAGAATTTTCTGTTTCTTGTTACTTCTCTTATTCATTATAGACAAATCTGCATCTAAAATACCGCACGACTGACGTTTATATGTTTTGTTTAATTGAGTAATGTAACTTTTTTCAACAATATTTTGCAAATGCAAATCGCACAACCTTTTCATAAACCTTCTATAATTGACCGGCATATTTGGATTATCTTCAATTTGCTTAAGTATAGAGTCATTTCCCCTGCCATTATTACAAGCTGCACATTCAAGACTTAAATTTTTAGGTTCAGTTGTGCCTCTATTAGATTGCGCAACAACATGTTCGACGGTTGCAAGAGAATTGTTTAGCATTCTGGTTGCAATTTTATAATCAGGGTCGGCTCCTTTGTAATCACGTTTTGCATATTTTACAATAAAAGCATCAACATTATTATAAGCCTTAGATAGTTTATATGCTTCGGTCAAAATTGCCATCTGATTAGACGTATAAACTTTCCAAAGAGATATCGCCACTTTTAATTTTGTTTCAACATAACTAGCCATGTTACTTTCAAAATTTTCTTCAGACATACTGTGTTTACTAATAAATTCTATCTTTAATTTTTCTCTAAGCTTATTTTTTTCAGTATCAGGTATAATAGCATTTTTTAATTTGTATATAAATATTTGTCTGCTAAATCTTGAAGTCTCACGAGGGTCTAAAATTCTATCGAAAGAATCATTCAATAAATTTTGAACGTTTAAACGCATTTCCTCAGGTAATTTCCTGCTCAATAAACCAATATTTGAAAATATTTTTGACTGATGCTGGACAATTCTTTTTTCTGCTCTTGGCAAACGACGCTTTAACATCTCAAATAAAGTTCTTTCGGGATGATATAGATTGTCCTGTTTCATCATTTTTAAGATTTCACTCTCAACAGGATGAAGATACTTGCTGTATACTTCAATACATTTAAGAATTTCCGTAGGGTTCTTACATTGAAGAAGCTTTTTATCAAAAGTGACTGATTTTTCCGAATCAAACATAAGCCCTCCGCACACAGGGCAAGGTACATCGTGTTTTGCCAGACGTAATATATTATATCTTAATACATCCACAGCCTTTGTTCTGTTAATTAAATCTTCCATCGTTGGCGTTACAATACTCGGAATTCTTCCGCTAAAAGTTACGGTATCTTTCTCCAAACGAGGGGACATCATCAAAGGTGACGAGCTATTTTCGCACCGCGATACATTGTCAATTTTTTGACCGGAATTTGGAGTATTAAATTTTAACAAATTTATTTGAAATATTTTCATAATTTATTACTTCAATTTTGATGTATCAACTTTTACATGCCCCTCATCCAATACTGTTTGGGACATGCCTTTTATATCAGATATACTTATAAGATGTTCTTTGTTCGCAATATTTATGATATCGTTAAAAAACACTTGCGGATTTCTTTTATTCCATTTGTCCATATATAAATACTGAGGCATAGAACCTCTTTCATTGTTATCCGCTTTACAAGCCAAAACACAATTTGTCAAATCATCAACTCCGCCGTTTGCTCTTGCTTTAACATGTTCTACTGTCGCAATAGACGGTTCAAGAAGCTTATAACCTATGGTGTCCGAGTTAGAATATCTGTGTTTTGCAACAAAAGAGCGCATACTGCTACTCGAATTTGGCAGCTTATTCGCCAAATAAACCATCCTATAATATAGCGGAGTTCCTTTTATAGATGCCAATTCTTTTTTTACAAGGTCATGCATAAAATCTTTATTTGAGAACTGAATAATAACATTTTTCCCTTCAATCATTCTTTTAGAAATTTCACATAATCTTACAATGTCCTGCCTATCCAAACGCTCTCCGATTTTTTGAACACGATATATCACATATTCGCTAAATTCATTTGCAGTTCTGAATTTTGCAGCTTTACTTTTAGATATACGATTAGCAAGTTCTGATGGTATTACGGAATCTTTATTTGCAAAAATCGGATCCGACATTGGCTCTGTAATTCTTGATAAATACGCTCTTAGTTCTGCATTCGGTATTGATGGAATCATTTTACTCATTTTATATGCGAATTTTTCAGGATTAAAATCTTCTTTATATGCTTTTTCATACAACCTTTTATGCTGATTTTTCATAAATTTTCTGAAGCTTTGTTCTCTATCCGGCGGCAAACTTGCTGATTCATCCATTAGCTTTTTAAATATTTTTGCCTGCGTTCTGACAAGTCTCTTTATAGAATTCTGATATAAAAATTGAACAATCTCCGAAAGGTGGGTTTGCGGGCTCTTTTTAGCATACTTTTCTATCTGGTCAAACACATCCCCCTGACCTTTTTTCATAACTTTTCTGTAAGGCTTAACTTTTTCAACAAAATCTTTTATCGGGCCGCTAAAGACGCCCGAATCAAGCATGTCCTGTAATGTACCTGCGTACAGCAACAATCTTTTACAATAAAAACAATGAATATCATGCTCTTTAGTTAAATATCTATATTGTCCATGGGTTTTTATAGGAATTCCGGAAGGTAAACCTGCCTTAAAAGAAAGAGTCTTTACAAATGTATCCTCAGGCATCGTTGCAGAAGAAATTCTTAACAAACCTAAATCAGCGTAACCATTCCTTTGACGATTTGCCGATTTGTTATCATATGAAAATATATTTACTCCCGAAACTCGCATAAGTTTATAAATACACTGATAATTTTTTTTTGCGTTGTTGTAACAAGATATTAAGGAGATTTTACAAATTTTTTATGCCGACAAAGTAAAAATCTCGTAAATTTCTTCGTCTGAAAGCTCTGTAATAATCTTTTCTCCCTCGTATATAGCCATATCCGCAAGCTCTTTCTTGGATTTGAGCATTTCATCAATTTTTTCTTCAAAAGTTCCAAGCGTAATCATACGATGAACCATTACATTCTTATCCTGCCCTATACGATAAGTACGGTCTGTTGCCTGATCTTCCACCGCAGGATTCCACCACAAGTCATAGTGGATAACATTTGTTGCACTTGTCAGATTTAAACCGGTACCTCCTGCTTTTAATGACAGTATCATAACTTTTGTATCCGCATCATTTTGGAACTTATTAATTAATTCCTCACGCTGAGGTACTGTTAATGAACCATGGAAGAACAACGGTTCCGTATTACACTCTTGTGCAATTACTTTGCACAGTATGTCACCCATTTCTTTGTATTGAGTAAATATAAGAGATTTTTCTCCGGCATCTAGAATGTTTTCAAGAGTCGAAAGGCATTTATCCAATTTCCCTGACATCTCTCTTGTCATATCTCCTGATTTGAGGAACTGATACGGATGATTACATATTTGTTTTAATGCTGTTATGAGCTTAAAGATGTTGCCTCGTCTGTTAATACCGGAGAACGCACTAATTTTTTCCATCATCTCATTCAAAGTCTTTTCATAAAGAACAGCCTGAGATTTAGATAAATAACAGTATTCATTGAGTACCATTTTTTCAGGTAAATCCGAGATAACGTTTTTATCAGTTTTTAAACGTCTGAGCACAAACGGAGATACTGACATTTTTAATTTTGCTGCACGAGAGTGCTCTTTAAATCTCTCAATAGGAATAGCATAGCTTTTTTGAAACTCTCTAAGACTACCGAGATAACCCTGATTTATAAAATCAAAAATACTCCACAACTCTGTTAACCTATTTTCTACCGGAGTACCTGTCATTGCGACCTTTGTATCTGCTTTTAAAGCCTTAATTGCCAAAGTCTGAGCAGTGTCAGGGTTTTTGATATTTTGAGCTTCATCAACAATAATCATTCCCCATTGATGTTTCTTTAACTCTTCTACATCTATTCTCATAATTGCATAAGTGGTTAGAATTACATCGTGTGCAACATCAAGTTTTCTTTCTGTCCCGTGATAAACAACCGCATCAAGACTCGGCGCAAACATTTGTAACTCTTTCATCCAGTTCCCCATTAGAGTCGTAGGGCAAATTACCAGTACGGGTTTTTTGAGTCTTTCTTCCTCTTTTAATTTTAGTATCAAGCTTATAATTTGAATAGTTTTACCCAATCCCATATCATCTGCCATACATACGCCAAATCCTTTGGTAATATTAGTCCACAACCATTTTAGACCTGTTTGCTGATATGGTCTTAATACCCCTGTTAGCGTCGCCGGAGGGGTAACGTCAACAGGTTTTGTAAAATCTTGTATTACACGAGCATAAGCATCATCATAATCAAATTCATATTGTGCAAGTTGTCCGGACATTGATGCATGTATAAGTTCCATTCTTGAAAGAGATTTAAAGTTTGCCTTTGCAATTTGCTCAAATATTTTTTTACTTTCTTCCTTATCAATAAGCACATACTTATTTTTATATTTAATTAAACCGTTGCTCTCCTCTACAAGCTTGTTAAACTCTTCCACAGAAATTTTTTCATTACCTATTGCAATTTCGTATGAAAAATCAAGAATATCATCTAACGCCAACTTTCCGGAATTATTACTGTTAAACAAATCTGCCAAATCAGCAGAACGAGAAGCTTTTACCTTAGCATTAATAGAGGCTCTTGGGACAACAATATTCACTAATTCACTAGGTAAAATCACCTCAATTTGAGCTTTCTGTAAGTAATATGCCGTTTGAGTTATTATTTTATATACTTCATTCAAATTCAAATCAAGAGAAAGTTTATCTTCGTCTTCAAATAAATCTTCCAACTCAGGAAAATACTTTATCGCATAATTCAACTGCTTTTCCACAATTTTTGCAATATCAGTAGAGTCAGCATCAAAAACTTTTTCTTCGTGATATAAATCATCAATCAGTACGCTATCTCCGGTTTTCCTGTTCTTAATATAGACTTTTAATCTGAATAACTCATCCTCAACTTTATCTATCTTAAAGAACGGTATCACATCGTATTTACCCAGATATAATTCATCAAACCATTGGGAAATATTTTCGGCTATTGAAATCCCTCTCATATTTGAACGTTGTTCTAAATCCTTAATCATATAAGTACCGGATTTAACATCTTTAAACTTATACGCTTTTATTCCTAAAAATTTATATATTACGTAATTCATATAGTTATGAACAAAGTCTTTTACAAAATTCTTAGGTTGCTCTCCTTTTATAAACAAATTATTCGGAATATTTTCCTCAAACATATTTATAATTCTTGCAACCTGGCTGTTTGGAATAATCGGCTCATAGACTATTTTAAAAGTTGAACCGCTATCTTTTACGGTCGGAATAAAGTATAATTTTTCTATCAACTTCATTACAAAATGTGCAAGAGTATTCATATATATAAATGTCGGAGTAACCGCATCCATATCAATTATTTCACCGAATCCGCCAAAATAATCCATTACCAAATCTAAATTCATCATATATCCGACATATTCGCCCAATACCTGAGAACGAAATCTGAATAATGACCCTTTAGATTTCAGATAATATTCAAAATTATTTGTCGGGGTTATAAAGAATGATAATTTTCCACCCTCATTTACGAGAAAGAAATCAGTATTTCTTGCAGGTGAGTGCGGGCTTAAAAAGACATCTTTAAATTCATCCTCTACTGTTTGATAAATTAAGCTTAAAGTATAGCGGAAATCTTTATTTTTAAAACCTTCAGGATTTTCTGACAGATTAAAAAACAGTTCGTCTATATCATTCTTTTTTACTGATAAATCATAATTTAAAGATGTATTATTTGTTACCATTTATTAATATCCTTTAATTTACTTAATCAAAGATTCTGCAGTCATTTCTTTAGGTTGCTCAATATCCAAAAGTTGAAGAACCGTCGGCGCAATATTGCATAATGCACCGTCATCTTTTAATTGAACACCTTCCGGAGCATTGATTAGTACAAGCGGAACAATATTTGTCGTATGAGCAGTCTGCGGTTTGCCCGTTTCAGAATTTACCATAACTTCTGCATTACCGTGGTCTGCTGTTAACAGCATCATAACATCATTTTCTTTACATGCAGCCGCAATTTTTCCGACACACTCATCAACCGTCTTGCAAGCTTTAACTGCAGCCTCAACAACTCCGGTATGTCCAACCATATCCGGATTTGCAAAGTTTACTAATATAAATTGATATTCAGGATTTTTTACGGCTTTTAGCACATTCTCGCAAACCTCAGGAGCACTCATCTCAGGCTGTAAATCGTATGTAGGAACTTTCGGCGATGGTACGAGAACTCTTGTTTCGTGAGGTTGAGGTTCATCAATACCGCCGTTGAAAAAGAATGTTACGTGTGCATATTTTTCTGTCTCAGCAGTTCTAAACTGGTGTATTCCACTATTTTCCAAAACGTCACCCAATATATTTACAAGATGTTCTTTTGGAAAAGCAACAGGGAAAGTAAAATCTTCATTATATTTTGTCATTGTTACATAATAAAGATTTTTCAAAACTTTTTTGCGTTCAAAGCCGTCGAAATCCGTAAAATTAAGGGCTTTAGAAACTTCTCTTGCTCTATCAGGGCGGAAATTAATAAATACAACAGAATCGTTATCCTTAATTCTGCTTTCCTCTCCACCAATAACCGTCGGAAGAACAAATTCGTCATTATCACCTCTTGCATAAGAAGCTTTAACTCCTTCTATTGCGCTGTTGGCGTGTTCTCCTTCCCCAAGAAGCAGCGCATTATAACCTTTCTCTACCCTATCCCAACGATTATCCCTGTCCATAATATAGTATCTACCGATAATAGTTGCAACAGGCGGTAAATTATATTTTTTTAATTCAGCTTCAACCGGTTCAAGAAACGTACATGCACTCTGCGGAGGCGTATCACGGCCATCCAAAAAGGCATGCACATAAACTTTAGTCAGACCTTCATCTGCAGCTAATTTAATTAGCGCAATTAAATGTTCCAAAGAGGAGTGGACTCCGCCTGTCGATACCAAACCGAAAATATGGAACGCAGAATCATTCTTCTTAGCGTGATTTACGGCTTCTAAAAAGCGTTCGTTTTTAAAGAAAGTCCCGTCTTTGATTGCGTTATTAATTCTTGACAAGTCTTGATAAACAATTCTTCCTGCACCAAGGTTAAGGTGTCCGACCTCGCTATTTCCCATTTGTCCGGCAGGCAAACCTACAAATTCCCCGTCTGCATGAATTGTAATAGAAGGATTTTCTTTTATTAACTTTTCAACATTTACTGCTTTTGCCAATTTTGTAGCATCAAATTCCGGATGATTAGAGCTAATTCCCCATCCGTCCATAATACACAACAATACTCTCTTATTCATAATTATTATTCCTTTGTTTCACTAGTGTCATTAGAACAATTATACAAAGGACATAATTGAAAAACAAGAGCATTTTAATTACGCTCTATAAGTATCGAATTTTGCTTCGGGCTATTTCATTTGAATTATTCCACCGGCAAAATATCAAGATATATAGAATCTTTGTTTATATATCCGACAGAATATAAGAAAGTTAATTCATTACTATTTTTTGAGACAATTGACGGTAAAATTTACAATAATTTATAGAATTACATTTTATCTTTTACGAAAAATCCGACAATTTTATCTAAAATACTTTCCCCTTGAGAGTCAGATGAAACTTCGCTATGTTCGAGTTTTGCGACTTGTTCTTGGATTAAGGAATATTCAGGGCCTTGCGGTGCGGTTTGCAAATATTTTTTATACCAAGATAAAGCCGAAGACATATCCCTGCTTTTCTTATATAATTCAGCAAGTTTTTTCATTGCGGAAAAGTTTCTTGGATCTGTTTCCATTAATTTTTCCAAATACTCAGCGGCAAGTCTTGTATCTCCGTTATCTTCCCAATATTTTGACAATTTTTCCAAGGCGGTTTTACTGTTAGGTTCTAATCTTACAAGTTTTTCGTAAAACTCCATTGCCTGATGTTTTTCCCCGCTTGTTTCCAATAAATTTGCAAGCATTGCAATCATATCTGCATCATCATCTTTAAGTTGGTATGCATTCAACAGTTCATTTATTGCGACGTCCTTGCTGCCCCTTACCAAATGGTATTTTGCCCAATTCAAGGTCGCAAGATATTCTTCTTTATTTGATTCATAAATAAGTGCTCTCATTTGAAAAACCAACGGGTGATTTGGCATCATTTGAGAATATTTTTCAACAGCTTCCAGAGCTTTATCATACTCTTTTGAAGTATAGTAATATTCAGCTTGTAACGCGTATAATTGAGGATCATTAGAATATTTTTCGGACACTTTTTCCAACTCTTTTCTTGCTGCGGTTAAATCCGATAATGCAAGCATTGCCTTAATAAGAGTTAACTCGTTACGGCTGACATTTTTAACTTTTTGAGGGGTATTATCTTTAAAGTACAACCGTGCAAGATTTTCTCTAACACTATCATCATCATACCCGTCATTTATAGCTCTTTCTAAAGTTTCAATTGCACTGCCGATTATATCATCATTTTCATACAGTTTAGATAATCTGACATAGACTTCAGACGAAGTGTTTTCGTATTCTAAAACTTTAAGATATTCGTCAATTGCTTTTGTCGGATTTCCAAGTTGTTCGTATAAAGTACCTATTTCAAATCTAACCGATTTTACTTCATTTTCACTGCCGCCGGCATGAGCAAGTGCCTTTTGAAAATCATTTACTGCGTGTTCAAATTGTTGTTGAACTACGTGATAATTCCCTCTATAAACATAATATTTGTACTTATCCGTATCTATGTATATATCCATCAACTGTTCATATGCCGTCGGATTAGTCATATCAAGAGCAATCATTTTATTATAATATTCAACAGCTTCTTCTTTTTTGTTTAATATCATTGCAACATGCCCTAATGTAGCTAATAAGCTTAAATCGTTCGGATTGTGAGCGTAACTTTTTTTATATTCGGCATACGCTTCTTCGTATTGCCCGTTTTCTTCCATTTGTTCTGCGGCTTCTATACTCATTAATAATTACTCCTTATCCCTTTAATATAAATCGTAACTTGATTTTATCAATAAAAAACCCAAATATCAATTGTACGGGTATCTTTACACTAGTTAAATTTGTTTTGTGCTTCGGCAATTCCGTTATGCATAAGAGCCATTGCCGCGTCAATTGCTTTATCCAGCACATTTTTTAATGCTTCCATTTGTTCTTTCGAAAAATTTTGCAACACATAATTCTCTGACGGTCCTATTTGCGGGCCTATACCTATTTTGATTCTGTTAAAATTGCTTGTCCCCAGATGTTTAATTATGGATTTAATACCGTTGTGCCCCCCGTCAGAACCGTTTGCTCTAAGTCGTATTGTTCCGAGAGGAAGTGCTATATCATCATATATGATAATTAAATCTGAAATATCAATTTTATAATAGTCAATTACAGCTCTTACGGCTTCTCCGGAAAGATTCATAAATGTTGTTGGTTTTACGAAGATTATATCTTCCCCTCCCGTTTTAAATCTTGAGATATATGCTTTGAGTTTTGATTCTTCTTTAAAAGAAAAACTATCAACATAACTCCATCTGTCCAAAACCATAAAACCCGCATTATGTCTTGTGAATACATATTTTTCGCCTATATTGCCGAGTCCTGCAATTAGTTTCATTATTTCTCCTGTTCGTTTGTTTTCTTTTAATATTTTACTCTAAATAAATATTACCGTCATGACTTGTCAGGGTTTCGCTTAACAAATTGATAAAATAAATTTATCTTGTAAATACAAAGAACATGAGGACAAAATTATGAAATCAAAAAATAAAACAATAGTAAAAGAAAAAAGTTCTGAAAAAGTTTCAAAATTTTTGGAGAAAAACGCTCTTCATAAAAAAGATTTTGCGGAAATGATAGGAGTTACCCTATCCTATGTTTATAACCTGATTGACGAAACTATTCCTTTTTCAACGAGAGGAACTACTTTAGAGCGAATTGCAACGGTTATGGAAATTGAACCCGAAGAATTTGAAGAATATAAAATACCTCAAGAACCAATTCTAACAGATGAATTTGTCGAGTTTATCAAAGAAAAAATTAAGGATAAAAAAATGTCCGTTGTTACATTTTTAAAAGCTTTTCCGCGTAAAAAAAGATTGGAAATTGTTGACATATTAAGAGGCAACTTGCCTATGCCGATTGATTTTAAAGAATTGACAATGCTATCACAAGTGTTGGAAATTGATAAACAAGATATATATGATATGTGGGAAAAGCGTATGCGACAAGTTTTAGAAACAAACGGAATGAATATTAATGCAAATGCAACACTGGTAAATACGATGTTTGATTGCGTAAAAAAAGCAATTTAAAAATGAGTGCAAAAATGCACTCCCATAGTATTATTGCCTGAACCGAACTTAGCTTAATTTATCCGCTAACTCAGTTTCCAATCTTCCGTTAAGAGTTTTATTGATTTTTTGAAGCTTCTGCCCTATCAACTCCATATTATCAGTCCATACAAAGTTGTCATTGATATATTTTTCAGCCTTATCAAAATCGCCGTCTATTTGTATTCGAACGATTTCGGAGAGCATCTCTTTAGCAATCGGAACCACTTTATCAATATTGACGTGAATTTTACCGTCAATGATGTCGTAAGCACCTCTTTCTGCGAAATATTTGTTTTGCATAACAGTACGAACTCTATGAGCTTGAGATAATGTCGGTTTAGTCTTTAAAAAATTATCGGCTACAGTCGTGACAATAATTTGCAAGCGCTGTTCCTGAGTATACATACCAAGTTCCGTAAGCAAATCTACAAATGCTAAAGAACCCATATCCGCTTTGTTTTCCTCTATTATATTTCTATATTTGCCTAATCTTTCAGAACCGGTTTTCGGTCCAAGGGAGTGTGCATTCTCATGCCCGATGGTAAACCAGTGGTCAGCTTCATCAAGATAATATTTATGCTGGTCTTTATCTAAAATTGCATCTAATCTTTCCTGAAGCTTTTTCATATCACTTATAAATCTGATTTGTCTGTGGTAAACATTCCTTCTTCCGCCACCAATTGTTAATGATAACTTGTCATCATTAGGCAAATTCTCGGCAAGTGTGATTCCGCCCCTATATTGTCCGACATCTCCCGTAGCAGTAACCATATCCACATCAACCATTGTTTGTTTACTGTCCTCATCAGGTTTTATATTTTGCTCATATTCGTTTGCATACGGCATATTTTTAGCTAATATCGGAAGATATTTTTTTATTGCCATCAGAGCATCTGTCCCTTTTTTGTTAATAATTCCGACACGCCCGCCTAAGAAGTCTTTAGGTATAGGAGATATTTCATATTTATCCAAAAGTGCTTTTAGTTCAGAGTTTTCAATTACCGTTCCGGTCATTTCATCGGCATAGTTCTCTCTTGTAATTGTAAATTCAAGCGGGGTATCCTGCAATGTAGCCCACTTTTTATCAGCATAAGCATCAAGCATCGGATCCGCAGTCCTTAATGCTTTTGCTTGAAGCTTTAAATATTCATTGAAGTCTGAATTAGTCGAAACTTCACTTGCCATTTCCAACTCATCAGCCATTTTGTTAAAATCATCATTAAATTTGTCTATATAATCAATCCCTATTAATTCGTCACCATCTCTTTCAACGAATGAACGTTGAGTAAGTATTTGTTTTACTTTTTCAATTTTGCCTTCATTCAGCATTTTGATAAGAATATTATGAAATTCTTCAACCGATAAATCTGTCGGATAAACACCCTTACCCAAATATCCGCCGACTTCTTTTGCCAAAAATATCGGTTCTGACATTGTATCAATCGCTGTTATACCTTTTTGAGCATCAAAAAGAATTTTGGTTAATTCAGCTTGTTTATTACCTTTTGATATTTCCGTTTCAATAAATTTCTTGAATGGCAAATTATGAGGATTATCTAATATCATATTAATTTTTTCAAGAACATTTGCAGCTCTGACAAGATGCTTTAAAGCTTCTTTATCTCCATCAGCCAACCCTAAATATTCCGGGGCATCCGCCTTCAAAAATTTTTTAGTCATTAAATAATCTTTATGAGTTCTTTTCTCTAACTCATCCATTGATAAATTAAATGTATAATCCATTACAAAGCTCCTTTTCTATAAAGGCATTATATCATTTATTTTCAGCCTTTGCAATAAATGCTTTGAAGGGATTAACCCATAGGCGGAGGTTGTATGTATAAAGGTTTCAGCTTTCTCCAGTCACAATCGCAATTTCTAAATTTCTCATAAGCTAAACTCGCAAGAATATTACCTAATTGAGCTTCTGTTTCCTGATATGATATTCCGCCTAAAATCGGTTTCAACTTGTTATCAGTTACCGGTTGCTTATCGGACAAAAGTTGCTTTACTTCTTCTAAGTCTATTGCACCTTTTATTTCATTTTCATAATATAAATAAGCTTTATTTTTTCTTGCGTCCAATGCTACCGGACAATTTGAGTCATTCCCGATTTTTGAAAGAATTTCCAAAGAGGAGATCCCTATACATTTACAATCCAGTTGTTGCGCCATTGCCCTTGCAACTGTTGTACAAGCTCTTATGCCCGTAAAACTTCCCGGTCCGATATTTGTTGCGATTAAATCAATATCTTCGGGCTTCATACCATTCTTTTTTAAAACATCTTTTATTGTTGAAATTAAAAATGCAGAATGATATTTCTCATCATGATTTAATACAATTCGAGAATCCTTTATTTCACTATCGAAGGCAAAAGTAACATACATTTTATCTAAACATGTATCAAAGGCAAGTATATTCATCTTTTTAGTCCTTCTATTATCTTATCTGTTTCATTATTATTTGAAATAAATTTATAAATTCTGGAATCGTCGTCATCGTATTTTACATCAATCTTTAAATGCTTAAACGGAATCTCATCTTGAGAGAACTCAGCCCATTCAACAAAAGTTAATTGTCGTCCTTCAGAGTATTCTCTTAACTCGTCAAGAATAGTTTTTATCCCTTCATTTTCTAAGCGATACAAATCAAAATGATACATCGGAATAAGACCGCTATGGTACTCGTTTAATATGACAAAACTCGGTGACGTTACACGTTCTTTTACATCCAGTGCAGATGCAACAAGTTTAACAAATGCAGTTTTCCCCGCACCGATTTCTCCATATAAATTCACAAAACACCCGTCTTTAGCAACGAGTTTTGCAAACTTTTCAGCCAAAGCTTTTGTATCTTCTATTGTATGACAGCATTTTTCAAATTCCATATTTTGTATCCTCTGAGTTTATACTAACACGAAAGAGTTAAATAAAAAAGCGAATTGCAATTTTTTAAAAATTCATTATATAATTATCAGGTATGAAAAATGTTATAAAAAGTATTCTTATATTATTAGGAGTTCTTTTCTTTAGTTGCATTTCTACATTTGCGCTCGAAGAAAAGCCAAAGACGCTTTCCGCCGGCATTGAGTTAACGGAGCAAATTCCGGCTGAACTAATCGGAATCTGGCGAGTTGTATCAAATATTGACTATACCGACAGTCCTGATACTTTTAAAACTTTTGATGTAGTTTTGTGGAACTTATCTAAAACGGGTAACGTCATAAATTTATGGAGCTTGGCGACAGGCGTTTCAGCATCAGTAACAGTCGAATACGTAAAAAATAATACAGTGAGGTTTACCCATGAAGAAGAAAACAACAATCAGAGATTAACAGATACTGTTGAAATTACGATAATCGGGAATAAATTTACAGGTAAAAATTACCTGAGTATTAAATCTTACTCCTCAAAAGACGGTTCTTTATTGAAAGAAAAAACCGCAGTATACTCACTTAAAGGAGATAAGATTTCGGGGAAGAGTGTATTAGAAAATTAAAAGAGGATAATATGCAAAGCTACGAATTTGATACAATAATTTTAGGCGGAGGTCCCGCCGGATTAGCGGCAGGGATATATGCAAGCAGAGGAGCTGTTTCCACAGCAATAATAGATATAAACATGTTTGGCGGGCAACCCTCAAACTATGTTGAGCTTGAAAATTTTCCGAGTTATCCAACCGTTGGCGGTTTTGATTTAATGGAAAAATTTGAAGAACACGCAGACAAGTTCGGAGTAAAGAAATTTCCTATGCAGGAAATTCAATCCGTTGATTTAAAGAATAAAACTATATCAACTTTAGATTCCGTTTTTAAAGCAAAAACGATAATTATTGCAACAGGGGCTCAACCAATGAAACTCGGCGTAATTGGAGAAAAAGAATTTTTAGGGCGAGGGGTTAGCTACTGTGCGGTATGTGACGGAGCGTTTTATAAAGATAAAATTGTAGCTGTTGTCGGCGGAGGAAATGCAGCTGTTGAAGAAGGTATGTATCTCACAAAGTTTGCATCAAAAGTTTATATTATTCATAGACGGAACGAGCTTAGAGCAGATAAAATTGTTCAAGAAAGAGCATTTAAAAATTCTAAAATTGAATTTGTTTGGGATTCTGTTGTTGAAGAAATTAAAGGAACGGATTTAGTTAATACCGTCACAATTAAAAACATAAAAACCAATAAAATATCTGAGATACCGGTGAACGGAGTATTCCCATATATTGGAATTACTCCCAATGTAGAAAATTTTAACGGACAACTTGAACAAGATGCAAAAGGTTTTATTGTGACTGACGAAACAATGAGGACATCTCTCGATGGAGTTTATGCCGTAGGTGATGTCAGAACAACACCTTTACGACAAGTTATAACGGCGACTGCAGATGGTGCAATAGCAGCCGTTTATGCCGTTAAATACATAGAAACATTAAAAGATATTCCGCAAAAGGTCTGATAATGAGAAAGAATAATGAACAAATATTTTTAGTTTTTAATACTTCACACCTCGGGGATACCTTGCTGTGCAATTCTCTTTGCCAAAATATTAAAAGGCTTTATCCCGAATCTAAAATAGTTTTTATTGTAAATAAGCCGTTTTATGAGGCGGCACTGTATCAAAAAGATGTTGATGAGGTAATTGTATTTGATAAGTTTGGAGAACATAAAAGTATATTAAGCAGAATTAAATTTATTTTAAATTTTCCATACAAGAGAGCTGATTATGCCATTGTTTCATACAGGAATAATACTAATTCGTTAATTTCAAGGCTTATTATGTCCAAAAAAATCATTGAATACAATAAAAAAACTATCCCTATTCCTATGCAAGAATATTTTATAAATTTGCTAAAAAATATTACGGATAAACCGTTATATCCTGTTCCGATAAAATTTGAAGCAGACAAGTGCTTACCGGAGCATCTAGTTAATTTCTTTACTAATGATAAAAAATATATAGCTTTATGTACCCTTACAACAAACAAACAGAAAGATATTCCAATTGATACAGCAATTAATTTGATTAAATTATTGACCCAAAAAGGGTACACTCCTGTATTCATGGGTGCCGGAGAGAGTGCAAGACAATACTCTCAGGTTCTAGCGCAAAACGGATGTTCTTTTATTGATTTAATTGATAAAACTTCAGTTAAGGAGATTGGTATAGTTTTGAAATATTGTGAGGCACTTATCAGTGCTGATACAGGACTTGTTCATATGGCTTGTGGAGTCCAAACTCCCGTTGTTGACGTTTTTTATCTCAAGGAAACTGTTACGCAGTGGGCACCTGATGAGAATTTATATAATGTTTCTGTTATTTTTGAAAATCAAACTGCTGAAAATATTTGTAATAAATTAGAAGAACTTTTAGCAATTAAGACTGCTTAATAAGTAAAATAAGATAAATTAAATTTTTTGCTCACAATTAAAACGAAAACTGAACGTTTCCGTATATAATTGCTCGACTTTCGCCCTGCGGGCTCATACCTCTGCTCTTGCTGCGCCGCTCGCAGTAAACGGTACCGCTCACAATTAAAACGAAAACTGAACGTTTCCGTATATAATTGCTCGACTTTCGCCCTGCGGGCTCATACCTCTGCTCGCGGCGCAAAAAAAAGTTGCCAAAATTTGGCAACATTAAATAAACACGAGGATATTAAGAGAGAGAGAGTATAAAGTCTGATATAAAATCTTTCACTTTTGCTAACTGTTTATTAAATTATTTGTTTATCTTTCCCAATTATTAAATCGTTTCTATTCCCTTACATATATATAAAGTTTTTCATGCCCAAATAATTGACCTTTTTTATTAAATTGTAAAGAATTTGTAATATTTTTTACAGTATCATACTACATTTATATGAAAATTTTAAAAAACTTGTCAAATACAAATGAGCATGCTATATTAGACAATGTAAGATGAGAGATACAAAGATAGGATAGTTATGGATTTCGATATTGAAGATTTTTTACGAAAAGCAGTAGCCATCGGAGCATCTGATGTACACCTTGCAGTAGGAGAGCATCCGACAGTCAGAAAAGATGGTCGTATTTTAAAGATTAATATGCCGGTGCTTAATGATGATGATTTGGATAGAGCGTACGATGCTCTTTTGCCTCGTGTAGCCAGAGATAACATGGACAGTGTTTATGATTTGGATTTCGCTTATGAAATTCCGGGCGTTTCTCGTTTCCGTGTTAATTTATCAAGACAATTAGGCAAAAGTAAATTAGTTATTCGTCTGATTCCATACTATGTACCTAAAATTAATGAATTGAATCTGCCTTCATCTATTGAACAATTTGCAAAATTAAATCATGGATTAGTACTTGTTACAGGTCCTACAGGTGCAGGTAAGTCTACAACTATGGCTTCTCTTATTGATTATATTAATACAAATTATGCAAAGCATATTATTACTATTGAAGATCCGATTGAATTTATATTTAATAATAAAAAATGTATTATATCTCAACGTCAAATATTACTAGATACGGCATCTTTCCCTGATGGGGTAAGATATGCATTAAGACAAGATCCTGACGTAATATTTATCGGTGAAATTAGAGATAGAGAAACTATTACAGCAGCTTTAAAAGCTGCCGAAACAGGACATTTAGTCTTTGCAACAATTCATACTAATGATGCGGTTCAGACCGTAAATCGTATAATTAACATGTACGACCCGTCTGATAGAGATATGGTTAGAAATCAGTTAGCAGCACTTATGAGAGGTACTGTTTCTCAAAAATTGATTCCTTTGAAAGAAAATGGCGGAAGACGTCCTGCGTGTGAAGTATTAGTTGTTACACCGACGGTAAGAGAATTTATTCTGAAAGACGAATTAGATGGCATATATGATTTAGTAAAGAAAGGCGCATTTAATTCAATGATTACCATGAATATGTCTTTATATAATTTGTTTATTAACGGTTTGATTACGGAAGATGTTGCTATGGAATTTTCCGATGATAAGACTGAACTATCACAAATGATTAAAGGCGTTTATAGCGGTTCTCAAGGGTCTATGGACGATGACTTTTAATGAGTAAAGCCACTTTTGTTACAGATGCTATTAATTTAAAATCTTATAATCTTAGCGAATCCGATAAGATTATTGTAATGTATTCCAGAGATAAAGGCTTGATTAAGGGAGTTGCAAAAGGAGTAAAGAAACCCAAAAGCAAACTCGGTGCCAGAATGGATTTGCTTGTTGCCAACAAGTTAATGCTATATGAAGGGAAAAACTTGAATACTATTTCTCAGGCTGAAGCTATCAATACATTCAATAAAACCCGTCAGGACATGGATAAGATATTTTATTCTATGTATGTGTCGGAAGTAGTTAACAATTTTGGCATTGAAGATGATCCTTGTTCAACCGCAATATTTGATTTGTTATATGAAACGTTAAATACAATCGCAAATGCTCAATCAAAAATTGAAATTATTAATACCGTATTAAAATTCCAATTAAAAATGATGAGGTTGTCAGGATTCTCCTTAGAATTGGATAAATGTCTATGCTGTCACAAGCCTATTGAAGAAGATAATATGTACTTTTCCGCTCAAATTGGGGGTGTCATTTGCAAAAAATGTAATACCGCACATAATTTAAAAACCGTGTTACACTACAAATTGAGAAATTTTTTATCCGCACTTGCAAATACAGAACTTGATGAAAAATCAGAATATGAAGAAAAGACTAACGAAAAAGTCTGCTTAGTATGTTTTGAACTTTTAAAATCATACATTAACATGCATTCTGCCAAAAAATTCAAATCTACAGATGTTCTTCAAGACGTATGTTAATGAGAGCGTATTATTTTATTTTTCTAAAAAACTCATCACTCAACAGTTGAGAGTATTTTGATTTTTCATTAACAGATACAAGTATTCTGTTTTCGCCGGATTTGGTTGAGGCTACAGCGATAATACCACTCATTGAGCCTACGGGAAATCTTGAAATTTTAGCATTAAATCTTGCATATGGTACGGTTTGTCCATAAGTATACATAGAACCGTGTTTTGTAACTTCAAAATTCTCCAAACCGATTGATTGATATTTAATCTTACCCAAACTGGATTTCAATTTTTCTTCAATATCACCGGATGTAATATCTTCCTTAGTAAATATAGGTTTTTTATGGTCATCAACTACAATCATTTTTTGCCCCGAAGCTTTATGTTCTGCTAATACTCCGTTATAACCAAACATTCCGGAGGCTTTTTCTATTGTAAATTCTTCATTTATCTGTGAAAAATCGCCCACCTTTTGAGCTTTCTCTAACGTTGATTGCTGCTTATTTGCAAAAAAAGGGATTACCGTATCCATAATCCAATCTTTTCCTCCGATAGAAATAAATCCTATGATAGCAAGAGCAACAAAGATTGCTTTAAATATTTTCTTTATACATCCCATATCTAAAATCCTCGGTTCATGATATAATCTAATTATAGCTATGACAAAGAATGAAATCAATAATATAAATACAAAAGACTTGGAAATAGAAAAGCTTACGCCGGTAATGCAACAGTATTTAACGGTAAAAAGGGAAAATCCTGATGCTATCTTAATGTATAGATTAGGAGATTTTTACGAAACTTTTTTTGAAGATGCTGTTCTGCTTTCTAAAGAATTAGAGCTTACACTAACCGGCAGGGAATCGGGGGCCGAATACGGCAGGATTCCGCTTGCAGGTATTCCTGCAAAGGCAATAAACAGTTATCTTGAAAAGCTTGTTGAAAAAAATTATAAAATTGCAATTTGCGACCAACTTGAAGATCCAAAATTCGCAAAAGGCTTGGTTAAAAGGGGAGTTACCAGAATTATCACAGCCGGAACTTTGACAGAGAGTGATTTTTTAAAACAAAATTCAAATAACTATATTTGTGCTCTTGTTAAGGATGAAAAAAGTGACTTATACGGGTTTGCATACGCTGATATTTCAACCGGAGAATTTAAGGTTACTCAAGCTGCTATAAATCTTATAATGTCTGAATTAGCAAGAATTCAACCTGTCGAAATTATAGCCCCTGCAGTTAATCAAAAACTTCAACCATTTCAAATAGTACCTGAACAAAAAATAGATTTACCGGAAGATATTCAAAAACTTTACAATTGTTCTAAAATTCCTGCAAATGTATTTGAATTAAACTTTGCGCAAAATAATTTGAAAGCTGTATTTGAGGCAAATACACTTGAAGCTTTCGGTTTTTCAAAATATAAGACAGGATTTAGGGCCGGAGGTGCTCTATTAGCGTATGTTTGGGAAACATTAAAAGATAATGTCCCGAAATTTGAGAGAATTGAGACATATGAACTTTCAGAATACATGATTTTAGATGGCTCAACCAGAAAAAATCTTGAATTAACAGAAACGCTAAGAGAAAAAAATAAATACGGCTCTTTGCTATGGGCAATTGACAAAACCAAAACAAATATGGGTGCAAGATTGCTAAAGAATTGGATTTGCCAGCCGCTAAAAGATATTAATGCAATAATGAATCGACAGAAAACCATAAGCGAGCTTGTTGAAAAGAGTGATTTAAGAAAAGGATTAATAGACGAACTCGAAAAAATTTATGATATTCAACGATTAGCAACAAGAATGAGCAACAGTTCTGCGTCGCCAAGAGATTTTTTGAGTTTAAGAGAATCTCTTGATGTGCTGCCGGCATTACTTGATATCTCAAAAGAGCTTGATAATAATCCGTTTTCAAAAGTTGAAGAGTACAAAAATGAAATATTGGAATACTCTGAACTAATAAAACGAACAATTTCAGAGAATCCTCCAATGCTAATAAAAGACGGCGGAATATTAAAAGATGGGGTTAGCACAGAGCTTGATTATTATAGAGAACTTCTAACCGGTGGAGAAAATTGGCTTAAATCCTTTGAAGAGGAAGAAAAAGAAAAAACGGGAATAAAAAATCTTCGTGTTTCTTATAATAAGGTATTCGGTTATTATATTGAGGTAACAAATTCGTATAAAAATCTTGTGCCGGATAATTACATAAGAAAACAAACTCTAACTAATGGCGAAAGATTTATTACAGAAGAATTAAAAAAACATGAAGATGACGTTTTATCTGCAAAATTTAAATCAACCGAATTAGAATACAAACTATTTAACGATTTTAGAGAATACTCAAAAGAATTTGTTTCAAAAATCAGAGAAATTGCAGAATGTGTTGCTAATACAGATGTATTTTCTTCGTTAGCGGAGGTCGCTGTCGAAAACAACTATTGCTGTCCTGAAATTGATGACTCTGATGATTTTATTGTCAAAAACGGCAGACATCCCGTATTGGAGAAAATATTGCCGTTAGGAGAATATGTCGCAAATGATTTGGACTTAAAAAGCAAATCCGTTGATTCAACGCAATTTATGATATTAACAGGTCCAAATATGGCAGGGAAATCTACCTATATGCGTCAAAATGCTTTAATAGTACTACTTGCTCAAATCGGTTCTTGGGTTCCTGCGGATTACGTAAAATTAGGGATTACAGATAAAATATTCACTCGTGTCGGAGCCTCTGACGATTTAACATTAGGACAATCCACATTTATGGTTGAGATGGTTGAAACTTCATATATATTAAATTCTGCTACCGATAAAAGTTTTATATTGCTGGACGAAATCGGTAGAGGGACAAGCACATATGATGGGGTTGCAATTGCCTGGGCAGTTGCGGAATATATTGCGACAAAAATCGGTGCAAGATGCATTTTTGCTACCCACTACCACGAATTAAATATAATGACTAAGACCTATCCGCAAATAAAAAATTATAGGATAACAGTTTCTGAAGAAAATGGTGAAATTTTGTTTTTGAGAAAAATCGTTCAAGGAGGAGCAAGCAAAAGCTATGGGATACAGGTTGCAAAAATGGCAGGCTTGCCGCAATCTGTTGTTAAGCGCTCACAAGATTTGATGACTCGAATGCAAAAAGATTTATCCGTAAATGTTTCTACAAGAAAAAAAGCTGCAGATATACCTGAGGTTCAAACTCCTCAATTAAATTTATTCGCTTCAAAATAGCATTTTATTCTCTAAACATTTCAATATATGCACTAAACTCGTCAACCCGTTCTGAAATATTTTGTTTGCAACTTTTCAATTCTGTTGTTACCAATTTTTCATTTTTTAATTTTGATTTACCAAATAATGCCGGAGTTTTATAATTTGCAATAAAAATCTCTTTAAAATGGTTTAAACAATCTCTATCCTTATTATTTATCAATATGATATCATCACACAAATTCATATATAATTCACCAAGTTCACACTTTGCCTGAGAAATATTTCCTTTAAATATTTGTGATTCACACATATCAAGCTTGTGTAAAACAGCTTTATATATACTTAAAAGATTTTGTTTTTTCGTGATTAGTTTACTTTTAAAATATTCAATTGTTTGTTTATAACCATTTTCTATCAATTCTAATCTTTTTTCTTCCGAAACGTTGAAATCTATAATATTTAAGTCACCTGTATCAATTGTAATGTAGTCATAGTTATCACGGCATCCATATATTTTTGTAAGGAACTTTGTTCCAGTACTTGTTGCATAACTGTATATTGCATTTGCGTACTCTATTGCATTATGGTCATTTCCTTGGAAATCACCTTCCAATCTGAACTCAACAATTCTTTCATCATCAGGCTGCAAATTCTTCGATAAACTCCACATCGGGGCACTTTTTTGCAAATCCCCATCTACCAGAACTCTGTTATTATATTCAACGGGTTTCATAAGTCCAGGCATACCACTTGAAATTCTCACGGCTTTCGCAATTTCAAAATCAGACGTTTCTGCCTTTGAAAACTCTTTACATTCAAAATTTGACAGGTCAGTAGTTATTATCACAAGATTTTTCTCGATATCCCCAAATGTAACCGCCCTATGGGTACCTTTTTTGTAACTTTCACCGTAATATTTCTTTTCAATAAGTTCTCTCATCCAATCCAAGAAAACTTCACCTTTACTTAATGCAAATTGAGAGCCTATACCGATTTGAATATCTCTGAATAAGTCATAATTTACCTTTAAAAAGATATTTTTTATCTCATCAGAGGTGTATCCGACAGCAACCAATGCCGCAAACACTGCGCCTACTGATGAACCCGCAAGGGTATTAAATTCTATATTTAATTCTTCTATTGCCTTGAAAGTTCCGCTGTATGCAATTCCTCTAACAGCGCCGCCTCCAAATAAAAGAGTATATTTTAAATGCGTATTATCATCGCTCATACAGGTATTATATAACAACTTAAAATTTGATGGATGTATCAAATAGAGTATTTTTATACTTATCTATACTATTATCCGGTGCGGTATAAAAATTTTTCTTATTTTCTGTTCTTATAAATACTCCATAATTTTCTGTTTCGTATATATTTGACCATTCTGACATTTCATTTAGTTTTTCATATATAGGATAATAATTCTCTATAATTAAAATATCCGGCGGATATTTTTTGAGTACATCATCCCATCCTTCATTTACCAAATAAAATTTCTTTAATAAAGGAACCATCTCATCATAATATACTTCTTCATACCTTCCGTCCATGAATATTTTATTATGCGGATATAATTTGTAAGAAACAAAACTGCCTAAACCAAAATTTACAAGAATGTTTCCTTTTATGTCATTTATTTTTATAAACTCAACTTCTCTGTGCGGGTATTGCCTTGCGCCAACAGGTAATTCGTATTGTTTTAATAATAAACCTGCAAATGAAATTATTATCACAAGAATAAGAACTGCTCGCTCCGTATATTTTGGTAAAAATTTTTCTATGTAAATCTTAAAATCCTCATAACAATATGCACATGCGGAAATCACAAAAAACGGCAAAAGTTTTATGTGCTGAATTGCAAGAATAAGAGTAACAAATAAAACTATAAACTTAGCTTTATCAATGCTCCTCCAACTCTGAATGATTGAATTTGCGTTCTTTTTATATAAATGACAACCCTCAAGTCCAAGTATCATTATCAAAAATATCTTAAACGGGATCTGGTTATATAATTGATGTTTAGAAAACAACCCCCACCACTCTGCAACATCAGGTCTTTCCATTGTATTTGCCATAAGCAAAAATTTGATATAATCAACCCCCCAAGGGTTTATTAATAAACTAAGACACGACAAACTACCCGCAAATAAATAATGTCTTACCGGCTTTTTATCCCACAAATCTGCTAAGAAATACATTCCTATTAATCCCAACCCTGCAACGACACCACCGTGAAGGTTGTTCCAGATAACCGTTAATATCGGAAGAATATATATTAATTTTTGCTTTCCTCGCTTCACTGATTCCAATATATAAAGGAATATTGTAAAAAATAAAAAACTAAAAAGATGACACCTAATCGGATTTCCAAAATTAGAATGTAATGCGATTATCGGAAATACCCAAAACAACATATTATAAGGGTTGTCCGCACCTCTTAGTTTTACAATTTTTGTTGTAAAAAATATTATAAAAAATAAAATTGCTGTCTGTAAAAGAATAAGGCTATATCCGCCAAAATATTTCAAAAAGAAATAAAAAACGACTCCGGAGCCGTATTCGTGATCCCACCATGTGTGCGTAGGGGTATAAGATAAAAAATCCTCCTTTAACACGGTATGACCATCAACGACACCCATACCGGCAATTAATCTTGCCCACAAATCGAAATCAAAACCTTGGACATTCGCACTTATTATAAAAACCAATATTAGTACGGTTATAAAAAATAATAATGGATACAATTTTTTCATATCACAATTATACAATAAATAATTATAATAAAAAACTCTGAACAATCAATGTTCAGAGTTTTTCTAATTATTAAAAATCTGACTAAGCAGCCATTTCACCTTTTATTTCTCTGATTAAATATTCTGCTACCCATTCAAAATCTTTATTATCGTGAGCAGCTCTTTCAAGATACTTAATAGAAGCATCCCCAATTCTAATCAAAGTCATTGCTACAACACCACGTTTAATTCCTCTAACAACTTGTAATTGGTCAACTAATTGAGGAACAATCGCAGAGCCACAATTTACCAATGTATTTTCTAATTCATTTTTTGTTGTATTATCTGCATTTTCTAATTTTGTAAGAATTTCATTAACTGTTTCCATGTTTAATCTCCAATATTTCTAATCTATGTTTACATTATAATGCAAAATTTACTTAATATCGGATTTCCTTACATAATCTTTATATCGTATAAAGAAAAAATTTTATAAATCAAAAGCGCCTGTTTATACAGACGCTTTTCGTGTTTATTTAATGTTTTATTTCACCTATTTTATGTTAGAGAATGTCCAAGCATCAAACGTTGGCGCTTCAGAAATTTTCATTTCTTTTCTTTCTTCTCCGGCCGTTGAATCATTGTGCGCAATTGGTTTATATAATCTGTTATAATATTCAATTACCATACGGTCAGAATTGAAATAAGCCTCAGATGTTCTGATAGCCTGACGCATCAATCGAGCCCATTCTTCCTTATTATCATAGTATGTAGGGATAATTTCTTTTTCAATAATATTCATTACACACTCATGGTCTTTCCAATGTCTGTCTTCCCAAGGCATTTCAGTATCAAGCTCAGGATATTCAACAGTATAACCGTTAATTCCGTGGAAAGTCCCTTCAACAGTCCACCCGTCATAAATTGAAAGGTGAAGAGTACCGTTCATATTTGCAGACATGCCGGAAGTACCTGAAGCCTCAAACGGTCTTAACGGAGTGTTTAACCATATATCAGAACCACGTTTCAACATACCTGATAACTGAAGTTCATAACCAGGAAGAACTACTACATTATGCATACTGTGAGATCTGTTTAATAATTTGTTAAACATTTCCTTACCCATTACATCATCAGGATGGAATTTACCTGCGAAAATAATCTGAACTTTATCTTCATTAAGCAATTTTGTAATTCTGTCTTTGTCCATCAATATTAACCACGCACGTTTATAATCAGCAAATCTTCTTGCCCAAGTGATAGTTAATACATCAGGATTGAATCTCTTACCTGCAACATTCGCAACATAATCAAACAATTCAACTTTCATTTGACGTTTTACATCAAGCAAATCTTGAGGTGTTTTTGCGTACTTAATTCTGTCATCCTGCCAATAATGAAGATTAACAGCGTTTGTAATTGCTCTAATAGGGCATCTGCCTTCAACCCATTCCCACATATTATTGGAAACAAGCCCATGAAGCTGTGATACCGCATTTGCCAATCTGCTCATTCTTAACGCAGCAACTGTTAACGAGAAGTTTTCACCTCCGAGAGAAACTGCCGTCTCTCTGCTTGCGCCAGAGAAGAATCCGCCTTCCATTAAGGTATCAACCCAATGAACTTCATTACCTGCCGCAACAGGGGTATGAGTTGTAAATACAGTATGGCGTTTAACTTCATCAATATCACCGTTATATATTCTTAACAATTCGAACGCAGCCGGCAATGCATGACCCTCATTCATATGAATAACATCAAAGTTATAATTTGCTGCCTGTAATATTCTTACACCTGCTACACCCAAAACAGTTTCTTGAGCAATTCTGATTTTTTCATTTCCATCATATAATTTATGAGAAATACTTCTTGCCCAATCGCTATTACCTTCAATATCAGTTGTTAAAAGATAAACCGGACACGTGCCGAATAATTCCGGTTTCACCAAATATGCTTTTACTTTAACTTTTTCGCCAAATATATCAACCTCTGTTGATAAGTTTGGATCCGTTAAAAAGTCATAATATTTTCTTATATATGCAACCTCAACCTGACCATCATGAGCGATTCGTTGATCATAATACCCGTATGACCATAACATAGTGACACCGACCATAGGCATTTGCAAATACCCGGCAGACAACATATGAGAACCTGCCAAAAATCCCAAACCGCCTGAGTATGTCTTTAAAGATTGATCTATCGCAATTTCCATTGAGAAATATGCTACATTAGGTAGTGACATAGTATACCCTTTCTTCTTTTACTACATTTAACTATCATCACCCCTATTGGGGTTATACCATATAATATCATAAATTCATTACTTTTAAAAGTATTTGATTGTAAAATAGTGACTAATACTTAAGAATTAGTTATATATGGCTAATTTCAAGTTTACATAAGTTAATAATTAGCTTAAAGCACCCAATTACAAGCAATTTGTTTTAGCTTAATTATCATTTTTGCAGTTTTTCCAAAAATTTTCTTAAAGCTATTTTGACATGCGAATAATTTAGACCGCCTTGCATATATGCAACATACGGCTCTCTCATCGGGCCATCGGCAGACAGTTCTATGGTTGAGCCTTCAATAAAAGTTCCGCCGGCCATTATAACTTCGTCTTCATATCCAGGAATGTGCTCGGGAATAGGGGTCACGTACCCGTTTATCGGAGACAAAGACTGTATTGTCCTACAAAATTCTTCCAATGGTTCCGGTTTTCCAAACGTTATATTTTGTATAATATCGGTACGTTTTTCATAATATTTAGGAGAGGAATCATAGCCGATTTCATCAAATATTTTTGATGCAAGAATTGCACCTTTTACTGCATCCGACACAACTGACGGAGCCATAAACAAACCTTGAAATATCAATCTGTGCTGATTAAACATTGCCCCGCCCTCTGAGCCGATTCCGGGTGCCGTAAGTCTTGAGGCTGCACGTTCAACATAAATCTCTTTACCTGCAATATATCCGCCGGCTTCTACAATACCACCGCCGGGATTTTTTATAAGAGAACCGCCTATTAAATCCGCACCAACTTCTGTTGGTTCTCTGTCCTCAACAAATTCCCCGTAACAATTATCCACAAAGCATATGCATTGAGGATTCTTGGATTTTACGATATTACAAATCTTACCAATTTCTTCAACCGTAAGAGATTTTCTCGTAGAATATCCTTTTGAACGTTGGATTAAAACCATATTAACAGAAGAATCGATTTTATTTTCTATACCCTCATAATCAACGGACATGTCTTTTGTAAGCGGAATTTCTTCATACAAAACGCCATTACCGATTAAAGATGCCCGTCTTGTTTCTTCATCACCCATTGTTCCTATAACTTCTTGCATAGTATCATACGGGGTCCCTACAACGGAAACAAGCTTGTCCCCGCAACGCAAATTACCAAACAAAGCACATGCTAATGTATGTGTACCTGAGGCAAAATGAATTCTTACCAAAGCCTTTTCTGTCTTGAATACCTGAGCAAAAACATTATCCAAAACCTCTCGTCCTAAATCATCATGTCCATATCCTGATACGGTATAAAAATGTTCTGGCGCTACTCTATTGTCAATAAAAGCCTGCAAAACTTTTTCCTGATTATAATCACGAATTTTTTCTACCGTCTTAAATTGTTCAACTAAACTTTCTTCAGCTTTTTCTATAATTTCAATGCTATTCATAAAATCCTCTATAGTATAAATCTTAACATTAATATATTTTAAATAAATCGACAGGTCAATATTGACATTTAAAAGTGTATTTACTACAATTATTACAAAATATACATTTTGGATAGGGATAGAAAATATGTCAATTAAAATTTACCCATATATAAAATCAAAAATAAGTCCGTTGTCAGACTATATAAAACGCGACTTATCTCAAACAAAAAGTTACTATAGCCAACATTATAAACATGGCAAATTCCTTGGACAAAGGCGAGCTTTAAGTAATGGACACGGTCGAAGCGTAGGGATAATCACAGGTGCAGCATTGGGTTTCGGACATGCAATAACTCACGTTAGAGGAAAAGATGTTACCCCTCTTGCGGGTTTGGCATTATTTTCATTCACAAATCCTATTATAGGAATGGGATTAGTAGGATATGTTTTGGGCAAATCCGTAAACGCTGCAGCTTCCGGTTTTGTAAAAGGCATAAAAAGAGCTGTTGGCGAATGTCTGCCTAAGACTCTACATAGCGGTTTACCAACAGATTTATTTGGGCATAAATAAATCTTGACTTTAAATTTTTAGCACGTAGTATAGAAAATGTGGCTTGTGAGAGCCAAACAAAATAAAAATTTGCCGCGATAGCTCAGTCGGTAGAGCAGGGGACTGAAAATCCCCGTGTCGGTGGTTCGATTCCGCCTCGCGGCACCACTTTAAGAAATAGCCAGTTTATGGCTATTTTTTTATTTATGTATTTGTTAGTCCGTGTATTTTTTCACCTCAGTGTATCTGTACGCCTAATATGATTATTTTTAGTTAAATCGCCTGTGTGTAAAGGTTTGACGGTTGGAAGTAACCAACAAATAATCATTTCAACAGTCCGAAAAGTCCTTTTTTAGAACCAATAAGTCTAATGTATTTATAGTCCCATTTGGATTATTACAGACAGTTTGATTATTTTGGCTGAAAGTCGCTCGTAGTCGCAATATAGGTGGTCGGAATTTTGACGATTTGGCAATAATCAAACTGGACTTTAACGGACTTTGTTTGGACATACTTTCCAAAAATTCCGCTCCTGAAAATTTGCACTATGCCGGCATTTAGTCGTGGTTTGATTATTTCAGACAGTTTGATTATTTCGGCAAGTCCGTTTTCGACCGTTTTGAAAAATTTACCAAAAAATCGGGGAAAATGTGTCCGACAATTTTTGAGAAAATTAAAAAAATTAATTGATACGAAACAGACACAATGCTCGGAAGTCGTGTTCCAATGCTATGCCTTAAGAGGTAAAGTTGTTGTGCCATGAATAATAATGACTTATATATTAATATAAAGGATATCGCAGAGGCTAAGGGTTTAACCTCAACCCGATCTATTCGATTAAAATTAAACAGTCCTGAAAACGGATATATTTCAAGAGAGGTTAAGGTTAATGGTGGCACGAGTTATGAAATATTATTTTCAAGTTTAGAACCTGAAACTCAAAAACTATTATTAGAAAGCGGCAAAAAATCGACTGCACTTATTCCGATGAATTATCAGCCGGCACAGTTTGTTTCTGATAGTGCGAAATTAACAGCTAACTTCAGAACCAACATTGTTGTGGCTTTGCAAAAATTAAGAAAGAAATACCCGACTAAAAAGGAAGCTGATTCCGTATTTTTAGATTTATATAATTCAGGATTATATTTGCCCAAAGCATATAAATTTATCGGATCAATTTCAATCGGAACTTTGCACCGTTGGGTTCAGGCTTTTGAAAAACATGAGTCGGCAGAATGTTTACAGCCAAAATATAAATGGACTCGTCAAGGGGAATATAATTCAATATTAAATGATGAAATGAAACATATTTTACTGACATTTTTATTACATCCGAGTCAGTATAATTATGGTAAAGCAATTAAACTAACAAAAGAAATATTAAAAAAACGAGGCTATGAATGTCTTCCCTGTGATTTATCTTTCAAAAGATATGCGGAACATTTTAGAAAAAATAATTATGCAGAGTGGGTTTTGAGACGTGAGGGTATGAAAGCATATCACGATAAAGTTGAACCTTATATTGAAAGAGATATAGATAAAATTGAAGTTGGAGATATAATCGTGGCAGATGGTCATGTTCTCAATTTCCAAGTAATAAATCCGTTTACAGGACATCCGACAAGAGCAACTCTTGTCGGATTTTTAGATTGGAAATCTACGGCATTAATCGGTTATGAAATAATGATGACTGAAAGCACACAATGTATTGCATCAGCTCTGCGTAATGCAATATTAAATTTGGGAATGATTCCGAAGGTCGTTTATCAAGATAACGGAAAAGCATTTAAGTCTCGGTTCTTCCAAAATTGCGACTTTGAGGAGGATGGCTTTAACGGAGTGTATGCTAATCTTAACATCCACTCCGTTTTTGCTAAACCTTACAATGCACGAGCAAAAGTCATTGAGAGATTTTTTAAAGAGTTTCAAGAAGAATTGGAAAAAGGTATGCCGAGCTACATTGGAACTTCAATTGAAGATAAGCCGGCGTGGTTAAAACGAGGGGAACACTTGCACCAAGAATGGCATAAACGATTAACTAATAATCATATTCCGACAGTTCAGGAAGCAATTAAATATATTAATAGTTGGTTAGAATTACACAACTCTCAACCCTGCCCGAATAATAGAAATATGACAATCAAAGAGATGTTAAATTCAGTTCAAAAGCAGGACATACCCGTTCAAGTTTTGGATGATTTAATGATGAAAACCGAAACAAGAACTATTAATAAACATGGAATTACATTCTTAAAAATGCATTACAGGAGCGATTCTATTATAGGGATCAGGGACAAAGTTAATATCCGCTACAGTTTATTTGACCTGTCAAAGATTTATGTTTATTCCACCAAAGGGGAATTTTTATGCGTTGCTCACAGAGTTCAGAAAGTACACCCGATGGCTCGTGTTCTCGGAACTGTTAAGGATATGGAAGAATACAAACGACAATATATTCACCAACAAAAATTAAAAAATAAATTAATTAAACAAGTTAAAAAGACATTTCCGAAAGAGGAATTGCAAGTTTTGGAAATAGAGCCTGAACCGATTTATGAAATAGAAGAATTTGAACAACCAAAACCGACTCGTGAACGTAAATTAACAGCTCGTGAAAAGCAAATGCAACGACCAATTTTTCAAAGTGATTTTGAAAAATACGAATGGTTAATTCAAAACGGTTGTACAAATACTGAAGATAGAAAATGGATTGCTGATTATATCAGAAGTGATGAATATAGAGAAATATATGGAGATTAACTATGGAAAACAAATTCGTAAAAACAAAAAACTTTAAAAATTTTATTTCATTAGCAAGTAAATTAAAAAATCTGCCTGATAATATTCCACGACTTGCATTAATATATAGTGAACCGGGAATAGGCAAGACTCACATGTTATTAAAATGGGCATTGGATAACGATGCCGTCTACATAAGAGCAATTAACGGAATGACTCAACCGGGATTATTAAAAACAATAGTTACGGATTTGGATTTAACGGATTACCACAATATGCAAACCAACTTCAACCATATCGTTAAAAGTTTACAACAAGAGCCAAGAGTAATTATTGTCGATGAAGTGGATTATTTAATAGGCGATAAAAATGTAATAGAGATATTAAGGGACATTCAGGATATTACAAATGTTCCGATTATTTTATCAGGAATGGAATTTGTGAATAGAAAAATTGCAAGATTCAAACATATAAAAAGCAGATTATATAAGAGTTTGAAATTAAAATATTATGATTCAAATGAAATTAGTGACATACTTGAACAATTGACAAATCTTAAATTTACGGATGGTGCAATAAAATATTTAACATTGAGGAAAGTGCCGTTCCGCCAAATTGTGCAAACAATACAGGAATTAGAAAGTTATTCCCAAACGAATAATATTAGTGAAATAGATGAAACAAAAGTGATTGAGGTGCTAAATGAAAGACAAGATACTCAAATTATGTCGCAGAATGCGTAATGCAACAAAAACGGATTTATTGCAGATTGCAGAAATAGAACCGAATGTTTTAGAAACAGTTTTAATGTATCTGCTTGATGAAAAGTTGTTGGAAGAAAAAAACGGCTGTTATTTTCCGATAGATAAAAAAGAATTAACGGAGATACCTCGTATAGAATTGCGGAGTTTACCACTTATGATCCAATGCCATTCTCCTGAAACAATAGATTTAATTATAAGGGGATTTTGTGAAAAAATTGGATGTCAGAAAATGTGTAATATTGCAAATGTTAGTGCAAGCACCATAACGGCATTTTATAACGAGTTTCGGAAATTGATTTATGAAAGACAAAATAATAACTTGTTAAATAATTATTTTGTTAATCCAAAACAATGCCGGTACAGGCAGTTTTTTGATATTTTCGGATTCTTTTATATATATAATAAGAACATTTATATTAGTGAACGACCTTTAAGAGCACCTTTTGAAAATGATTGCACGAAAACGGATATTTCAAACTTAAAAAAGGTTTATTCGTTTATTCGCAGAAACATTGAGAAACATAAAGGAAATAAAGTTAGGTTACATTATAAAATAGCAGAGTATATTTGGAGGCGAGAGCAAGATTTTACAACACTTTATAAAGATATTAAGTCCTTAATTGCTTAATAAATCTTAATTGCAAATTCACCGATTTTATAAAACAAGTTCAAGTAATTTATTTATAATTATTTGAACTTGTTTTTTTTGAAAAATTATCGGTCTTAAATAATGATTTTATCGGGGAAATTGCACGAAACACAAGACAAACAAAGGTTTTCACACCCCTTAAATAAAATATAATATAAATATCATTTGGGGATTTTGTAAAAAATAGCCTAACTGGTAATAAAAATGTAGCCACTTGTCCTATGAATTCGGGCAATTATAAAAACTTTATATATATATGTCCGAATTTAAGAAGTTGAGGTTCAACTATGGAAACAATTTCATATGACCAAAAGCACATAATAATAAAAGTTATGGTGGCATCACTCGATTTAAAGTCAAGTGATATTGAAGAACAATTACATATCTCAAGAAGCGTTGTAAGTCGGCACTTAAGAGGCGAACGAGAATATCCTCCAATTGATATTTATATAATAGAGAAATTTTTCGGATTCAAAATAAAGGAGTTTAACATTGTTTAATGCCATACCTGAAAATACAAGCAAACCGATTTGGGTAGCAATAGATGATGTTAGTAATGTTCTAAAATTAGCAATTAAAACTTTAAAAGAACAATGCCGTTCAGGGAAGTATATTTATAAAGTTGAGAAGAGTGGCTATAAAAATAATTATTTTGTGAACTTTAGCTCTTTGCCTGATTATGCTCAAAGGAAATTGATAGGACTAAGAAATGCTAATATAGAAAGTTATTCTGAAGTACCGTTATGGGCAAAAGAGCAGGCAGAAAGATACAAACAAATACTTGATAATTGTGAAGGATTAAAGGGACAAGAACTTGAAAATTTTGTAAAAGAATGGAACGAGGAGCATTCTGACTGTATGACTTCGTACCCTAATATAATCAAAATGCGTAGGAGATACAAAGAAGACGGATTTAATGGCTTGCTTGCGAGATACGGACATAAAGGAGCAACCAAAATTATAGATGATAAGTATTTTGATTATTTCAAAAAATTATATATGGTTGAAGGTTCACCATCTTTAAAAAGCTGTTGGCAACAGACTGTCGGATATGCTATGCGTACCGATAATATAAAAAAATCTGATATGCCAAGTTATGTTTCTTTTAAAAGAAGATTGGACAAAGAAGTTCCTGAAACAAGCATATATTTAGCAAGAAAAGGTTATACGGCTTGGAATCGTAAGTATGGTAATTATATTGATAGAGATTATTCAAAAATCAATTGTGGTGAAGTTTGGGTTTCAGACCACGCACAGATAGATGTTGCTTGTATTTCGCCTGAAGGGAAAACCGTATTTCCTTGGGTTACTGCTTGGCGAGATTATAAATCCGGCAAATGGCTCGGATGGGTACTTCAATGTGGTAGCCCAAATTCGGACAGAATCTTCCAAACATTTTATTATGCAGCAGAAAGATATGGCTTGCCAAAGGATGTCATTATTGATAACGGTAAAGATTATCGTAGCAGAGATTTTGCCGGAGGCAGAAAAAATATAAAGGTAGAAACAAATCAAATAAAAACAACTTCAATGCTTGATGAATTGAATGTTAAAGTCCATTTTGCCCTGCCATATAATGCTCAAACCAAACCGATTGAAAGAGATTTCTTAAAGATTAAAGAAAAATTATCTAAACATTGTATTGGTTATCGTGGAGGCAATGTCGTTGAAAGACCTGAAAAACTTGCTGATGAAATCAGAACCGGTAAGGTTATGGATTTTGAAAGATTTAAAAAAATCTTTGACCTTTATATAATCAATGTTTTCAACAAAATGGAATCAGACGGCAAAAACCTTAACGGTCAATGTCCTGATGAGTTATTTAATCAAGAATTTAAAGAAAAAATTGTTACAACCAAAGATGCCCTTAAGTTGTTCTGTACCCGTACCTCTCGCAATTTCACGATTGGCAGAAACGGTATTAAGGATAAGGAACTTGGAATTACTTATTGGGCAGATTGGATGCTTTCACATACGGGAGAAAAAGTTTATTTACGCAGAGATCCTCAAAATTATAAAGAGGCTTGGGCGTTCAAAGCAGATAACGAAGAATTTTTAGGTGTAGTAACGGCAGTCCGAGCCGTTGCCGCATTACACGCAGAAACGGTTTCAAAAGAAGAATTCCAAGATGCTATGGCAATTAAGAAACGTGCTTTGAAAATAGCAAAATCTTATATTGAAACTTCAGAACAAATTACTCCTGAAGAACTTTATGAGAATTATAAGGCATTCTGTAAAAAACCGATTAAGGATGCAAATCCATGTGTAACCAAAATTGCTAATACCAATATGGATAAGGCAATTCAGAAAAGTAAGGAGATGGCAGCTTTTGGAAAGGCTGATTTATCTGTATTTATGGATGAGTCAGAACCTGAAGAAGAATTATTGTACTTATTTGAGACAGACAAAAGAGTTGCTCAAGAAATGAAAGGAGTTGCCAGTGGATATTAGAACTGAACTTCGTGACTTAATGAAGTCACGTGGATTAACTAATGTGTTTGTTGCTAATGCCATAGGAGTTGGTAAATCAACGGTTAGTATGTGGTTAAGCAATAAATATGAAGGTGATAACGAAAAATTAACCGATAAAATAGTGAATTTTATTGAACGTGAAAAGGAACGAACGACCGATGATAATCTTCCTTTCGTGGATATAACAACCGTTGGTTACATTTCCGAAATCGGCAGACTTTGCCATACAAAAGGTAAAATCGGAGTTTGTGTAGGCAGAGCAGGACTCGGTAAAACAGTTGCCGTAAAAGAATATGTAAAAAATTATATGGACTCAATCCTTATAGAAAGTGATTCAGGTTATACGGCGAAATCTTTACTTTTAGAAATTCACAGACGTGTCGGATTATCAGGCAAAGGTACGGTTTACGATCTGATGAACGAGGCGGTTCATAAACTTCAGAATTCAGGCAGATTATTGATTATTGATGAAGCTGAAAATCTGCCATACAGGGCATTAGAAACTGCTCGAAGAATACACGACAAAACAGGAATCGGTCTTTTGTTAGTCGGCAAAGACGTTTTATTTGAAAACCTTTGCGGCAGAAATAATGAATACGACCAACTATATTCTCGTGTTAAATACCATAAAAAATTGAATGACAGAATTTTAATCTCGGATGTAAGGATGATTTTGGAAGCAGTCGGGCAAGATCCCGAACTTGCAAGCACTTATTATACATATTCTGACGGGATTACAAGAAAATTAGAACATTTAATCACTCACAGTTCATACATTGCCAAAACAAACGGCAAAGTAGCGGTCGATAGTTCTGTGATAAAAAAGACCTCTGAATTATTGATGGGAAAGGGTGATTGGAAATGAGACAGTACAAACTGACTGGTAATCTTTTTAAATTCCGACCCGAAGAGAAACACCTCTATATATTTCTAATTGCACTTCTCATCTTTATTTTAGGGGTTCAGATAGGCATAAAACATGGTCGGGCATTAGAGCTTGATGATTTGAGGATTAAATATGGCTACGAATTCACAGATTAAAAAAATACATACACTAAAAAAAGTGCTTGGTATAGATGACGATTTATATCGTGAATTACTCTGTGAATACGGAGTTTCGTCATCAAAAGATTTGACTTATAAAGATGCAATTACATTTACTGAAAATCTTGAAAATAATGCCGTTGCCAAAGGTGTATGGATAAAGAAACCAAAAAAATATGCCGAATTAAAACGAGATAAGGAAATGGCAACGGATTCTCAAATCCGTATGATTGAAGGTTTATG
This sequence comes from uncultured bacterium, assembly GCA_902761735.1. Taxonomy (GTDB): domain Bacteria; phylum Cyanobacteriota; class Vampirovibrionia; order Gastranaerophilales; family Gastranaerophilaceae; genus UBA1221. The sequence goes on from CACWLL010000011.1 coordinate 78,489, forward strand.
GCGAGAACTTTCTTATTTCGATGATGATACATTCGCCAAAAAGTCATTGCGAAAATTTTTGAGCAGAACTCATAAGGTTGACGATGTGATGTTTATGACAAAGGAAAAAGCATCAAAGGTCATAAATTCAATTATTGCAATGAAAAAAAATTATGTAAAAAAAAGTGCATCTGCACTTTAGTAGTAGAAGAAAAATAAGGAGTAAAAACTATGTTAGAAAATCAAGAAAAAGAAATGGAAACAGTTATGTGTGACACAATGGATGAAATGAATGCAACAAAGAAAGATGCCGGAATCACTCCCGAAATGATTTCTGAAATGATCGTAGATGAAGAACAAAATACATCTGATGAACCAAAATCTAAAGAACAAATGTTTATGGATTATTTATCTGATGAAATAAACCATTTGGAAGACAATTATGCGGCAAATGTATTTAAACTTGGGCAGGCAGATTTGAAGGATGATGAAATATCCGAACAATTAAGTATTAAGAGAGAGTGTAAAATGCTCAAAATGAAAATGGATTTAATGACAGAGATTATGTCTGAATTTGAAAGCCTTTTCATGGCAGCATAAGGTCGAAACGGTCGGCTAACGATGCAAGCTGACCGTCTTAACGTGATGCGTTAACTGATGAGACCAAGAATATTAGAGAAGCTTTATATGACAAAAAAACGCCCTTGGATGAAATATATTACAAAGGATGATATGCCAAATGACGATTTATTAACATTTTCCGATTATGTTGGCATAGAGGAAACTGTCGATATTGTTCTTGCACTCCCCGGTTTAATTATTCCAATCCCTCGTAAACCGTTCAGAATTGCTAAAGAAAGATATATTATTGACAATTTCAATGGCACTAAATATTCAATAAATCAATTGGCATTGGATTGTGATATGTCGGTAAAACAAGTTTATAAAATTTTGAGGAAACATTTATCTAAACAGAAAAAGGATAACTCCTAATTACTGTAATCCGAATCTTTGTTCATAACCGATGTCATCCTCCGGCATCGGATTTTTTTATGCTAAAATACTCTTATGACCATGTTAATACAAAAACCCTTATATAAACACGATTGTGAAAAATGCGTTTATCTCGGCTCTGCACAAGAAAAGGACTTTTACTTTTGCAATAAATCTCTTGCCGGAGGCGATTCATTGATTATTAGATTAAGCGATAAACCAAGCGATTATTTAAGTATGCCTGTTGAGGTGGCAAAAGGCGGCATTATATCGGGTGAAATAAATGACAGTACCTTTGAACTCGCTTATCATTTGTATAGGGTAAATAAATTATTAAAAATTTAGGGAAAAGCAAAACGCTATCAAATAGCGTTGCTTGTTATAAATTAATCATTCGGGGTTAAAAAATCCATTCTTGTAATGTATATATTTTCGTTTTTATCAATAACTTTGAAATATTTGTCTTTTCTGTATTTTTTAGTTCCCTCGCATAATATTACAACATCTTGATTTGTAATTTCATCGTGCATTACAGTTCCAAATAACATTCTGCTTGGGTTTTGAAGTTCTTTAACTCTGCATTCAAATAAATCATCATCAATCCATTTAAAATATTCTCTTATAATTACGGCTTTGACATCATCTTTTGAATCGTTGCAACAATCTGCTAATTTACGACCGCTTCTGCTATCAAGATAAGTTCTAATTTCGGCAGGAGACAGACCTGATAAATCGAGTAGTAATTCAAATGCTTCTGCCCATTTGCTTTCAGTTTCTTTTTCGGAATTGTAACTATAAATAGTTCCATAAAATCCGTACTGTGTGTTTTCGCTTCCTAATACTGTTTTTGTCATAATTTTAGTCCTTTCTTTTTTAATGTGCATTAACATTAATCGCTCTGAATGTACTTTAATTAAAGTCATTGGGAGCGATTTTGTATCAATTCAACACAATTATTTTTGTTTTATTCTTCATCGTCATTTGTGATTTCATCAATAAATTCAGGTTCATAATTTTCTGCAATTTCTTTGCATAATTCAATTAATTTTTTTGCGTATCTTTTTTCTTCATCAGAGGATATATCCTCGTTGTAAAGTGCATTTTTACAATCTACTAAATCGTGGTAGGTGTTGTGAAATCTGCAATAACTCATGTTTGACATTTAAAACCGCCTTTCTATTTTTCAATAAGTTCACCATAATATTTATCTTCAGGATGTTCAGGATCGAGTAAGCATTCAATCATAAACACAAATCTTTCGCCGGCATCAATTCCTGTTAATTGAACGCAGGCAACCATTTTTTTATCTTTGCTTATTGCGACAACTTTGAAATCGTCATCAATGTTACCTTCAAAATTGATAATATGTTTTAGTTTGTAAATACCGTTCAATTCAATCATTGTCTGCTCCTTAATCGTCTAATGAAGTACCATCTGAAAATACAAGTTTTTCAATTCTTAAATCACCACTTGAGGAATCTTTTCTGTATTCGATTTCTTTGAATCCGTTTTCATCCCAATAATCAAATACTCCGCAACCTGAAATGCCGATCCCATATTTTTTAGATAATTTTTCAAGTTCATTCATAAATGCTTGGTAGTTTCTTTCTTCTTTGTCTGTTGTCATAATGCCCATATTTATTGCTCCTTTCGTTTAATGTGCATTAACATTAATCACTCACAATGCACTTTAATTAAAGTCATTGTGGGCGATTTTGTATCATTCGGACACATAGTTATTGAGCGATGTAATAAGGTGTTTGTGCGTAATTATTGAAGTTCCAACGCAAGTCAAAATAAAAATCCTGCTCGTAATCCGGGGTTGGTTTTATATGAGGCGGCAGGAAGTTTTTACTTTCTTCATGTGCTTTATAAGTATTTATAGCTTGTCTTAATTCAATGTTAAATTTGGCTTTGAATTCTTCCAAAGTCAATTCCAACTGTTCTTCGTGATTCTGTCTATTTTTTAAAATTATTTTTCTGCTCATTTTTATTATCCTATATTACTTAAATTACTCGTGTAAATTAGCCAAATGTCTAATTATAAAAAGCAGGGGATAGCCCCTGCGATTTATATGTATTTGAAAAATGTTTCTCTGACTTTTATGGCTAATTCAACCTGTTGTTTAGCGAATTCTGCGTATCGGTCAGGATTTGTAAAATCAACATATATCGTTCTTCTTATAAAGCAACTTTTGTTTGAATCCTTACAATCCCAAGTTAGAGTGCCAAGTTCCTTTTCAATTTCTTTTTCGTGTTCTTTAAGGTCTGCGAAGAGTTGCTTATTATCTCCAATAAATAATTCTGATGCAACATAATTATCTTTTACACTTATTGTTTGCTTGATGTAAGCACCTTTGAGTCCAATCGGTATATTTTGGTAATGTTGTGATGCCGGCTTGATTTGATAATCGCCCTCGCCCATTTCATCGCATACTTCCGAATAAACTTTCCAATAATCGTATTGAATTCCGCCTGTTTTGGTTATTGTCTTTTCACGCTTTTGCTTTTCTTTTAATTCAGGTTTCAAAAGGCATTCAAAGTCCATTTTATCGCCGTTCAAAAAAGCCTTAAAAACAAAAATTCCTAAATCGCCTGTTGAACCCTCATTGATCGTCCTTAAAACATTCATAATTCGTTCTTTTGGAGTTGTAACTATCCATGCGAAATATGGTTTTTGAGGTAATTCTAAAACTGTCGGTTCGTTTACCGCATTAACAAAAGTTTCAAAGTTTTGTGTTAATTCTGCTATTGTAACTACAACTTTCCCACTTTTGCTTTGATAATTTGCTATGGTAGAAGTTACCAATGCCGGAGTATTATCTGCTAAATACTCTGTGAAATTCTGTTTGCTCTTTAGAGCTTGTTCTGCTGTGATTGTAGTCATAATGACCTCCTTTTTAATGTGTACAAACACATTCATCACTCTAAACAGGCTTTAATTAAAGTCATTGAGCGTAGTTTTGTATCATTCAGACACAATTACCAACCTTTTCCGTCAAGTCCCCGGATATTTTTTTCGGCAGTTGCTTTATTGAAATAGTCGTTTTGAGTATCGTATATTTTTTGATATTTGGCTCTCGTTTTAGGATTAGATGTATTTTCAATCCGTCTGCGAGCTTTTGAGCTTTCTTTGTATGAATTATTATAGAAAGAGTTTAACTGTCCGTTAGACATATTTTTAATATCATTTGCGGTGTATTTCCCTCTGACATTGTGTTTTTCGTTAATGCCTAAATAATATGCCTGTGACCTGATATCCAATCTTGCACGTGCATCATTCAAAATACCAGTTTGTTTATCGATGGCATTCCATTTTTCATCAACTCCCGGATCGGTGTCTTTCATTTTTTTAAATTCATTAACCATTTTTTCAAGTTTTTGTTGCTCATGTAAAACATTTGCTTGCTCTTTATTCATTAAATTTTTAGCATTGGTTAATGCCCGATTCAATTCAGAGTCTGTCATTTGAGAATATTTTTCCTGATATATATCATTAAGACTGCGGAGTCTTACTTCGTGATCCTGTTGAGATGATGCACCGCCACCTCCACCTGATCTGCCGCCTCCTGAACCACGACCGCCCATATATTAGTCTCCTTTCATTTTTGGTATATCTATATCAATCCAATTCTTTTCACTCGTTCCCCAAGTAATTTTACGACCTGACTGTTTTGATAATTTTTTAATTACTTTATCAATCTGCTTTCCACTTGATGATTTAAGTTCTTGCCAATCGTAATCTTCCTCATAACGAGCGTGTGAAGGGTTTTTCCATTTGCCTAAATATCTGATTTGAACACTAACGGAATTTCCATAATCTTCAACCCTGAAGTCTGAATTTGAAATATATCCGTCTGATTCAACACCTCGCCTTAAATTATATTTAAGGTCTGAAACGGTGCTATCCATAGACATTTTAGGTTTTGTTCTTCTTGGATCTTTTTCTTTCTTTTCAGGTTTAATTCCGTTTTTCTTATTTTCAGCACGTTTTGCACGAGCCTTTGCAAGAGCATCAAGTCTTTTTTGTTTTAGATCCGCTTGTTTTTTAGCATCTAATTCCTTAATTCTCTCTTCAATATCGTGCATTGCTTTAACACGTTGTTCAACAGATAAATTAGAATTGCCTGAAATACTGTTATATAAATTAATTAGTTCGTTTTTATCGGTGATGCCTTCACCAGTCGGGATTTTTTTAGCAGCACTTCCACCGCCACCGCCTTTACCACCGCCGGAACCTCTTCCGCCCATAGTTAGTGTCCTTTCTTTTTTATATCGTTAAATTTATTCATGTACGGCTCGAACCAACGAACCAAAATCTCTTTCGGTTCAAGTCGTTTTATCATTTCTTTAAAGCCATCCAAGAATAATTTTTTAGCATACTCATCATTAAGCACACCGACCGTTCCGACAGCCACCACAGAGCCTTTTTCAACACCTAAAAAGGCAAAGTCGTAACTATCCTCGGTAGACCAACTTATGGTTGGAATAACTTTAATTCCATGAGCTTGCCAAAATGCGGCACACCATCTGTTTCTATAAACCTGCCATATTTGGAATGCTTTTGGGTATGTTGTGTACATTGAAAAATCAGGAGACAAAACCCCGTCATATTTTCTTAATTCAGGAATTTGCGAGTCTGCCCATTTCCAACAACGCTCGAATCTGTAATCATCAAGAAAGAAATGTGCCGTTCCTTTTCTGTTTTTGTCCACCCGATATGGGATGAGTTCTTTTATATCGAACTCATCCTTTCTGATGTCGGGTATCCCCAGTGGGTTAGAGGAGCGAAAAAATCCCTTTTCAACGTTCTGAACATTTAATAAATCTCGCCAAGTCATTGAATCCTCCTTATGCTCTTAAATTTTGAACTTCACCTAACAAATAATTAGCAAAGGTTTCAATAGCTGTTACACCCTGATCGAAACAATAATCGTCAACTTCAGTCGGTGTTTCTTTAATCTTGGCTTTTAATTTATACAAACTGTCGATTGCCGGCTGAGTGTATTTTGCAAGATTTTCATACAACTTTGTAATTGATGTCGGAACATTCTTTTTCAAAAGTTTCAAAATAAACGGTTGAATCAATGTCCACAAAAAACTAAAATCTTTCCAAGACTTAACAAACGCAAATAAATTCATAGTAACTTCCTTTCTTTTCTAATTTATACTTTCCTTCTTTTATCTTCTTTCTGTACCATTCGGCTTTGTTTCGCAGATAACCGCCAATCCTGATTATTTGTAGATTTGGCAAATACGGCAGATAAGTAATATCAATTTTGCCTTCAGGTTTTGCTTTTTTACTGTCAAATTCATTGTGGGTAAATACTGAATTTTCCTTAATAATAATTCCGTATTTAATAGTTAAATAAGCAGTTAAACAGCACAGAGTTTCAACTTGCTTCTGTGTTATAGGGTATTTTGTTTCTTTTTTGTGCAGGCTGAAACCTGCCATTCCGCAAACAGATAAACCGATGCATCCTGTGTTTCCACCTCCGCAATGTGCCGCATAATTCCCGTCTTTACAGTTTAAATTATCTTCAGGTTTATGTGTCCCCGGATAAATTCGACCATTAGAATCTATTAAAAAATGGTATGCTTTTATATCGGTGTTGCAGGGTGAATTACTGCCCGCTGTCCAATGGAGGCAGATTTTGTTGAGTGATGTCATTTGGGGTATTGTTTCATCCTCGTTATATGAAACAGCGTACTCTTTATTCTCTTCTCTTTCAGCTTGTATTAAAGGTTTATAACCTTGTTCTAAAGCCTGTTCAGGAGTAATATCTCCCAACTCATAATTGTTCAACATATTTCCATGAATAAGTTTGTGATAAACAGTCATAATTAGCTCCCTTCTAAAATATTTATTAATTCTTCGGTTCTTTTATGCTCATCAGGTGTAACTGAAAAATTGCCGTCAATATTCGTATTTCTGTAATATTTTTGTTTTACTCCATTAATAAGAGGTAATACTTCAATATAGTCAGAATTATTAGAAATAGAATTTATTTTTATGGGAAATTGTGTTGTTAAATTTTTATCAAAATATAATGAATAATCTTGTTTGGGATAGGCAACAGAATATAAATTTTGGTTATTACTATTATTTGAAACCATAACAGCACAAGTTCTATCCTTTTCTGTCATTGTACTTATTGCACCATCAATCTGAGTAATATCGCCATCAAAAGTTAATTGCTTTAAACTGTTATTAGATAACTGCCAATAAACATTTCCTCTATTTAATCCGATAGCAACTCCAGAGCTTTGCCCACAGGCATCTGTCCAACCAGTATCAGTTCCAACTTGCTGAATGCTTGAACCATATGATGAACAGTATAATTTACCAGTTGATGTGATTGCATTTTGAGACCCACAAAGTTTTACCCAAGTTTGTGTATTATCTAAAAGTTTTGCTTGTCGTGAGCCACTTAAATAATATAAAGCACCATTACAAATTGCCAAACCATAACTATCTCCTGAAACGGCAGTAAAGCCTGTTTCATCGCTTAATAGTGTCGTGTCCCCTGAATTTATATTTATATAATATACTTTTCCATCTTTAATACCATATCCACTTATACCATAGCTTAAACAGCATACGTCAGTCCAAGTTCCGCTATTATCAACAACCGTATAGGTATAAGTTGAATATATTGCTTTACATAAAGCACCATTTCTTATTCCATAAGTCCCTGAATAATAGTAGCTTGCTAATTTTGTCCATACTCCTGTATCATCTACAAGTTTAACCGTTGCAGTTCCGTTTGTCGAAAGACTATAATAATATAGAGAACCATTCGCTCTAATTGCAAAGCCATTTGAACCTGTTGAAGAATAGCCTATCCAATCAGTTATATCGCAATTGCATTTTATATAATTATCTGAACTTGTTTGTCTGATGTAAAAACAGCCATCCAAAATATATGAAATGTAACTTCCCATATAATTAGTTGCAAAATTTTTAACCAATGTTTTGAAATTTGCACTCATTAAATTATATGTTCCATCAGTATTCCATCGTACAAAATAACATTTCCCTTCATTTTGGTTAGTCCAACCAATAGCTTTTTTTATGAGTGGTTTTAAATCAACATTTGAACCACCGCCACTTCCGACAGTAATACTGTTTATACAATTTGCTAAATTTGAACTATTTTTGTCAGATGGAATATTCGCACCTTTACTTGTACAAACATCGTAAGCGTTTGCAATATTATTTTTAATTCTTTGAATTTCACTTGCTATTGTCATTTATACCTCACTTAAAAGTGTTTCTATGTTTCCGATTAAGTCATATATGCACTTTGCACTTGCATATTGAGAATTTGTACTTGATGCAGATATCGAAGTTACAAGATTAGATTTTGTCTGATATTGACTATGCGTGTGCGTAGGATTTGAACCTAAATTATCTGTAAAACTGCTCAATGTTGTAGGTACAGTTGGAATGGTAGGTTTATTTAACAAGTCGTTATAACTGCCTGATGTAGCAACAGCAGATAAATCAGAAGATAAAGCAAAAACTGAATAATCTATCTCTGAACCATCCTCAAGACCACCTACTTTTATAACTCCAGTTCCTGTACCGATATAAAGTTCTTTTGTATCGGTACACCACAAAGGCATTCCGACATCAGCAGAATTTGGAAGATTTTGTTTTAATCCTCGTTTGAATTGTATTTTATTCGCCATATTCAACCACTCTTTCTCTTGCCGCTTGGCGTTTTGTAAGTAAATCTAAATATTGCTCGTTTGTTAGCGATGTTGTTTGACCTAAAGCCAACTGATCTCGATGTCTGATTACAAGCCAATCCGTATCTTTTAAATAATTTTTTGATTCACTATTAGTATTAATAAGATTAGTAATTGCCTTTGTTTTACGCACATATTTGCCGTTCAAAAACACATAATTATCTGAATCTTCAATTTTCCCATTGATATATAATATTCGTTCTCTTGGGATATTTCCCGAATATGTAATCACTCTAATATTATCCTCGCCAATATTAGGTTCATAATCACAAACACCAACCAGTTGTTCATTTTCAATTAATAGATAATTCATTATTTCCTCCACACCGCAAGCCAATTACAGGCAGGATTTGCTCTTTGTTCAGAGTTATAACAAGTAATTGAAATTCGGCTTGCCTCATATCCGTAATAGCAATATGTCGAATCGTCTCCGTTAACATCACCGCTGTAGTGCAAAGTCCTTACACTTGGTATAAACGCAACAAGATTCCCCATAGAATAACCACCCGGTGGATATACATAGGTTACAGTACCTGTGTTAGCTCCTGAAGTAACAACAAATTGATTAGCAACATTTACAAAGGAATATGCATGTAAGCCATCAACAGTATCGGCATCGAAAGTATGGATAAGTTTAACTCCGCTTCCTGTGCCAATAAAAAGTTCCTGTGTATCTTCGCACCAAAGAGGCATTCCGCTCGGAGCAGAACTTGGAAGATTTGCTTTTTTACCTCTTCTTATGCGGATATTTGTCGGCATTAGAATAAACCTCCATCAAAGTTGCCATCAAAAGGTGCAATAAAACCAATTCCTGATTCATCAGGCAAAACACATAAAAGCATACCGCCCTGATTATCTAATGACGGAACGTCTGCCAAATCTGTTATTGACGAAACAAAACTCGGTTTATTCTGAATTCCTGACCAATCAACAAGAGTGTCGAGGTTGTTAAATTCAGATATTTTCACCCACTTTGTACCGTTATAAACATATTCAGCACCACCACCTGCACCGACTGTTGAATCTGCTGATGCATCAACAACAAGTGCGTGTAAACCTGAAAAAGCATTTAACGCATCACGAGCCGTAATATTATCAACGACTGCCGCTTCCTTAAATACATTCGGGATTTGAGCGTTTGGAATTTTACCTGAAGAGTCCAATGTCGCAATTCCGTTTGCTTTTGCTTTTTGAAGTGCAATTCTGTTATCCACCGCCGATGCAAAATCTGTTACTTGAGACGATGGGTGCGTATGTGTTTTCTCTGCTTTTTGTAATAAGAAGTTTGCAAGTTGTGCCGCATTTGCAAATTCTGTCAATGCGTTGCCTTCACCGTTTCCGACATAAAACTTCTTTGTGTCGGTGGTGAATAAAAGTTCGCCCGGTCTTGCCTCCACAGGCAAATTTTCTGAAAGACCACGTTTAATTTGTAAGTATCCCATTTTATTTCCTTTCTTTGTCTTGAATTGTCGGCGTTAAACGGGTATCGCTAACGCTTGCACCCTCTGCCGACAATTCGCTAAAATCCTCCGGCATCGATATTTTCAGCATCATCAACTATGCCGTTGCCGTTCTTATCGTAAATTGTTGTACTCATTATCAATTGCGGAACTGTTGGTGGTTGAGGTATATTCATATTTTCACCATCGGTGAATGTTCCTCCATCAACGTATTCGCAAGTGTCTACAAAGCCGTTTCCGTTTGTGTCGTATAACCAAATAGGCATTAAATCGGGGTGGGTATGCCCATTAAACAGATTATAAACCCAACTTTGTGATGCCATTTGAATGGTTGGATCAACATTTATCTGAATTACATCAGGATTAATCGCAATAATGACAACCTTTAACCATAATTCCTTAAAACTTCCCTGTGTTTCCAACGGTTTATATGTTTCAGGTTGCTTTCCAACCAACAACAGATTATTTTCGGAATCAAAAATACCAAATTCTCTCATATAAAAACCACCAACTGATGCCGGCACGAGTGCTTTAGCTGTGAGTTGAGTAAGTTCTGTTATTTCGGCTCTGTATCTTTCGTTTTTTAATCTTGTCTGTGTTGGATCAGGTTCATAATAAGCACCGTTTGAATCACCAACAGCAATATATTTTAAGTCTAATTTAGTGCCGTCATTGAGTGCCTCATTTATTTTTTGTAAACCTATATCGGTTATTATTGAATAAAATTCCTTTGTCATACCGTAACTTCCTCGCTCGTTGTTGTATAACTTGCGTACATTTGAGTTGCTGTGCTGATTAAATGAATAATCAGGCTTTCAAGATGAGAACGCACATTTTTATTTGCGGTTATAAGGTCAAGTAATTGTTGCTCCGTAAACTCATCAAATCCTTTGTCGTTCATATCAATTGAAATTCTGAAGTAATATGGATATCCTCCATATTCAAACCATTCCGTAACTTTGCCATTAAGTCCTAAAATTTCAAGAACACGCACAAGAGAATATTTAGTTCCACGATATCTGTGCAGGTTCAAAGAATTCTTTATCAAATCTCGCTTTTCAGCTTCCGTTGTGCATCCTGCCCAACCCTCGTTTCCTGTAATATGGAATTGCTCGGCAAGATGAATTAAAGCGGATTCATTGACTTTGTCGAATAAATAAACCAACAAACATTCAAGATCTAATTCCTGATAGCGTGCGAACAATTCGTCAAATGTTCTTGAAGATAAATCATTTATAGGGGACAGATTACTCATTTGCTCTGCCTCCAATCGATATATTATAACTTTGCAGGTTTGCCCATTGGTTATTAGACAATACCTGATAAGCCGGAGATAATAATTCAACTTTATAAACACCATAAATTGAATTTAAAATGGCGATTATTTGAGTAGGAACGATGTCTTTTCCTAACTTTGAGGACATCTCTTCTTTATATTCATTTAACCGCTCATTAACCAACTTTTGAACGGCATCTGCATCAGCATCAAGATATAAAGTTAAATTTGCTACGATTGTGAAATCAATCTTTTCAGGTGCGTGAACCACGACTCTATCTGTTAGTGGTCTGACTTTATCTGCTGACAAATAATCAGTTATTATTTGGATCATTTCAAGTGTCGGGTTTCCTGTCGCTGTCAAAGGATAAATATCGACAACACCTGCTGATGTAGATAATACTTCGACATCAGTTACTGATTGATGAGCGGATAATGTATGGAATCTATAAGCCCCTTTGCTTCCTGCATTAGAGAAACTTTCAGGAGCAAGTCTAATTCTTTCTCTTAAACTATCCTCTGATTCTTCATCAGCACCACCGTCTGTAACAGTTGTGCTTTCAACAACATCGACATCATAAGATAAAGGAGTCAGAAGATTATTTACTTTTCCAATTTCATAACCATTTGCACCCTCGCCTGTTACTTCACAAGTTGCACTAATTGTTGCGGATAAAGTACCGGCAAGAATGTTTGTATCGTCATCGGTGGCAAAAGTATATTTTCCATCTTCAGTTTCAATTTCAGTACCTTTTGGAATAGGAATATCAAAGTTCAAAGTTTCGTTCAAAGAGAATTTTATTGTTGTTTTAGCATATTTTCCCTCTAACTTGTGAACCCCGACAAGTTCTGCCAAATGCTCCAACACTTCCATTCGTGCGTAGGTCAATAAATTAGACTTTGCGATCTCTTGTATTTTTATTCGGAGCAGATTTTCTCTGTATGCACCGACATCAATTAAAAGTCTTTCAATCTGTGCAGGTTGTAAAGTTTTGCCTGTCTTTTCCTCATAAAGACTAATCCATTCTTGAGTTATTTTATCGGCATCACGTTCGATAAAATTAGGTTCAGGGAGTCTTGTTGTCATAATGTCACCTCCGCTGTTCCTTTAGTAGATGAGCCGTTAAGAGTCCATTGAACTTTTATTTTTATATTCGAGCCTTCAACATCAAACAGGACAGAGTTTACATGAACTCTTGTTTCCCACATAGAAATTGCATCAATGGTTTCTCTGATAATATTCGCTTTTGCTATATTAACAGGATAATCAATGTATTTCAGAATGTTTGATCCAAAAGTAGGTCTGTGGGGATCAGAACCTTTTGGAGTATTTAAGATTAAAGCAATGCATTGGTTTATATCCTCAACACCTTCTGCGACATCACCGATGCCGTTGAGTTTAAATTGCCAATCTACATATTTAATTTCATTTAATTTAGTCATTACATTCCTTTATCAGGTGCAGAAGTCGGACTTCCCTGATTTCCTGTGTGTTTGTGTGAGTTGTAAATATTTCTCATTGCTTGCATAGAGGACTTTTTATCTGTTATGTCAGCACTCGAAGTTATGCCGGCAGAGTTGGATAATGTTCCCTCGTGGGTAATATTTCCGATTAAGTGTATATTCGGGAATGAGAGTGTGAACGTTTGAGTTTCTTTGTCTACATTTACAAAAGTTCCGTCTTCAAAGTTTGCAGATACTTGTTTTTCGGTTTCAATAATCGGAACATCTTCTACGGTGTAAATCGCACCGAGAATTACTCCATCTTCAGAGTTTTCATCCATAAGACAAGCGACCTGTTCACCTATTGCCGGCATAGAATAAAACTTGTCTTTGAATGTTTTGTTTTGCAGGACTGCGAGCCAATATGAAGTCATCTTGTCTTGTGCAAATTGAACTCTTGCTCTTGCTGTTTTTGGATTTATTGAAGTTACAGTTCCAAACCTTAACACGACTTCACCTCCACATTCGTTGCATATCCCATCTGTCTATCAATGGTGTGGTGTGCTTCTGTGATGTGGTATTTACCTGAAAAATATCCGACATCTTTTATTTCAACATTCAATCCTGCGATTAAATACGGATTTCCCGGCATGGATAAAGAGCCTTCAATGGTATGATTACCGTTTGAAAGTGCCGCTTTTGCTTTTATTAAAGCCTGTTGTTTATTCTCACAGCGACAGTCAAGTTTCAAAGTGTCCCCTTTGACACAGTTCTCATTTTTGGCGGTAGCCGATACAACTTTGCCTGTCTTTGGATTTTTATATGTAACTGATACAGATTTATAATTTTGGCTCGTTTTTTCTCTTAAACTGATGGTGGATAAATCTGTCTTATATAAAATCTTGGCAGAATCAGCGTTTATAAGTTTTTCCGTTTTATAAAATACGAGGTTTCCCTCTGCGATTTTGAAAATATAACCGTATTCTTCAGCAACACGTTTCAGGAATGTTAAATCCCTCTCGTGGTTTTGAGTTATCCTTTCAACTTTTATATTTTCAATATTTCCGACAAGTGTCAGGTTGTGTCGTTTTGCGACTTCATTTGCAATCTGTTGCAGGGTTTTATTTTCGTATCCGATTGAGTTTTCTTGGCGGAATGATTTTTTAATTCCTGTAGCAAGACCTTTAACAATAATTATGTCCGGCGGAGAGTTCAGTTCTATTTCATCAATCTCAAATATTCCGCAGTTTAATAATTTTTCACCTGCGTAACCAATAAATAGACGAAGTGCATCACCTTTAGACGGTATCCACGCACCATTCCATAAACCTTCAGAGTTTTCAAAGGTAATGGTTATTTCATCAGATTGTCCATGTTCAAAATCAGAATATTCAATATTCAGGACATAATCGGATACATCCTGTGTAATATTTTTTTGATTATATTCTAATTTAAAAATTGGGGTTAACATTATTTTCTCCAAGGTGGTAGGGTAAATTTTATGGTTTCGGATTCATCCAAGACAGGAATTTTAAGTCTGATTCCTGATTCTAATATTGGTGTAATTGGGACTTTTGGGTTTGCTTGTATAATTGGCTCGTACTTTGTCGGATTTTTATAGAACTTATACGCAATTAAATCCCATCGGTCTTTGTCTTTTGTGATGTATGAGTAATATTCGCTCATTCTTTTTTCTTAAGTCCTTTTTCTTCTTCCTCGTCTTCAGGTATTTTTCCTGCGTATTCTTTTAGTTGAAGTTCAACCTGAATCGCTATCAAATCACCTTCAGGACTTGTTTGTTCTGTTGTCTTTTGTATTTGTGAGATAACGAATGCTCCGACATATTCGCCATTTCCTTTTATAAATTTAAGTGGCTTTCCAAGTTGTGCTTCCGTTCTTATTTTCAGAATTTCATCTTCCGGCACACAGAAGTTTGAATGTAAATTAAGTTTTATTGTGAACTCTTGCAGGTTCTCGCCCATAAACTGTAAAAGGGTTTTGTTATTTATTCGCTCGTGCTCTGCGTAGTTGTAAGTTACGGTTGAATTTATTCCGTCAAAGTATGTTATTAAATCAAATTGAATATCTCCAAGTTGTGCGAACATCAGTAAGCCAACCTCTCTTTCCGTTCAAATTCTCTCTTTAATAACGCAACAACTTCGTCTTTGTGCCTTTTTAGAAGTTGTGAGAATTCATCCTTTGTTGTTCCTGAAACAAAAGATGAACCGCCTCCGATTCCGATTCTTCCAATGTTTCCCTTAATACCGCCAATCATAAGTCCTAAATTCTTATTCATAGCATTTACCAAAGGAGCCGGTTTCATTGTTGAAACGATTGTTTCAATAATTTTTAATTTATTCAGGTCTTTGAGTGGGCCGGTCTTCGCAGGTGAATGTGGGAGGTGATCTCTAATAATTTGAGTCATTTTTCCAATTGCTTCTTTGACTTTGGCGAATTTAGAAATAATACCACCTGCGAGCATATCTCCTATTTTTCTGCCAAACTCTGCCGCTTTGGTTACGAGTTCGACAAGTTTCACGATTACACTTGCGATTGCTTTTCCGAACTTCAATCCCATTGATTCTGCTTTACCGCCTGTGTCCTCGACAGGCTTAATCAATTTCTTAAACCAGTCAATTATTGCTTTTATAGGTTTAAGGACAGGCTCAAGAGCAACGGCTAATCTCTTAAATAAAGGCATTAAAGGTTGTAGTCCCTCTTTTAATCCGTTCCATAAACCTCTGAAAAATGCCGTTATAGGTTTCCAATACTTGTAAATAACAAATACGACAGCACCAATTGCAAGAGCAATCCAACCTATTGGGGATGTTAAAAGAGTAACCGAAAATGCTCTGAATGCCATAATTGCCTTACTAATCATTCCCGGTATGCCAAGAAAACCGTTTTTGAACGCAATTAAACCTCTTGTAAAATTAGCAGGAATTGCTCTGATTGAAGTAATAGTCCAATCCTTAAGAGCAACACCTGACTTTGATATATTTGCAGGCAGTTCCTTAAAGCCTTTAATTATGCCTTCACGCAAATTATTATCTATTCTGCGAATGTCAGCCATTAAGCCGTTTCCAAGTGAAAAGTTTTTCATATCCAAGCCAAGAGGGTTTCCGGCTTGCATAATTTTTCTGCCAAAAGTAAGGTTGTGAGCAGTCGTGTTTAATCCTAAAAATTCAAGTAATTTAATTGAATTCTGAACTAAAACAGGAGTTAAGTCTCGTGCATAACCTAAAAACGTGCCATATCCTTTGACAAGTTTCCCGACAAGCATCGTTGCAGTTCCTAAAGTTGTGAGAACTAATCCGAGTCCGATAGTTCCGATAATTGCAGAGAAGATCCCTTTTTGTAGGATTGGATGTTTGTTTATCTTCGTCAGCAGTTCGTTTATTTTTTCAATCGGTTTGTGCAAATGAGGGAACACTAACTCTTTCATATTGATTTTTAAGAGTTTGAATTGCTCTGATGTTGTTTCCAACATATGGTTAAAGTCCTCATCCATAATGCCATCTGCACCGAGAGCCGATGCTTTAATTCTTCGATATTCATCAAGGTTCTGCATCATAGGTTTAAGGAAGTTCAAGTCCGTTTTATTCCTGAATATTTCCGAAACCTTAAATACATCTCCGCCTGTTAATTGATTGATTAAAACGACCATCTCTTCAATCGGATCTTTATTCTCGGCAATAACCTGATTTAAGAATGCCGGAAGATTTACACCGTATAATTCCTTAAATCTGTTAACCGCCATTGGTGAAGTAATAGCTTGCAAGAAACTTTCAAAATTTGTTGCCGCTTCGGGAGCTGATCCTGCACCTTTCATTGCGACTTGAAGTGCCGCACCTAATTCAGCAACAGCCGGCACTCCTTTCATCCCAAGCATACTTGCACCTGCGGTCAAACTTGGGAATGCGGCAGACATATCTTTTAATTCAAATCTTCCCTCTTTTCCTGCTTGAGCCAAAATATCCATTGTTTTAGCGAGATCATTTACATTAACTTTTAAGTTATCAGTTACAGAGAATGCGGTTTTTGAAATATCAACGATTTCTGCTTGTGCCGCCGTTGCGGTTCTTCCGATTACATTCATATAGTCAAGTGCCGCTGTCGGATCAATACCCGATGCAACAAGAACATTTAAACCTTCAGCAATTTCACCACGCATTTGATTTGTATATCTTGATATTGAGCCAAGTCGCTCATCCATTTCTTTTAATTGTTCAGCAGATAATTGCCCAACGTTTCCCAATTCTCTTAGTTGATGTTCCAATGCAATGGCTTCCGGGATTGCTTCTGTTATTCCAAGTTTATACGCAATTCCTGTGCCGACAGCCGTTAAGCCTGCACCAACCTTTGCCATATTCTGACCGAGATGATCCAAACGTTCAGAGGTTTGATTTATTTTCCTTTGAAGTTTATCAAACTCTGTTTCAGACTTTGAAACGGCATCACGAATAACCCTCGACATTTTGTCGATGGCTACAAGAGTTAATGATACTTTCATCATAGTGTCGAGCATTGTTCCTCTAACTCCGTATTTTGATTATTCGTGTACTTAATTGCCTCTTTACACCAGTATGCGATTTGGGGAATGGACATTTTTCCTATCTCGGAATACTGCCATCCCGTTATCTTGCACAGATGAATTATTGATTGAGAATCAGGCAATACATCTATGCAATTATTTGTTCGAGAGGTTTTTGAGTTTCTTCCTTTACCTCTTTGGCTTTCGCCTCCGTAAACTTTCCCGATATTTCTGCCTGAAGAGCGATTACATCTTCCAAATCAAGCTCTAAAATATCTTCGTAAACTAACTTCTGACCGTCTATTTCAGCAAGTTCCGCAATTAAAGCATAAGGAATCTCTTCAGATGTCTTTGCTTTTTGTTGTGCCTGCAAAAGGTCAAATCCTCTTCCTTTTTTCAATGTTGCAATTTTTCCTGATGGTAAAGTAATTTTTTTTGTCATTTTTTATCTCCTCTTAAATTTTTGTATTCAAGTTTGGTTTTTATGTTGTTCAAAAAGTGTTCAACAGGCTCGTAATTAAATTTTTATGGTCGGGTGAATATAAAGTTACCATGTTGATATTTTTAAGAGCCTCTAAAACGATTCTATGAGTTTTAAGGTTTCATATCTTTTTCGAGTTGTGATATCAATAGGTGTGTAAGGTGTGCCACAGGCAATTAAAGCCAATGCTAATGCCCAAAATCTGTCGGCGTGACCGTTTACTTCGGAGGTGTCTGCATCAAAACGAATGTTGCCGGCTTTGGTAGTAATCTTTTGAATTGAGTGCAAATCTTCTCGGATATCGTGTTCAGCAGGAATAACAACTTGCTTATCTTCAAAGTTGGTACGGAGATTATATGCCATTTCCTCTTTGGATTTATTTGTAAACATAACCGCTTCCACACGGTATTGCCCAAAATCTCTGACTGCTTGCTCTGCTAATTGCATACCGATTCCTGTACTATCAATACAACACCTTCTTAATTTCGGATGTTTCAGAATTTCTGAAATTATCTCGTATTGGATATGGAACGGAGTCTTTTCAAGAACTTTAACTTTTCTTGTGTATTTATTGTTTTCAAACCTTTCAATACACCATATAACCGTTAAGTCTTTTCTTCTTCCGATGTCTATTCCGACATATAAATCGCCTTTTATTTCATCAAGCGATTTTAGAACATCGGTTGATTCACAAGTTGATATCAAATCATAAGGTAAGAATGCACAAGCCTCGTCAATTGCGATACAACAGTATTCCTGAAACCAAGTATAGTCATCAAAACAATCTCTGCATTGTTCATCTAACCATGCCTGTCGTTCCTCTTGAGTCGTTTGTCTTCCGTAGATTTTATCAACCAATCCTTCATCAACTGCAAGTTGGATCGGGACTTTGTGATGACTCCAATTCAATTTTCCTTTTAATACTTGGTCAATGAACTTATAATATAAGCAGTTTTGCCCATTATGTGTCGAAAGTATCCGCAACGGGTATCCCCAAGTAATACATGGTCGTGCCGCTTTCCATAGTTCCATGGGTGATTTGTGAAAGGCGAATTCATCAAGTACAACTTTTCCACCCTTTGAACGGAATCCTTTAGGGTTTGAAGAAAGTGCGTGAATTTTTGTACCATTGTTAAACTCAATTACAAATGCCTTTATATCTTTATCGTTATCAATTATTACTTCACCCAATGACTTTGCCGCTATATTGAAGAGTTTTGTCCATTGTTCGCAATAATCAATGTATTCTCGTGCGGCAGATTCATCCGCTGATGAAAACCAAACAGCCGGAACGTATCTTTTGACACAGTCTCTTACGTCTTCATAACTTTGTACATATGTCGCTCCTATTCTTCGGGATTTTTCCCATATTTTTACTTTGGATTTGTCGTTCAACCACCGTAATTGATACGGTAGGAAGAACGACTTTTTATTCGGTTTCGTCATTGTTTTCGTTATTGTTTTGTGGAATACCTAAAATCTCTTCTTCAATTCGTGCAACCATTTCAGCTGTTAAACCTTTCTTAACCGGCTTTGCTTTACTCATTGCAATAACATCTTCGTAACTTTTAACTTTGCCAAACATCGGCAGTAAACGACAAAATGCATAAAATCTTCCGGGATCAACTTTTTCGCCTGACTCCATATCAATGGTTATGTCTTTCATAACTTTTCGTGCGAATTCGTATAATTCCTCGTGAAATGCAATTTTTGACTGTGTATATTGCCGTCTTCTTGTATCCCAATCGAACTGCTCTTTCCAGTTCATAACTGTTTTTCGGTTAAGTTTTAGTTCTCTTGCGATAGTGTCGATGTTTTTCAGTTTGTAAACATAAAGATGCTCGGCATCATTTATTAAATAATCTTTATTATTCAATTTCTGACTCCAAGTTTTTAATTTTTGTTTCAAGTGCTTTCATTTCATTTTGCACTTCGTTTAATCTTTTCATTGTTACGAGTGCTTTTTCCGTATCAAGTTTAGAAATCTCTTCATACGGATTAAGAAGTGAACGAATAAGAATAACCAAGCCTGAACCTTCAGTATCTAATGTGCGGAAGGTCTTTTTTGATTCTGCGAGCATTCCTTTGAGTTGTAATCTTTCAGGATTCATTGGTTCACCTCACGTTTCAAAATCGGACACCATAAGTTATTGTCGATTTTACTTTCTATTCTTGACAGTAATGCCGCATGGTATTGATTGGTCTCAAGCAAGTCCTTTAAGATTTCAAAATTATTCTGAATAATCTTTTCAAATGCTTTAACTTGCGACTGGTGGTAAATGTACCAAATAGCGAAAATGAGAGCAGGGAAGCCGACATTTTCAATAAAAGGGGATAATTGTTCTAAAAATTCCATATGACTCCTTAATTTTTTTTGTGATCGGAAAGAAAATGGGCTGCGAAACCGTAATAATACGGCTCGCAACCAAATAACAAATTAATGTGTTGGGGGGTATGTATGTCTTTAGTTTAACTTTGCCTTTTGGTTCTTTTCAACAGGCAAAAGTTAAAGAAATTTGACCGGCAAAAAGTCTTAACTTTTGACCGTTGAAATGGTCATGAATGCAAGTTTATAGTGAGAGTACACAAGTTTTTTTATTACCCCATTAAAAATTAAGAAGGTTTACACATGAAGTATTTTGAAGTTTTCAAAGCCGGCGTTTATCCGCAAGGCAAATTTACAAAAAAACAGATTGCAGAAATTGCATCAAACTATGATCCAAAGTTCTGCGAAGCTCCGATTACAATTGACCACCAACAGTCCGGTCCTGCATACGGATGGGTGCAAGAT
>CACWLL010000012.1 GCA_902761735.1 uncultured bacterium
AGCGGCATTATTAACAACGAGATTGGCGATGGCCGGTTCAACGATACCGGGAGCAGAGGGCAAACCTGCGCCAAAATCTGAGGCAAAAGTTGAAGATAACGCTACTTTAGGAATTGGTGCAAAGTCTGAAAATAGTCTTGAAAATATGTCATACGAAGAAATTTTGGCAGATTTAAATAAAAAATTACAAGTAAAATGTAATATTGCTGATTTAATGGGGCATTTTAACAAGATAAAAGAGAATGAACCAAAGAATTTCCGTAAATTACAAAACGGTACAGTAAATTTCTATGACAATGCAACAAAGACAAATTATACATTGTCATATGACGAAAAAGGTAACATAATTAAATTTGTAATATCGGAAAGTTTTGATAAAAAAGATTACTATGTTTTTGATTCAAAAGGTAATGCAGTAAAGGTTGATTATGATGAGTATATTAAAGTTCAGGCTTTACAAAATTCAGAATTGTGTGACTTTATAATAACTCATCCCGAATTATTGCCTGCTGAAACCAGAGAATTATTATTGGAGAATAACCAATTCTATTATGCAAAAGAAGATGTTCAGGAGTTATCATCTCTAATAAAAACGCAAGAAGATGCCGAAATTGTAAATAAATTACTTTCAACAAAAGGTAATGAGTCAAAATATGTTCGAGCAGTCGGTGATGCTTTAAATTTATCTGTACAAAAATTTGGTGTTAGGGACATAATTAAAGTTTTAAAATCAGAAGAAGCAAAGAAGTTTGTTCTTGAGCAAATTAAAAATAACAAGTATGTAAAAAGAACTGAACTTGAAAAATTATTAGCAAACGGAGAAAGCTTTAATTCTATTGTTTCACATGATATAAACAATGAGGTTGATTTATCATACAGAACGCAGGATATCACACTGGATGGTGTAAAAGATGTTATAACCTCGTACGCAACAGATAAAGCAATACAAGAAACAATTAATTCCAAAATTCCTGATGGTGAAGCCGGTTGTATTAACGGTAAAATGTATTGTCGTGCCGACGGGAAACTTATATCAATTAACCTGACAAAAGAAATGTTTGACAAATTATTCCCGGTTGAGGAGAGATTTAATATTAGTCAAGGTACAATAGGTGATTGTTGGTTTGTTTCTGACATTGGCGGGTATATGTCTACTCCGAACGGAAGAGCAGCTATTTATAGTCTGTTCAGACAAGAAGGAAATGACATATATATAAAATTCCCGAATTACAATAATGTAGAAATTAAATTTGAAAATGGTGATTTGAATAAGTTATCTCCGATTAGTGTGTATAAACAGGATGGCAAGTGGAAACTCGGAACCGGAAGTGCTCATATTCAAGCATGTGATGGACTCCAAATGGTAGAACAGGCATACTCTTTTGTAAGAGATAACAATAAAGACATGGAATCTCCAACTGTCGCAAACAAAAAGTTTTTAATGAATAATCAAATGCATAAACTTGAAGGAAGTCATCATGGCGGAACCGGAGAAGTTGAAAATATGCTTGGCAATGCTGAAGCTATATCATACTATAGTAGTATAGGATTTGTTTTAAACGGTCCAAAAACCGCAGAAGAAGCTTTGAATGTAATGGCGGATGCTATGAGTAAAGATTCAAATGTATTTGGTTCGGTGTTATTTCATGATGATTTAAGAATAGACAACCGTAATGAACTAATTTCCGGACATCAATACAGAATTGCCGGATATAATAAAGAAACGCAGATGGTATTACTTGTAAATCCCCACGATTCAAAAATATATCAAGAAATACCTTTGGAATATTTTAAAAAAGCACGCCCTAAATTTTCTGTATGGAAAATTACTACAAACGATGCCGCAGAGATTAAAACGGAAGAAACCTCAGAAAAAGTTTCAGACTCAGAAACTCTGAGAAATAACAAACCTGTTTTAGAAGAAGATAAAGAGCTTACAGAGATATTAAAGGCTCAGCAAAATATGTATAACGGTAAAACAGTTAATGAATCTTATAATAATGATGATATTGCAAAAATAAAGGATGCGGCAGATACTCAAGACAAAGTTGAACTTGCAAAACATCTTGTTCAAATAAAATCTGTAAATATTACCGGAAAGAATAAGAATGAAAACGTTTTTAATGCATATAGCGCAAATGATATAGTAAAAATCTTGGGGTTAGCTACTTCTCCTGAAAGAATTGAAATTATAAAAATGTTGACTTCAATTGAAAAACAAAGCGATGAAGGTAGTAAATATTCAGGGATGTACAGTGACAGAATTGCAGATATTATGAATACCGCTAAAACTTCGGAACAAATTGATTTATTAAAAAGTTTAATTCCTTTAATGGATGAACAAAGTGGAAGTAACCTGAACAGTTATAATATTGTTAATGTTTTAGAGGCTGCAAAAACTCCTGAAATGGCTGCTATTATAAAAGAATTGTACAGAGTAAACGGAAACAAAATAGATGCTTATACAATTATAAGTTATGCTGAAAGGGGAGGTGTTTCAACAGAAAATGCCGAAACAATCAGAACATTGATGGATAAGTATGAAATTGAACCGACTTTGATAAATACTTCTTTCGGAAAAGAGTTGGTTGCTATGGCAGACAAATTGGTTGGTATTGAAGATGAAGCTTTGGTGAACCAAATTAATAATGCAATAAAAGGCAAAAATTATTTTGATGTGTTACATATTGCAGATTTTGCGTCATATCAACAGGGTGGATACGAAAATATGGAGCCTCAACTAAGAGAGGCTATGCAGCCGTCAGAATGGTATACCAAAAAGAATTTTGATGCACAATATGCGGAAATACAAGCTATACAAGACCCTGTAGAGCGTCAAAAGCAATTAGAACAGTTTGATATGATGATTCAGGCTGAGTTAATAGGACGAGTTATTCACAGTAATACTACTCCTGAATTGTTTGATGCAATGTATGACAAGATGTTGTCAGGTTTATCCGATGAAACAAGAGCTCAAGTAGAAGAATTAAACAGAGTTACAGGCAGAAAATACTTGCCTTTATTTGGACATAACGATATCGCAGACAGTAATCCGATAAAAGCTAAAGTTATATCAAACAGTGTCGGAAGAGCAAAAACCATAGAATTATACGGAAGTTTGTCAGATGAGCAAAAAGCTTTTGTGGACAAACATACAGATATCTTTTTTGTTGCTCACGACGGATATTATATGGATTCATGGATGAAGTACATTAAAGATATGACTTCAGCTGATTTTGAAGTTTTTGAAAAAAGAAATTTTGTTGATTTATTAAAAAATGAAAAATCAAATGGAAGGTCTCCTGACAGTACATATACTTTAATAAAAGTTAGTGATGAAAATTGGGAGAGAATTAAGAAATTTGGTTTGATTGATAATTTCTGGGGTTATCATAACAATTCGGAAACTAATGTTGAACGTTATACAAGCGGAAAGACTATAAAATTTATAATTGAGAATTGCTCTGATGAGGAAATTCAAACTATAATTGACAGAGATATCTTAAATATTTCTTCTGACGGCAGAAATTCTTTGCCGGATGAAATGATTGTATCTCTTGCAAAACTTTCTGATGAGCGGTGGAAATATTTGAATGACACTTTGGGTATATTCAAAAACGGAATCTTAAATACGGGTGCCGGAAATATTGAAGATATATTAGAGGGTATTGCATATCACGAAAAAGCTATGGGTATTATTGAGGATCAACTCAACAATATAGATAGCAACAAAAAGAATATAGATAATCTGGTTGCTCATGGTGTTGAGTCTACTCAGGCTATGATTCAATCAGGTAAGTTGTTCTCAGAATTAACGCCGGAAGAGCGTGCGCAATACGAAGATTTTTCTTGGGATAAAGGTTTTGCTCAGGTTGACAAGATTAAGCAAACAGTGTTATCTGACCCTGATAAATATATAAACGGCGAATACGCAACCCCTGAAGAATTAAATAGGGCAATAGAAAATTTCTTCAAGATGAATGGTGTCAGATTGGCAAAATTTTCTATGTATGCGGATAGAGAAGCAATTGATAATTTGATGCGCAGAAGATTTGCAGATGTGAGAGAATATCTTGAAATTACGGATGATTTTAATATTAAAGACTATGAACTTTTGCAATCAATGATTAATTCAACTAATATAAACGGTAAACCGTTTATGCCTACTCAAAAAGTTGAATTTATAGATTTAATACAAGGTTATAAACTCAATGGTTTAAGTCTTGATAAATTGAAACCTGATGAAAATAACAAGCTTGATGTCGCACAGCTTAATATTGATTTGTTCCACCAAATAATGAGAAATTCCGGCATGAGTGAAGAAGAAATTTCATCAATTCCTATTGATAAATTAACTTCCTGGGATACAAAATATACGCATCTTCTTGCAAAAGAAATAAACGGTGAGTTTGACCAAGAAGGTGATGCAATGCATATTCCGACGAAATCCGGTGACAGAGCGTTTACGGATATTATCAGAGCCGCAAATTTACATGATTTTAAAGAATATATTCACGATGAAAATAATATCTATGGAAAAACAAATAAAATTACGCAAACGCAGTTTTCTGAGATGGATATGCGCTACGATAAATGGGTAAACCCGTCAAAAGAACATGAAGTTCAATTCAAATCTTATGATAAAAATACAGAGCAGATTTTACAGATTGCAAATCAGTTGACCGAAGATATTAATAAAATGCTTGAGTTCAAAAAAGATGCTGAGGGCAATGAAATAGCTGATAAACCAACCCAAATGCTAAGAGGGTTCTTTAAAAAACAATTCCCTCAGTTTTTCAAAGGTGATGAGTTTGTTTTACCTGCCGAATATGCGACTAATAAAGCAAAGCTTGAAGAACTTATAAAAATTCTTTCGGATACATCTGACAAAGGTCAGCTTGCACAAATCTGGAACAGAGCCGCTAAAAATGCAAATTCTGATAATCCGACTATTGCTGATAGAGCCGGAAGGACAAATCTTGCATTCTCTCATATTCAGCAGAGAGTACAAGATATCGCAAAAGCGGAGGATGCCAAGGCTACAAAAACTCTTGATTTAACAATAAAAATGTGGGACAGAAACCCTCAAGAGGATATGTTCCAAGGAAATTACTCAACCTGCTGTATCGGAATGGGCGGAGGTAACGGTTTTTCAATGCCTCATTACCTGATGGATACAGCATATAATATGATTGAAATTCGTGACAATAATACCGGTAAAATTATCGGCAATGCTTTGTGTTACTTTGTAAAAGGTGCTGACGGCAAACCTGCGTTTATTATAGACAATGTAGAAATTGCAAACTCAATGAAGCCGTCCGATGAAGTCGGAATTCAACTCAGAAATGCAATAACCGAATACGCTAATAATGTGGTGCGAGAGGTTACGGGTAAAGAAGATACCCCTATTTATATGGGTAAGAGTTATAATGATGTTCCGTGGAAAGATTTGCCGTCCCATTCTGAAACGGTAACTTTTGTTGGAGATATGGACGGAGATATGATATATATGGACTTGTTTGACGGTCCGACGGAAAAAGCGGAATTTACTTCAACCGTTGACTTGTTGACCCTTAAAGGTAGTGAACCGATGAAACCGACTTCTCGCCCTAAAATTGAGGAAAAAGTAGAAACCCCTGAAACTGCGCAAACTCCTCGCCGTGGAATAGTGGCAAGTCCGAGAATGAGTGTAGAAACACCTAAAACTCAGGATGCATCTCAGTTTGTTAATAACCCTTCGCAGCCAAAATCCGAATGGCAGATATTTAAAGACGAAGAAAAGGCTATAAGAGATATTATAGTAAAGCATCTTGAAATGGATTCAAGTTTTAAGGTTTATGTGGAAACCAGAAGACAAGCTGAAAAAAAAGAAAGAGATATTCTTGCTAGTTATGTTCGGCGTGCAGGGATTACTGTTGAGGATTTTACTCCTGAGGAAATTAAACGATTACAAGATTTTGTTAAAAAATACGATGAGTATAATCCTGAACCGTCGGATGATATCTTTGATTTACTCCGTGAATATTCTCAAGCAATTGACAGTTATGCCGGAGAGCATGACCAAATTATTAAGAATATGAGCAATCCGTTATTTGATATCAGGACAAAATTTGACCTGGATATAGATGATTATGACCATGATAAGCTTATGGAATCTTTAGAAAATGCATCAACCGAAAATGCTTTGTTTGCGGCAAAGGCTTTGGATAATAAATACTTAAATTACAAAGAAGAAGCATTAAAGCGATTAACCTTCGATTATTCTAAGTTGGAATTAGGACCAATAAAAGAATTTTTGGAAACCTGGGGTTTTGGTATGAACGAGCATTATGCGGAATTTGTATTCTCTACTCCTGAAGAATTTGAAATTAAAAAACAAAGACTTTTAGACCGTAAAGATAATCTCCCGCAGGGTACCTATGATAAACATATAAGAACTTGGAAAATTATACTCAACATGTCAGATGCTGAGTATAAAGATTATGTTGCAAGTAAAGATAATTTACCAAATACCTTTGATGCAGCCGACTTTTCAACATTAAGAAAACTAAAAAATTCTCCGAATAGCGATTTAGCAAATCAATTGTTGGAATTAAAAGGAACAACTAATCCTTGGTTGCCAGGTCAACCTGATAAGTCAAGGTTTACCGTTGCACAGGTTGCAAAACTTGTTGAATTATCTCATCAGGATAAAGATTTCTTGCTTGAATTGATTAATACAAATTCTGCTGCCCAAAAAGCTAAATATAATAGTGAAGTTCCTCGTTTTGATTTCTATGAAATTGAAGAATTAATGGAAATGTCAAAAACAAATAAAGATTACATTCAAGATATTCTAAAGCTTGACCATGATTTTGGAGCAGATGATATTGAGGGTTTAATAAAAGTAAGACAAGCAGATGGAATGTTTTATCGCAAGGTTATAGGGGCGCAGGACTTAGCAAGATTGCAAACAGGGGATGCTGCACATATAGGCTCTGCAATATTAAAAAATCGAAAGCTCACTGTTTTGTTATTTAATCAAGGTGCTATTTATGCATCAGATATTGAAAAAGCTGTAGACTTTTGTGAACTATATCCAAAACTGAAAAATCTTATCGAAAGACGAGTCAAAGATATGACGCTGAACTCATATGAGTTAACTCAGCTTGCAAATAAAGCAGATGAAATCTCTGATGATGCTGTAGAATTTCTTAAAAATGTTTTAGAAATGAAAAATGAAAATAATGTATACAGATTTTTTGGCGGATTTGATGCTTTGGTAGATTGTTACAATGCCGATAAAAATATAACAAATGAGCTTCTGAATTGGAAAATTAAACAAAAAAGGAAAGACGGACATCACGGGTTGGTACAGACTTCTGATGCAGCGATTCCCGTTGAATTTTCTCCGTACGAGATTAAACAGCTTATTCCAATATTTTATAAAGACAGACCTATGATAACTGAAATAATTAATACTTATGCACCTGAGCGTAGTGCAAATCAGTTTGCGGATATATATGAACTTTACAGAATAGATAGAGGTATAGCAGAAAGGCTTTTGAGCGAAAAAAATGCTGATGGGGAAACCGTAAGATTTTTTACTCATGAAGTTAAATTTCTCATATTTGCAATGAGAGAAAATCCTGAACGAGTTCAAGAAATGATTGATGCAAAGATTCTTTATGAGGGTCAACTTATACCTGCATATCGTGCTGACTTTATATCGGAATACTATAATAATTCAGAACCGCTTATCAGAGATTTAATGGGTTTAACTGCTACGGATAAGGATGGTAACAAATTAAAACTGTTATCTAATTTTGATATTCTACGATTAAAAGAACTTTATGAGCAATCACCTGAAATAGCTCAATTCATAGATGAGGTTAAAGTCAACCCTAATTATTATTCTTTGCTGAATGCTTTGGATAAGTTTAACGTTGAAACGTTCTCAAATCCGGAAATTTTAGGAATTTTGGATAAACAAGGTATTGAAAAATCGAATGGTATTAAGCTTATAAGAAAAGATAAAGCAGGGAATTTTGGTATAAAATTAAATACTGAAAGTGGTATCAAAACTATAAATTTGCGTACGGATGCAAACGGACATGTTGAGGTTACAGGCGTTGAAATTACAAGACAAAAAGTAAACAGTTCCGATACTAAACATATAAGACATGATTATCCTGACGGAAGTTATATTGTTGAAGAGATAGAATATATTGATGAGTATTTAAAAACGGCAAAACCTGATGACCCTAAACCTCTGGCAGTCAGTATGAAAAAGACTTGGTACAATTCTGACGGGGTACAGACACGTTCTGAAGTTCTTACCCCTGTTGAAGGTAAATCCGGCGAATACACAATTAATGTTTATGAACGCGGATTAAATAAATCAATGCAAAAAACTACTGCCGGAACAATAAAATTCTATGGTAGCAGTAATCAGGGTACAAGAATTGAAAGATCTTTGGTTTCTCCAAACGGTACTGTTACAAAACAAACTCGTATAGAAGGTCCTAAAGGTCAAGGTTCAACGTATGAAATTACAAGTGCTGACGGAACTGTATTATATAATCAAACAAGACAGCACAGACAAGTTTCAGAAAATCATTGTCGCTCAATTATCGGTGAAAAAGATGCTAGCGGCAAAACTGTTGTAACAGATACTTTTGATATTGTATTTGAGGGTGACAAAACTACCGTTACAAGAACCGATAAAAACGGTAATCAGCAGACAATAGAATTTGATTCAACCGTCCTTGACCCTCAGTTAAAAGAATTATTTAAGAAAATTCCGGGTGATTATTTCTTTCGTATGAAGCAAGCAGGGTTAACAAGATTTGAACTCGCAGACCATGGTTTAGAAGATAATGCTTGTTATGATGAAAATCGCAGAGTAATACAGATGTCACAAGAATTGTGGGATGATCCGTTTGTAGCCATACACGAATTAAGTCATATGATTGATATTTCAGTATTGCCGGATATGTTTGGTCCATATCATAATAATCCTGAATATCAAGAAGTGTACAATAGAGAATTGGATGCATATAAAAAAGTCGCCGGTAATGCTGAAGAGAAAGATATCGTAGGTTATTTTAGTTCTACATACCACGGTGATGGCGGTGGTGAAGCCGAGTCTTTAGCGGAGATTGCAGCTAACGAATCAGGCACCGGACACACTCAAGATATAAAACTTCTTGGTATGCGTAGTGTAGTTTTAGAACAAAATATGCCGGAAACAACTGCAGCATACTTGAATAAAATTAAATCTATCGGCTATGATATAAAACCTGTTGAAGTTAAGGAAACTCCGAAGAATGAAAAACCTTATGAGGCACGTCGGATTTCAGGGGTAATCGAACATAGTGCAACTTCAGGTACTGAGGATGCTATCCAAGTTGCTCCGCAAGAATTAGCCGATAATTTGAATATTCTAAATACAATCAGCCGAAAAGAAATTCCGTACATATATCAGGATATGTGGCGCAGCTGTACGAACAGAACAAAAAATATCTCTGAAAAATTAGCTGCAGGTGAAATTACAAAGGGTTTGATTGTAAAATGTGATGAACTAATAAAAGATTTAGAATTTATTAAAAAGAACGTATCGGCTCAATTAAAAGAAAGTATCGAAAATGTTATAAAGACATTAAATTCAGCAAAAGATTTAAAAATTAATACTGCTGCCGATGATAGTTCAGGTGTATCATTGTATGACAAATATAAAGCTGAAATTGACGGCTTAAAATCATTTGACGAAGTAGAAACGTACAAAGAAAGAATTAAACGAGAAAATCTCCCTAAGGAGTTATATGGTATTTTGAATTTAAAAACATTAGAACTGCAATTGAGAGAACTCGTACCTGATGCGGAAGAATTTACAAAAATATTTGAATCCTGCAGAAAATCAAACGGTAATATAAATCAGGGTGAGCTTAAAGCTGCAATAAGAGATGCCGAACAACGCAGGCATAATCCTGAAATTCTGCAATTGGAAGCCGAATTAAAAGCTTTGGTTGATAACGATAAAGAATATCAGAAGATTTTATCATCTTTAGGAAACAGCAGAAATGTAGAACATCTTAAACGTGCAATTAATTTTGAAAAGGAGAAAAAAGTTATTGCAAAATTCACAACAACCAGAGAAATTGACGCATACAGACCTAAAGTAAGTAATATGAACATGAGTCAGGAAAATAAACAATTTATATATAATGAGCTTGCGGCTAAGAAAAAAATGATTATATTTAGTCAGAAAGTTCCGGATATAGATGTAAGAAACGAAATGCTTAATACTTGCAAAAATGCTGATGGCTCAATTGATTTTACAAAGCTTGAAGATGAGGTTTGTCTGTATCAGATGAGAAATTACATTGATGAAACATCTTCAAGACAAGATTGTCACCGATTGCGCGAAATTGTACAGCGTACAAATATGTCTTCCGAATATAAATTAAAATTGCTTTCAGAAATTCGAGCAAAAGAATATGAATTACTTTCAAGTAATGATGATGCGATAGGTATTGACGGAGCATCAGGTGAAGAAGTTTATAATTTTATGCGCGGGGATATGTATCCTACAATATTTGAGGATGTAAGATTTCAAAATCTTGGCTTAAAGTTAACCGGTGACAGTAACTATATATATGACCAGATGGAGCATGTAAACAGTGATTATTCAAACTTATTCCCTAATATAATGGCTCTTGGAGAGACAAGTTTACGTGGAAGAAATATTGTAACATTACCAAGAGAAATTATGGATGAGGCAGAAGCTCTCGGCTTAAAATGTATTATTGATTTAAGAACAGAGGCAAGCGGAGAATTTGAAAACAGTAATTTAGAATATTTCTACTTCCCTATTTCCTTTGATCCATCTTGTGATGCCATGGTAATTAAAAATTTGGGCGGCTTTTTTGACAAAATGGAAGCAGGTAACTTATATATCGGTTGTGCCAACGGTATTCATAGGACGGATTTAGCTATTGCTCTAAATTATGCTTTTAATACCGAATGTAAAGAAGTTCCCGTACTTGCATCAATGTTGCGCAGAGATTTAGCCGGAACTTTACATAGAATTTATGTTAAGGTTATGAGTCTTACCCCTCAAGAACGCATTGAATATGGTTTGACAGATGAGGTGCTTAACAAACTGCCTAAATCAACGGAAGAATTGGATAAGAGAATAAAGGATATAGTTGATTAATCTTCTGTTCGGTATGCTTCGCTATAGGTTTTTAATACCCGTTTTTTTCGTTGAAATTCAACATCATAATTTTCAGGCCAGCCTAATTTTTCCCTGTCATTTTTTGTCATAGCTTTGTATAGGCTGTTTAATCTTCTGTTAATATCAGCCATATCCGTTACGTGATTTTTCGTGTGACCAGACATAAACGGCGGTACCTTTTGTTTAGGATTAAAAACATAGTTTATTGCAAGGGCAATATCTGTACGGTGTTTCCCTTGAGCACAAGCTATATAATATTTTCCGCGTTCCATTACTCTGAACAGTACCGGTAAACTATCCAAAATTTCTCTGTCAGGTACAAGTTTTTTATCTATAGGGATATGTATATGTTCAATGTTTAATTTATTACATTTATCTTTAAATGCTTTTGTGTAATCTGTTGTTCTCAAATCAACAATGGTATCAATTCCGCATTCTTTGATATATTTTAGTACCTTAGGACTTTTAGATGATAATGTTTCTCCTCTAACTCCTTTATTGTTCAAAAGTTGTAAATTAGGAATGTTAATTTTAGTTAATTCTGCATAATTTATAAATTTATTTTTTTCATACTGTCTTGCAAAGTAATTTAAGCAGCATTGTACACCTTTTTCGGTTTTAGAAAGTGCCTCTGCGGGGTTGAATACTGCCGATTGTAATTGTTCTATTGGCAGTGCTTTACGACCAAAGCTAACATAGCTTGGTTTGGTCTTGCAATTATAATGTGAACTGATACTTTGAATAGACATTTAGCAATCCTTTTGTTAGTAATTATAAAATCAAGCAGAGTAAAAATTGCTATTTTAAAAATAGCTGTTTACATTTCTTAAAATATAAAATATTTTATTCAATATAATCTGATGGGAATTTGAGCATGATTTCGTTAGCAAGTACACAGGCAATTCGAGCTTCTGCCACTACGGCACAAGCTTCAACTGCGCATGTATCCGAGCGTTCAAAATGTGATGATGTTTCTGTCATTGTGAATGAGTCCACGGTATTTAGAGGAGATTTTAACGTTGGTATCGGTTTCATAATTGCTTTAACAACAAGTGCTTCGCCGTTAGTCATCCCGCCTTCAAGTCCTCCGGCATGGTTGGTTTTTCTTATTATTTCCCCGTTTTCAAGAAAAATTTCATCGTGGAAATTTCTTCCGGAAAGCTCTGCACCCAATTCCCCATCCCCTATTGAAACTGATTTTATTGCAGGAACACTCATTACCGCCTGAGCAATTCTTCCATCTAATGCTCTATCCCAATGTACATATGAACCGAGTCCGATCGGTAAATTATTGAATGTAATTTCAATCTTTCCACCAAGTGTATCTCCTTGTTCTTTTGCTTTGTCGATTTCTTTATGAAATTCTTCTTCGGTTTCTCCGTTACCGATTTGTAATATTCTTGAAGAACATGTGATACCGTATTGTTTAAGTAATAATTTTGCAATTGCCCCAACCGCAACTTCTGCGGCGGTTTTTCTTGCACTTGAGCGTTCAAGAACATTCCTCAAATCTTTATGATTATATTTAATGCTCCCTGCGTAATCGGCATGTCCCGGACGATATGCGTAAAAGGCTTTTTCATCGGTATATTTCTCCGCTGCGGTGTTCATGATTTCTTGCCAATTTGCCCAATCTTTGTTTTCAATGATTAATGCCAGAGGTGAACCCAAGGTTTTTCCAAACCTTATTCCGGAGGTTATTTTTACGGTGTCGGATTCAATTTTCATCCGTCCTCCTCTGCCGTAGCCGCTCTGTCTGCGCTGAAGTTCAGAGTTTATAAAATTAATATCAATGTCTAACCCTGCCGGAAGTCCCTCTATGATTGCCGTCAAACATTCTCCGTGGCTTTCTCCTGCAGTTAAAAATCGAAATCTTTCAAGCATTATTTCCATATCCCCCATTTGCGCTGCATATCCCTAAGCTTTCCGCTATGGTCTAAGAAGTCTAATACAAAATTAACGGATTCTTTTAATTGAGTTGATTCGGAGCCTTTACGAAAGGCTATGGCGTATGGCTCTTTAGAAAATCTCTTTTTGAGAATCTTTACAGACCTGTCGTCCAATGCAAGATTGTACAAAATAGTATCATCAGCAATCATCGCATCGGCTTCTCCTTTTTTAAGTGCTTTATATGCTAAATCATAATCTTTATAACCGCGAATTACTGCTTCCGGAGCGTTCATTCTTACGCTCATTTCCCCTGTTGAACCGTATACAATTATAATTTTTCTTCCGTTAAGTTGTTTTATTGAAGCAACGCTCCGCCCCTTTTTTACAAGTATGGCTTGTCCCGCCATATAATAAGGATCAGAAAAATCAACAACCATTCTTCTTTCGTCAGTGATGGACATTGTTGCAATTAGCAGGTCTACTTTCCCCGAATTTAACATTGATATTCGGTTGGATGCCGTAACAGGAACAAATTCTACCGCATCCGGGTCAGTAAGAATATGTTTGGCAATTTCTCTCGCTAAATCTATATCGAAGCCTTTGAGATTCCCGTTTCTGTCTTTGTAGCCGAAAGGTCTTGTATCGCTACGTACCCCAACAATTATATGTCCGCGTTTTTTTATTGCTTTAAAATCGTTTTTAGGTTTGATAGCAGAACAGCCGCATAAAAATATACATAAAAAAATAACAATGCTGATTAGTCGTTTCCACATATCAAATTCCCCGTATTTACTATAATCATGATAGCCTAAATAGCATGCCGCTGTCAATTTGTGAAATTAAATGAATTTGTCAAATAGGATATATTTAATCTTTCTTAATAACATCTTGTTCATGGGTTTAAAAATTTTGTAATATACGTTAAAATGCATATATAAGCTTTTATTCGTACTTTTAATATAAATAGCATAAAAATTTATTGTAAATTTTTGTAAATATACCCCTAAAAAAAGTCAAGTTTTTTTACTAAATACCGTTTATATAGGTATGGAATAAAAGTAGAAATAAAGAGGATAACGTAATGAAGAACAAGAAACAAGCAAGTAAAAGACGTGTAGTGGCGTCAGTTTTAAGCTTATTAATGGTTATGCAGCAATCAGCAACTTACCAAGCATTAGCAACGAGTATTACCGATGTAAACGGGAATTCTTTGATTCCGAATGCTCAAACAGGTGAATTTAATATTACACCTGATTTTGTAAATGAAGGTCAGCAAATTGGTTTTAGAAAATTTCAAGATTTTAATGTAACTCCGGGTGATGTTGCAAACTTTGTTATGACAGCACGTAATTCAGCTCAATGGGTTAATGGCAATCATGGGATGCAACAATATTCCGAGTGCCCTATTAATACATTTGTGGCAGCTTCTCAAAACGGATTTAACATTAATGGTATTGTAAATACTATTCAAGACGTTGGCGGCAGTCTTTCCAACGGTCATCTTGTTCTTGTTTCTCCAAATGGTGTTCTTGTAGGAAGTCAAGGCGTTCTTAATGCCGGTTCGTTATCTGTTATAACAACTACTCAAGGTGCATATGATGCATTAGCAGGTCAAATTGTTACTGCTCCTATGACTGATGGTACAAATACATATTATCAAGGCGGTGCGACATTAACTATTAATGATGTACCAACTGTTGTTAATGCTGACAAATCTGTAACCGTTTTAGGCAGAATTGCAGCTGATAAAGATATTAATGTAGCAACAGGCACTTTTGATGCTCAAAACGGTTCACTTATTATTGCAGGCAACAATCATGCCGGTAAATTGCGTGGCGGCTATATTGCGGGAACTACAACTCCGGATGCTGATACTGAAGCTTTATTTAACAGCTTAGTAAAAACGAGTCACGCCGGTAATGTAAATGTAGCAACATCAAAAGGCTTCTATACTCAAGGTAATGCTCACGTATTAAACAGAGGTGAGGGTAACTTCATAGTTAATAATACAGGGGTAAACGGTATTAATGTTCAGGATACATCAAAGATTGAGAACTTGGATGGCCAAATGAATTTAACTAATTCAGGGTCAGCCGGCATCAATATTTATGGTACTGCTGAAAATACAGGTTTAACTAATATTAAAAACGAAACAACCGCAACTAACGGTATTTTACTTGCTGCAAGCGGCAAGATTAACCAACACGGTTCAACAATTAATGTTGAAAACTATGCCGTAGGTCGTGGTAGTGACAGACGCGGTATTGATTTAAAAGGTGTACTTACCGGTGATAACGGAGCTCAGATAAATGTTAAAAATACCGGTTCAAATACATTTATAGGTGATGCAGCTACAAATAATAACATTACTTCTCTCGGTACCGGCGGTAAAGTTTATGTGGAAACCAATAATGGTAACATTTTAAATAACGGAGTTAATAAAACTCACGTATATACCGAAGATGGTAACAGCATAGAATTCAAAGCAAATAACGGTTCTGTTGGTGTGAATATTGCACCTTGTGCAGACGGTGTTTGTAACGGTATCGGTAAAGATGCAAGAGATTGGACAAAATCAGTTAATATTAATACCGAAAACGGTGATGGCGTAGTCAAAGCTACAAGTACAGGTGCAAACAACGTTATCAATCTTGCAAGCCGTGACAGTAATATGTATGTTGATAAGATTGATGCTGAAGGCAGAGTTATCCTTCTTGCTGATGATTCAACTACAAGAGGTGCTACCGATTATGCTATCTTGAACAGATCGCAAGATAATACGGGTAAGACTCCAAACCTTAAAGGCGCAGGAATTTCTGTTATCGCCAGCGGTGATATCGGAAGAAGCGGTCAAGGCGAAAAAGATTTAACATTTATCCAAACTAAAGGTCAATTTAATCAAGACTTTGTTGAAGACGGATTTGTTCTCCAAAACGGTCAAACAGAACAAGGTGTTACTCATACTGATATTACAAAATATACTCCAAATGCTCAACACGGTGTAATTATGTTATCAAATAACGGTGACATCAATGTAGTTGGCTTAGATGGCAATGCTACAGATCCAAAAGCTCAAAATGATACAAATGTATGTGCTATGGTTGCAAGAAACGGTAATATAAACGCCGAATTTTCAGGTAATACATACATTGAAGATATCACAGCGGCTGATAAAGTAAATGTTACAAACAGAGGTAAATATTTAATTGTTAACAGATTAGGTGAAAGACCGCAAGAAGCATCTTCCGGTGTAACAGCTGCTGACGGTGATTATTACGGTCAATATACAAATAATCAAGTTGCTAAAACTGCAAACTTGACAGCTTTAGACCTTGCTGCAGTTGGTGATACAAATACAAAACCTCACGCAACGATTGTTGTAAAAGGTGGTACTTTGAGAGGACAAGGTTTAGGCAGAGGTCAGGTACCTAACAATCCGCAGGATTTGAATATGGTTGCAGACCATGCTTATGCGGGCGGTTATGAATTTATCATGGATGACCACGGTGAAGGTACATTCTACTACAATAAACTTGAACCGGGTGATCCTGGCTATACAGAGCCAATTGCTCTTGTTGACGATGAAAAACCGGCTTCAATCAGAGTTACTGCAGTTACTGAAGATCACGTAAATGCTATTAAAGATAATCCGGATGATACAAGACGTATTTACTATTATCCTGATGGAGAAAGTATTCAAAAAGATGATCCGAATTACGATGGTGACGACGATGATAAGAACCTTGTAGTTCCTGATGATGATGATGATGATGATATTGATAGCGATATTGATAACGACTTAGATAACGATGCAGATGGTGATGCTGATGCCGATGCAGATGCTGATGCCGACGTTGACGCAGATGCCGATGCTGATGCCGATGCTGACGCTGATGCTGATGCTGACGCCGATGCCGATGCAGATGCTGATGCCGACGCAGACGCTGATGCTGATGCCGATACTGATGCCGATGCAGATGCTGATGCTGACGTTGATGCTGATGCCGATGCTGATGCTGACTTAGACGCAGATAATGATATCGATACAGACACAGACAATGACAATGACAACGATAATGATGCTGATAATGATGATGATCCAAATCCGGATAAAAGATTAGATCCGGATCCGGCTCCGGATAGCTCAGTTGTTCCGACACCTGATGCTGACAGATTAAGAGCATTATCTCAGTTGCACGAAATTGCAGAGGTTGTTCCGGCTATCGATAAACGTCAGACAATTCGTTTCAACCCGGGTAATGTAAACGGCTTACAGTTTACTTCAACTGAAAATGTTTCATCTATTTCCAACGTATCAAGAGGCGGTGTTGCATTAAGACACAATAACAGCTTAAAAGTTGGTGATGTTGTTCCGGTTCACTTAGCATACGGTGATATGGAAGTTGATGCAAATGTAAAAGTTGTATCAGCAAGTGATGTTCAAGCAGGATGTCAATTCGTAGACTTAGATCCTGCAACGGCAAACAAAATCTTGTACTTGAGTATGGTTGAACCGGATGCGGTTGCGGTAAATGAATTGCAAAACACTCAAAATGCAAGCAAAAATACGAATACAAGAAATGCTAACTTCAACAATCCGACTGCAAAAAATGCCAACAGAATGCCTGGTGATAATACTGCATCAGTTGATGAAGAAGAATAATAAATATTCGATATAATAAAAAGCAGAGGTTTTAACCTCTGCTTTTTTGTTGCTATTTACTGTATACCGTAATGTTATAAACATTTTATATATCTTATATGTTTAACTTTTGTAAATTTATTCACGCGAATTAGTTCTTAAGGATTATATTTTTTGCCCGTTTGTGTTATATATTAATTGTCAAGATAGAATTATACTTCGTGTATAATTCAGAATGAAAGAAATATGGAGGCATTAATGTCAATAGGTCAGTTTGTATTTATGTTACACAGCCATCTTCCTTATTACAGAAAGGCAGGTATGTGGCCTTTTGGGGAAGAAAACCTTTATGAATGTATGTCTGAAACCTATGTTCCTTTATTGAACGCAATTTCAGAACTATATGATGAAGGAGTTAAAGCAAAATTGACGGTAGGTATTACCCCAATATTAGCTGAGCAGTTGAACGATGAACACTTGAAACACGGATTTATTAAATATCTTGATTCAAGAATTGCTCAGGTTGCAAAAGATTTGGAAAGATATCCTGACCCTCAAGTTCCTCATTCTCAACATTTAAAATATCTTGCAAAATATTATTTTGATTGGTTTAACCATATAAGAGATTCATTCGTAAATAAATACGGAATGGATTTAATTGGTGCATTTAAAAAGTATCAGGATTTAGGTTGTATTGAGATTACAACTTCAGGAGCTACCCACGGTTTTTCTCCGTTGCTTGCTACTGACAGTAATTTGAATGCACAGTTTAAAGTGGGCTCTGATACAACAAAAAGACTATTTGGCAAAAAAGCTAAAGGCTGTTGGTTGCCGGAATGTGCATACAGACAAGGGTATGAATATGTAGGAAAAGACGGTCAAAAACATTGGCGACCGGCTATTGAGGTTACTCTTCAAAATAATGATATTGAATATTTCTTTACGGAATCTCATGTTATCGAAGGGGGCAACTCAATAGGTAACAGACGTG
Source organism: uncultured bacterium (assembly GCA_902761735.1). Taxonomy (GTDB): domain Bacteria; phylum Cyanobacteriota; class Vampirovibrionia; order Gastranaerophilales; family Gastranaerophilaceae; genus UBA1221. The sequence continues at coordinate 18,742 of CACWLL010000012.1, forward strand.
TGATTGGGGTATACGGAAATATTGAATATATTCCGTTACCGGAAAGACCTGCTACGGGTTATGATACATATTCTGCATATTGGTTGCCTGATGCTCAGGTTGCAGTTATGGGCAGAAATGACAGAGCCGGTTATCAGGTTTGGTCTGCTGCAGACGGATATCCGGGTGACGGTTGCTTTAGGGAATTTCATAAAAAAGATGATAAATCAGGTATGCACTATTGGAGAATTACTTCTCCAAAAACTGATTTGGGCGACAAAATGTTGTATGACCCTGTTTTAGCTTTGAATAAAGTAAGCGAGAATTCAGATCATTATACGACGTTGATTTATCATTTGTTAAATGATTATAAGAAGGCTCATAACGGCAAAGAAGGCTTAGTTATGGTTTCCTTTGATACTGAATTATTCGGACACTGGTGGTTTGAAGGTATTGAATTTATTAAACAGGTTATTAAGAAATTCAATTCATATGTACCGGAAGTTGAAAGAATGACTGCCGGTGAATATTTGAAGGCTCATCCGCCTACGGAAGCTATTCAAATCCCTGAAAGTTCTTGGGGACAAGGCGGACACTTCTATGTATGGCAAAACCATTTGACTGAATGGATGTGGCCTATTATTCATTCTTGCGAAAAACGTATTAATAGAATTGCGGATAAATATCCGGAGATTCCGGAAGATAATCTTTTGCATAGAGCGTTAAATCAAATGGCAAGAGAAAATCTGTTGTTACAGAGTTCTGATTGGCCGTTTCTGATTACTACTTGGCAGGCAAAAGACTATGCAACTGACAGGTTTAGAGAACATGTTGACAGATTTGAAATGATTTGCGATATGATTGAAAGCGGTAATATTGATGATGCAAAATTGAAAGAGATTGAAAGTATTGACAATTGTTTCTCCGTAATTGATTACAGAGTTTATCAATCACTTGAAGAAGGTGTCATTCCTCAACAATCGAAAAAATTAGCTCCATTATATACCGACTAGTATTTGTAAAATATATAATTAGCAAAGCGAGCAGTGTTGTAGCTGCTCGCTTTCTTGTGTAATATAACTTAATAATTTTCAAATAACTAGCAAAATGTAAAATTTTCAGGCTTTTATCTGTCCGGTGTAGTATAGACGTTTACGTCAAAAAGTTAGGATAGAAAATGAATATACAAAATAATGTAAGTTTTCAAGGATACGTTCCTCAAAGTGAAAAAAGAAAAAATACCGTTGTTGCACTCACTGTTGCTCCTGTACTTGTTGCAGGATGTGTTGCATCTGCTCCGTTAGTAAATAAATCATTAAGAGCAGGTAATTTTAAAAATACAATGAAAAATACGGCAAAAGCTTTTACAAAGGATTGGATTGAACTCCTTTCAAAGGGTGCAAAGAATATTTTAAGGCAGCCTAAATGGGCCGATAAAATTGCTAAATGTGCAGAAAATGACAAACGCATTTTTGCAGCAGGTTTTGTAATTGAATCGTTAGCCGCAATAGGGTTAGGTAAATTAATTGCGGATTTAGGCTCAAAATTCAGGCATCGTAACGATTATTAATAAACAATATTATAAAATATAAACAATGATAAAACGAGGTTTTCAGTAAGCCTCGTTTTGTTTTTATTTTATATTTGTCAATTGTTCAACTATTTTTTGTACTCCGTCGTATTTTGCCAAAGAAAGAGCATTGGCTTTTAGTTCATTTAATTTTTCCGAATTATTTGTCAATTCCTCAATCAAATTTTTAAGATGCAATTCATCGGTTTCATTATCTTCTAAATAGAGAGAAGCACCTTTTTCTACCATATAAAGAGCATTTTTTCTTTGATGATCTGCTGCGGCATGCGGATATGGAATTAAAATAGATGCAATTCCGGCAGCTTCAATTTCGGACAGGCTTAATGAACCGGCACGAGATATTGCGATATCGGATGCTTTTAGTACAGTTACCATATCTTCAAAATAGGGTCTAATAATCAACCTTTTATCCTGTTCGTATTCAGGGTATATCCTTATGAGTTGTTCAATAACTCTTTCAAAATTTTTCTTTCCGGTTTGAAAAATAATTTGCATATCTTTTTCGCAACATAAATATTTTATAAGCGAAACAGTAGCATCATTTATTGTTCTTGCTCCTTGGGAACCTCCCATTATGCATAGGGTTAATTTGTTTTCAAGATTAAGATTTTTTCGTGCTTCTTCTTTCGTGAGAGTTTTAAATTGCGGACGAATCGGGTTACCATATACATAGAAATTTTTATTATTAATAAATTTTTTTGCACTTTCAAAAGCTACTGATACTGCGTAAGCGTACGGTGATAGTTTTCTTGTAACAAGCCCGGGTTGAGCATCACAGTCGTGCATCATGTAAGGTTTTTTAAGGATTTTTGCCGCTATAATTGCGGGAGCTGAAACGTAGCCGCCTGTTCCAAATATTACATCAGGTTTGTATTTAAATATATAATATCCGGTTTTAATTGTTGCGATTAAAAGCTGTATCCCCCATTTTATAAAGGCAAGTTTTGCGCCTCTCGGCATTCCGTGAACATTTATAGGGAGAAATTGGTATTCTTTGTGTGAAACAATATCATATTCAAGATTTTTAGGGTTTCCTACATAAAAGACTGCTGCCCCGCCTTTTATAAGTTCATCTGCTACCGCTATGGCAGGATATATATGACCACCGGTACCTCCACCGGTTATAAAATATTTTTTATTGGGCATTTTCAGCATTCCTTATTTTTTTTATTCTTTTTCTTGATATATTTAGTAAAACCCCTATCATACACATTGATACTATAAGAGAAGAACCTCCATAGCTTATGAAAGGAAGCGGAACCCCTGTCGTTGGGAACAATGAGCTTGCAACACTCATATTTGCAAATGCCTGAAAACCTATAGAAAAAGTTATTCCGATTGCAAGAAGTTTTCCAAACATATCAGAGCATCTTGAGGAAATAATGAAACCTCTATGTAAAAGAGTCCAAAATAGACCTATAATCAGAACGCAGCCAACCCAACCCAGTTCTTCGGCAATTATTGCAAAAATAAAGTCTGTGTGGCATTCCGGTAAATATGAAAGTTTTTGGATAGACCCTCCATATCCTACACCGGTAAGTCCGCCGGAAGCAAAGGCTATCATTGACTGAATAATATTATAACCTGCTCCTTGCGGGTCTAATTCAGGATGCTGCCATGTCGTAATGCGCTGCATTTGATATGGTTTTATCAAAACTTTTGCCGCAACTATCAATGAAACAATTCCTGCTCCCAGAGCACTGAAAAATAATTTTAAAGAACCGCCTGCACATAAGTACATTACAACACTTGTCATACCTAAAAGTATTACCATTGACAAATTTGGTTGAATAAAGATTAATCCAATCATTACCAAAATCGGAATATATGCTCCGGTCCAATTACTTTGCTTAAATAAATCAGTATCTTTTTTGAATATTGTAGCAAGCAGTAATATAACAGCAGGTTTTGCAAACTCTGAAGGCTGCAGTTGAAATCCTAGCAGGTTAATCCATCTTTTTGCACCGTTAACAGTTACTCCTAATGGAGTTAAATCAACAAGTACAAGTAATACTATTACTATACCTGCAAATATTATGTTCCAATCCTCTAATTTTTTATAATCGTGTGTCGAAAAGAATTTTAATCCAATAAATCCGACAACAAAACAGAGCATTTGTTTTAATAAAAATTGTGCCGGATGACCGCCTTCTTCAATGCATTTTGGTGCGGATGCGGAGAATATTGCCATAAAGCCGATAATTACGAGAAATGCCACCGTTATCAACAGCACCTTATCCGGAGCTGACGTGATAACACCTGAAGTTCGTCTTTTTTTATGGCGTTCTATATATTCATCTCTAATTTTTTCCGATTTTCGATAAGACATCTTCTTTAAAGACTCTTCCCCTTTCTTCATATCCGCTAAACATATCAAAACTTGCACAGGCAGGTGATAATAAAACTACATCAGGTTTAAGTTCAATAGATTTATCTACTGCGCTTTGCATAGTGCTTTCTTTAATTATATTGTCGAACCCGCAATTTTTCAAACTTTCTTCAAATCTGTCGGTTGCTTCGCCAATTAAGATAACCGTATTTATGTGATTTTTTATAGCTTCACAAAATTCGGTTAAGTCGGTTAATTTATCTCTGCCTCCGGCAATTAATGCTACATTACAGTTGTTAAATGAATTTATCGCAACCAATGATGCTTCCGGATTGGTTGCTTTTGAATCATTGTAAAATGCTGTCCCATTCATTTGTGCAAATTTTTCTAATCGGTGTTCCGGAACTTTGAAGGATATAATTGCTTTTCTTATGTTTTCAGTGGAAACACCTTCTATTTTTGCACAAATAATTGCGCATTCCGCATTTTGCCAATTATGTTCTCCTATAAACGGGCAATCTTTTGTGTCTATAATTTTTTCTTCCTTGTTATCACGTTTAAAATAGATAGCATCATTTTTGACGTAGCAGCAATTTTTGCCAATATCATCTCCGAACATAAATATTTCGCCGGCTGCCGATTTTGAAAATTCTAAAAGTTTTTTATCTTTTGCATTAAGTATCGAAAAGGCCGGGTTTTGCGGATGTTTAAATATTCTGGCTTTTGCGTCAAAATAATTTTCCAAAGTCTTATGCCAAGTAATATGATCAGGCGTAAAATTTGTGAAAACTGAAATTTGCGGTTGGAATGCCGGAGAATATGTCAATTGGAATGAGGAGCATTCGCAAACTAAAAAATCGATGCTGCTGTCATCAGCATAATCACAAGGTGGTTTTCCATAGTTACCGCAAGGTTTAGCGTTGTATTCGCTGCTTAATATATGTGCGGTTAATGCTGTGGTTGTAGTCTTGCCGTTAGTTCCCGTAATTGCAATAAATGGAATTCTTGTTTGCGAAAAGGCAAGTTCAACTTCAGATATTACATGAATTTTTAATTCTTTAAGTTTTTGCATAACAGGACTATCTGTTGGAACGCTCGGGCTTGTAACTGCAAGATACGAATCTCTGATAAATTCATCACTATGACCTCCGGTTTCAATCTTAATCCCCATTAATTGTAATTCTTTAATAAGTTTTGATTGTTCGGGTTTAGCTTCTGAATATTCAGTTATATAAACGTTTGCTCCGTGTCTGTTCAAAAACTTTGCTGCGGAAATGCCGCTTACGGATAAACCTAATACTAATACTTTTTTATCGTGCCAGTTTATAATCATTTCTATATAATTCCTCTAAGTGTTAAATAAAATAAGATAAGAGCGATTGTGGATAATAATGCAGATATAATAGCAAAGACACTCACAACCTTCTTTTCACTCCATCCCAATAATTCAAAATGGTGATGAATAGGTGCCATTTTGAAAACTCTTTTTCCTGTAGTTTTAAAACTTGTTACTTGTATAATTACCGAGAGTGTTTCACAAACAAATACCCCGCCCAGAAAAATTAATAAAAATTCGAATTTCCCCATAACTGCCAGAGTTCCCAGTAATCCTCCAATGGCAAGCGAACCTGTGTCGCCCATAAATACTTGAGCTTTCGGTTTATTATAATATAAGAAACCAAATAAAGCCCCTGCTACTGCGGCTGCTATAATTCCTATTTCCTGATATCCGCTATAAGCAGCAATAATTGCAGCCGCCGCAAAAGAAAATACTCCGGTGGATGCGGCGAGTCCGTCCAATCCATCCGTTAAATTATATGCATTTGATGCTCCAGTAATTGCAAAAACTGATAAGAACGGATATAACCATTTTAAATCTATCCCCCAGCTGCCGATATAAAATATCGAACCGTATGGATTTGAAAGCATTACAAAAATCGTAGGAAGTAATGCGATTGCAATTTGTCTGAGTAATTTCTGTCTTGCGGAAAGCCCGTCATTTGCGTGACCTTTTATTTTCAGATAATCATCCTGAAATCCTGCAAATGTATAAAATAATAAAGTAATAAGTATTATAAGAGCTGCATTATCAAACTTTTCAGCAAGAAATAATGCGATAACGGAAGCAATCATGATAGCTGATACAATAAAAACGCCGCCTGTTGTCGGGGTACCTTCTTTTTGCGCATGAGTTTCAGGCGCGCAATCTTTGACATATTGTCCGATGGTTCTTTTGCGTAAAAAATCTATATAAGGAACACCAAATAATAAGCATAATATCATTGAAAGCAAAAATGCCACTGCTATCATTATCATAGTTTAACTTCTCCCTCTAACTTTCCGATAATTTCCTCAAACTTCATAGAACGGGAAGCTTTTAGAAATATCGTGGTTCCGGCATCAATATTATCTTTGATGTATTCGGAAACTTCATCATTGTTTTCAAAATTTTTAACAAATTCGGCGGATTTTTCCAATATTTCTCCGATTTCTTTTGCATATTCCCCGACAGTTAAGAATTTTGCAGTTTTTGTTTCAGGCAGTGTTGACAAGTATTTACCGACACATTTATGCAATTCGTCGGTATAATCTCCCAACTCTCCCATATTGCCAAGGACAACTACCGGATTTTTATATAACTGCAAAAATGTTGAAACGGAAGCTTTCATTGATTCAGGATTAGCATTATAACTGTCGTTTATTATTTTAATTCCGTTTATCTCCTGTGCTTCCCATCTTTTTTCTATAGGTTTATATGACAATAATCCGTTTTTAATTTCGTCATAATTCATACCTAATAAATAACCCAGTTCAATTGCGGTTACGGAATTATCAACATTATAATCCCCCTCAACATTTAGGGCGTATTCTTTTTCTTTGTAGACAAATTTTGTATAAGACGGTTGTCTTTCAAGAATTTTTACGTCATTTAAGTCGTGGTATATTTTTTGTCCTTTAAATTCCGAAACAAACTTTTTTATTCTGTCATTAGTTTGAGAAATGAGAGCTCCTTCCGGTTTGAGGAATTTTACAATTTCAGATTTAGCTTTTGCTATATTGTCCAGACTTCCCAATCTCCCTATATGTGCAGAGCCTGCGTTTGTAATTACCGCATAGTCAGGTTCCGCGTATTTAGAGAGTAATTCGATTTCTCCCAAACCTCTCATTCCCATTTCAATAATAAGAATCTCGGTATCCTCAGGCATACTCATAACTGTTTGACAAAACCCTATTTCGTTATTATGGTTGGAAAAAGTTTTATGTGTTTTGAATTTTGTGCTCAAAACCGAATAAACAATTTCTTTTGTTGTAGTTTTACCTGAGCTTCCTGTAATCCCCACGGTAATCGGGTTTAATTTACGTCTTTTATAATTAGCAAGCTGCATATATGTTTTTAAGGTATCTTCAACTTTAAAAACAATTTTTGCATTTTCGGGATATTCGCTTTTTGTGATAAAACAACCTTCAGCCCCTTTGTCTACGGCTTGAGATAAAAAGTTTTCGCCGTCAAAACTTGCCCCCTTTAAAGGCAAATATATCTGTCCCTTTTCAATAGTTCTTGTGTCTGTAGAAAAGGTAAAATCCCTAATATCCGTGTTGTTTTTTATGACTTCTGCACTTGTCGCAGCACAAATTTCTTCTATTGTAAACTTCATATTATAATTTTACTCCAAACAAAAAACTTGGAGTGTATGTTAATAAATATTTACGGAACGACAAGCCTTCTTGAATCGGTTTATTAAATTCAGAGGCTTCTCTTTACAAATATTCATACTACTTGACAGTGGGGTTTGAGCGTATGATAATAACTGTACGTGTATTACTATGGGTAAATCGTTTGATAAAATTCTTTAAATAGGATTACGAAACCCAAAATGAAAGGATAAGAAAATGTACGCAATTGTAGAAACAGGCGGAAAACAATACCCCGTTGAAGAAGGTCGTTACATCGACTTGGAATTGTTAGATGCTAAACAAGATTCAAAAGTTACTTTTGATAAAATCGTTATGTTAGTTAACGGTAAAAAATCTAAAGTAGGTCAACCTTATGTAACAGGTGCATCTGTTGAAGGTACCGTTGTTAAACATGACAAAGCTAAAAAGATTATTGTTTTTAAACAAAGACCTAAAAAAGGTTACAGAAAAAAACAAGGTCACAGACAACAGTTTACAAGAGTTATGATTACTAAAATCAGAACCTCTGCAAAGAAAGAGTCAGCAGAAAAAGCTGAAGCATAAGTAAAATAAATAATTAACAAGGAGAAATAAAAATGGCACATAAGAAAGGTATGGGATCTACCCGTAACGGTCGTGACTCCGAAGCGAAGCGCTTGGGTGTTAAAAGATTCAGCGGTGAAATCGTTAAAGCCGGTAACATTCTTGTTCGTCAAAGAGGAACAAAAATTCATCCGGGTAATAACGTAGGTATCGGTTCTGATGATACTTTATATGCTATCATTGACGGTCAGGTTAAGTTCGAACCACACAGACGTGATCGTAAACAGGTTAGTGTATATGCCGTGTAAGATAACGGTATAAAGATAATTTATATTATAAAAAGACCTTTCAAAATGAAAGGTCTTTTTATTCCCCAAAAAATAACCTTGAATTGTTTTTTATTCAAGGTTATTTTTGTTATTCATTATATTTCTAATTAATATCCGATAGATTTCAAAGTTCTTGCAGGTATTGTATTGTATACAGGATCTGCTGATTTTTGTTGTTTTGCTGCTGTTCCTTTGTTTTTCGTAATATCTACACCATTGGAGTAATTTCTGTAATAGCCCCAATTTGTTTGCAGCGGGTTGTCATCTCCCGGATATCTTTTTGGTTGTAATGAGGTTCTTGAAATTGCAGATTGAGCTGCAGATGTTGTGTTAGCTGCCGCAAAAGTCCAACTGTTAGAATTTGTTCTTGAGGAAGCCGCAACTTTAGCAATTTCTTGGGCTGTGCTTTGTCTTTTGTTAATATTTATTTCTGAAGGAGATATTCCAGCAGTTTTAAGTGTTCTTTCCGGAATATCAACTGCATAAGAATTATCACCCGTATTATTCGGGTCAACTTTAGCTTGAGTAGATGTTTTCTTAGCAGAAGAACGATTATACGTTTTTACTTTGTTTTGAGCCGGTGTTGTTGTTTTGTTAACTGCTTTTTTAGCTTCTGCCGCAGCCGCTTCTGCATCTGTTGCAATATTATCAGGTTCTGCTTGTGCCTGAGTTTTTGCTGTTTCTTCTGCCGGCGGGATAGCTGCTTCAATTTGTTCAGGAGCAACCGGTGCTTCCGCTTGAACTTGTTCTGCTTCTTGAACAGGTTGAGCTATTGGAGGAAGTTGTTTTGCTTCGGCTCCTGCTGTCGGGTTTAAGAATAATAATGCTAAAATTAATTGGCATATAACTACTAACACGCATTGAGGACCAAAGTCCAAAATCATACGTTTAGCCAATACTTCAGGAGTTTGTTCTCCTTCCGGTTCGGTTGCGGCATTCCCTATTATCTTATGAATAAGTTTACCTGCAAAAATACCAATTCTTGTTGTGGCATAAATTAAAAGACAAGCTAACGCAAACGGAATTTTTAGCTTTGCATCTCCGTGTAGCATAAACGCATATCCTATCATTATTGCCGTAAATATATCGTAAAAATTTGGTAACAGTAATAATAAAAATCTCATCATATTCTCCTTTTTGACAATATCATAATACACTAATCATTTTTAATTGTAAATTTGTTACACAATTTTGGTTAACAAACGTAAATATAATTTTTTGCGTACGGCTTAAACAATTTTTCCGAATAAATCATACTCATCAGCTTTGTTTATTTTTACCCGTTCAATATCTCCCGGAACTACGGGTTTGTTTGAAGTTGCGTATACAAGTCCGTCAATTTCAGGGGCATCGTGTTCCGAACGCATAACAATTACTCCGTCATCAGTGTAGCTTTCAACGATACAAGGAATGGTTTTACCTATATAAGTTTGATTTATTTCGTATGAAATTTGTTGTTGTAATTCCATAAGAGCTTTGTATCTCTTGTGTTTTATTTTTTGCGGAATTTGGTTTTTCATGTCATAAGAGGTTGTATTTTTTTCTCTTGAGTATTCAAAAACACCCATTCTGTCAAATCTTGCTCGTTTAACAAATTCATAAAGGGCTTGAAAATCTTCGTCGGTTTCTCCCGGATATCCGACAATAAACGCTGTTCTTACCGATACATTCGGCACTTTTATTCTTATTCGTTTTAATAATTCATCATAATCGGCTACCGGTCTGCGCATTGCCTCTAATATGTTTTTACTGTAATGTTGGAGCGGAATATCAACATATTTTGCAACTTTGTCCAACGTTGCGATGGTGTCCAACAATTCATCAGTCATTTGTGTCGGATATGCGTACATAATTCTAATCCACCCGATGCCTTCAATTTTATTAAGTTCTTTTAATAATCTTGGTAAAGACGGCTTGCCGTATATATCAATTCCGTAGCCGGTAGTGTCTTGTGCAATCAGGTCTATTTCCGTAACCCCTTTGTTAACCAACTCTTTCGCTTCTTCTATGATATTTTCAATCGGGCGAGAGTGATATTCTCCTCTGAGTTGAGGGATAATGCAGTAACCGCAGTGATAATTGCATCCGTCAGCGATTTTTATATATGAACTCGCACCCATAGTTATCTGTTGTCTGTGGATAGTTTCCGGATAGACATATTCCGGTTTGTCGGAGATTTTTGATATATATGTTTCGTTTTGTTCATCAAGAACTTTTTCAACTATGGATACGATTTCTTTAAAGTCGGTTGTTCCAACCATTGCACATACTTCCGGAATTGCTTTTTTTAATTCTTCTTTGTGTTTTTGAGGCAGACAGCCTGTAACAATCACTTTTTTCCCGCTGTTTACAACTTGTAAGATGCTTTGAACGGATTCTTTTTCCGCATCATGGATAAAAGAGCAGGTATTTATAATAACAACATCTGCATCTTCTTCATCAAGGGTAATTTCGTAACCTTTTTCCGAGAGTAAACCCAACATTAATTCCGAGTCTACAAGATTTTTTGCGCATCCGTGATTTAATAAAGCAACTTTTTTCATATATATACCTCTAATATGTATAATGTTAACATGAAAAATTTTGTATTAGTAAAGATGGTAATTCAAATTTTTAATGTTTCCAATTGTTAAAAAATAATTCATATTATGGTTAAATTATATTGACAAGCTTGTGGCAAAATGCTATAATGAAGTTGAACCACTAAGAAAACGGAGGATATTTACATGTTTAAAAAAAGTAAAAGCGCATTTACTTTGGCTGAAGTATTGATTACTTTGGGTATTATTGGTGTTGTAGCAGCAATGACAATGCCTACTTTGTTGAATTCAACTCAAGGTGCACAATATAGAGCTGCAGTAAAAAAAGAATTATCAGTATTATCACAAGCTGTTGTATTGAACATCGCTTTGGATGACTATGATATGAGTCAAACAACCGGTGTTACAGCAGGTGGTACTTTCCCTACAATGTACAACTTGTTCAAAAACAGAATGAATGTGGTCAGCGTATCTGGTTCAGGTTTACCTAGCGGCACAACTTCAAGTGCTGAAGGATGGACTGCAAATAACAATACAGCTGTCAAGTTTGGGGCTAAGCAAACCAGTAACTACACGTTCTTCTTTAACGATGGTACAACATTTACATTTAGAAGAACATCTAAAGGTTGTAGTGTTGCGAATTTCCGTACTAATAACGGCTGTAAAGGTGCTCTTGACGTAAACGGTAGTAAAAACCCTAACAGAGTAGTTGCTTGTTCTACAGGAAGTACTGATGCAAATTGTCAAGTACAAACACCATCCGATATTTATCCGGTTGTGTTCTATGACCAAACAATTTTACCTAACTCACCTGCAGCAAGAGCAGTATTGTTCAAAGGTAAACAATAATAATTTAGATAGTTATTTATGTAACAAAAAGGAAGTCGAGTTTTCGATTTCCTTTTTTTGTATGGCGATATTATTTTTTACATGATTTATAATGTAAGAACTCTATCAAGACAGGCTTTTTGTGAATATTGCCATTCTCTATATGTAATGCGATTAACTTTAAATCCGCAGCGCTCCAAGATTGATTGTTTTTTGACATTACTTATACGTTGGGTTTTATTGTCTTCAACTCCATCTACTTCTATTATGAATTTATCATCAACGAGCAAATCCGAGCTTAAACCGGCAATTTCTACTCCGGCTTTTACCTCATGCCCTAGTTCTCTGAGTTTTTCAGCAATTTCATGCTCAAGTTTATTTTTGTATATATTTTCGTCGATGCCTGCTGTTTCAATTACGGTTTTACGGTTGTTATATTCTTCAATATAGGACATATAATCTCTGAAAAGCCCTTCTTGTATATCTTTAGGATCTCGGGAAACAAAGTTTATAACCTTATATCTTGCCCTTGTGATTGCAACATTGAACAGATTTGGCTTTTGCAAGAAGGTTAAACTCTGAGGGAAGCTGTTTGGTGCAAATGCCCAAGACATCAATATAATATCTCTCTCATCTCCTTGGAAGGTGTGTGCCGTACCCACTTCAATCTGGTGTTTTTTAATCATGTGGTCGGATAGTACTTTTGAAATTGATATTTTCATTTGTTCAACCTGTGCTCTGAAAGGAGAAATTACCCCCACTGATACAGGTTTATCAGGATTTTTACGTTCATCCTCAACAATGATGTCATACAGTCGTTTTACGAGAGCTTCAATTTCAGGTAAATTTCTTGTGGCATCGCTGTCAACTTTTCCATCTGAAACGACAACTGTTTCAAGAACTTTTTCGCTTCCGACATCTTTTTTCATTACTCTAATTCTTCCGCCGTAAAATTCTCTATTTGAAAATTCAATAACAGGCGGTAAACTTCTGAAATGTTCATCCAGCATGACGGAATTCAAAGAATAATAATCTGCTAAATCAAACATTGAATTCGTTCTGAATCTCCACATCAGCTGATATTTATCAGGTATTCCGTATTGAGTGAGGAAAGATTGTTCTTTCGCTTTTTCAAGGAATGAAAGATGAGGAAGCTGTTTGTCATCTCCGACAATAACTGCACGTTTCGCCCTGAATAAAATAGGAAAACAGCTTGCTATATCACATTGAGATGCTTCATCTATTATTGCAACATCAAACATGCCCGGTCTAAGCGGCATAGAGCCTGATACTGCATACGTTGTAACACACCAGCAAGGAAAAGCATCTAAAAGAGGTCTAAAATCTTCTGTTTCCAAAATCTTGTTTTGGTGATTTTGACTTCTGTTAAGAATAGATTTTGCGTGAACTTTTAGTCTGTTGCGTTTTACCTGATCTCTCAACAGTTCTTTTAAACTCTCTCTTCTTCTTGCCTTTAGAATATTAACAGCAAGAGGGCGCTGTTTTTTCTTTAATTGTCGAATTTGTTCCGATAGCACATGAAGGTTACCGGTTTTTTGGATATCAGCTTCGATTTTCCGGAGTTTCCAAATCATTGCGGCAACTTCAAGTTCTGATTTTAATCTGTTTAAATTTTCATAATTTACATCAAATTCTTTTAATTTCAATATTTTCTTTAATTTGTTTGTGCTGCTGTAGTTTGCAATATTGGAGAAAAATCCTGTTTTTTCCATATTTTTTTCCAATGTTGCTATTATACCAAGTATATCTTCAATTTCGTTTTTCTTAAGACCGGATTTTATAAATAAAGCTTCCCCGATATTCTTTTCTTGTTCATCAACTTCTTCTGATAAATTTGTCCAATGATTTTCCAGATTTATAATTTGTTCGCAGCGATTTTCGGCATCACGAATCATGTCTATATGAGCTTTCATATCATCTGTACCTACAAACAGGCTGTCTTCATAATCGTTATCTATATCGATTTTATTGTTAAGTAAATCATTTAACTTGTTGCTGAGTTGTTTTTGGTAGTTCATTCTTCCTGCACGAAGTGCCAAGAATGGTGCTCCCAAATCGTTAAGTCTGTCTGCAACAACATCAACGGCTTTATCCATTCTTGATGCTACAAGAACGGTTTTTCCGTTTGCAATCAGGTGTGCAACAAGGTTCACAATTGTCTGTGATTTACCTGTTCCCGGAGGACCTTGTACTGCTACAAATTTATTGTTTTCAATATTTTTTATAACTTGTTCCTGTGAATCGCTTAGTGCAAGCGGTGTTATCGGATAAAAATCCGTAATGCTTTTCATATCCTTAATCGGTGCTGATTTATCTTTGGATATGGAAAATTCTTCATTAATAACGTTAAGTGATGTTTCACGATATATACCGCTTGGTTTTTCAGCAATTTGAGTAAGTTCGTGTAAAACTCCTGCCGTAACAGTAGGCCGTTTTGTCAGTATAATCGCAGCTTGACTGGTCAGATTTATTTTTTCCAGTTTTTTCATCTGTTTTTGTTTTGATTCGGAATCGCTAATTATATCATTGACGTTATCTCCATTGATTTTTTCCGCATAAAAATCAGGTTCCTCATCAGGTGAAATATTATCTTCATCTACATTATTTTTTTCATCTAAATTTATGTCTATTTCAGGGATTATAGCTTTTAATGTAGTTAAAAATATTTCTAATGCTTCATCTGTAATAGGAATTGTAGGAACAACGTCGAGTAATCCGCTGAGTAATTGTTCAACGGCATCTTCATCATCCTGTTTACCCATCAATGCGGTTAAAGCTCCTGTGTTTAGAGATAAAACTTCTTCTTGAGGGATACAATTTATATTTACTCCGTTACGTTCAAGATGGCATGGAAGGTATAGCAACGGTGTTAAAAATTCACTTGCCCGTTTATTTTTTGAATTTTTTCCAACTAAAAACATATATCCGTATATTAAATATTTATCCTTTACGGAATTGTTTGAGAGTGTCATTAATTCGGTTAGTTTTGCATCACTGCCGTCAAGACGGAGATATTCTTCATTTGTGCACAGTAAGCCTTCTTCTCCTTTAAGGAAAATCCATTTGTTATCTTTATCTCCTTTAAGGTTTCTGAAGGTTGAACTTTGAACTTCTTCTCTTACACAATCGTGCAGATAAAGGCTCAATTTTTTTATAAAACTGTTATTAAATGCCGAATTAATTGCTTTTGTTGCTTCTTGTAACATGAGTGCTATTTCCCCTTATTTTCATATATACTATATTGTAAGCTAAATTGTAGTATATTAACATCATCAATTTAAAGGATATATTTTAATATATTCAATAATTAAAATTTAATAAGGAGAGTATATTATGCAGAAAATAGAAATAGGTAAAACTTACAAGCATTTTAAAGGTAATTTTTATAAAGTTATAGGATTTGCAAAGCACTCTGAAACCTTGGAAGATATGATTGTATATCAACCTTTGAAAACCGGTGATAATTGGGTCAGACCGTATAAAATGTGGAATGAAGTCGTTGATGATAAGGGTACTTTAAGGTTTACTCTTGTTGAGTAATGTATTTTGTGTGATAATAAGATTATGAAAACGTTATCAGGATTAACTCAAAAGGAAATAGAACAAATTACCGATGAATTAAAGGCTTCGAAGTTTCGAGCACGCCAAATTCATAATTGGATATATTTAAAATCCGTTTCTTCTATTGATGAAATGACGGATTTATCCGTAAAATTCCGCGAGGAATTAAAAAATGTCGCAAGGGTTTCGGATGTAAAAATAAAAGTCAAACAAGTGAGTTCTGACGGGACCATAAAATATTTGCTGGAATATCCTGATGGCGAGTGTGTAGAAACTGTTTTGATGAGATTTGATAATCGTGCCAATTTAACAGCGTGTGTCAGCTCTCAAGTCGGGTGTGCCGTGAATTGCTCTTTTTGTGCTACGGGTAAACGGGGATTTATAAGAAATCTTACTTATAAAGAAATAATTGAGCAAGTTTTAACTATCCAAAGAGATACCGGATTAAAAGTGACAAATGTTGTTTTTATGGGACAGGGTGAGCCGTTATTAAATCTTGAGAATGTATTAAAAGCAATGGAAATTTTTAACGAGGATTTTCAAATAGGGGCAAGACGTTTGACTGTTTCCACAAGCGGGATTGTCCCGCAGATAAATAAACTCGCTGAGCTTGATATGCAATCTACGCTTGCAATTTCATTGCATGCACCAAATCATCAGATAAGAACACAATTAATGCAGATTGAGAATAAATATCCGATGGATGAACTTAAAAAAGCCATGAAGAATTATGTTGATAAAACCGGCAGGCGAATTACTATTGAATATCTTTTGATAAAAGATTTAAATGATACTGTCGACAGCGCAAAAGAACTTGCTCATTATCTGCACGATATAAAATGTAACATTAATTTGATTCCATATAATCCGACCGAAAAAAATGATTACGAAAAACCATCTAATAATTCAATCATGAAGTTTAAATATTTGATGGAGCATTCGGGTAAAAAGGTTACCGTAAGACTTGAACGTGGTGCGGATATTGACGCTGCTTGCGGTCAATTAAGAGGAAAAGTTACAAAATAAAAGTTTTATAAAATTTTAAAATCTATTTGAATATTCTTAATATCTACTTAAAAAGTATATTGATTATAAAGTGCCGTTGATGTTTAATACAGGTATGAAGAGAAGAAATACTGTATACATTATAATATTTACGACAATTTTGTTGTTGGGATTGAATAAAGTCGTTATGGTTTTAAAAAATCCAATAATATCTGCTGATGAAGAATTGATAAACCATGACAAAATTTCTTCTCAAAAACTTGTTGATAACGTATGGAATATCGTAAGAAAAAATTATTACGATTCAACCATGAATGATCAGAACTGGTATAGATGGAAACATCGTTATGATGACAAAATTAAAAATGATGACGATGCAAAAGTTGCAATAGATACTATGCTTGCAAGTCTTAATGACCCGTATTCCCGATTTATGAGTAAAAGTGAATATAGTGACCAAAATACATCAATAAATTCAAGAATATTTGGGATTGGGGTAAATATATCTTCTGTTGCCGGAAAAATTCATATTATAAACGTGATTGAGGGTACACCTGCTCAGAGTGCAAATATTTTATCCGGAGATATTATTCTTGATATAGATGGCAAAGAAGCAAGCGGTTTATCCGTTTCTGAAGTCGCAAATCTTGTCAGGGGGCCTGAAAATACCATGGTCCAGCTAACTATTCTCAGAAATGGAGATAAGTTTGTAAAAAAAATAATAAGAAAAGAAATAAAAATTAAAACGGTAAAAAGCTCAGTAGATAATAAAATAGGTTATATCCAAATAAACAGCTTTATAGGTTCGACCACACCGAATGAATTTCTTGAGGCTGCCGAAAAAACTAAAAATACCGACGGACTTGTAATAGATTTACGAGGCAATACCGGTGGTTTATTACCGAATGCAATATTTATTGCGAATTTATTTATTCCGGAAGGTAAGTTGGTTAGTATTGTCGGTCGCAACGGTTATCGTTATGATATTCAGGCTCAGGAAACAGATTTTAGAATAGAAAAACCCGTTGTAATTCTTGTAGATGGCGGGAGTGCAAGTGCAAGTGAAATATTTTCAGGGGCAATGAAAGATTATAACCGTGCAAAACTCGTTGGTACAAAGACTTTTGGCAAAGGTATGGTTCAAAAAATTATCCCTTTGGAAAATGAAACGGGATTGAATTTGACTGTTGCAAAATATCTTACCCCAAGCGGAACGGATATAAACCAAAAAGGAATAAAACCTGATATTGAGGTTCAGTTTACGGAAAAAAATATACGTAACCACGAAGATGTACAGTTACAAACTGCTAAAAATCTTTTAACAAAAATGATCGGTCAGGCGGATAAATAATTTATTTTAATAATACAGTCAATTCCTTTGTGTAATATTCCACAATTTCAATCATTGCGTGAAGCATAAGTGCAATGGGTTCAATTTCATCTTTCCAATTTTTGTATCCGCAAGATTTTGGAAGTATGCTTAAAGGATTATCAGGAAAATCTCTGCATATTTGCGGGCGATTCTCATAATCCGAACAGCGATTATCTTTTGTAAGTTTAGGACAATGGTAGAAGTATACGTCAGTTTCATCGTTTTCTTCAAGAAGTTCGATATATTCCGGATAAATTTTTCTTGCTTCTTCTTTTGTTTCATATGGTATAAATACGCTTAAAAATTGAGTAGCAAAGATGTCCCCGTTATCAGCTTTTTCTTTTAATTCTGATGGTGAAAATTCTGAACAGGCAAGATTGCAGCAAGTTGCACATCCGACACATTTATATTCGTTTCTGTATGCCATAATTTCATTTAGCTTGCGATATATTTCTTTTGAAATATCCTCGTTTAAAAGTTTTATTGTCGCTTTTTGCCAATTTTGTCCGGTGGAATTTGCTGCATATTTGTTAAGAAGTTCCCCTTTAAAATTCTGAGGTTTAATTTTTTCAATTCTGTTATTTATTGCTTCAGCCGAAACTTGAAATATGTTTCGGTATTCTTTTCTTATGTCAGCAATTTTATCGTTTAATTCTGCCATATTGATATTATAACATGTATAAATGTTATGTTTTCAAATATAATTCTCCATTTGTACTATTGTATTATTTCGTTTTAATCGTATTCTAAGGCTGTAAGTAATATATTTGATTGGGAGATATCCATTTATGCCTTTAGTGACAAAAATAATCGGGGTTATTGTAGTTCCGTGTAAATATTTTAATACCCGAGCTAAGAAAAATTTTGATGTTAGTGATAAGTTAATCAATGATGCCGTAACTATTTCAAAAAATGTTGATATAAATCGTGTGCACAAAATAATATTCAGAACATTAGATATTATAAATCCAATAATTCAAAAGTATCCTAAATTGCTAAATCCGGTTATAAAATTAGGTGAATTTGCCATAAAAAATTCGGGCAAAATTGACTAAGTTACTTTAAAATAAGTGCGAAAGCCAATGTTTCCGCAATTGTTTGCGGTTTCATACCAAGCTGTAATTCTTGTTTGGCGTGTTCAACCGCATTGATATCCTGAATTAGTTTTATTTTTATTATCGGATTATTTAGTGAGTTTTTTAACATTGCGCAAAGGTAGTTTTGCATTTGGTTGAGGATGTCCATAGGGTCATTTTCTTTCATCAAATTATGAATTTTTTCGAACAGGTCAAGAACATCGTTGCGACTAATTTGTAAGTATCCGTTCATTGCATTCTGAACAAGTGAATAATCTTGAATGACTTCTTTTTTTGATGGAACAAAGAAGCATTGTGCTCTTGAAATTATTGTTGAGAGCATATCATTTTTGTCTTTTGTCAAGAAAAAGAAGGTAGTTCTTGCCGGCGGTTCTTCAAATGTTTTTAATAGAGCATTTGCTGTCGGTTCTTGAAAATTATTTTCATTCAAGCCGCAAATACTACCGTCTTTATCCCTGTCACAGAATATCAGAACTCTATGGTATTCTGACGTTATAAGAAGACTGTTTTTTATCATTCTTGCTTGTTCAATTGAAATAACGTTTTTTGAATCGTCATTGGATTCTTTATTATCAACTTTTGAAATAGTCAGTACGGCAGGATGCTGATTGTTCTTTATCCAGCTGCAATTTAAACAAGTACAACTGTTGGAACGGTCACCGGAGCAGTTTAATAATCGTGCAATTTCCATCGCTAATTCGTATTGTGATTCAATATCCGTGCCGTAAAAAAGTATGCAGTGTGCAATGCTGCGGTCATTGCTGTTAATTCCGTCTTTGAAATATTTTATTAAAAATGGATAATTTTCTTCCAGTACTGTTGTGCCCATTTATTTTTCCTTATTTGAAAAATGCGTTTTCGATTTCACTATCGGGATTTAATGATTGACCCGCTTTAATTTTATATTCTGCCTCTGTAATATTTTCTTTAAGCTTTACTAAATCTCTAAGATTTGATTTTTTTAGCTTTTGAAGAGTTATTTTTACCCTATATTCGTTCATCCCCAATTCTTTTGCAAGTTCATACGCTGATAATTGAGAGGATTTTGCTTTCATAACAATCCATTGTCCGAGCATTTTTTGTAATGCGGAAGTTATTTCCAAACAGAATTTTTTATCAAGTAGCTTCCTATATTCTTTTAGTGCTGAATCTTTTTCGCCAACCATTAAATAATCGGAAAGCGCGAACAAATCCTCGTTTGAGATACAATTTTCCCTAACCATTTCCCCCGTTACAAGATAATCGGGATAAGATACTATTTTTAGTTTTTCAAGTTCATTATCAATCTGTCTTAGATTGTTTCCTACCTGAGAAACAATTGCAGTAAGAGCATCTTGTGACATTTTTAACTTTTTACTTTGAGCTTGTTTTTTTGTCCAAGCCTCAATTTCTGTTGTTTTATATGTTGGTATTGTTTGAAATTCCAATGCATTATATTTTGATAACAACTTAAAAAGTTTTTTACGGCTGTCAAGCTTTTTCCCTTCATCTCTAGGTAATTGGGCAACAAATACTATGTCAAGATTTTCGCTATTGTTTTCTAATGCAGAGGTGATTTCTTTTATTTCTTTATCTTCAAATGTTTTTGAAAAATATTCAAGACAATTTATTACAATTAACATTTTCCCAAACATCATAGGTTGAGTTCTGAGAATGGATATAAGTTCGGGAAATTTAGGATTGTCGTACGTTTTGTAGCTCATATCAATAAAATTTTTATCTAATGAACTTTTGAGTTTATTAATCTCAGCATCAATATTAAAATCTTCTTCGCCATAATAAAAATAAATTGCCATATACAGATTATAGTACAAATTTGTAAATTAGTTTTGTAAAGCTTTGTTACAATCCATGCGTTTAGTGAAATTTAACTATAAAGAAAATCTTTATATGCATGTAAATAGAAATAAGAAGGAGATAAATTATGGAATCTGAAAAATTGAACATTGGGAATGTAAATTTCGATAAAGACAGTGTATTATGTTCAAAATATGTTTATGAACGAGGGCAGAGATTAAACCATGTGTTTTTGGTTGGTGGAACAAAGATAATGTTTCCTGACCAAGAAGGTAAAAATGCAGCAGTATCTTTGGCTACTCAATATAATAATGAGGCATCGGAAGTTTCGGCGTGGTTTGACAATATTAAAGGTCTGATTATTGAAGAGTCCCCGCAAAAAGGTAACTATTATATAAGACAAACTTAATTTGTATAAAATGTGAAAATAAAAAATTCCAATATCCGAATGGGTATTGGAATTTTTCGCACAAAACAACAAAATTTTATATAGTGCTTTTATAGCAAAATTTGTTTTTTACGGGTTTTATTTATAATTGAAAAATTTTTTTGATTATGACATAATCTAGCTAAAGGGTAAGTGTGTAATGGCAAATACATTAGTATATGAACTATATGGAAAAATTTATATAAATCTTACTAACAGATGTACAAATGAATGTATTTTTTGTTTGAGGCAAGATAAAGATGATGTATGCGGACAGACATTATGGCTTGATAATGAAGACTTTTCCGCTCAAGATGTGATTGAGCAATTTGAAAAATTCAAAATATCTTCCGAAGTTATATTCTGCGGATATGGTGAGCCTCTTTTAAAATTAGAAATTCTCAAAGAGGTTGCAGGTTATATAAAAGAAAATTATCCGGATGTAAAAATCAGAATAAATACAAACGGGCATGCAAATTATGTATATAAAAGAAATATTGTACCCGAATTAAAAGGCCTTATTGATGAATTTTCAGTCAGTCTTAACGGGAAAGACAGCGATGAATATGCGGAATTGTCGCAGCCAAAGTTTAGTGGAGCATATGAAGAAGTTAAAAAGTTTATAAAATGCTGTTCAGACGAAGGAATTCCTGTCATTGCAAGTGTCGTTGAAGGTTATAAAGGGCGTCATATTGACCTTGAAGCCTGTAAAAAAATTGCAAAAGATTTAGGTGCGGATTTTCGGGCAAGGGAATGGATACCTGCAGGTTATTCATAAAGATTGAAGATAAACAAGTTATAGCAATAAATAAAAAGGATAAATTTATGAGAACACAAAATATTTCATCTTCTGATTTACATTTTAATGGCAAATTATATTTTTTAGAAAAAACAAATGCGGGAACTGTGCTTTCTGAGGATATAGGCAAATATATTTCGAATTTTTCTTCTGAGCATGTTGCTGCTGTCAGAGAAGCTTTAGCCGGAGTCCCTTATGATTTATTCGTTTCGGCTTCAAAAGACATGAAAGATTTTTATAATGTATCGGCAAATGTTAAAGTTGAAAATATTATAGGTTCTGATACCTCAAAACAAGCAAAAATCGTAATTTTAAATAAAAATAAACCGGAAAGATTTCCTAATGCGGCGATTGAGGCTATGCTTAATTTTGAAAAGCTTCCAAATTATGAGGAATTGATTACTCGGAAATTTGGATTTTGGGATTTTTTGTCGAATTTAATAAATCGGTAATAAGAAAATAAATAATTTATTTTATCTATTCATTATAGTCAAAAATATTTTTTAAAATTAACTAATGCAAATTGCTATTTATAATGACTCAATTTGCATGTGTTTAATTCAAATTTTTTTGTAATATAATATTGTCATAAGAACAAGAAAGGATAAAAAGCATGAGCAATTTAGACAAAATTATGAAACCAAAGTCAATTGCGGTTGTTGGTGCATCTACAAAAGAACACACAATCGGCTCTGACATTATGAAAAGATTACAAGAATACAAATTTAAGGGAAATATTTACCCGATTAATCCAAAGGGCGGAGTTATTGAAGGACTTCCTGCTTATACTTCAGTTCTTGAAGTTCCGGGTGAAATTGACCTTGCAATAATTGTTGTAAACGCAAAATTCGTTTTAGCAACAATCGACCAATGCCATGAAAAGGGTATAAAAGGTTTGTGCGTAATTACTGCAGGCTTTAAAGAAACAGGTAAAGAAGGTGCAGAATTAGAAAAACAATTGTTGGCAAAAGTTCAAGAATATGGTATGAGATGTGTCGGACCTAACTGTTTAGGTGTTGTAAATACTCTACCTGAAGTTTCCATGGACGGATGTTTTGCAGAATCTCTTCCTGAAAGAGGTCACATAGGATTTGTTTCTCAATCAGGTGCTTTAGGCGGCGGTATTTTAAATATTTTAAAAGACCTTAACTTAGGTTTTGCACAATTTATTTCTATCGGTAACCAAGCTGATGTAAACGCTGAAACAGCTATGGAATATTGGGAAAATGAAGATGACGTTGAACAGATTCTTCTTTATATGGAATCAATTCAAAATCCTTCAAATTTCCGTAAATTAGCATCAAGAATTTCTAAGAAAAAACCAATATTAGCATTAAAAGCAGGACGTTCTGCTGCCGGTGCAAGTGCTGCATCATCTCACACCGGTTCTTTAGCAGGTGCTGATAAAGCAGCTAATGCTTTATTAAATCAGTCAGGTGTTATCAGAGAATATTCTTTGAAAAATTTATTTGCAACAGCAAAAGTTTTTGCTAACTGCCCTATTCCAAAAGGTGACAGAGTTGCAATTATTACAAATTCAGGCGGGCCGGGCATTATGGCAACAGATGCGGTTTGCGAATACGGTATGCAAATGGCTCAAATTTCAGATGCTACAAAAGAAAAACTTAGAAGCTTCTTGCCTTCTGCAGCATCCGTTAAAAACCCTATCGATATGATAGCTTCAGCTCCTATCGAACACTATAAACAAACATTAGAAACAGTTATTGCTGATGAAAATGTTGATATGATTATGGTTATTTACTTACCGTTCTTAGGTTTGAAAGATATTGATGTAGCTAAAGCCGTTATGGAAATTAAGGCTCAATATCCTCAAAAACCTGTAATCGGTGTATTTATGACAAAATCAGAATTCTTTACAGCGTTATCTGATATGAATGTTAATATGCCGTTCTTTATGTATGCCGAAGAAGCAGCTGACGGATTTAACAGATTAAACCAGCAAAGAAAATGGATTGAAAGACCTGTTGGCGAATATCCTACATACAATGTTGATAAGAAAAGAGCTGCCGAAATTATTGCTCAATCGTTGAGAGAAGGCAGAGAACAACTTACAACACGTGAATCAATTGATGTTTTAGATGCGTATGGTATCAGAGTTTGTAAGTCCGGTTTCGCAACAAGTGAAAATGAAGCTGTTTCAATTGCAGATTCTATCGGATATCCGGTTGTAATGAAGATGACTTCAAAGACAACTTCTCACAAAACAGATGTTGGCGGCGTAAGGGTTAACATTCAATCTGCAGAACAATTAAGAGCAGAATATCAAGACCTGATTTCAAAACTTGAAGCAAAAGGTTTGCTTGACGGTTTGGAAGGTGTAATTATTCAAGAAATGGTTAAAGGCAACCGTGAAATGGTTTGCGGTGTTGCAACCGACCCTCAATACGGACATATGATGATGTTCGGTCTTGGTGGTGTATTTATTGAAGTTATGAAAGACGTAACCTTCAGAATGGCTCCTTTGAGTGATGTTGATGCTTCCGAAATGATTAAGTCAGTAAAGGCTTATAAATTATTGGAAGGTGCAAGAGGTACTACACCTGCTCAAATGGATCAAATTCAAGAAACCTTGTTGAGATTATCTCAATTGGTTGCTGATTTTAGCTTTATCACAGAATTAGATATCAACCCATTGTTGATTTCTGAGAAAACAGGTGAAGGTATTGCGGTTGACGGACGTATAAAAGTTAAAATGGAAGCTGCAAAAGAATACTTCAAATGTAACTGTGGCGAAGGTTGCGAATGTGGTGAAATCTGCACTTGCAGCAAGTAATTTCAGTTATTAAAATAGTAAGAGGGCGTTGAGTTTTTCAACGTCCTCTTTATTATTTGAATTATTAAAAAATAATAAATATTATATGAATATCGGAGTTCTTATTCTATAATAATAATATGGATATTATAGGAACAGGAGAATTGTTATGAAACATAAGCATGGTTTAAATCCGTTCAGAAACGATGATTTGGATAAATCATCAGAAGAACCTAAAGATAAAGAATTAGAAATTGAGGATTTGGAAGAAGAAGCATCTGAATCTCAAGAGGAAGTAAAAACTGAAACTGTAGAATCTGAAGATAATAAAAGATATGAAGTCTTAAAGGATAATTATGACAAGCTAAATTCTCAATACATGCGTTTGGCTGCAGATTTTGAAAATTTTAGAAAACGTCAGGATTCTGAAAGAGAAAATCTTTTGCGTTTTGGAATGGAAAATGCTTTGTCAAAAATGATTGAGGTTTTAGACAATTTTGAAAGGGCTGAAAAGGCTCTGGAAAATATTGAAGATTATACAAAATATAAAGAAAGTTTTGAATTATTGCATAAGCAAATCATTGACTCATTAGCAAAATTAGGATTGGAGCCGATAAATGCACAAGGACAAGAGTTTGACCCTAATTTGCATGAAGCGGTTATGCAAACACCAACAACAGAACATCCTGAAAATACTGTTATTGCAGAATTACAAAAAGGATACAGGTTCGGCGATAAAGTTCTTCGTCCGTCAATGGTAAATGTTGCCTCTGAGGGGTAGTAAAAAACTGGACAGAAATCGTTTGTTTGGATTATAATGTGAGAAAGAGAAATTTTATAAGATTAGAGATATAAAGAATAGGAAATATGGCAGATTATTATGAGATATTAGGCGTTGATAAAAATGCCTCAAAAGATGAGATTAAGTCGGCTTTCAGAAGGAAAGCCCGTACTCTCCACCCCGATGTAAATAAGGCCCCTGATGCGGAAGAAAGATTTAAAGAACTTGGGAAGGCTTACGAAACACTGGTTGATGATAACAAAAGAGCAACGTACGACCAATATGGTGAAGACGGATTGCAAAATGCCGGATTTAATACTAACGGGCCGTTTGCAAATGGTTTTGGTGATTTGAATGACATTTTCAATTCGTTCTTTGGCGGTTTCGGTGGATTTGGCGGTTTCGGCGGCAGACAGGACCCTAATGCTCCTCAACCCGGAGATGATTTAAGGTATGATGTCGAAATTACGTTTGAGGAAGCTGCTTTTGGTACAACAAAAGAAATAAGCTTCGGACATTTGGAAACTTGTACCGAATGCGGTGGAACCGGTGCGGAAAAAGGTTCAAAACCTGAAACTTGCCCGAGATGTCACGGCCAGGGGCAGGTTCAATCGGTTGCAAGAACTCCATTGGGTTCGTTTACACAAATAAGTGTATGCCCTGATTGTCACGGTAAAGGTACGATAATTTCAAAACCTTGTAAAGCATGTAAAGGCTACGGTAAGATTGAAAAAGAAAGAAAAATTGAAGTTAAAATTCCTGCAGGAGTTGATAATCATTCTAAGATGCGTGTGTCAGGTGAAGGTGATGCCGGAATAAATGGTGGGCCGAGCGGAGATTTATTTGTAGTGATTCATGTAAAACCTTCTGAATATTTTACAAGAGATAACGTTGATGTTTATACCAAATTGGAGATTTCTCCCGAGCAAGCAGTTTTAGGGGATGAGCTTACGGTAAAAACACTGGACGGCGAACAGAATATTCAAATTCATGCAGGTATTCAAAACGGTAATACTTTAAGAATAAAAAATGCGGGTATTCCTATATTATCCAGACCTTCTCAAAGAGGGGATCATATAATAGTTGTTTCGGTAAAAATTCCAAAACAGCTGTCTGAGGAAGAACGTGAACTGTATAAAAAATTATACGAACTAAATAGAGGTAAAAAACCCTCTGAATCATTGATATCGAAAGTTAAGGGAGTATTTCAGTAATGAAGAAACTTATTATTGGACTGGCATTAATGCTCAGCATAATTGCACCGGCAAACGCAACAAAAGTTCCTGAAAATGTGCGTAATTTTGTTATGATTGACTATCCGGAAACCGAGTTTAGATTTGACGGAGTGGTAATATTACCCGATAATACTGTATACTTACCGTTAATACCTTCAAAATTCAATACGGAGGACCCTGTAGAGATTAAATATACTTTGCCGGAAGGCAAAAAACTTTCCGATAAGCCGGATGCAATTGTTTTAAGTAATGATTACGTTTTGCTGAAACTTATAACTAATTCTAACGGTAAAAATACAATAATAAATCTTCCCGCACCTCCGGTAGAATTAGTTACCGGATTATTCCCTCAGGATATGCTTGTTCCAAAGAATTTTGCTATTCCTAATTCAATGAAAAATGTAATAGGAAATTTAGATATCAGAACGATGCAGGGAAATGGTTTAATATTACCTGTTGTTCCGCCAAAAGCCGGTTTAATTAAAAATTCGTTGGCAGATGTGCCGGCATTGCAGGACAAGATGTTTTATATAGCATCAAGAACAACAAAAAATATTCAAGTTGTAAATCCTGAAAATAATTATGCGAGTTATGCACTTTCTCAGGAAGAAGTTCCTATTACTGTAAAAGGGTATGGTGTATTTCTTCTTGTAACTTCGTATGGTAAAAAATCAATGGATGTAATTTCTTTGACTGATGATAAAGTTATTAAGGAAGTTAATTTTGCTACTCAGCCTGAAGAAATTGTAATCGATAATAAAAATAATTTAGCATATATTTCAAGTGGCGAAGATGCTTGTTTGTACGTTGTTGATTTGGAAACGATGACCGTAAAAAGGCAAATTCGATTGAACGGTATGTGTGAAAAGGTTATTATAAGTGAAGACGGTACCAAATTATTTTATAATGATAAACAAACTCGTGAAGTTTGGGCTATTGAATTAGATAATGATTATTTACTTAAAAAGATTGGCAGATTTGCAAATGTTTCAAAGTTGGCATTTGTAGATGGTAAACTTTATGTTACCAGCAGAACAAATAATTATTTGGCAATTGTAGATTATGATTCGTTATCATTATTGTCAGGTAATGCAATTTCCGCAAAACCTGTTGATATGTTAGTTTATAATGATAATTTGTTTGTCTTAGGTGCAGGAGAGAAAACTATTGATGTAATTGATACCTCAATTGACAAACGTATGGATATAATTGCTCTTCCTGACAGCGCTTTCCCAACTAAAATAATAAGAGTTGATGATACAAACATTGCTATAATAACTGATGCGAAGGCTAATTTATACACCGTATTGGATTTGGATAAGAAAAAAGTTATAAAAACAAATCGTCTTGATATACCGGTAAATGCTGTGTATGTTACTAAAACTATTAAGAAAATAGGCTCAAAATAATGATAGAAGATTTTGATGAAGTTACTCAAAAAACATTGTGTGAGTTAGAAAAGACTCAGCGTGATTTTTGGAACATTTCTCGTCAAACTGCTGAGTTTTTGTATAATACAATAGTAAACGAGGGTTTTGTTTCCGGAATTGAAGTGGGCACTTCAAACGGATATAGCGGAATTTGGTTGGGTAAAGCATTCAAATCAAACGGGGGAGTCCTCAATACAATAGAGTTTTACGAAAAAAGGTACTCTATCGCACAAGCGAATTTTGAAAAATGCAATGTGGCAGATGTTATAACGATAAGACCGGGGGAAGCTATAGAAGTTTTAAAAGCTTTACCCGAAGATTTAAAATTTGATTTTGCGTTTGTTGATGCAAATAAAAGAGAATCAATTGATTATTTTAATTTAATAAATCCGCATTTAAAAGTCGGGGGTATTTATACTTGTGATAATGTGTTATCACATAAAGAAAAAGTGCAAACATACATAGATGCAATAAATGCGCATCCCGAATACAGACACACAATCCTTGATTTGCCTGCAGGTCTGTCTTATGCTCGAAAAATTAAATAAGTAGTAATTTAGCTTTCAATAAGCATACTTGCTCCGATTACTCCTGCGCTGTTCCCAAGCTCTGCCGGTACGATTTCAACAGCTTCTCCCGCAATTTTCATTGCACGTTTTTTAACGGTTTCTCTTATAGGATTTAGCAGGAAGTCCCCTGATGCGGCAACCCCGCCCCCAATTATTATTTTTTCGGGATTGAGTAAATTAATTACACTGGTAAGTCCGATACCGATATATTCACCCATAATAGTAAATATTCTCTTAGCTACAGGGTCGCCTGCTTTAGCTGCTTCATAGACAATATAAGGTGTTATATCAGGGTTAGCAAGTTCTCTGAATTTAGTAGATTTTCCGCCTTTAATATAATCTTCTGCCATAGCAACAATTGCAGGACCTGAAGCAAACGCTTCCATACATCCGGTGTCTCCGCACCCGCAAATAGGGCCGTCTTTCATTTGGAGCTTTATATGACCGATTTCTCCGGCGGCATTTGAGGCACCTCTTACAAGTTTTCCGTTAATAATAAGTCCTGAACCGATACCTGTACCTACGGTTATACATATCAGGTTTTCGCAGCCTTTGCCTGCACCAAAGTTTAATTCCCCAAGAGCCGCACATCTTACATCATTGTCAACTCTTGTAGGAATATGAAATTCCTCTTCTATTTTTTGTGCAATAGGAACATCAACCCAACCAGGAATATTTGGAGCAAGTCTTACTATACCTGATTTATAGTCAACTTGTCCCGGAAATCCGAATCCTATACCTTCTATATCTTCTCTTGAAGAATCGGTTTCTTTCATCAAATCTTTAATTGCCTGTTTAATATTATCAACAGTGTATTCATATCCCATTTCTGCGTGTGTTGGAATTGAATTTGAATATATAATTTTACCATCGGGACTAACCAGTGCCAATTTTACATTAGTGCCGCCTACATCAATACCAATTCTGTTTTTTGCCATTTTCCCTCTCCATTTTAATATTAACCCTAACCTAATGATAGGACAAAAATGCAAATATTAAAAGAGGCATATTTTATTTTGACAAGACTTCCGATATCATATAAAAAGAACCGCATATTATTGTAATAGTATCTTTTGTAACAGGAAAATCTTTTAATGAATTGAATTCTTTTGCAGGAAAAAGACAAGAATTTTTTAGTTCATCAATCGGTACAGATTGTTTATGGTTATATTGATAAAAATATATTTCATCTCCCTTAGAAAAAAGAGTGTCCATCATTTTTTTGTAATCTTTTGTACTTAAGCACCCGAAAACAAATCTACGCTTTTTATCAGGGAAATATGTATCAAGACTTTCTCTTAATGCTTTTGCCCCATTTGGATTATGTGCCCCGTCAATTAAGAGCATTTTATCTTCAATAAATTCAAAACGGCATTGATGTTTTACGTTGTGTAGCCCTCTAATAATAACTTCTTGTGAAATATTCGGGAAAACAAGTTGAATTGCGGCAAGAGCAAGTGACAGATTTTCTTGTTGATAAGTACCCCTTAATGAGAGTTCAGAGGGGTCTGCAAAAGGTGAAGTCATAAGTAAAAGAGAATTACATTCATCAGCCTTATCTTTTATTGCTTCGTAGCCTTCTGTTGTAATTACAGGGCAATTTGGTTTTATAATTCCCGCTTTTTCAAAAGCAATTTTATCTTTTGTATCTCCGAGTCTGTCTGTATGGTCAAGGTCAATATGAGTAATAATTGCGCATAGATTTGATTTTATAATATTAGTAGCATCAAATCTCCCGCCTAATCCTGTTTCTAATACCACAATATCAACATTTTTGTCATAAAAATATTTGAACATAACAGCTGTCAATATCTCAAATTCTGTAAGAGGGATATTATTATTTTCAGAAAGTTTTGTTATTTCAAATACATATTTAGCAAAATCTTGTTCAGAAATTTCTGTTCCGTAGTTATGTTCAGGGAGAAATAATCTTATTCTTTCTGTATATTTGAATATATGCGGACTTGAATAAAGTCCGACTTTCTTCCCGTAGGCTTGTATTAACGATGCCAATATCGCACATACAGAACCTTTTCCGTTTGTTCCTGCAACGTGGATACATTTAAGTTTATCCTGAGGGTTTCCGAGCAGGTTCATTATTTTGGATATTCTGTCTAATCCCAGTTCAATTCTGAATTTGCCGGAGGATGTTATGATTTTTTCAGCTTGTTTATATTTTATATTCATAATATAAAAGTAGAATAAATTTTTTATTTTTTCAATAAAAACTAGCAAAAAAATTTTTTTTCAAGCTTTAGAACTGCTGGAGGTAAAAATGAAAGTTCAATTAATAGATAATAGTTTAAATTTAAATAGTAACTCGAATTCGTACAAAAGTGCTAATAAAGTATCTTTTCAGGGGTGTGATATCAACCTTTTTCTAAGAAGAACGGTTATGCAATCAAGCGAAAATAAATTATGGCATGATAGTCATAATTTATCTAGGGTATCTGGGATAAGTACAAGGTCCTTTGTTTCAATATTAAGGGATGCATCAAAAAATCAATATAAATTGTTGAAAGAGATAGTAGATTCATATCATGTGCGAAATTGGACTTCAAATATAAAAAATGAGCAGTGTGAAAATCCTCAACTTATTTTAGACTTATATAAAATTATAGATAAACCGAATGAAACCCATTTAAGTATCATAAAGAATTCTCAAATGTCTTTAGAAGAATTATCTGAATTATTTAAAATAGCTTCAGATAAAGAGCGTTTATCTTTTGTAAATAGGATGCAAAACGAAGTTATGGACGGTTCGGCTGAATCTGCCAAGAAAATAATTTCTCTTTTAGAATCCCCGTATAGTGATAATATTGTAAAAGATTTTAGTACGTATAAATCCTTTTTCAAATTATATAAGGATTCAGAGGATATATCGAAGATTTTAAATCAATTATTGGCTGAAAATAAATTTGATAAGCATTATTATGATGCGAAACTAAGTGTTAAGAGATTATCAAGAAATCACATGCTATCAGATTTTTATAATAAAAATCAAAAATTTTTAGAAGAAAATTATTCCCCAAGTGGATTTGATTTGATGTATTTGATGGCAGATAAATTCCTTCCGTTTAGAAAATTATTGTCTGATGCTGATTATCAGGATATTTTAAATATTTATAAATCTACAACCCCTAAAAATTTGGCATTAAGACAGGAGTTAATGTTAAAATATAAAGATGCCTATTGCGATGATGGTGAATCTGATATACGAGCTTTAAGAAAACTATATGACGCTATTGATATAGATAATAATGTAGCAGAATTTATTTCTAAAGCTATTAACGGAAAAATAAATGCAGATACAATTCAAAGTCTTTTAAAGACAGTAGAATTAGTGCCTCCGAAAAAATTAAATATTTTTTATAAGAATATTATTAATATATATAATCAAACCTCTTCGGCGGAAGATTTGACAAACGCATTATTGAAAGATGTTGAAAATCCATTCTATACATCGCAAAAGATAAGCAGAATAAGACAAGATATGATAGATGCCGGTTTTTACACAGAACAAACAAAATTTCAAAGATTTCAATTATCTATAGAAAATATGTACAACCAATTAAAATACAAATTTGCTACAAGAAATTCTGAGGATGTTTTGTTGAATTTAAATGCCGAATATGATAAAGCAATAAAACCGATATCTGAAAACCCGGAAATGATTGATTTTCATTCCGATTATACAAGATTTATGCCGAAAGTCAGCAATGAGATTAAAGCAGAGGTGAAATCTCCGGTTATATTCGTTAGAACAATAAAAGAATCTCCTCAAGCCAGAAAATTAAGAGTGACTTCTGATATTAACGGTATAATTGAACGCAAACTCGGTGAAAAGACTCTTGAAAAACAAAAAGGACAATATGCCGAAAGTGCTACTGTAATGAGATTAAAATTATTAAACGATATTTTTGATTCAATTGCTGTTACAAGAAAACAGCAACGAGCTAACGGATTAAGACCAAATATCGAAAATAGAGATGCTATAAAAGTATTTAATCGTATAAACGGTAAAAATAAAAAGCTGGTTCGTTATATGCTTCGTCAGACAAATGGAAACAATGAACGTATATATAATCTGAAGGATATTATTGCAATTGTTGATAATGCCGAAGCTCAGATTGCAAAAAACAAAAAGGCTGATAAATCTTTCAAAGCTGCGGATGCCAAGGCATATTATGAAAATATTTACCAATCGTTAGTTCAAGAACACGGTAAATTAAAACGTAAAAGAAAAATATAATAGAAAAATATAATAGAAAAATATAAATTATAAAAGAGTCGGAGTCATCAATATTTGATTTTCCGACTCTTTTAACAATTCTTTTATATATGCATCATCGTTTTTTTTGCAAATATAACCTTTATCGGTTTTTTCAAAAATCTTCCACGGATAAGATGTTTCGTACCGTTCAATTTCATTGTTTTTATTTATAATCATTGAACGATACAAATTCTTCTGTTTTGTGTTTTCATCGATTTGGTACCATCTTATTACGGTCTTGTTATCTTTAGTTTTTTTTATTAAAAAAAGGTTGTTTCCTTTGTCAAATTCTCCATAAGGATATCTGTTAGGAGTTAATTTGCATATTTTGGCAATAAACCTATTATTTCTTATATATTCTTCATTTGATATTTCGGGCTTTTTAATATTATTTATGATAAAGCTTTTCATATTGTTTAAAGCGGGAATAAAAATTTTTTTGAAATACAGAGATATTTTATTGTTGAAAGTTCTGTCGTTATACAATTTTATTCCGCAAAAATCAGGCATGTAATTCTGATTGCCGGTGTTGTTTACGGCCGGTGTATAGAAATTATTATTAAAATTGTATGCCGAAATTTTATTAATCATACGTTCTCCGAAAAACTAAAATATCCCTAAATAAAAATTTTTGCTACTTGTTATACATGTCGTTTTGATTGAACATTCTATACTGCAAAGCTTGCATCAAATGCGTTTGAGAAATTGTTTCGACACCTTCGAGATCAGCTATTGTCCTTGCAAGTTTTAATGTTCTGTCATATCGTCTGCCGGAAAGCTGATATTTTACTATTGCGATTTTAAACATTTCAGCTGCCGCTTCATCTATTTTACAATATTTTTTCACGAGTTTGGGCGTAAGTTCAGAGTTTGTTAAAATTCCCTCATTTTTATACCTTTCCACCTGAATTTTTCTTGCACGGACAACTCTTTTTCGTATTTGTTCGGAGGTTTCTTCTTCGGTTTTATAATTGAGTAATTCTTCCGACGTTAATCTTGGAACCTCAATTTGTAAATCAATTCTGTCCAATAAAGGCCCGGATAATTTTGCAAGATATCTTTGAATTTGAAATTCAGAGCATGTGCACTGCTTTTCTTTATCTCCTAAATGTCCGCAGGGACAAGGATTCATAGCTCCAAGCAAAATAAATTTAGCAGGATATTTGATTGATAATTTGGCTCTTGAAATAGAAACTTCCCCGTCTTCAAGCGGTTGCCTTAATACTTCTAAGACATTTCTCGGAAACTCTACCATTTCATCAAGGAATAGTACTCCTCTATGAGCAAGTGTAATTTCTCCGGGTTTAGGATTTGTTCCTCCGCCTATAATTCCGACAGGAGATGCAGTATGATGAACGGGGCGGAATGGTCTTATTCTCATTAAAGGTTCATCTGCGGATAATAAACCGCTTACACTATATATTTTAGTAAGTTCTAAAGCTTCTGATAATTCCAGTGGAGGTAAAATTGAAGGAAAACATTTTGCCATAAGCGTTTTACCGGAACCGGGAGAACCGAACATAAGCATGTTGTGTCCGCCGGCAGCAGCAATCTCTAAAGCTTTTTTGGCTTTTTGTTGTCCTTTTACGTCTTTAAAGTCGTAGCCATAGTCTTTTTCATTTATATTATTTAAATAGGCTTGAATGTCTACAACAGTGGGTGTGATAGGGTTTTCGGTGAAGTGGTCAATAACTTCGGCAAGAGTTTCTGCTCCATATACGTTTATTCCGGATACCAAAGCCGCTTCTTTTGCATTTGTTTTTGGAACTATAACATTTTTAACTCCAAAATCTTTTAATCCCATAACAAGAGGTAAAACTCCGTTTATAGCACGAATACTACCGTCAAGGGATAGCTCTCCGACAAAACCGTAATCCTGAATTTGTTCTTGTTTTAAAACTTCTTCTTCAGCCTGTATCCCGATAGCTATTGGTAAATCAAAGTTTGTACCCTCTTTTTTCAGGTCTGCCGGTGCTAAATTAACAATTACTTTTCCGCCGGGGAAAGTAAGGTCAGAGTTTCTGATTGCCGAGCGAACTCTGTCTTTAGCTTCATTAACGGCAGTATCCGGTAGCCCTACAATACTGATATACGGGAGCCCGTTAACTGTATCAACCTCAACATCAACTTTGTGCGGGTTTAATCCTATTACTGTCGCAGTTGTAACTTTATTTACCATAAGTTGATTATATCACGATATTTAACTTTGTGCTATAATTTCAATATGGATGAGAAAAAACGTATATTAGTTATAAATTTTGGCGGTATCGGAGATGAAATATTATTTCTGCCAACTTTAATATCGTTAAAAAAAGTGTATCCCAATTCATCAATTACGTTGGTTTTAGAACCTAGGAGTAAAGGGGTAAAATCTTTAACGGATACAATTGATGATTTGATGTTAATTGATATAAAGGGAAAGAATAAATATTTTGAAATTTTAAAATTAATTGTAAAGGCGAGGTTGGGCAAATATGACTTGGCAATTTCGTCAGGCGGAAATAAGTTTATAAGTATAATACTCAGTTTAACCGGAATAAGAGAACGATACGGTTATAATACCGGAAAGCTAAGTGAGAAATTGTTGACAAAAGCTGTACTTTTAAATAAAGAACAGTATGCCTGTGATATGTATCATGATTTGTTAAACCCTATAACAAATTATAAGACCGCATTACCGGAAATAAATATTACGTCCAAACCCCGACGGGAAAATACAATATTAGTACATCCCGGGGTAAGCAAAATGAGTATCAGAAAAGGATGTATAAAAACTGTCGGGGCAGATGTTTGGGCAAAAGCAGTTGAGCTTTTAGTGGAAAAAGGAAAACATGTAATTCTTGTTGGCGGACCTGATGATGAAGATTGTATAAATACGATATTAAGTACGATAAGCTGCAAAGATTCCGAAAATTTTGAAAACTATTACGGAAAAACCCGTTCATTGAAAGATTTGGCAGAAATGATATCAAGTGCGGATAAATTTTTGTGTTCGGATTCTGCGCCACTGCATGTTGCAGTAGCTTTGAGAACAAAAACTTATGTAATATTCGGCCCGACGGATTATAAGACTTTAATACCGCAGAGTGAAAATGTTATTCCTATTCTTGCAAAGGACAATTGCGAAATCAAACCGTGTTTGTGGAAAAGACGAATGACAAGTTGTGAAAATTTGGATTGTCTGCAAATAACAGCGGAAGATATTGTCAATGCTGTATTAACAAAATAACTATTGACAATGAAATATGTGTTGCGTATTATAAAGGAACGAGATATGGCGACATGGCCAAGTGGTAAGGCAGGAGCCTGCAAAGCTTTTACCCCCAGTTCGAATCTGGGTGTCGCCTTTTTTAATACTAAGGGGTGAAAAGGAATGTCAACGAGAATATTTGGGCTTTCAGAATTGCCGGTAGGAACGATAGCGGATGCAGTACAGATAAACAGTAACGGGCAAGTACCTCCGCCAGCCGTTGTACCTGCTCAAAGACAGATATACAAAAGTCAGGATTTACCTGCTGATATGTACCAAAGTTCAAAAAAATCAAATCTGATAATAAAAATGCGTAACGGGTTTGGTAAATTGATGAGCCACTTTAGTAAAGCAAAACCCAAAGCTAAAGTAAAAATTAAATAAAATAGTAAGGGTGATTTGCTCCTTGTCTGGAAACCGTAAGCTTTCGGGATAAGGGGGCAAATAAAATCAAATATGGGCAATGGGTGTAGTTGACTCTGCCGAAGAAAATCCGAACAGTTGAGGATTTTCTGAGGGAAGCACTTGAACCAATTTTGAAAAAATTAAATATGGGCGATTGGCGCAGTTGGTAGCGCACTTGAACGACATTCAAGGGGTCACAAGTTCGAGCCTTGTATCGCCCACCATAAAGAGAGAGGTGAAAGCCTCTTTTTTTATAGCGATACTTTGGCGAGAACTTGTTAATCAAGTTCGAGAGCAAGCGAGCTGAGGGCGTAGGCTTGATTACGAAATAATAAAATATTATGAAGTAATCAACCGTAGACCCGTTAAAAGCGAGCGCAGCGATACAGCCTTGTATCGCCCACCATAAATTTTTTATAGCGATACTTTGGCGAGAATATATAAGTTCGATTCCTCTATCCCGTTGAAATATTTTTATGTTCTTGTTACACTTTGAATTATGAAAGATATGTTAGAAAAAATATTACAAATAGAGAAAAAATACATTGAGTTGGGAGAAACTCTCTCAGACCCCGCTGTAATTCAGGATTATAATCGTTTTAGAGATTTATCTAAGCAGAGAAAATCAATGGAAGAAACGGTTAATGTATATTATGAATGGAAGAAAACTACCGAAGCCATAGCGGATGCAAAAGAGATGCTGCATTCGGAATCAGATGAAGAAATGAAAGCTTTTTTGAAAGCGGAAATGGAAGAAAATGAGGCAAAGATTCCTGAATTTGAAGAAAGAATGAAGGTTTTGTTGTTACCTCGTGACCCTATGGATGATAAAGATATTATGCTTGAAATCAGAGGAGGTGCCGGTGGTGACGAGGCAAATATATTTGCCGGTGATTTGGCAAGAATGTACTTAAAATATGCAGATAAGCAAGGCTGGCAAACCCAAATTCTATCAAAAACAGAATGCGAAGCCGGCGGATATTCTGAAATTATTATTTCAATAAAGGGTGATGCAGTATATTCACAATTAAAATATGAATCAGGTGTTCATAGAGTGCAACGTGTTCCTGCGACAGAATCGCAAGGCAGAGTTCATACATCAACAGCGACAGTCGCGGTTATGCCTGAAGTTGATGATGTTGAAATTGAGATTAAGCCTGAGGATATAGAAATGTCGACGGCTCGTTCAGGTGGTGCCGGAGGACAGAATGTAAACAAGGTTGAAACTGCTGCAAGATTATTCCATAAGCCGACAGGAATAATGATTTTCTGTACGGAAGAACGTTCTCAATTACAAAATAAAGAGCGAGCAATGCAGATTTTGAAAGCAAAACTATATGATATGGAAGTTCAAAAGCAAATGCAGGAAGTTACGGATTTAAGGCGTTCTCAAGTTGGTACAGGCGACAGGAGTGAACGAATAAGAACTTATAACTTCCCGCAAGGTCGATTAACAGACCACAGATTAAATCATAATTTGAACGTTTGGACAGTCATAGATGGCGATTTAGATGAGCTTATCAAACTTCTTACGGAATATGACCAGAAGTTAAAGTTGGAAAAGTTGGCTCAAGTGTAAATAAGGAAGGTTTATGGCAGAAAGAAAATGTATCGGTTGCGGAATGATAAAAAATCGTGATGGATTGATAAAAATCACAAGGGAACATGCGACCGATAACATTGTTATAAACGGACATTCAAAGATATTTGGCAGATCTGCATATCTTTGTTATAATAAATCTTGTATTGAGAATGCATTTAAGAAAAATAAATTACAAAAACTATTAAGAACATCCGTTCCTGCGGAGTTGAAAGGACAATTAATAAATGAGTTATGAAACAATCAGAATAAATGAATTAGCTAAAGAATTAAATATATCAAACAAGGAATTGATTGATAAGCTGGCGAAAATATCTATAACCGGCAAAACTCATTCAAGTACGTTGACTCCTGAGCAGGTAAAAAGATTGAAGGATTTTATTGCTAGTGGTGAGCAAGTTTCTAAGCCTGCAAAACCCAAAGCATTTATTGTAAAAAAATCAAAAGAAGTTGAAAAAGTAGAACCAAAAGAAGAACCAAAACAGGAAAAGAAAGTTGAGCCCATTGTAAAGAAAACGGAAGATGCGGTGCGACCAAAAATAGAGGTTGTAAAACGCCCTCAAAAAAGCGGAATAGAAATTGTTAGGAAATCGGCAAGACCCGGGGCAGATGGAGCGAACACTGCTCCTCTCAGATCTGATGAAAGAAAATTCCCTCCGCGTGGAGAAAAGTCAAAAAAGCCTTTCCCGCCAAAAGGTGAGGGTTCTGATAAGCCAAAATCGTCGGAAGGTGCTGCTGATAGAAAAAAACCTATTCAGCGTCATATTATTTCACAAGAAATATATGAAACAAAAGGGTCTCATAAAAAACGTCCCGATAATTCGGCTAAAAAGGATAAAGCTTTTAATAAAAAAGAAGAACAGGAAAGAATATCATTAGAAAAGGCTGCGGCTCAAAAACATAAGAAAAGAACTCAAAAAGAGGAAGAAGTAAGAGAAGTTACGTCAATTGTCGTAACTCATGCTATGACGATTAGTGAGTTGTCGGAAAAAATAAATCATTCTCCTGCCGAAATCGTAAAATTCCTTATGATGAATGGGATTATGGCAACAGTAAATCAGTTGATAGATGTTGATGTAATTAAAAAGATTTGTGCAGAATATAATCTTGAAGTTCTTGAAGAAGATTTAGATGCTTATATTGAACAGGAGATGGAAAAGGAAGAAGAAAAGAAAGCATTAAACGAAGTAGATAAGAAACTTCTGAAAAAACGTGCTCCTGTTGTAAGTATCATGGGTCACGTAGATCATGGTAAAACTACATTATTAGACAGTATCAGAGCATCAAAGCATAAAATTGTTGCAACAGAAGTCGGCGGTATTACTCAGTCAATTGGTGCATATACGGTATATCTTGATAACAAGCAAGAAAAGAAGATTGTATTTGTCGATACTCCGGGGCACGAAGCGTTTACCGAAATGAGAGCTCGTGGTGCTAAAGCTACTGATATTGCAATTCTTGTGGTTGCGGCAGATGACGGTATAATGCCTCAAACAATCGAAGCAATAAACCATGCAAAGGCAGCTGATGTTCCGATTATTGTTGCTGTTAATAAAATTGATAAACCGGGTGCAAATCCTGATAAAATTCTTCAACAATTGACGGAGCATGGTCTTGTTCCTGAGGAATGGGGCGGGGATACTATTACGGTAAAGGTATCTGCCTTGCAGGCAACAGGTATAGATGAACTTTTGGAATATGTTTTGCTTGTTGCGGATGTTCAAGACTTAAAAGCGAATCCTAAGGCGGAAGCTTCTGGTGTTGTAATTGAAGCAAATCTTGATAAAGGTAAAGGCCCTGTAGCTACGCTTCTTGTTCAAAACGGAACGTTGAGAGTCGGAAACTGTGTAGTAGTTGGTACTGCGTGCGGTCGAGTAAGAGCATTATTATCCGATAGCGGTGAGCGTATCCAAAAGGCCGAACCATCTACTCCTGTTGAGATATTAGGTTTAACAGAAGTTCCTCAGGCTGGTGACAAATTTGAAGTTGTAAAAAATGAAAAAGAGATGAAGGCGATTATTGCTAAGAGAAAAGAAAAAGAACGCGATAAACGTTTAGAGGCAATGCTTCCTGCACACATAAGAAGAGAAGCAGCTGCAGGAGAAGAGGATATTCCAAACTTGAATCTTATTATAAAAGCAAATACGCATGGCTCTGCGGAAGCAGTATCTCAGGCTATTGCGCAGCTTGATTCTAAGGAAATTACAACAAAGATTATTCACGTTGGTGTCGGCGATATTTCAGAGGCCGATGTTATGTTGGCATCAGCTTCTAATGCTTTAATTTTAGGCTTTACGGTAAAAGAAGATTCGAATGCTCTTGCGGCAGCCGAAAAAGAAGGCGTAACAATTAAAAAGTATGATATTATTTATCAGATATTAGAAGATATTGAGCAAACAATGTTGTCTCTTCTTGAACCTGAAACTAAGGAAGTTGAACTTGGTACGGCTGAGGTTCGTCAGGTATTTACTATCGGTAAAACTACTAAGATTGCAGGTTGTTATGTTACCGAAGGAAAAATCGTTCGCTCCAAAGATGCAGTTCTCAAACGTAACGGTGAAGTTATATTTACCGGTGCAATAGACCAATTAAAGAGATTTAAAGATGATGTGAAAGAAGTTGCACAAGGTTTTGAATGCGGTATATCATTTGCGAAATGGAATGATATTGAAGTAGGCGATATAATTGAAGTATCTACAATAGAAGAAGTTGAGAGAAAGAGTTTGTAATGATATTGCCTGTTATTGGTAATCCGATTAGTAATCAGGCTTTTACGGCAAAAAAGTTCCGTTTACCTGTCGGGGATGTTGTGTATACGATTAATGGCAGAATATTGTGGTCGAGAAAGAGCTATTCCGTAAAAGAGTATTCTAATCCAAATGCAGAGCAGCTCTACAAAGAAGCACAAAAGACAAAAAATATAAGCGATAAAGCTCGTTTGTTTGCCCAAATGGGTCATTACGAAATTGTAAATATGTCTGCGAAAGAAAAAATAAAAGCCTTTTTAAGGTTGCCAATATTTTAAAATACCATATTTACGCAGGGCGTTTTATGGATTTGTTAATTTGAGAACGAATTTTATGTGCTCTATACAAGTATTCGGTTAATTTCTGATAGTTTTGTTTATCTTCTCCGTATGGAGTTTGCATATTTAACAATTCGTCCACATTTTTGTTTATTACTGCAAGTGAATCAAGAGAATCCCCAAGGACCACAAGAGCTTTAAATTTTCTTGAAATTTTTGCTAAAATATAGCGCTTTATAAATTTTTTAATGGCATTGATTATCGGCATTCTTCTTTGAACGGGAATAATTGAGCCGGTAATAATATCTTTAGTCTTTTTAGGGATATCTTTTTCATTGTATTCTTTGTACAAGTCTTTAAGCTCTTTTTCAACTCGTTGTTTTTTTACTCTTTGATTGAATAATTCTTGCTGATTACCGACTTTATCATACATTTGTATTTTTTGGTTGATTGTTTTAAGGGTTTTTTCTTTGTCTTGAATTTTATATTCGACTTTTAGCGGTTCTGTTTCGTTTTCAGTGTCGGAAGTTCCTTCAAGTATATTTGAATCAAGATAATTCAGCCGATGGCGGCTGCTTGAAAAATTTGATAACTCGGAAGCATTTTCCGGTTTCAAAAACCAATTAGCCTTTGAACTGTCAAATTTTGAGAATGCAGTTTTCTTTTCTTTATCTTCCATACATCCATTTTAAAATACAAACAAAAAAATTTTTTCCTCTAAAAAGAGGAAACTATTAAGAACTGTAAAGAAAATTAGTATTATTGAATTTAGATTTATGATAAAATCGGCGTATGGAAGAAATGAGTCTTAAAAATTATGCATATATAGGTGATGCTGTTTGGGAATTAAAAATTCGTTCCAAAACAATAACAATGACAAATAATCCTCGAAACCTGCACAAACTTACGACAGAGAAAGTCAAGGCTTCTTATCAGGCTGAACTTTTGCATAAGTTAGAAGAATTTTTAACTGAGGAAGAAGCTGATATAGCAAGAAGGGGGAGAAATCTTCCCATACCTGTCGGCAGACGACAAATCCAAACCGAATATCGTCAGGCAACGGCTTTTGAAACTTTAATAGGTTGGTGGTATTTGAATAATAAGGAACGTTTAGAGGAGATATATAAAATAATCGGGGAGTAGTTATTTACGAATATTTTGAAAGTATGTTTTTAATAGATTATTGCATTCATCTTCCATAATCCCGCC
Source organism: uncultured bacterium (assembly GCA_902761735.1). GTDB lineage: Bacteria > Cyanobacteriota > Vampirovibrionia > Gastranaerophilales > Gastranaerophilaceae > UBA1221. The sequence goes on from CACWLL010000012.1 coordinate 61,185, forward strand.
GTATACTTTAGTATTTGAGTTTAATATTTTTCTAAGGTCGAGTTTTGAACCTAATGCACCATAATTTGTATCGTAGCTGCCAAAATATACATTTTTTATTCTTGCTTGTAAAATTGCCCATGCACACATCGGGCATGGTTCAAGCGTCACGTACAAATCGCAATCGTCTAATCTCCAGCGATTTAATTTTTTAGAGGCTTCTTTTATTACTATAATTTCGGCGTGCTCAGTAACATCATTGTTTAATTCTTTCCTGTTACAAGCAGAAGAAATAATTTCTCCATTTTTAACGATAATTGCTCCGATGGCAATATCTCTTTCTGATTTTTTAGCTGCCTTCAGGGCAAAAGTCATCATTTAAAATATTTCCTCACCGTTATCCAGATTAAATATCACCTCAACACAAAAACCGCAATCTTCATTTGAAGATATGCTTATTTTGCCGTCCATAGCTTCAACCAATCCTTTGACGATAAACAAGCCTAACCCGGTTCCTCTTGTTGTTCTTGTGGTTTTGTTATCTAATCTTACAAATTTATCAAAGAGTTTATCTAAATTTTCTTGCGGAATTATTTCACACTGATTTTTTACAAATATATGCGCTTTGTTATTAATTGTTTCTCCTTCAATAATTATAGGGGTATTTTCTTTTGCATATTTGACTGCATTTTCTATTAGATTAACAAACACCTGTTCAAGACGGGTTTTGTCTCCGATAATGTTAGGAAAAGCTTCATCAATTCTAATAAGGATTTCTTTTTTGTCTTTATTTTTAATAAGTATTTTGGATGTTTCAATTACTTCAGGAATCCATACGGATTCTTTGTTTACTCTTAATCTCATGCCTTCTATGTCAGGTATTGTAAGTAAATCTTCAATCAATCGTTTAAGTCTTTCGGATTGTTCTTTAATAACTCGGAGAGATTTTTGTTTTGTTTCTTCATCTATTTTTATATCCTGCCTCATTAATCTTGAGGTATAACCTTGAATACTCGTTAATGGTGTTCGTAGTTCGTGACTTACCGTATCTATAAGATTTGAACGAAAATCATTCAACTCTTTTAACTCAATGTTATTTTGTTTTAGCTGGATGTAAGATTTATGAATTTCGCCGGCCATTCTGTTAAATTCAAATGCAAGGAATACAATCTCGTGTGGCGTGAAGGCTGTTGTTAAAAGTCTTATTTGTCGTTCATAATTCCCTTTACTAATTGCAATAATACCTTTGAAAAGTTGACGTATATTTATATACAGGTAGTAGGTATATAAAGCGACAATTGCTATAATTATCAGGGTGGCAAATATTATAGATAATATAATTTTCCCTCGGTTTTTATCAATTAATTGATTCGTAAGTCTTTCTGTCGTATTGACAATGATTGTTATAGGCGGGTCTAATTTTTTCACGTAAGCAAGAGGTTGATTTTTAGTATCTCCGTATATAACAGGTTCATCAATATTCATAACTTTAGGCATAAGAGCAATACTTTCCTGAAATACGGAATCGGTATAATTGTGTGCGGCAATTAAAGATCCATCATTAGTCATGACATATATCTGTCTGACATCATCTCTTAGTGAGTGGAAAATTTTTGTTTTTAATTTTGTAAGATTATATGTTGCAACTAGTAATTCTCCGGAATCTAAACTTGTTGAAATTGTAATATTTTGGTCGGCTTTGTTAGCCTCATGAATTTTTTCATATTCTTCTTTTGATTTTACTATTTGAATTTTTTCACAGCTGTCAAAATTTTTTGCTATATTTTCTAAATATTTTTTCCTTTCGTAGCCGGTGTGAATATATTTCATAGAGTTGGAAACTTGTGCCAAGCTGTTATTGATAGTATCGGAAAAGAAATCTATTTCATCAGATACCATACTGGCTGTTAATCGTGCAGATGAACGTAATTGAGAACGTATTGCATGCTGATTGACATTACTTATAATTACTCCGCACACTGTTAGCGGAATTATTACAGCGAGGCATACAACAATGGCTATTTGTTCAATTATTTTAAGTCTGTGAAAGTGAAAAAGTTTCATAAATCTATATCTCCGCAAATGGAGTAAGTTTGTATCCTACATTTGTAACCGTATGAAGATATTTAGGTTTTTTCGGGTCGGGCTCAATTTTGTTTCTCAATCCCCCAACGTGAACCCTAAGCATGCGTACATCTTCGTTACTGTCATACCCCCAAACCTCATCCAGTAATGTAGCAAGTGTTACGGGATTATTAAAATGCTGCATCAAGCAGTATAATATTTCAAATTCTGTCGGTGTAAGTTTAATTTTTTTGTTTACAACAGTACATTCTAATGTTTCCGGGAAAATCTCTATATCTCCGGCATTTAGTGTTTCACCGCTCAGCGAATTTTTTTCTTCAATTTGATTGCGTCTTAATAATACTCTTATACGCAGCAAAACTTCTCTGATATCAAAGGGTTTTACGAGATAATCGTCTGCTCCGCAATCAAAACCTTCGGTTTTATCGTCAATTGTTCCTTTTGCCGTCAACATTAATACGGGTATTGCCAATTTTGCCTGACGGATGTTTTTACAAACATCATATCCGTTCATTTTTGGCATCATTACATCTAATAAAATTAGATCGTACGAGTTGTTTAAGGCTTTATTTAAGCCCTCTAACCCATCGCATGCCGTATCGACGAAATATCCGCTTTGCGAAATATCAAATTCTAATAATTCTCTGATTTCATCGTCATCATCAACAATTAAGATACGTTTTTCACTCATAATACCCCTCTTTTGTTTTGATTTTAGCGTAAAACTAATCTTTTTACAATGTAATTATAATTATATGAACTTTTGTAAATGGTGTATTATAGAGATATAAAGCCAGTCATGGTGTTTATTAAAGAGAAAAGTAATTTTGAAGAAGGCAATTTTTAATTATGACTATTCGGTAAATACGCAAGCCGGCAGAAGTTTGAAAAACTCTTGATATTGCTTCAAAATAAATATTTTTGGTGTTTGAATATTTTGTTCAAACTGTCTTTTATAAATATGTAAATAAATATTAATACAATAAGATAATTCTATTGATTTAAAATTTTTTTCATCATAAAATAATCTTTGTGCACAGTGCACAGCGAACTTTCCGAAATAAATAGCAATATTAAGATTTATTAAATGCTTTTAAATATATTACTTGACAATAGATTTTGAAGTTATATGATAAGTAGG
>CACWLL010000013.1 GCA_902761735.1 uncultured bacterium
ATTGACTGAGAACGTAATTCGTTATCAGATAATCTTGAGGTTATGCTTAATAATTTTGCTTGTGATGCTGCTAATCCCATGATATATTTATGCCTTTCCGTATCCTATTACGGCATAATTTAGCATCAACTTTAGCATTTGTTACAATTTGTAACAAATTTAATTAGGGTTATTAATTAAACAAAATGCCAACAATTGCAGCAGATAAGTAGCAGGCAAGTGTCCCTGCAATTAGCGCTCTAACACCTAATCGTGCAAGATTTTTCTTTTGGTTAGGTGCAAGTTCCCCGATACCTCCGAGTTGAATTGCGACTGAACCGAGATTACCAAAACTGCAGAGGGCAAAACTGGCTATAAGAAAACTTTTATCGGATAATTTTTGAGGCAATGACACTAAATCAACGTAGGCAACCATTTCGTTTAATACAAGTTTTGTTCCCATCAAACTGCCAACTGCTGTTGATTCTTTTAATGGTACTCCCATTAAATATGCAAATATAGCAAATATTTTACCTAAAATCATTTTTAGTGAAAGCTGAGTTAAATCAAACGAAGCAAAATTTATATGTAAATATTTAACTATTAAATTACCTACACCTCCAAGGAACCAATCAATCATAGCGACAAGAGCAACAAGGGCTAATATCATTGCGATAACATTAATTGCAACCTTCATCCCTTCTGATGCTCCGGATGATATGGCATCAAAGACATTTATATATGGTTTACGTCTTTTACTGTATGTTATAGAAAAGTCCTCACTCGTTTCAGGAGTGTGAGTTTCGGGATACATTATTTTTGCAATAATCATAGCTCCGGGAACTGCCATAACAGAAGATGCCAAAAGATAATGTGCAGGAATCCCTATGCTTATATAAATAGGCATTGTCGCTCCGGAAATGCAAGCCATGCTGCCCGCCATAGATGCCAATAATTCGGAGCGGGTTAGTTTTGCCAAATAGGGTCTTATCATAATCTGGGCAGAGATTTGTCCGACTAAGGCGCTTGCAACGTTAGAAAGAGCCTCCGCTCCGCTTACGGCCATTAATTTATTCATTGCTTTCCCAAAAATCGGTACAATTCGTTGCATAATTCCGTAGTAATAAAGAATGTTTACAAGTATCATCATAAAGATTAAAGAGCAAATCAATTGAAGCGCAAATATATTTGAACCTTGGCCGAAAATTTCCAATTTTACATTATCTAAAAGAGGCCCAAAGACAAAGCTTCCGCCTTCTTTTGCAAAGTCCAAAATCTTTTGGATAAAAAGCCCGAGATTGAGAAATAACGCTTGACCCAACGGAACTTTAAAAATAAACAGTGCCAACAAAACTTGTAATGCAAAACCTGTTCCTATTGTTTTATAATTTATAGCTTTTTTATTGTTAGACATTAAGTATGCTAACAAAAATATAACCACAATTCCTATTAACCCAAAAAATCTGCTCATAAAATCCTCTTTAACTTTGTATAAGTTTATTATACAAAAAACATGAAAAAGGAGTTAGGAGTATTTGTTTTTTTGTAACAGTCGGTATTATTATGTTGTAGTTTTTATTTTACTGAAATCTGAGAGGTTAAATCCTAAATCCTTCATGTGTCCGAGCAATGCTCCTCCGACTATATCTCCGGTTTCATTCTTTATTACCCAGCTTTGATCGCCATCGATAGCATTTCTTACCATATTAGTATAGGCTTGCTTATCGTAGAAGGTGTCTGCAGCCTTGTATATTGCATCTGTAAAATCATTACTCAATTCATTTAAATAATAATTGTAATCTGTACCTGTTAGAGATTTAATTTGAGGAACGGTTCTTCCGGTTAAGAATCCGTTAATACCGTCTTTTACACTGTCAACGTGTCCTCCGACACGAGTACAAACAACAGGTGTTCCCTTGTATAAGGATTCCCATTTCGCTCCATCCGGTTCAAAATGGCTTGAGTATAATGTAAAGTCACTGCCCGCTTGGAATATATTATTAGCGGTATAGCCGTCTTGCCATACAAGTTGTTTTCCCAAATCGTATCCGAGTTCTTTTTTAAGATTTTCTGCGATTTTTCTTATATTGCCGCCTTCTCCGTCAGCACCTCCTATTACAATTACAGGGCGAGGTTTGCCCGGATATTTTGAAGTCCATTCGTTCATTACTCTGCGAATTGCATTACAAGCGACATCTACGCCTTTTTGGCTTACAAATCTTACTCCCATATTTAGAACAAGAGTGTTATCTAAATCTTCAGGTTTTATATGTGACAAATCCGTTAGTTCATATTCGCCTATATTAAATAACCTGTCTCCGCGTTTTTTGTTGTGCTCAATCATGCTTTTCAGATATTCAATAAAAACTTCTTTATTGTGACGGCGATTTAGCAATATTCTTTCCGTTGAATCAGCATGTGTGTAGGATTTATATTCTCTTAATTTTGTAGTCCCTTTTGTTTCCATTGCTTCCAAGGCATTATTAATACATTCGGAACCAATTTCTTTCAACTGTTCTATTTTGGTTCTAAAATTCCCCGCATCAAGTTTTCCTGATAAAACTTCTTCCATTCTCGCTCTTTGAACGTCGGAAATCCCGGAAAGATTACGTAATGTTGTTTGGAATAATGTTATTTTGTCTCCATTGATAGCATTTAAGAAACCTGCAATATTTGCCTGACTGACTTCATTAACACTTCTATCCCACCCGTTACTTGCCCCTTGTAATGAGCCATTGGATTTTCTGATTGTGCATAAATGCTGCATTGCGTGGCTTCGATCCAGTTGTTCTGCAAGTTCATTTGCATATGTCGGGGAAACCGGTTTCATTTTATTTGATAAGCAGGCTGCCATATTTGCAAGATTTACCTGATTATCTGTGACAAGAACTTTTTTTAATGCATCGTATTCAAAACCTGTATTTGCGTGTTTATAAATATCGTATGCATATTTATCAAATAAGGTGTTTAAAATTTCAGAAGTATGCTGCCAGCTTGTTCCTTGATAGTCAAGGTTGTGATTTATGTTTATCAGGTTCATTGATTTGAATAGTTCTGCCGCACGAGAGGATAATTCCTTCATTTCAGCTTCACAAGGAGCTTTTAACCTTAGAAGCGGGGCAATCGAGCCGGCGTGCCAGTCATTTAAAATCATCGCATCGGGAGTCTTTATTTCCATAAATTTCTCTTTATTAAGTATATTTATAAAGGTCTGAGAATTAGGATCAGCCTTTATTTTCATAAACTCGTATACCGCTTTAGAGAAAAACGCATATCTTTCTGTTTCGGAAACTTTTTGGGAATCTGTGTATAAGCCGTTAGACGTAAAATAATCGTTATTTTTAAACATTAATCGTTTAAAACCTCTAGGGTCCAATCCGATAAAAACTTCAACAGGCTGCGTTTCAATTCTATCGTTGCGGTATGCTTGGGTGCTAAATTCTGCTACCTTGTCTAAGGTTATTTCAAAATGTTTTGGCTTATCTAGGTCGTAAGTATATTTATATACCCCGTCAATTTTTTCAAGTTTTGATTTGCCGTGAATAAGGCTTAACGGTCTTACAAGATAATTATCAATATTAAATTCTTTTGTAAGGTTCTTTGCAATTTGAACAGGAACTTCACCTAATCCGCCTTCTTTTTCAGGAATAGATTCCGAAGTTAAGGACCAAATAGTGGAATCTTTTGTGAGAGGTTTTGGTTGAGGAATTTTATCTTTTTTATTGTTAATAAAAATGTCAGCAGCTTCATTTAGCCACGATTTTAATCGTTCGCTTAATTCAATAGGAGTGCCATCATTTTTGAGATTTCTAAGAAGCGGTATCCCATCAAGATTTGCCAAATTTCTTTCTCTTGGTGCTGAAACCATTGCTTTATATGCTTGCATGTTCACGATATCATCATTTAAAGACGATAAATAACCGTCATACCATTTTTTAGTATCGGTTAAATCGTTTGTTACATTGTCAATATTGGTCGAATTGTTGCGGGCAATGCTTTCTACGGAGGTTAACTTAGCATCCATAGCGGAGTTTTTGGCAGAAACTTCTGTCAGTTTATCAGAAATTTGTCCAAGTTGAGAATTTATATCTCCGATTTTTGAGTCAATATTCCCGCTAAGCCCTTTTGCTTTTCCGCTTCTGACAATTGCGTATGATGCAATACCCAGAGAAACCAATGCTAATCCGGCATTTATGTATGCTAAATTATCTTTTAAAATGTTTTTTGTTGTATAGTTGAAATTTTGCTGTTGAACAGGGAAAGGATTAACGGGTATAGGATTTTGTACCGGAGAGTTTGTCTGAGTTTGGTACTGATATAAGCTTGGTGATTTTAGCAATGATGTAGAATTGTTGGACTTTTGATTATAATCCTGCTGAAAACCGCTAAATCCCGACAAATTTTTGAAGGATACTTTTCCTATATTTATTCCCATAAAAGACTCCTAATTGTGCAAACTATGAATTAAATACGTCTGAATTATATTTTTTGCTATCACGCAGAAAATTTTTACTAAAATCTTTACAAACAGTAATAAGTATAATATTCTTTTTTTTTATTATTATCAAAAATTTAAAAATAATTAACAATATACATTTTAACTAAGCCTATTGACAATGAAATATGTTCTTGATAGATTAATTATTGTGAGCCGATGAAGCATTGGTTTAATATTAAAAATAACATTTGCGCCTGTAGCTCAGCCGGTAGAGCAATCCCCTTTTAAGGGAGAGGTCGCGCGTTCGAATCGCGCCAGGCGCAAATTAAAAGAGATAACTTTAAGGTTATCTCTTTTATTATTATTTAGCAGCCTCTGCGTATTTTTTCTATATCTTGTTTGTGTCGTTCGTAACTCTTTTCTGCCTTTTTTATTGCCAGTCTTATCCCGTTCATTGCATCAACAACTTTAGAATAAAACCCTTCCGTGGCATACTTCGGACACCCGAACTCGGTCAAATTCCCGTATATTTCATGCGAAAAGCTAATTTCATCCAGTGTACTGTTTATAACCATATTTGTATTAAAAGTTTTTTCCAAATCGCTTATAAACCCTACGTTTTCTTCCGCTGTTGCAAACTCACTCAGCTTTTTCATATTCTTTGCAGATATGACTCCTTCGATTTTTAATCCACTAAATGATATTGGAGATGTTTTGTTTATCATAAAATTCCCTTTTATTTGTTACTATATTATGCTGCCGTTTTTGGTTTATTCGCCATTGCTCTAAAAGCTTCTTTATCAGCATTTGACAACAACTTAAAACGGTTTATTTTATCAGTTACGCAATACGGTACACCGGATTTATCAAAACTGATTGTTCTGAATTGATAATTTTCACCCGGTTTAAAATCTTTTATTTCGTATATTAAAAATCGAGTTTCATCAGTATTGGGGTCTACTGTATCTATTGTATATTCTCTAATTTTTTGGCCGTTTTCATTTCTGACGGTAATATACTTGTATCTGCCGCCCGTATCAAGAATATCTTTTTTGGAAGCATTTTGAAATATTTTATCAATATCTGTTTCTATGTCATTAGGCATAGTTAAAGCTTCTGCAGCCTCATCTGCTAAAACCTGATCTTTAGAAGGGTTTACCAAAAAATCTTCAGTTTTTGTTTCATGGATTGTTTCTTGTTTTGCGTTTTGAGTAAGCTCAACTTTTGCATCCGATGTGTTTTCAATTTTTGTTTCAGGGATAGGTGCAACCTTTGTTTCAGGCGCAGGTTCAATTTTTACTTCTTGAACGGGTTCTGTTTTAATTTCTGTTGTGGTTTCAACTTTTAGTTCGGGAGCAGGTTCAATTTTTACTTCTTGAACGGGTTCTGTTTTAATTTCCGTTGTGGCTTCAACTTTTGGTTCTGGAGCAGGTTCAATTTTTACTTCTTGAACGGGTTCTGTTTTAATTTCCGTTGTGGCTTCAACTTTTCGCTCAGGAGCAGGTTCAATTTTTACTTCTTGAATTGGTTCTGTTTTAATTTCCGTTGCGGCTTCAACTTTTGGTTCAGGAGCTGCCTCCGCTTTAGGTACAGGTTTTGGTGCAGTTTCTTTTACTGCTGAATGAAGTGATTCTTCAACTGTTTCAGAAACATTTGAAACGACTTCTTTTGTTTTATTTTTTAATTGCGCAGTCGTATCGGATAGTAATTCTTGACCCTTAGATTCAAGCTGTTTGGACTCTTTCATCCCCCATTTACTTTTTACTGCGTATAAAATACCTGATAACGCAATTATTCCGCCACCAATACCAAGATATTTATTTGATATTATTTTATCATTATTACGGTTTTCTGCTACAAGGTCTTTTTGTTCTTGCGGCAAGTATGTTTGCGGAGTACCCGTTTTGCTTTCATTTATGTTAAGACTTATTGTATCTGTTTTAGGTGTTTTTTCAAGTTCTACTTTCGGTAATGTTGCCGCAATAGTATTTTTTACGGTTTGCGATATTACGCTTTTATTCTGTATCGGAGTAGTACTATTATTCGGGATTGCCCCGTTGCTTTCGGAAAGATACTTAACTGTTTTAAAACTTTGTAACGCTTGTGTTTCTGCCATATTAGAATGCTTCCTGTTAATTTTTCTGACTACATAATAAATTAAATCTGAACAAAAATTTTATTGCATGAGATTTATATTTTGCTCAATAAAACTTAACAAAACATTCAAAGATAAACCCTTGGATTAGCAGGATAAGAGCATAGTTCGTGAAAAATTATAATGAGTTTTATACTCTGTTCATACTGCAAAAATGTTTGTAGCCGCAATATTTGCAAGCATAGGCATGAGAGTCGTCGCAAGGTTCAAACTCGCAATTTAGAATGGCTTGTTTCATTTTGAAGTAGTTATTTATTGCCGCTTCATATAAATCTTGTGTAATGTTTAATTCATGCAATATGCCACCTAAAGGGAAGAAAAATGCGAGGCGGCTGACTTTTTTCTGCTCTTGTTTTTCAAAGTAGTATTTATATAGACATATTTGGTTGTAGTAATCTTCGTGTTCTCCGCCCGGACAGATTTCTTTTGTGGCTTTTGCTGGGTCGGATGTCTTGTAGTCAATAATTGTATATGTACCATCTTCATTTATTTCTATCTTGTCAATGTACCCGACAAAGTCATCTTGTCTGATTTTATATTCAGCGGCATAAACTTTTTCAGGTTTTGTATCTGTAATATGATGGTAACATTCTTTTAATTCATTTTCTCCACGAACCTCGTAAATATTCCTGCTTTCAGGAGTTGAAAACGCTTGCTTTGCCATCTCTTTTTTGAAAGATAATATAAAATCTTCTTTAGACGGATAAAAGCCTTGTTCTTTGCCTTTATCAATCATAAATCTGCAGGCTTCGTGAATTGCTGAACCATAATTTGCTGCATCTGCAATACTAAATCTTGTATCAAGTTTTAAGATATCTCCATATAAAAACATTCTTGGACATTTTAAATATTGGTTAATTAAGCTTGCACTGTACAACCTGACGGACATACTATTTTTGATTCGTTCCGAAAAATCTTGTTTGTAGTCGTACTTCCTTTTTTGTAGGAAGTTTATTTGCAGGGTAGTGTATTCTTCCGCATTAAGCTCTTTACCTTGAATTACTTCGCAGTGTTCTTTTATTTCTTCTATCCATTTACAAGGCTTGGTTGATTTATTGTACGAAAGTCTGAGAGTATGTCTTGCCCTTGTCATTCCGACATACAGATTCTTAACCCTGTCTGCTTGCCTTAAAAGTTTGCGTTCTTCATCTTTTTTGTACTCTTTCGGACTGACAGGAATTATTGGTTTAAGATTTGGATTTGAGGAGCTGTTCCACTTACTTGCTTGAAGTGATGGCAGATATACATAATCAAATTCTCTGCCTTTTGAACCGTGATATGTTAATATTTGGACCGCATTAAGTGTTGTAGGCGGTGAGTCAATTTCAATATCAAGGTCATTGTCATCTTGTACCATTAATAAATATTCTACAAATTCTTCAAAACACGGTCTGTTGAAGTTAACATAAAAATCTTCAGCTTCCTGAATTATCTTTTTTAGAGCGGAAATATTTTCTGTTCTGTTAATTTCTTCGTTTACAAAATATTCTAAAATTCCTGTTTGAGCAAGAATTTCAAGTATAATGTTTTTTGTTGACTCATTATTTTTGTATTCATTAAGTTTATCATATACTGCTATAAATTTTTCTATTTTTGGGGCGTCTATCCAATTATTAGTGTTTTTTATTGTTTCAATAAAAGTTTTATCTTTAGCCATTCCCTCTATAATTTTTGTAAAATCTAAAGGATGAATATCAAACGGAGCGGATAATAACAATTTAAGCAATTTGTCACAATATAATTCGGGATTGGCTAACATTTGCATATAATAAAATAACGTAATTGTCGAATTTATTTCAAATATACTTTTATTTTTTGCTCTTTGAATCGGGATATTTTTTTGAGTAAGCAAATCTGCATACGTTTTTGCTGTCTCGTGATTCGTTACTATTATCGCCAATTCAGAGTAGTTCGGTTTGTCGTCTTCTGTTTTAGGAAACTCAGGTGAGTTCACAAGAGTTTCAATTTCATTTACGATTTCAAGTTCTTCTTGATCGGATGTTTCATAAACTGCTATGCGAACAGGTTTATCTTTAGACAAAATTTTTTCATTTTTTGCAGTCAATGTCTTATCAATGTTATATTTAGCCTTAAATTTAGGGTTATTTTCCAATCTGCGTTCATCGTTCATAGCAATTAATCTTGCAACATCCAGTATTGATTGAGTAGAACGTCTGTTATCGGTTAGACATTTGACTGTTGTATCAGGAAATTCATTTAAAAACCCTTCAATTGTCTCCATATTTGCACCTTGGAATGAGTATATTATTTGGTCATCATCACCGACAACACAAATATTTTGTGTTTTAAGAGCATGAGTCAACAAAAAGATTAAATCGTTTTGTGATTTATTAGTGTCCTGATATTCATCAACCAATATATGTTCGTATTTATTGGCAATTTTATCAAGAAATGCCGGATTTTGTTCAAATTTATCCAGAACTAAATTTATCATATCGTTGAAATCAATAAAGTTATTATTGTCAAGTTTTTCTTGATATAGTTTGTAATACTCCAAAATTTCTTTATCTTTAGCAATCACTTTTTCTATATTTTCAATTTCTTTTATCTTTTTTTCAATTTTTTTTGAATTTTTTGTTGCATCAGAAATCTTTAGTTCTTCAATTTCCTTTTTTAACGCAGAGATTGCAGGTTCATAATCAGGATTAGTTTTTATGTTATTAAGATAGACTTCTTCATTTAGTCTGTGATGCTTAATTGCGGCTATTTTTTTTAGTATTGTTGATATGTATACATAAGGATTATTTTTGTTATTTCGATATTCTTTTGCATCATATTGGTCGATACATTCTTTTAAAATTTCTCTGCTTACAGCATCCGGTATAACTCTGTAATTTTCATTTAACCCAAAGTCCTCAGTGTTTTCGGAAATAATTTCATTACAAAATGCGTGATAGGTATATATATTTATTTCGCAATTATTATTTTCTAATTCGGCTTCAATTCTTTTCCTCATTTCATTTGCGGCTGCCTCGGAAAAGGTAAGGCAGAGTATTTTGTCAGGGGTTGTCCCTTCCTTTATTATATTTTTAATTCTGTGAATGATGGTGAACGTTTTACCGGTACCGGGTCCGGCAAGTATCAAGAGTTTGCCTAATGTGTTTTTAACGCATTCCAATTGTACGCCTTGTGGTTCAGGTTTATTGTTTTCGGTTTTGGTACTTGTCAAATTATTCATTTATCTGTTCCTCTATATGTGTATGTAAAGTAGCTGTTACATATTTATTTTAGTTGTACAGTATGTCAAAAACGGACACTTTTAATTTATTTAATTTTCTTAAGAGAAGATATGTAATTATTTTCTCCAACATTCCCTTCAACTCTGGTTAAAAATATCTGACAATCCTTATCTTCTTCCTCAATTTGCGGAAGTTCGTCCAGCTCGACTTTGTAATAATTTGCATCATTTCTGCTGCTTAAAGGAATTCTGTTTGCAAGTGAATTAAGTGATAATTTGCTCAAGAAGCCGCTGACACCTTTTTTCTTATTTGACAATCTTGTATATATTCTAAGAGAAGTATCCCCGTTTTCAAGGTTATATCTGCCTGTGATATATGTACTTAATTGTGATGAATAAGATTTTATTTTTATTCTCCTAATAACGTTATTTCCTAATTCTAAATTCCCTGTAATCTTATCAAAACTGCCGTTTGGAACGTTTAATATATCAGAAAATATAGCAGGGCTAACCATCGTAATAGGGTTTCTGAAAAGTGCGGCAAATTTTAGAATATACTCAACAAGTCCGATTTTTTCTATTGCTCCATTACTTATCATAAATTTTATTGTGCCGTTTAATTTTAAATTTTCATCGGTATTTAGAGATAATATTCCGCTTGCTTTACCCGAAATTTCGTTGTCTAAGTCTAATAAAGCCTTAGAAATAGTATTAGAATCAACCTCTCTTATTCCAAGGACTAAATTATATTTTTTATTTTTTAAATCACTGTTAACTTTAAGTGAAGATGTTCCGTCGGCAAAATTGAATTTATTCGATTTTATATCCAATATACTGTTTTTATCTAACGTTAAATCTGCATCCAGATTTCCGAAGGTTAAATCTTTATACTCGCCGTTATCAAGGTGTAAACGGCATTTTTCGATAATTATATTCCCAATATGAAATTCATCAGCGGTATCTGTAACTTCATAAGTCCCTTCATCTGTTGTAATGGTGGGGTCTTGAGTATTTTGAGCATCACTTACCAGTAGTTTATAAGCATCTAAATGTTCAAGAGCCATATTCAAATCTTTAACGATTATTGGTAATGTTAATTTATTCTGTATAGCTCCCGTAACTTTATATTTTGAGCGACGGAATCCGCCTTCGGATTGTATATTTATCAAACCGTTTTTACTTGCGTTGAGGCTTGCGGATTTTACAAAAATTCTTTGGGATGGTATAAGTACTCTATCCATTGTTAGTGAGCCATCCAGATATGAATTTTTGTCCATATTTTCTACGACTATTTTCCCGCCAATGTAGCCTTTTTTGAATAAGTCTTGTTTTAATATAATATTTAAGAGCTCGCTTTGTAACGGTTTTGGAATTTCAAATTCCAAATATTTCATTGTGTTGTTGTTATTAAGGTTAATGCTGCTTTTTAATCTAAAGATTGGAATTGGTTTTTGTCGATGTTGTCTTGGCTTTTTAAATTCCCCTTTAGCTCTCAATGTATCTAACTCTTCCGTTGAAATCATATGATAGTTTAGAGATTTAATATCCAGTATCATATTTTCAATATGCATTTCGGAATTAAGCATTCTGTACTGATCTTCAAATGGAAGAAATTCTCCGCCGAGTTTTATATTATTATTCGGTTTAAGCATAAAATACCAAACTATGTCCATTATATTATTTTTTGATTTAAAGGTTACCCTTGTATTCGCAGAGCCTGTTAATTCGATTGGAGTTTTTATCATTTCGCTTAAGTGATTTTTAAAGAAAGTATTCCCTGCGACAGCATTACCAACAATGTCCATTTCCATTGTTTTAAGATAATCCTTTACTGACCCATTAAAATCAATTTTATAGGTGGTATTTTTATCCGAGAATCCCTCAAAATTATTTATCTTAATTTCCTTACTGTCAATTTTAATATTTCCTTTGGTCAGTGTAATTGGGATATTGTCAACCGGTACTACCTCAAAATCTAAACGTTTTATATTAATGTTCCCGTTAAAATCTTTGTTAGAAAGAGTGAAATCAAAATCAATTTTCCCTTTAATATCATTAAAATAGGCTAAAATTTCATTCGTGTTATTCTCAATAATTTTAGTGTTTAAAAAATCAATAACATCATTAATATTAAAATTATAGGAATATAATTTTAAATTGTAATTCTGCTTTTTGTCAGCAATAGCGTTAATAAATATATTTGAATTGTTTATTGATATCGGGCAGTTATCAATATGGAATTTCTTATCTTTGAAGTAAACTTTTTTATTGTCATGCAGTTTGATTGTAACTTTATTGCCGGCTTTTTTAATATCGGCATTTAACTGAAAGTATACGTTACGTTTGCTTTTTTCGGCATTGTTAACTCCAATATGCTGTCCTTTTAGGTGAATTTGGGTGTCCGGGTTTAGCATATATATTATTTCGCAGTTTCTGACTCCCAGCAGGGCTTCATCAATATTGACAGTCCAGTCTAATTTCGTTTTTTTCTTTTCTTTTTGCTGTGGAATTAATTTTTCTATACCGTTTACATCAGCATATATGTTCATAGCAACAAGTTTTTTTATAACTATTTTCTTAATTGGCAATTGAGATAATGATATGGATGTCCCGAATTTATCCAATAGTAAAAGCTGTTTCCCTTTTTTTTTAAGGGTTACATTTTCTACATCAAACCCAATTGTCGGAGTTAAACTTGTGTGTAATTTAGGTGAAACTATTTTTAAATCAGCTCCGGCATATTTTTTTGCAGCTTGCTCAACATATTCAATAACTTTTGGGTGTGAAACAAAGTAAGGTAGCCCTTTTAAATATAGTGCAATAAGTGTTCCAACAACAAACACTGCAGCAAGAACAAGACCTATTATAAATTTTATAGTATTTCTTTTAATCAAAATATCCCTCACCCGTTATATTATATCACATAAAATTTTATGATATCATATAGACATGAAAAACTTTGTTTTATTCTTTATATTATTACTGTTATCTTTTAATGTTAGTTTTGGTGCGGAAAACGTAAAGCACGATGAAGCACAAGGCACTAAGCAGCCGCCAAAAGAGGCTACTCCGGATTTTTATACGGCGGCACAGCAAGCGCGTTCTGTAGAAGTGTACTCTAAAAATAACTTATTTGGTTTGAAAGATAAAAACGGTAATATTGTCGTTCCTGCAATATATAAAAAACTTGTTATGACAGGTCGTAACGGGTGGATTTTCCAAAAAGGAAGCAGGTTTGGATTAATGAATTCTAATGGAGAAATCCTTCTGAAACCCAAGTTTAGGCATGCTGACAGATTATTGGGCAGATACATAAAATTGGGTAATGATTCGGATTTTGGTATATATAATGAATTTGGAGAATCAATTTTACCTCCTATTTATAACTCTATTGACTTACTGTACGGCAAAATGTTTTTAACAAACAGAAATTTTAGATACGGAGTTTCGGATTTTAACGGTAATGTCTTGATTGATAATATTTGTGATGATATTTATATGACAAGCGTAAGTTCAATGAAAATAAAATATCTTGGCGTTTGGTATGAAATAGACAATGTAAGTGCAGACACTCTGGATTTATCAGAAGTGTTAAATAATTTAGAGAAAACAAAGAATTTTAATGTTACTGATATAGTCGCGGATACAGGTGCAATCTCAGGGTATTCGGTTTTAACGTTTTCTGATTATTTAATAAAAATTTTATCTTCAATTTCGCCTGCACACGAAGAAACAATTGATGATTTAATATTGACTCATGGAGTTGATTCGGTTGATATTATCAGAAAATTTACTTGGGTGCCGAAGTATCCGTTTACATTTGCTAAAAAATATTATGTCCATGTAAGAAACCCGTTTAACGGTCCTTTGTCTGATTTAAGATATAGTATAAGAAGAAAGTTTTAACAGTAAAATTTGTTTACAAATAATATAGTATTGTAGCGATAATCAAAAAATATATGTTATACTTAACTCGGTATATGTGAGGGTTTATAATGAATAAAAAGATTATTATAGTACTGGGTTCGGTGTTGCTTGTAATTATGGGTCTTATTTTAGGTGTAGTTATCTCAGAAGGAGATGTTTTTGATGATATATCAGATATGTTTTCTTCAAATAAGACAAAAGTGACAACTACTGTAACTCAAAAAGATGCCAAATTTGATAAAGTTAATGCCAAGGACAAAAAGCCAAAATTCCGTTTGTTTGCGCCAAAAGTAAATATAACAAAAAATAGTGCGAATAATATCTCATATCAAACTTACAATAACGGTTTATTTTCAATGCAAATCCCAAAGGGTTGGGTTGTAAGTACCGGAAAATCTGATTATATTCATTATACGTTTTTGGCTTATGACCCTAAAAATCCTGATTATAAAATATTTTTTAATATGAAGACGGAAGGTTATCTAAAAACACAGCAAATGAAGAACTTTTACTCAAGATACTATCCGGCTTCAACATTTGCAAAATTACCTGTTATAAATCCTCAGACAACAGATGCTTTTTATAGAGTTTATACTCCGGCGTTTAATCTCAGCCAAAGTATATTACCTTTTAAAGTGCCTGTAATTAAAAATTTCAAATCGGTTCAAACGCTCGGTAAAAATGCAACGGGTGGAACTATTGTAAGGGCGACTTATCAAAACGAATCAGGTAAAACCATAGAGGGCGTATTTACCGCAACGATAAAGGAATTCGCGATGCCGCCTGTCGTTTTGTTGATTGTATACAACACCGTATTTTTTACGGCTCCCGAGGGCGAACTGGTTAATTGGATGCCGGTATTAAATAAATCTTTAAGCTCTGTCAGATTTAGCGACAATTTTATAAACGGATATTATCGTGAACAAGGGCAGGTTGTACAAAATGCAAAAGCTATTCAATCAATATGCAATCAAACTTCCGATATTATAACTTCAGGTTGGAATCAAAGACAAAAAACTTATGATATACTTAGCCAAAAACGAAGCGATGCTACTATGGGTTATGAGAGGGTAAGAGATACCGATACCGGAGAAATTTACAAAGCGACCGTTGGATTTACCGATTACGATTGGCACGGTAAATATGAACCAATAACGGATGATATGTATAACCTTCCGACCGCAGGATATATAGAGAAGCCGTAATCCTATGAAAAAAATAATTTCAACTATTGTTATATTTAATATTTTTATATTCGGAAGTGTCATATTTGCTGCACAAAGCGTTGATTTTTCTCCTGAAAATCAATATCTGGCGGATTATTCAGTTTATAAAAAAATAAAACCCGATAATATAAAAGCCTTAAAAATACTAAGATACACGGAAGCCGGTATCAGTGAAAGAGATGTAAGCGATAAATCAGAAATTAACGCTATCTATAATAGTTTAAAAACGATAAAAATATTGGGAGAAACGGGCTTAAGCTGCACGGATAATACAACGATATTTTCATTCAAGCTAAATGATGACTCAAAAGTATCTGTTGAAATCGAGTGTGAATGGCTCGTAATTAAGGGTAAGCATTATAAATTTGAAAGTCTGAGTAATTTGTAAATGGACAGAGGGTGTGGTTCCGTTGGACAGATAGTTTGCACTTTTTAGAAAAGTTAAATTCAAAATTCTATAAAAAATTCTAATTAAAAATTATTTCTCTTCTTCCAATCTTCTATCATTTTATTCATCCTAATTCGTTCTTCCCTTTGTTCGGGAGTCTCGTCTTTATATTTAATATATTCACTAATAAATAATATAAGACATAGAGTTATTAAAATAACAAAAATAGATACACAAATAAATATTTTATGTTCCCAAATAAAAACTAATAAAATTGCTAATATCAGGTAACAAAAAATATTAGTAAGGCATCCGCCTAATTTAGGGGCTGATCCTGATAATAAATATAAATAGATTATTATTAACGATGTATCCATATTTTACCCTATTATAAAATATTCGCATGTCAGATATGGACATATCAGCTGGTAGGGTGCAAATTTTTGCACCAAATTTTAATTTATTTGAAAGTCCGTAGGGTAGGCTTCAGTCTACCATTATTATTTGAAAGTAACAGACCTGTATGAGTAAATAATGAGTAAATCGGTTTTAGTGTAAAGTTGCACTTCCGACCGTCCAAACCTCTATAACGGGTGAGCTTTAGGAAATAAAATAGTCAAATTGACAAAGCCGTACTACTTGTCTAACTACATAAATAATTACAATTGTATATGGTAATAAAAATTAAAATAATTTAGCAAATAATAGCTGGTCTATCAAGTGTTTTTCGTGTAAAATGTATTGCTATAGGAGAATTAAAATGATATATGATTGTTTTACTTTTTTTAATGAACTAGATTTATTAGAAATTAGATTAAATATATTAAATGATATAGTGGATAAATTTGTTATTGTAGAAATGAATAAAACATTTACCGGAGAAAATAAATCCTTGTATTATCAGGAAAATAAAGCTCGTTTTAATAAATTTGATGGGAAAATAATACATGTTATCGTAGATGATTGTCCTGAGACAGATAATGCTTGGGCTCTTGAAAATTACCAAAGAAATTGTATATCAAGAGGGCTTAAAAATTGTCAATCTGACGATATAATAATGATTTCTGATTTGGATGAAATCCCAAATCCGGAAATAATTGCTAATTTAGATTGCAGCAGTGATATTTATTTGCTTGAACAAAAAATGTATTACTATTTTTTAAACTATTTGAATATAAAATCTCCTATATGGTATTCAGGAACCAAGGTTTTATCATATCAAAATTTTTTACACGGATTAGATAATATAGATGTTAAATATTCAAAATTTATGCCTGAAGAACAGAATTCTGGAACTACTGCAAACAAAATTCGTCACTTTGGAGATGCAAAATATATTAAAAATGGAGGGTGGCATTTTTCATATCTGGGCGGAGTTGACATGATTATAAAAAAAATTAAATCATTTTCTCATCAAGAATTTAATAAAGCAGAATATACTAATAAAGATTTAATTTTGAAACGGATAGCATCTGGGAAAGATATTTTCAATCGTTCAGGCTGTTTATACGTTCCGGTATCTTTGGATAATTCTTTTCCGGAATATCTTGTAAATAATCAAGAAAAGTACAAATTTCTTATTTTTCAAATGACAATTTGGGATAAGTTAAAATCCTACTTAAAAATATATTGGTGTACTGTAATGAAATTCTTATACTATAAAGAAAAAATAAATACGCAAAGAAAAATATATATTTTAGGTGTAAAAATGTTCTCATACAATAAAAATTAGCTGGTTGGGCGCAATTTTTTGCACCAAATTTTAATTTATTTGAAAGTAAGCTTGTTGTACTAATGTACCTTGATACGGCGAGTTCTCGCCTGTGTCATCCTTGTTAAAAAAGTCCCACTTTCGTGAGACTTCTTTATGGAGCGGACGACGAGACTGTCTTGCTGCGCTCGCAATAAACGTGCCTACGATTGATTACTTCACAATTTTAATTGTTTCGTAATCAAACCTTCGCACTCTGCTCGCTTGCGCCGAACTCGTATTAGCGAGTTCTCGTCTGTGTCATCCTTGTTAAAAAAGTCCCACTTTCGTGAGACTTCTTTATGGAGCGGACGACGAGACTCGAACTCGCGACAGTCTGCTTGGAAGGCAGATACTCTACCAACTGAGCTACGTCCGCACTACATGTTTATACTATTATAAACATCTATTTTTTGCAAGTCATTTGTACTTATTTTTTGCATCTGCAACTCGGACTTCTTGTGCCGTCTTTACATACATAATATCCGCTGTTTCCGCAATATGCTATTCCGCCATGGCTTGAGCAGCAACCGTTTCTGTATGCGTCTGCCAAATATTCCTGACTGCTTACGATAGCACCATAGCATATTCCGCCAAATAGCATAGTTATAAATACACAAAAAACTAACCAATATTTCATATTTTTCTCCTACTCTATTATAAAATAAAAAATTTGGTATTTATTGCCGATATTTCGTTTATTGTTAAATTTCTTTTACAAACAAAAAACCGATGCTTTTAAACATCGGTTTCTCGTGGTTGTGTTATTTTCGTGTGACTAATTATTCTTTTGTATATTCTGCATCAATTACATCATCGTCTTTGTTCTCTTCTGTTGATGAAGATGATGCGCTATCTGTGCTCGCAGACCCTTGGTTAGCTTGTTCTTCTTTCTGTACGGCTTCGTATGCTTTTTGAGAAATTCCGAACATTGTCTGCTGTAACTCATCAGAAAGTTTTTTCAATTCTTCTGAATCTTTGTTTTCATCAATAGCTTTTTGTAATGCAGCCTTTTGTTCTTCTAACTTAGTCTTGTCTGCATCATCAATCTTACCTTCAAAATCTTTTACGATTCTGTCAGCTGATGCAATCAAGCTGTTTGCGTTGTTTTTGATTTCAGCTTCTTCTTTTTTCTTTTTATCTTCAGCTGCGTTAGCTTCAGCTTCTTTTACCATTTTATCGATATCAGCTTCGGATAAGTTAGAAGAATTTGTAATAGTAATCTTCTGTTCTTTATTGGTTGCTTTATCTTTAGCTGAAACGTTTACAATGCCGTTTGCGTCAATATCGAATGTAACTTCGATTTGAGGCAAACCTCTCATTGCAGGCGGAATACCGTCTAATCTGAACATACCGAGTGATTTATTATCCTTAGCCATAGGTCTTTCACCTTGTAATACGTGGATATCAACTGCGGTCTGATTGTTTTCAGCTGTAGAGAATACCTGAGATTTTGATGTTGGAATAGTCGTATTACGTGGAACCAACGGAGTCATAACTCCGCCTAAAGTTTCAATACCTAATGTCAAAGGTGTTACATCCAACAATACAATATCTTTAACTTCACCTGCCAATACTCCGGCCTGAACAGCTGCACCAACCGCAACAACCTCATCAGGGTTTACTGATTGGTTAGGGTCTTTTCCGGTGTAGTCTTTAACTAATTGTTGTACCGCAGGGATTCTTGATGAACCGCCGACAAGAACAACTTCGTTAATATCATCTTTAGTAACGCCGGCATCTTTTAATGCTGTTTCAACCGGAACTTTACATCTGTTCAGTAAGTCTCGGCTTAAATCTTCAAATTTTGCACGGGTTAAAGATAATTCTAAGTGTTTTGCACCGTTAGCGTCAGCTGTAATAAACGGTAAGCTGATGCTTGTTTCAAGGACTGATGACAATTCAATTTTAGCTTTTTCCGCAGCTTCTTTAACACGCTGCATAGCTTGTTTGTCATTCTTAAGGTCAATACCTTCTTGTTTCTTAAATTCTTCGCACATCCAATCCATAACTTTTTGGTCGAAATCGTCACCACCTAAGTGTGTATCACCGGATGTTGAAAGAACTTCGTGAACACCGTCACCAATTTCAAGTATTGATACATCAAATGTACCACCACCTAAGTCAAATACCAAAACTTTTTCGGATTTTTCTTTTTCTAAGCCGTAAGCTAAAGCTGCCGCCGTAGGTTCGTTTACGATACGAAGAACGTCTAAACCTGCGATTTTACCCGCATCTTTTGTTGCTTGTCTTTGTGCGTCATTAAAATATGCAGGAACAGTAATTACAGCAGAAGTAACTTTTTCTCCCAAATATGCAGAAGCATCATCTGCCAATTTTCTCAAAATCATTGAAGAAATTTCTTGAGGAGTATAGTCTTTTCCGTCAATGTTTACTTTGTAATCTTCACCCATATGTCTTTTGATTGAAGCAATTGTTTTTTCCGGATTTAAGATTGCTTGACGTTTTGCTAATTGACCTACCAATCTTTCGCCTGTTTTTGAAAAACCAACGATTGAAGGGGTTGTTCTTGAACCTTCTGCGTTGGCAATAACGGTAGGTTTACCACCTTCCATAACTGCGACTACGGAGTTCGTTGTTCCTAAGTCGATACCAATTGTTTTTGCCATAATTTTTTATCTCCTTTTTTATTTTTTTATATGAGCATGCGAGCTTTTTTAACTCACATTATATTTATAACATCGTTTTTTGAAATTTTTAAAAAAATAAACAAAAAATTAATATTTCAATTAATTTTTGACAAAAATAAAGTGAGATGTTCCTTACAAATCTCACTTTATTTATACAAAATATAAAATATTAAATTAAAATTGTTTTAAAAATCTTACATCGTCATTAAAGAATAGGCGGATATCATCAATTGCATATTTTAGCATTGCAAGTCTTTCGACACCCATTCCGAAGGCGAATCCGGAGTATATTTCAGGGTCAATGCCGACACCTTTTAGTACATTAGGGTCAACCATGCCCGCTCCCAAAACTTCAAGCCAACCGGTTCCCGAACAAGTTTTACAGCCTTTACCTCCACACATAATACATTGAACATCTACTTCTGCAGAAGGTTCTGTGAATGGGAAGAAGCTGCTTCTAAATCTTGTAGGGCGGCTTGCACCAAAGTATATTCTGATAAATTCATTCAATACACCCTTTAAATCACCAAATGTTATATTTTTGTCAACATAAAGCCCTTCAATTTGGTGGAAGAAGTTATTTTTACGAGCGTTAATATTCTCGTTACGATATACCCTTCCCGGAGAAATAACTCTGATTGGAGGTTTTTGGTTTTCCATTACGTGAATTTGAGCACCGGATGTTTGACTCCTTAAAACAACATTTGGTGCTACGGTCGTGAAGAATGTATCTTGAACATCTCTTGCCGGATGGTCTGCCGGGATATTTAACATATCAAAGTTAAAATATTCTGTTTCAACTTCGGGCGAATCCTTGCTTTCTACAACAGAAAAGCCAAGGCTTTGTAAGATAGATACAATTTCATTTGTTGTAGATGTGAGCGGATGAACTTTCCCTTGCGGGATAAACTTCCCCGGTAGTGTCACATCGATTTGTTCTTTTGATAATTTTTCATTTAATTCTATCTGATAAAATTTGTCATGTTTAGCCTTGATAGAAGTTTCAAGTTTTGATGTGATTTCGTTAGCAAGTGAACCGACGGTACGTTTATCTTCATCTGATAAATTTTTCAAATTCTTTTTTATTTCGTTAAATTCTCCTTTGCGGCTCAAGTATTTTGCCCTAACTTCATCAAGTTCACTTATTGAAGCCGCTTTTTCTATATCTGCTACCGCTAAAGAATATATGCGTTCAAGTTGTTCTTTCATTCTTCATCCCTCTTATATTATTTCATTATATTTCTTTTCATATCCGATGTCACTGATTTCCCCGTGTCCCGGATATACAATTACATTATCATCAAGTTTGAGGATAATATCTTTCAAACTTGATGCAATTTTCTTATAATTCCCGCCAAACAAATCTGTTCTGCCGTAGGAACCTTTAAATAATGTGTCCCCTGAAAACAGATATTTGTTATCAACTAAATAACATACTCCCCCTTCGGTATGCCCGGGAGTATATAGAACTTTAATTTTCATATCTCCGACATTTATAATATCTCCATCAGAAACATTAAAATCAATTTCAGGTATTTCAAGCTCTGGCAAACCTATAAAAAAGTTTCCAAATTCATTTATATGTTCTAATAGTGCCTTGTCGCCATTGTTTATTCCGACTGTTGTGTTTAGAGCTTTTTTCATTTTATTTACGCCTATTACGTGATCGAAATGACCGTGCGTAAGCAGAATGTGTTTAATTTTTATATTTTTATTTTTTATTACGTCAAGAATATCTTCTCTGTATTCGGAACAATCAATAAGAATGCCTTCCTTTGAATCTTCATCCCAAATAAGATAATTATTTGCATCTATAGGTCCCGCAACAAAAGTCATTATCTGCATAAGCTAACTTCTCACTAATTCAAATATATCTCGGCATTTTTTAAACAGTTCCTCCGCATCATCTAATGCAATCATATTAGGACCGTCACATAGTGCCTTATCAGGATTTGGATGAACTTCAAAAAATAAGACATTTGCCCCGGCTGCCATTGCAGCTTTTGCAAGAATCGGAACAAATCTTCTGTCGCCGCCCGAACAAGTCCCGTTTGCTCCCGGAAGTTGTACGCTATGTGTTGCATCAAAGACAACAGGGTACCCGAAAGATTGCATAATTGAGATACCTCTAAAGTCAACAACGAGATTGTTATAACCAAATGAAGTCCCTCTGTCGGTTACCATAATGTTTGTGTTTCCGCTATCTTCTACTTTTTTTATAAGCGGAGCCATTTGCTCCGGTGCTAAAAATTGTCCCTTTTTTATGTTTACTGTTTTACCTGTTTTTGCGGCAGCTACAAGTAAATCTGTTTGCCTGCACAGAAATGCGGGAATCTGTATAATGTCAGCAACGGTTGCCGCTTTATCTGCCTGATTCGGGGTATGAATATCCGTTACTATAGGAAGGTCATATTCATCTTTAACCCTTTTCAACATTTCTAAACCTTTTTCAATTCCCGGACCCCTATATGAAGATATTGAGGAACGATTAGCTTTATCAAAGGATGATTTAAAAACATAATTGATACCTAAACGAGAGGTAATTTCTTTAAGTTTCTCTGCTGTTTCGTTTAAAATGTCCTGATTTTCAATTGCACAAGGACCTGCAAGTATTGTTAATTTATCCCCGCCTATTTCAAAGTTTCTTAATTTTATTTTCTTTATATCCATATTTGTATTATATTTAAAACAAATCATAAATACAAGTAAATTACTTGTAAAAATTATCATATCAAAGTATTATTAATAGGTAGTAAGCAGAGGATATATTATGATTAAAATATTAATAAAGTGGGTTGTTTTAGCATTAGTTGTTATGCTGACGGCGTTTTTGATTCCGGGGATAGAAGTTACCAATTTTCTTGCAGCATTAATAGCAACTGCGGTAATTGTACTGTGCAATATCTTTATTAAGCCGGTTGTGCAATTTTTGACCTTGCCAATCAATTTGATGACACTCGGTTTGTTCACCTTGGTTATAAACGCAGTTTTGTTTTGGTTTACGGGTTACGTTGTTGACGGATTCAATGTTGACGGATTTTTAAGTGCTTTGTTTGGCTCAATTATTCTTTCAATTATGTCTGTCGGAATTGCTAAAGTTTAAGCAAATTTCCCGAGATAAAAGCATGTGATAATCCATATAAGGCCCATAACAGCGAATAATATAAAGTATAGTGCTAACTTTGCAAAAGAACCCTTTTCGGAGTTTTTGTTTGCGGTATATGCTTGTATTAATAGGTTATCATTTATCATCCTGACAAAAGGTGCAATTAGTAACGGTATAATGTACAGAAGCACGTATTCTGCACGGATTGTGGTTGCCGATGCAAAAATGGATATTATTACAGCTATAAATAATCCGATAAAGTATGCAGAAAAATAATTTATGCTTAAATACCCACAGAGTTTTTTAAAGTTAAATACCGAGAGAAGATTATAATCCGTATCTATAAAATTATAAATTAATGCGGGCGTAGCCATTAGTAAACATATACAAATTATGATATTTATAATTCCAATTGCAATCAATAAAGCAAGTGCAACCGTCTTAGAAAAGATAGACGTTAATCCTGCGAGTATTGCTGCAGCAAGAGTAACCGCTATTATAGCGAAAGCAAGTAAAAATATGGCACCGAAAAATTTTAATCCGGTAGTTAAAAGGGTTCCCCAATTATCCCATTCGGGCAAGTTTGCATCTTTATCCTGAATTAAGACTCCCATATATTTAAAATCGTAACCGCACATTATTATACTTGCTATCATAGCTAAAGCTGATGACGGAATAAGTAAAGCGTAATTTTTGGCATAACTTGCAAAAAATGTTAAACCGACAATAAAAGATAATATTACCAAAACAAAGTATTTTGAAAGAAAATCTTTGTCTTTTATTACATTTTTAGTTGCTGCTCTTAAACTTACTGCCATGTGTTCTCTCCTGCGATATACTACTCCTCAATGTTAGCATACTGCAAGAATAAGTCAAATTGTTACTTAGCTAAAAATCCTTGCATAGTGATACGATTCGGATGAGCATATCTTACATTATCTTGAGTAATCTTATTGGATGTATTGCCAAAATCAACAGTATCTGCATTACCTTGAGCTTGTTGAGAATTTTTCAGGGTCCCATCTAATGCTCTTGCCTTGCGTGTCATTTTGTCGCAAGTGCGAGCAAGCCATACCATAAATAATGGAACAAATACGATTGTTGACAAGAACTTAAACATACTGTTATAGAATTTTGCACGTTTAACAAACTTGTTTTTGCTATCTGAGAATATATTTATAATATTTTTTCTTGCGTTTAATTTTTCGGTATCGGCTTCACCGATATTTTTAAATGCATTTTGAATTTCTTCATTTGTTGCATCCTTTAGTGGCTTACCAAGAACTACTTCTACGTTTTGGGCAACACCTTTGTCTATTGTAAGCATTTTCTTGAGGTTCCCGCCGTTATCGGATACAAATTCGAAGAATCCGTTAATACCGTCTTTATATCCTTCAATATTTATATATTTTGATTCTAACTGTTTGTTGCTTAATACATTAATCCCGCCGGTCGGTGAGAAGTAATTTTTAAACTTCTTCATTATGCCATCATTGTGGTCTGCAGGTTTGACATTCAATGCTAATCCCGAGAATTTTGCAAATGTATTAGAAAAACCTTTGGACAAAGCTTCTGCCGCAAATAATATTGAGGCAAATGAAGTTATGTCACGAGTAATGGTTTCTCTTCGGTCGTATTTATCAGGAGCATTTAATAACCTCGTCGGCAAACAGAATCCGAATAACAAAGCCGTCATTGCCCATACAGACATTGAAGCATCATCAAATTCAAAGAGATTTATAGCTTTTTTAAGTTTATTCGATTCTAAAACCTTTTCCGCAGTATTAACGAACATCTGATGTTTACCGGTAAATGCAATATCAGCACTGTCTTTAGCAGTCCCTGTCATAGAAACATTTTTGCCTTTTAACTGTGCAGCCTGTTCTTTTTCCTCTGCCAATTTCTTTTCTGTAGCGAATGCCGGATTTTGACCTTTTAAGCCTAGTGAATATAATTTTGGAATAAGTGCATAAAATCCTACAACGGCTCCCCACATACCAAGATTTGTAATAATTCTTGAACCTGTTCTCCTGTCAACGAATGTTTTTAAGAAACGTTGAGGGTCAAATTCTTTATCTTTATATTTTTCCAGAGCTTCACCTGTTGAGTTAATAACATCGTCAGAGAAATCGGATAATGATGACAGCAACTTTTTGAAGGTTGTTGTCGTTGTATCACCTTCGGCAAGTTCTGAAACAGCTTTACCGTAATTTTCAGGTTTTATTGTCATTTGAGCGACAAGTTCATTCGTGGATGCTCCGAGATGTTTTTTCTTCAAATCCATGAATTTTTTAAGCAAGTCATTTGTTAAATCTTCCGCTGAACCTTCAACTCTTACATCTGCAAGTTTTTTGAAGAAAGATTTTTTAATTTTATAATCAGGTGCTTTTGCTTCTTCAATACCAATAGCTTTTTGAGCAAAATCCTTTGAAAGAGTTTCTAATTCTTCTTGAGAAAGTTTCCCTTCTAACGTAGTATGTAAAACATTTTTGAACACAGACTGATAATATTCTGGTCTGGTTTTTGCTATATCATTCAATGTTGCTTGATTTGCGGATGCATAATCAATGAAATTATTACCAAAACCTTGAATTAAGTTTATAGGAACGTTATTTGCTTTGCCCGAATGTTTAGTTACGAAATGTAAGATAAACATAGGGATAATGAAAGCACTTGGCCCGCTTAATATTTCACGAATTCCTTCGCGTCTTGCGAATGTCCAGTTATAAGGACCTTCTTTTTTCCCTGTTTCAGGATTTACAGGACGTCGGTTAATACCTTCCAAAATACGAGGACCAGCCATGCCAAAGAAATCTTGTGCAATAAACGATGTAATGAAACCTCCGTTATCTAATGCCGTCGCTAATGCAACAGGTACATCCGCCAAACCTTGAAATGAAGGTTGCGCATTTTTTGAGGCATTATTAGAATTCTTTTTGTTTTTGTTTGCGGAATTTACTTCTGCTATATTTATTGCCTGTATTGCCATGTTCCTACTTTACTAATTTCATAACTAACTACACATATTCATATAAAAACATTCGTTGGTCATGATTTGCCTTAATTTAGGGTATTCATTAAGTTTTTTTACAAACTCATGACAACAAGTGTACTTATCATACTTAATCCAAACATAAATTTCAAGTTTTTTACTACAAATATAATAGAAAATACACATAACTTAATATTTTAAATTTTACATTACATTATGTCCGTGTTACGATTTTAAAAGAGTATAAATATATAAGGAATTATTAAAATGGCACAAGAACAAAATACCGCACCAAATTCGGCGGGTGATCAGATAAGACAAATAAGAATTCAGAAGCTTGCTGATTTGGCGGATAAAGGAGTTAATCCATATCCGTATGTGTTTAATAAAACGGCTGATGCCGCAGAGTTACAAGAAAAATATAAGGACCTTGAAGCAGGTGCAGAAACTGAGGATGAATATTCTGTTGCGGGGCGTGTTATGGCTGTTAGGAACAGCGGAATGTTTATTGATTTAATGGATGCGTCCGGAAAAATCCAAATATTTTCACACAAGCAGAATTTGTCTGAAGAGCAAATTCAAATATTAAAATTAATAGATATTGGTGATATTGTCGGCTTTACCGGCTCAATAAGAAGAACTCCCCGAGGAGAATTATCAATTAAGGCAACTTCTTTGACAATGCTTTCCAAATCATTATTACCGCTGCCTGAAAAATTCCACGGGTTAACAGATGTTGAAACTCGATACAGACAACGTTATGTTGACATGATAGTGAATGATGATGTCAGAAAAACATTTAGAACAAGAAGTTTAATAATTCAAAAAATCAGAGAATATTTGACTAATAGAGGATTTTTAGAGGTTGAAACTCCGATGCTTCATCCTCAGGCAGGCGGAGCTAATGCTCGCCCGTTTATAACGCACCACAATACTCTTGATATGGATATGTTCTTGAGAATAGCTCCTGAATTATACTTAAAGAGATTAATGGTTGGCGGTGTAAGTGAAAAGATTTTTGAGATAAACCGAAGTTTTAGAAATGAAGGTATAGATGTTCGCCACAATCCTGAATTTACAATGATGGAATTGTATCAAGCTTACGTTGATTATAATGAAATGATGACACTTTTAGAGAATATGGTTTCATCAGTTGCTCAGGAAGTTTTAGGTACAATGAAAATTACCTATGGGGATAAAGAAATTGATTTAACTCCGCCGTGGGACAGAAAAACCATGATTGGTGCTATTGCGGAAAAGACAGGAGTCGATTTTTCTGAATGTTTTACCTTGGAAGATGCAAAAGCTAAAGCGAAATCTCTTGGTATCGACCCTGAGGATTGCGATAATTGGGGTAAAGTTATTGATTTGATATTTGAAGAAAAAATTGAACCGACTTTGATTCAACCAATCCACATTATTGATTATCCAAGAGAGATTTCTCCGTTGGCAAAGGTTCACAGAAGTAACGACAGATTGACAGAGCGTTTTGAATCTCGTATCAACGGCTGGGAAGTTGCAAACGCATTCTCGGAATTAACTGATCCGATTGACCAAAGAATGCGATTTGAGGCTCAAATGCAGGCTAAGGCTAACGGGGATGATGAAGCAATGCCGATTGATGAGGATTACATTTGTGCATTAGAGCATGGCGCGCCTCCAATGGGCGGCTTAGGAATGGGTATTGATAGAATTGTTATGTTGTTAACAAATTCTCCGTCTATACGTGACGTAATCGCATTCCCTACGTTAAAGAAAAGACAATAACAGAATGATTTCAAAAAAGAAAGAGCCGAACAACTGTTCGGCTCTTTCTTTTTTGAAATATTAACCTTTAAATTTGCTTATTTCTTCAAAATATTGTGCCAACGCAACGTATCCTTTATAGATTTCGTTAGAAACTGTTGCATAACAATCGGCATCAATAAATTTCAGTTCTTTTGCTCTAATTTCAATAATTTTATCAGCATCGCTTCTTCTGGGCTCTTCAGGGTTTCTGGACCATTCTTGAAGAAGAGCCAATTCATCATACATTTGTTTTGCCGTTGTATATTCAAGTGTGTTAAGGTCATATTTTGATAATAACTCTTTCTCGGTTTGAGTTATTCTGGGGCGTACCGCCTGAAATTTATAAATCCTTTTTATAACTATATAGTTGTCAGCAACACGTCTGTGAGAATACGGTACTTCGTTTTTTGCAAGAAGCGCCGCATATGAACGGGACGTAAAACTGTCTTCCTGATTAGATAATGCACTTTTTGATGTCAAATCAAACCCAGATTTATTATCAACAAAATCCTTTATCAAAATTAACCTCCTGCTAATAAAAATATATTAGGACAATCATGCTTTTTTGTCATGATTAATGTGCAAATTTTTAACAAAAGTATAAAATTATCCTATGTTTAATTTTGCAAGTGCTGCTTCGTCAGTGTAATTAACCAAAGCATTGTAAACAAGAGGGTTTATTTTTCCTTCCCTTACGTCTTTACGGATAATTGTCAAAGCTTGTTCTCGTGTAAGTGCCCGTTTATAAGGACGAGCTTCCGTCAATGCGGAATATTTGTCGGCTAAGGATAATATTTGCAAGTCCAAATCTGCATAAAAATTATTATCAACAAATGGGTAGCCGTTCTTTTTGGCGTTTTGGTGATGATTTCTTATCAAGTTTAAAGTTTTTTTATCAATAGAAGTGTTTTTAAGCAATTCGTACCCAAGTTCCGGGTGCTTATGGATAATTTCTGTTTCTTCGGGAGTTAGTTTCCCGTTTTTATCTAGAATTTCTTGCGGGATAAATACTTTTCCGATATCGTGAAGATATGCGGCATCCTTAATTGCTTTAATATTTGCTCTGTTTTCAAGTGAAAATGGCAAATTTTTTACTATTCCTTCTGCAATATTTCTTGTTTCCGTACAATGTCCTTCAAGCAGGGGCTTTAAATCTTCCATGTTTAATTCATATCGGATTCCTGCTTTAGAAATAATTTTGTTTATTTCAGGATTGCTCTCTGCAAGTTTTCTTATCATTATTTCGGAAGTGTATTTTTCAGGATTGACGCTTTCAAATTTGTCAGCATGAAGTGAAGTATCAACTTGTTTTGTTGATACAGGTGCCGGATTTATACCGGAGACCTGAGCTATACTGCCAAAATATGGCAGCCTGTTGATATCAAAACTCATTTTTCCACACCAATTTTACACTAACACATTTATATAAAGTTTTTGTGTGCATAAAAATTTACTTTTTTGTAAAAAAATATTAAAATTTTGTTTTGTTGAAATTATGGATGTTATCATTTGATTTATGAGAGATATAAATAATGTATTATTGTGTGGAATGGGCGCAATAGGCTCGATTTACGTAAATATCTTAAAGGATTATGCCCCTATTGATTTTAGGGTGCTTGTTGATAAGACGAGGTTAGAAAGGTACACAAAAAATCCTATTATTTATAATGGGAAAATATTAAGTGTTAATTATTTGTTGCCTGAATCAAACAATTTTAAGGCAGATTTGATTATTATAGCGACTAAAATGTCCGGACTAAATGATGCTTTGGAGCAAATTAAGAATTTTGTTAATGAAAAAACTATTATTTTGCCGCTTCTAAACGGTGTTATGAGTGAAGAGATTATAGCTTCTCATTATGGACGAGAACAAGTTTTATATTCTTATTTTATAGGTCACAGCTCTGTTCGAACCGGTAACAGTATTGTTCATGATGGGGTTAATAAAATTGTTTTCGGCTCTGATAATCCAAATGATATAGAAAGTGTTCTAACTGTAAAAGCCTTTTTTGATAAGTGCGGAATTTCGTATGAAATACCTGAGGATATAAAGCATTCTCTATGGGCAAAATTCATGTTAAATGTTTCGTCCAATCCAACGACAGCTTTATTAAGAAAAAATTTCGGGCAAATGCTGTCCAGTGAAAAGTTTATGACCCTTGCTGTAAAAATTATGAAAGAAGTCCAAGCCGTTGCAAAAGCAGAGGGTATAAAAAGTGCTGATAATCTGGTTGACGAAACTGTTGCGAAACTTCATACTATGTGTCCCGAAGGAAAAACATCCATGTTTCAGGATGTTCTTGCGGGCAGAAAGACCGAAAATGATATATTTGCAGGGGCTGTTGTACAATTGGGGCAGAAACATAATATACCTACACCGTATTGCAGTATTCTTAAAGAATTTTTTGACATTATTGATGAATAAATTGTATGAACACATAAAAAGAACCCGACAGACTTTGTCGAGTTCTTTTATTTAGTATAATATACATTAACTCTTACGCACTAACTTCTTCTTTAGTTTTAGTTTTGCGTTTGTTTCCTTTTTCACAGGTAATTTTATCATCAACGAGAACAAGTCGGATAGTATCTCCTGCTGAATATTTACCTGATAAAATCTCTTCAGCTAACATATCTTCAATCTTGCGTTGAATAAGTCTTCTTAAAGGTCTTGCCCCGTAAGCTTCAGAGTATCCGGCAGCCGCCAAATGGTCTTTTACTTCATCTGTGACTTCAACCTTTAATTCTTTTTCGTCAAGACGTTTAAACAAATCTTTGAGCATCAAATCAACAATCTGTCTGATTTCTTCTTTAGATAAATGAGAGAATACGATTGTTTCATCTATACGGTTCAAAAATTCAGGTCTGAAAGCTTTTTTCATTTCTTCGGAAACTGTATCTTTCAGCTTTTCGTATTTGCTCTTAGATTCGTCATCTGATGTAGCAAAACCTAATCTTGAGGTATTCGCAATCATGCTTGCCCCGACATTTGATGTCATGATAATAATTGTATTTTTAAAGTTGATATGACGCCCCTTTGAGTCGGTTAATCTTCCGTCATCAAGGATTTGAAGCATAATATTAAATACATCAGGGTGAGCTTTTTCTATTTCGTCAAACAAAATAACTGAATACGGTTTCTTTCTTATTTGTTCCGCAAAATTTGCTCCTTCATCATAGCCTACGTATCCCGGAGGAGAACCGATAAGTTTTGCAGTCGAATGTTTTTCCATAAATTCCGACATATCAACTCTTATCATGTTATCTTCCGAACCAAATACGGCTTCTGCCAAGGCTTTGGCTAATTCTGTTTTACCAACACCGGTAGGCCCGCAGAATATAAAGCTTCCGATAGGTCTGTTTGGTGATTTTAGACCTACTCTTGCTCGTCTTATTGCTTTTGAAATGGCAACTACTGCATCGTTTTGACCTATAACGCGAGCATGGAGAGTCTCTTCCAACTTCATCAGTCTTTCGCTTTCTCCTTCTGTTAACTTAGTAACAGGGATACCTGTCATAGTACCAATAACTTCCGCAACATGCTCTGCCGTAACCGTCGGACGATTTGCATCGTGTTCTTCTTTATATTTTTGGGTTACTTCACGAATTTTTTCTTTTAAATCAGCTTCATCATCACGAAGTTGGGAAGCTTTTTCAAATTCCTGATTTCTAATTGCATCTTCTTTATCTTTTATTAGAGAACGAAGTTCCAACTCTAATTCTTTACCTTCAGGTGATAACGAAGAAGCTTTCAGTCTGACTTTAGATGAAGCTTCATCAATTACGTCAATTGCTTTATCAGGTAAAAACCTATCTGTAATATATTTTGCAGATAACTTAACGGAAGCCTCTATAGCCTCATCAGAAATAATCAAACTATGGTGGTCTTCGTATTTTTGTCTTAACCCTTTGAGAATTTCAATGGATTCATCTTCGCTCGGTTCTTCAATTATTACTGATTGAAAACGTCTTTCTAATGCAGAATCTTTTTCTACATATTTTCTGTATTCTTCAGACGTTGTAGCACCAATAACTTGAATTTCCCCTCTTGATAGTGCCGGTTTTAAAATATTTGCAGCATCGATAGCGCCTTCTGCTGCACCTGCGCCGATTAATGTATGCATTTCGTCAATTACAAGAATAATATTTCCGGCTTGACGAATTTCATCCATGATTTTTTTGAGTCTTTCTTCAAATTCGCCACGATATTTCGTGCCTGCAACCAAAAGTCCCATATCCAGCTGAATGACTTTTTTGCCGTCTAAAATATCCGGAACTTCAGCATTAACTATTCTAATTGCAAGACCTTCCGCAACCGCAGTTTTACCTACTCCGGGTTCTCCAATTAAAACAGGGTTGTTTTTAGTACGTCTTGCAAGAATTTGAATTACTCTTTCAATTTCTTTGTCACGGCCTACAACCGGATCAAGTCTTAGTTCTTGCGCCGCAAGTGTTAAATCTCTTCCAAATTCATCTAAGCTAGGAGTTTTTGTTTTTCCGCTTGAAGAAGAGCCGGAACTTGATGAAGAACTCGAACTTGATGAAGAAGAACTTGAAGATGTTGTCGGTTTAGATTCTCCAAGCATTTTAACTACATTGCTTCTGACTTTATTCAGGTCAACGCCCAAATTTTCAAGTACTCTTGCCGCAACGCCTTCGCCTTCTCTGATTAATCCTAAAAGAAGATGCTCTGTCCCTATATAGTTATGTCCTAATTGGCGAGCTTCATCCCAAGATAGCTCTAAAACCCTCTTTGCTCTTGGAGTAAAAGGTATCTCAACAGCCACAAATCCTGAGCCTCTGCCAATAATTTTTTCAACTTCAGCACGAGCATCCTTAAGATTTACGCCCATTGATTTAAGCGTTTTTGCCGCAACCCCGGTGCCCTCGCCTATTAGTCCGAGCAATACCTGCTCTGTTCCGACGAAGTTGTGTCCGAGTCTGCGAGCCTCCTCTTGAGCAAGCATTATTACTTTTATTGCTTTCTCCGTAAAACGTTCAAACATTATATGCTCCTATCTCATCTTATTACTTTAGTATGTTTTCATTTTAATTTAAAAACAAAAAAACTTCAAGACTGTAAAGGGATATTAATATTTTTATAATAATTTAATATTTGATTGCACTTATAAAAATTTTTAAAACAAAACTCTTGACATGAGATTTTGTTTTACATAGAATGAAAAACGTAGACGAAATTGGATAGCAACAAGCCCCCATCGTCTAGAGGCCTAGGACAACACCCTTTCACGGTGTAGACAGCGATTCGAATTCGCTTGGGGGTAATTTATAACAGGAACCGCAAAGGTTCCTTTTTTAATACATAAATTATATCTAATTTTTTGGTTCCCGATGCGGTATCATTTGAATAAATTTTGTCCCTTTTCGAGCTATTGACTCATTCTCTTTTTCTATTACTTGTTCTGCAAGTTCACCGCATAATCTATAGGTTTCATCTTCTTCCGCAAACAACAATTTTTGTGCCAATCTCATTCTTAAAAATGGAGTTGATTTAATCAATCTTTTTACAACTTCAGTTACGCCTTCTTTACCGTATTTTGACCGGTAATATTTAATGGCGGCATTTGCTCTTTTTGCATATAAAAAGTCTTTTGGCAAAGTCTCGCCTTGATATTTATACATTCTTTGTTCTGCTAATACAAAAAACGGGTCTCCGGCGCATGCATCTGCATTAATATGAGTTTCAGAAAGTTTGTTCATTATATTGTAGCATTTTACCGCAAATCTTTGCTCTGCTGTTGTGATTGGAGTAATCTTTGTCATATAGTTCCTTTACGTTTTACTTAATAACATAAAGTTTGTAATAAAAATTTTTTGCTATCATAATAAATTATTTTCAGAAATCTTACCGAGTACATCTTCAACCGTTATACTTTCTATGCAAGGTGTGTAAACTTCTCCGCCTTTTAGCTGCTTACATTTCTTCTTCCAACAGTATCGGCATTCTGTTTTTGGCTCTACGCAATAGCCGTTTTCACCATACGGTTTAATCTTTTCGGCAGAAGTTGAACCTAAAATTGCCAAAGTCTTGACATTGTATGCAGATGCAATGTGTACAGGACCTGAATCTCCGGATATTACCAAATCCATTAGTGATAAAATTATGCAGCTATCCTCTAAACAATATTTACCGGATAATAATTGTACATTATTGCCTGTAATTTGGGATTGATATTCTCTCTCGGTTTCGTGTCCTGTTACAAAAATTGTTCCGCCATATTGTTGACTGATTTTTTCAGCTAAAACTTTCCATTTCTCGATGTTCCAAACTCGTCCCTGACGAAGTTTCGGGTCATTGTTTCCAGGATTAAAAATGATATGTGGTTTTGGAAATTTGTCAAGTTCTTGCCTTAGTTCAGCTTCCCTGTTTATGTTATTTTTCAATACCAAACGTTTAGGTAGTTCCAAATCAGGTATTACATTTTTAGCCGTATAAAAGTAGTTTTCTATCCAGCTTTTTCCCTTATAACTTCTAAAGGCAACTTTATTTGGAAAAGCCCCGAATGCCATAATATATAATTTTAAGGTATATGCTAAACAAAATATTATATTGTATCTTTCTTTAAACAATGTTTTTGTAATTTCGAATAATTGTTTATAAGGTTTACTTTTGTCTTGTTGAAATTCTATTACCTTATCAATGTAATCCAAATTCCTTAGGATTGGGGCAATAGTCGGGCTTGTTATATAGTGTATTTCCCAATCCGGATGCTTCTTTTTTATTGCAAGGGGAATAATGGTCGTATGAACGACATCTCCAATTGCTCCCATTTTGATTAGTAATATCTTTTTTGATTTCATATGTATCCCCTTACTTAATAAAGCTATTCTAACATACAAATTAAAAATTAAACATTTCTTGAAATTATATTACGATAGCGTATAATAGTTGACGAGGTTTCTATGAAAAAAATCTTTTTAATATTTATATCAGTTATATCCTTATTGTTTTTAACAACGACAGCCGAGGCAGGAATTGTATCTTCTATAAAAATATTATTTTCGCCAAAGCCGAAACCAAAAATGTTAAAAGTTAAAACAATTCCTCAGGGTGCTGCCTGTAATCCCTCCTCTGCAACACAAAATTGCAACACAAAAAACTGATTTTGCCTGAATCGTTCGCCGTTGTGTGACCACGTGAAAACTATGCAAAAATATTAAGACGTTCTTTTTCTTCTTGTCTTTCTTTTGCTAATTGTTGAGCATATTTTTTCTCAAGCATAGAATAATAGAGGTAGTTATCTTGATTTTGTATTAAACTCATTTGCAATCTCGCATCCATCGCCGCAAGCTGTCTTGAATTCGCTCCTGAAAAAGCTCCGGAGTATATACCTTGCATAGCAGAATTAATTGCATCATAATTCTGCATCATGCCATACTCAGCCATCTGGCGGTGCATCATAGCGTTCATTCTTGCAATTGATGATACTAACATATTAACCTCAAAACATGTGTGTCTACCTTTATAGTATATCGTATGTTCAAAAATTTTTCAATCCCAATTAAAATTATTTTAAATATTATGACTTTATGTAAAGATATGTAACAGTTTTTTATTTTTGCGCAATTCCGTAGAATAAAAAAACTTTATTATTATATACATGAGATATAATGTCATGCGCAAAAGCACAAGATAAGGAGCAGAAAGATGGCAGGAATTGAAGGCATCGGTAAAGGTCTGACAGAAGTTAGAAAAAAACTTATCGAAGATATCAAAATAGGTGGCAATCAGTTAAAAGCCGGTTATGCACCAAGTTTCGCTCAAAATTTTGAGATTGGTAACAGATTAGGCTCCGGTCAAGTTCGTGAATCACAAGGCACTAACTCGACCGTGTCACTCTAATTTACTAAGATATATGTTTGTTATAAAATAATCCTTGTATAACGAGGATTATTTTATGTTACTTGTGGCAGATATAGGAAATACCAGTATAACGTTAGGCATTTATGAAGGCAGTGCTATTGTAGAGCAATTTAGAATTGCTTCAGATAAGGATTTGGATATAGATGAGTATGTAGTCCTGTTAAAAACTCTTTTAAAAGGTTTTGTTATAAGCGGATGTATTATATCTTCCGTTGTAGAAGAACTTACTCAAAAATTTAATAATGCTATAATTGGTGCTCTTAAAATTGAACCTGTAATATTAAGCCCAAAGTCTAATATTGGTATGGCATTAAAAGTGGATAATCCTTCGGAAGTCGGTGCCGATAGAATAGCAAATGCGGTTGCTTCCAAAAATTTATATAAGCTTCCTGTTATTGCGGTAGATTTTGGTACGGCTACTTCATTTGATATTGTTGATAAAGAAGGTAATTTCGTAGGCGGGGCAATCGCTCCTGGTATAAATTTACAGCTTAAAAGCCTGAATAAATTTACGTCAAAATTGCCTAAAATTGAAGTTGCAACTTCTCCATGTGCAATCGGAACCAATACTACGGATGCAATACTTGCGGGGGTAATAAGAGGGTGCGCGAGTATGATAGACGGGATTGTAGAGCAAAGCGAGTCTGAATTGGGTGAAAAAGCTACTCTTATTGCAACGGGAGGATATGCAACTATTGTTGCCAATTACCTGAAGCGTCCGTTTGATAATATTAATCCTACGTTAACGTTAGATGGTCTTAGTTATTTGTATGAATTAAATCGAAAATAATTTATATGTTATAAGTGAACTGCAGGAAATTGCCCATAATATTTTCGTTCCAAACTTGGACATCTTCGGGAACGGAGAGAACAGCAGGTGTAAAGTTCCAAATATGTTTGATATTACATTTTACAAGATAATCAGCAATAAATTGAGCATACGTTCTCGGAACTGTTAGTATAGCAATATCTACCGAGGATTTTTTTGCTAAATTTGGAAGTTTATCAATATCAAGAACAAGTTTGTTGTTTACGGTTTTTCCTATTTTTGATTTGTCATTATCAAATAGGGCAAGGATATTTAGACCGTAGTTCTGAAAATTGTCATACTTTGCAAGAGCCATTCCAAGGTTTCCTGCTCCTATAATAAAGGCTTTTTTATTCTTTTCAAAGCCGAGAGTTTTCTCAATAGATATTTTAAGTTCCTTTACGTTATAGCCGACACTGCTTTTACCGGAATTATTCAGTATACTGATATCTTTTCTGGCTTGTGAATCGTCGATTTTAAGCAGCGTCGCAAGCTGTTTGCTGGAAATGTATTCGATATTTTTTTCAATGTAATCCATAAGAATACAATGATATAGGGTAAGTCTGTTAATAACTTTATCAGATATTTTTTTTGCCATTATTTTTGTCCTTTATGGTAAAAATCTTCAGGGTGATTTGTGCTTGAAATTTTAATTTCATAGTACTCGTTTTTATCTATATTTACGCCCATAGTGTTGGTGTTGAGAGTAAATTGCTTCTTTTTATTTTTAAGTATGTTATCAATAAAACTTTTTGTCATACGTGAATTATATCACAAAGTAAAAGTGATAAAAAAGTGCTTGAAAATTAAATTTGTTCTTGATATTATAGTGGTGTTGCATAAATAAGCGCCCGTAGCTCAGCTGGATAGAGCGTTTGGCTACGAACCAAAAGGTCGGGAGTTCGAATCTCTTCGGGCGTAAATAAATAGACAGGGTTTATCCCTGTCTATTTATTTATGCTTGAAGATTGATGAGAACTCCAAATTGGAGTTCGGCGCAAGCGAGCCAAGTGCGGAGTCTTGAGCCTTATTATCAAGCTGTCCGCAGGACAAATAAGGCTCAAGCGGAGTCACGTCGAAGGCGAGCATCTCTTCGGGTGTAAATAAAACAAATGTCCTGTTAAATGGTAAAAATACATCGGTAAAACTATATATCATTGTAAAATAGCAGTCGGTTTGAGTCTTTTGAACAGAGATATTGAGGAATTACAAGAGATTAGCAAAAAAAATATTTACGAGTTTTTAATTACGTATGCGAGTTGCAAGTTATAACAGTCAATACAAATATAGATATAATAACAACAAGCCACTTACTTTTACAGGCTTTAAAGTTCAATCGTTTGAAGAATTTATGGGTATTTCTGCAGATGAATTTGTAAAAAACGGTCATAAAATTATTGATGATATAACAGAAACTATTGAAGAAAATCTGACTAAAAAACCGTTTAATCAAAAAAAGTTCGATGTCGCTCAAGAACTTTATATGAAATTCCAAAGAGAAAATGAACAAATTTTTAAAGATGCGCTTAAACCGGAAATTGTTGAAATTGCACAAAGAATTACCGATTTACCAACATACGGCAATTATCTGTTACCTTATTTTATAGGTAAAAAAAGAGCAGATTTGGAATATTTATACAAACTGGCAAAAAGCAAGGATATAACGGGTGAAATGTGCATACCCGGAGCGTGTTTCCCTAATTTTTCCGAAATTCCTTATGAAAGACTAAAAATGCTTGAACCAATAATAGCATCAAAAAATGACATGGGGTTGTGGAATTATAGTCCGAGTTTTATTTGGCATTTAGACAACAAATACAGCAACGAACAAATAGAAATAATGTCCGAACTTGTAAAATACAAAGTGAGTGGTCAGAATTTACGGTATATCGCTGACAATCCTTACTTAAATCATTGGAGTATTGTAGATAAAGCCAAAAGAATTAATGAATTATTCGGAAAAGATTTACGTGAAATTGAATTTTTATCTACTTCAAAAGGCGAGAATTACATAAGTATTGATGTTGCTTTAGAACATAAAGATAATGTTCCCGATTACTTTAATTTTAAACGTTTATACGCAAGAGTTGAAACAAATGAAGAACCTAAGGTTAAAAGACATTCGGTTTCTCAAATTGATAAATATGTACATAATCTTTATTCAAAATTAGAAAATAAATTATTCGTATTTAACTCCGATAAACTTGATTTTGCAATAAATGAAGTTATGAAAAATTTTCCTGAAGCAAAAGAAACGGATGTTTTGAGAGTTATGCAAAAACTTACGCAGTTTTCAAACTATTCTTCTCTGAAACTAATTGAAAAAGAGCTTATTAATGCTAAAATTGACAAAATCAGCTTAAATGGTGGAATAAATTATATATTCAATTATTTTGCACAAAACAAATCTATTATAAATTTACCAACCGCAAAAGGAAAAAGATATGAGGGATTATTTATAACAAAAGAAGATTTATGTGACCCTAATTTGAGAAAAAATATAAAGGAATTTAAAATATTCGATGATATAAAATTTATAAATCTTGAGGGCTGGTCTGACGGAGTTAATTTACTAAGTGATGATGATTTATTGATACAAAAAACTACAAAAGTATTAAAAAAGGTGCGCAAAT
The DNA here is from genome assembly GCA_902761735.1 of uncultured bacterium. Classification (GTDB taxonomy): domain Bacteria; phylum Cyanobacteriota; class Vampirovibrionia; order Gastranaerophilales; family Gastranaerophilaceae; genus UBA1221. The sequence goes on from CACWLL010000013.1 coordinate 38,926, forward strand.
TAATGATTAAATATCCTGAATATACATTTTATGAAGCTTTGGACAAATATTTGAATGGCAATGTTGAAAATTTCCTTGTGCAAAACGGTATAAGATGTATAACAATAAAAACCGATGTTCCGGCAACAAGACGGGTTATTTTAGAGCAAATGCGCCCTATAATGCCTTCTGAAAGTTTGTTAAAATCTACTATTGAATCAGTTGCAAATCATTACACAAAAAATAAGAAAAAATTTACTGATTTAGCTATAAGAATTGCAAAATACTATGATGAAAATATTGAAATATATTCAAAACAGAGAATGATAGAAAATCTCAAAGATCTGAAATTACAGATAGAAAATTTTGCACAGCAATATCATATAAATAAAGATAATATTTATATCATTGTTCCTACGAAAAGAAATGAAATAAAGAGTTTTGACATTATAAGCAAAATGTTTTCAAAAATTTTGGATATACCAAGAGAAAAAGTTTTACGTCTGAACTATTGTTATCAGCTTGAAAAATTACCTAAAAAATCTATTTGCATTATTGCTGATGATATTGCAGCCTCAGGTTTTTCAATGGGAGAAGCCCTCGGATACTCAAAAATAGGAGATGAATTATCAACAGATAAACATATATTATTTTGTCCGATATCTGCGACAAATTCCGCAATAGATTATATCAGAACAATGATTTTTAATATGAACAGAAATGGAATAGATGATGTACTATACGTCAAAGACAGCATTAAATCTCATGATTTAATAGCAGAAAAATTCATCGGTAAACAAGATACACAATTTTATAAAAATGTCTTTGGTTACGATGAAGAAGAATTTAGTTCCTACGGAATGTGCACGGCTTTTCCTTATATGGCGCCTGATAATAATTCGGTACTTTCCGGATTTTTGTTAAAACACTTTACTTTGAATAAAAAATGTATAAAAAGTAAAAGTGTTTGTATTTCTGATATAGAAAAAGATACATATTACTACGATATTTTTGGGACAAGTGAAAAAAATGTTCTGACGAGATTAGATTTTCGTAAATCTTTTAAGGACAAAGTAAAAGATTTAATTTATGATATCTTTAAGAAAAACAAGCAATAACACATAATCACGTTAATATTTCAGCTTGATGGTTGAAACCCAACAATAGCAAGGCAACGTAATGTTTTTTATATTAAAAATCATCAAAATCGATATTCTTTCTTCTCAAATCTACTGTTAATATACAGAGAAACTCCATTTGGAGTTCGGCGGATTTGGGGACGGACGGAGGGAAACGAGTTTGGGTAGCGAGCAGATAAAGTGAATTGCCAAAGTGCAAAAAGCTCAATTAATAGTTGCGGAGCAGATTCATGACGAAATTTTTAGGACGTAATAATGTATTTTGTTTATTCTTAATAGCCGTTTAAAGTTTGAATAGTTTCTTGATAATAGGGAATGAAAAAATAGCGGGTATTGCGGATATCGTTATTAATACCGGCATAATTCCCTTTGCTTGCGCAATAAATCCGATTACAGTCATTGCTATTGCCACTACTCCCCATGCAAACCCGTTTATAAATCCGCCTATTATACTTTTATATTCAGGAATTACGCTCTGAGCCATTATCATTGTGACCGGTACTGCCATCCATTGAATTAACCCCATTAATACAAATGTTCCTAATGCTACTATCGGATATGTTTTATATGTTAATAAAAATATCAACATCATCGGAAAAGACGATATCATTGAAAAATAAAATACATTTTTAGTACCGACTTTGTTTTCAAATTTTCTGCTTATAAGTGATCCGATTCCTCCTGCAAAATTATATGCAAACAAAGCAAATCCTATGTAGAATGCGCTATGCCCCATATCTTTCCACAAAAAAGGTAATAATATTGCACAAGATGATGTTACAAGTGATTTCAGCATTGAAATTATGTTTAACAAGTTCAATTTGCGATTTGAAAGAATTGTTTGGAACGTTTTTATAAAATCGTGATGGGTCTTTGTTCCCGTATTATTCGGCTGAATTTTAGGAATAAAACAGAACATTGAAAAAGCGACCAATAATCCTAAAAATGCTAAATATGGTATTTTATGCATTCCCAAAAATTGCGCAACCCCAGAAGAAACAATAGGACCTAATGCAAAACCTAAAGTCCCTAGCCCCATAAAGATTCCCATGTTCTTTGAAATATCCGTTTTGGTAAATCTAACTGACAAACCTAATGCTTGCGGGTGAAAGAAACTTGAACCGAGGCTGCCCAGAATTACAAAAAGAATAAGCAGCCACAGAGTTTTAACGGACGGTGCAAAAGGTATAAATACTGCGGTCATTATGATTCCCCAAAAAATAAAAATTCTTCGCTGCAAATTATCTGCAAAAAATCCAAATATCGGTTGTAACATTGAGGCACAAATGTGAGATAAAGATAAAACAATTGTTGCGATTGCCATTGTTATCCCCAGTTTTGCAGCAATAAAAGGCATAATCGGATTGAGCATTCCCGTATAAATATCATTTGTAAAATGTGCCGTATTCAGCCAAAATTGGGCTTTTCTTTCGTTAAAATTTTCCATGTCCATATTTTAGCACATAAATATATTTTATCCCTTGACGATTGGGTATATTCTTTGTATCCTTAATATGAGGGTTATTTGACTAGGGAGATAATTATGGATGAAAATAATATAATGAAAAAGTTTTCAACAGCTCAGTTTTTGAATTTTTGTTTAGGCTTTTTCGGATTACAGTTTGCGTGGCAAATGAGGATTATTCTATCGGGTCCGGTAACGGAAGGGCTTGGTGCTTCTCCGTTTCTATATGGCTTGATATGGCTTGCCGGGCCTTTTACAGGTATGGTTGTGCAACCTCTTGTTGGAGCGTTAAGTGACAAAACAGTATCTCCTTTTGGTCGTCGTCGTCCGTATTTATTGGGTGGTGCTATAATTGCTTCTATAGCATTATGGATTTTTCCTAATTCAGGAAATCTTGCTGAGTTATTAGCTAATGTTACCGGTGTACACTTGCCCGCTCTTACCGGTTTGCTTATTGCGGCAATTATGATTTGGGTAATTGATGCTTGTATTAATATTGCACAGGGTCCGTATAGAGCTTTGATTCCTGATGTTGTTCCTCAAGAACAGCATTCTCTTGCTAATTCGTACATTAGTTTAGCAATTGGTTTAGGGTCAGTTGTAGCTGCTGCTACTGCTCCGTTTTTAAAATGGGCATTTAATTATCAAATGTCTATTGTTGCACAATTTATAATGGCGGCAATTGCTTTTACTTTAGGTATGTTATGGACATGTATAACAATAAAAGAATGTTCTTCTAAGAAAGAAAATAAGGTTGAAGTAACGGAGAATGTTGAAAAAGTTTCTTTTTTACAATCGTTAAAAGACTTTTTTGCACTATCGCCTGAGGTTGGAAAGATTTGTTGGATGCAATTCTTTACTTGGATTGGAACTATGTGTATGATGATATTCTTTACCCATTATTCGGTGCATACTGTTTTTGGTGTTCCTGATATGGGTAGTGCAGATGAAATGACAAAATCTTTGTATCAAAATGCACAACTTAATGGTACAAATTTTTCGTCAATTTGTTTTGCTATATTTAATTTAGTGTGCTTTGTCGTAGCGATTCCTATAGGGATATTATCTGCAAAGTATGGCAATAAAAAAGTTCATATAATTTCTATAATTTCAATGATAGCAGCATATTTAGGGATGGGGATTTCTCATAATCTGTATTTTGTAGCTGCAATGATGGGTTTAGCAGGTATTGGATGGGCAAGTATATGTGCTTTGCCTTTTGCAATGCTTTCTCAATATATTAAAAAGGGCACTGAAGGTTCTGTGATGGGTATTTTTAATATTTTTATTGCCGGACCTCAAGTTTTTGTTTGTACCCTTGTCGCATGGATAATTTCAAAATGTGCGTTCGATGTAGAGGGTGGTTTTGTTAATTACCATTGGGAATATGCATTTTATATCGGTGCGGCAACTTTACTTCTTGCAGCCGTCGTGGCTTCAAAAGTAAAGGAAATTTCTGATAAAAATTAATTTGGCAAGGCATAGCGTAATGACAGAAGAAAGAAAAAAAAGAATATTGTTAATTTACCCACCGTCTCCGGTATTGAACAGAGAGGACCGATGCCAGCAGCCGACAGCGGATTTGTTGGTTATTCCGCCTTTGCCGCCTACTGATTTGATGTATTTGGCTGCAGTAGCTGAGAATGCAGGTTTTGAAGCTAAAATTTCGGATTATAGTCAGGGCGGTGATTTAGAAGATGATTTAAAAACTTTTAAACCGGATTATTTGCTTGCAAATGTTGCAACCCCAACATTTCAATCTGATATTGCCGCATTTACTCTTGCGAAAGAAATTTGTCCGAATATTATAACCATAGCTAAAGGCGCGGCCTTTTTGACTGTTGCTCAGGAAATTATGTATTATGTAAAGGATTTGGATTTTATTATATATGGGGAACCGGAAGAAACCCTTAGAGAACTTTTAATTGGTGTGGCTCCATATAGAGTTTTAGGCTTGTATTACAGAGATTCTATTCGCGTGAAATTCTCCGGCGCAAGACCATTTATAATGAATTTGGATTCAATCCCTTTCCCGGCAAGACATTTAATTGATAATAATGTATACAGACGCCCTGACACTAATGAAGTACAAGCTGTTATAAAAGTGTCAAGAGGTTGCCCTTATCATTGTTTCTTCTGCTTGGCAACTCCGGTTTCGGGCAGTAAAGTCCGTAAACGCTCTCCGAAAAACATTGTTGATGAAATTCGTGAATGCGTTGAAAAGTATAATATAAGAAATTTTGTTTTTTGGTCTGATATATTTAATATTGATAAAGCTTGGGTTATGGATTTATGTCAATTAATTATTGACAGTAATCTCAATATTACTTGGTCTGCCAACACCAGAGCTGATACTGCAGATGAAGAGATGGCTGAAATTATGTACAGAGCGGGCTGTCGCTTAGTCAGTATTGGGGTCGAAAGCGGTTCTCAGATGATTCTTAATAATATAGGAAAACATATTACCCTTGATGATGTTCGTTTAACTGTAAGAATTTTCAAAAAATTCGGGATGAAAATTTATAACTATTTTGTAATCGGGTTACCTTGGGAAACAGAAGATACGGTCGAAGATACCGTTGATTTCGCAATTGAATTGGATAGTGATTTTGTCAGTTTTTATACAGCTACACCTTTCCCGGGAACAAGGTTTTATGATTATGCAAAAGAGCACAACTTAATAAATTCTGATACTTCTTTTAAAAATGCATATTTTTATCCTTCTGTCAGTGCTCACTATTTAACTAAAGAACAGATATTCAATCTTCATAAAAAAGCCGTTAGAAGCTTCTATCTCAGACCTACATATATTTTGAAAATGCTTCTTAAAATAAAATCAAAAGAAGAATTTTTAAATTATTTCAAAGCGGGTTGGAATTTATTAAAACATAAATAACAATCTATAATACAGAGATGTTTACCTCTTTGATAAATGAGTCTACCCATTTTATTAGGACTGACATATCGTATGGTTTCGGCAAATATAAATCAGCTCCAACCTTTAGAATTTCTTCTTTATCGTGGAAGACTGACGTTATAATTATTTTTGTATTTTTGTATTCTTGATTTTTCCTTATAATTTTACATAATTCCAAACCGTTTTTGGATTCAGCTGTTCCGGCATCAAGAATGATAACTGCAGGGGGCACGGTTGGAATTTCTTCTGATGCATAGGTGTTTTGTACAAATGTTTTGTATCCTTGCAGATTTAGTATTGTAGAAATGAGCAGTGTCATTGACTCGTCTTCTTCTATAATTAAAATTTTATTATTATATGTCGTTTCTATTATTGCATCTTTAGCGGATAATTTTGTCCTTTCAATTACATAGTTAGATTTTGTCGGAAGTTTTGCCAAATTATGTACGTTTATAAGGTCGCTCAGTAATTCTTGAGTATCTTCATATTTCTTTGTTCCGGACGGGATTCCTCCGATTGTTGTGTGGACAAATTCCGAACGCATACCGGCTTGATTATCGCCTTGTGTAATTATGAAGCCTCGGTCTATATCATTTGCAGAATAAAATTTTTTCGCAACAGTATCAAAAGCGAACGTCAGAAATTTTGCTATTGGTTCAACTTTTAATATATCTGTGATTACAAGAAAATAATTTTCGCTAAGACTTCCCAAAAAATCCTCTTTACTTAATGCAGATGTAATTATTGCAGCATAGGTTTGAACGAGTTTATCGGAAGCAAGTTTTGTATATACTTCTCTGTAATTTTCAAAGTTATCAATATTAATCAGCAAAGCTGCCCATTCTTTATCCGAAGATAAAACCCTTTTAAGAGCCCTTAGCGTGTAGTTACGGTTTGGCAATATCTTTTGTGTGTCTAAGTTTGACTCAAGCTCTCTTCTTAAATGGGCGCGGATTCTGGCAACAAACTCTTTAGAGTTAATTGGTTCGCTTATAAAGTCATCTGCACCGCTTTCTAAAACTTTCATCCGGTCAGACATCTCTGCAGATTTTGATGTTGCTATAATAATCGGGCGCATATTGTATGTTAGTGCACGAATTTCCTTGCAATAGTTGTCTAAATCCTGACCCATACTATCCGATATGATTATTAAGTCAGGTTCTTTATCTTGAATGAATTTCATTGCACTAACAAGATTTTTAGATAAAATTACTTGTGAGTATTCATTTTCCAAAAGTCTTTTATATTTAATCGGGATTTCTCGCCTTTTATCTATTATAAGCGTTACTGTTTGCATTTCTCCCTCGCTTGTGTTTCAACATTGCAGATAGGAAATTCAACTGTAAAAGTCGTTTTTGCTTTGTCGGTATCAATTTTTTCCGAGCAAACGGAAATTGTTCCATTCATTTTTTCTACAATATTTTTTGTTATATATAAGCCTAATCCGCTGCCTTGAGCTTTTCGGGTCAGAGGATTATCGATTCTTGAAAACTTTTCAAATATTTTTTCGTAATTGTCTTGTTCTATTTTAATTCCGACATCAGTAATGTTAAGTGCTATATACTCAGGTTTTTTGCTATAACTTGCCGAAATTTCTATCGTAGTATTTTCAAATGAGTATTTTGCAGCATTTTCTATAAGATTCATCATGACCTGTTGAAATTTATCTTTGTCGGCAAGGATTGTGGGAATTGAAGACGGAATTTTTATATCAAAAATTTTTTCCGGATATTTGCTTTTTAATAGTGTAATTACAGTATTAACAGTTGTGCTGATATCGGTTTCCTTAAATACCATCAAGTCTTTTGCTGATTGGAGCTTTGTAACTGCAAGCATATTTTCAACAAGTGCAATTAATCGGTTTGATTGCTCTTCAATAATTTTTAAAAATTTCTTTTTGTTTTCATCATCCAATTTGTCCCATGATGTCAGCATGGTTTGAGTAAACCCCCTTATTGATGTTAAAGGTGTTCTGAGTTCATGGCTTACTGTTGATATAAAATCTTCATAACTTTGATTGCTCATATTCGGATTATATCAAATTATTTTTTAAATTAAAAGTGATTAAAAATTTATTAAATGGAATTGTATTTTCTGCACTTGTTATCCTGCTCGGATTCTCGCCTCACAATAAACGAAACCGCTCACAAGTAAAACGAAAACTGAACGTTTCCGTTTATACTCGTTCGACTTTTGCACTGCTCATTCCTTTGCTCGGCGGGCAAAAAAAAGCCGTCTTCATAAGAACGGCTACCAGACTTGGGGAGGAGGTATGAAAAACTATCGTTTTTCATATCTATGTATCTTTATATACGACCCCAAGTTTTAATTCTTTATTAAATTTATTTAAATATCATCCGTTCGGTGTAGAAACTAAAACCATTCGCAAAACTTTTCCTTGCAAATAATGTTATTTAAATCATCTATTATCCCTACCCTTGTCATTTCGTATGTAACCGGTGTTATTGATATTTTATTATTCCTAACTGCCGCAATATCAGTATTAGCATCCTCAGGCTCTGAAATAAGTTCTCCTGCCATCCAATAATAGGTTTTTCCTCTTGGGTCAACTCTTTTCTCGTAATTATCCGAGAATAGTTTTCTGCCTAATTCCGTAATCGCAACCCCTGCAATGTCTTCTACCTCAAGAGCCGGAACATTCACGTTTAATATGGTTTTATCAGGAAATTTAAAATCATTTAATCTTCTGAGCATTGTCCTTATGAATTTCCCTGTGTACTTAAAATCATCATAATCCATTTGCATGCTTGCTAACGATACTGCAATGCTCGGGATACCCATCATTGCACCTTCCATTGCACAGCTCACAGTTCCTGAATACAAAATATCGGCACCCAGATTTGGGCCGTGATTTATTCCGGATATTACTAAATCAGGTTTTTCTTCTTCGGATAGTATTGCATTGATTCCGATTTTTACACAATCTCCTGGGGTACCTGTGGTTACCCAAGTCCTTTTTGCTCCGCTGATTGATTCTAACTCTTCTACTCTCAAGGGTGTGTGTAAAGTCAGAGAATGCCCTGCCGCCGAACGTTCTCTGTCCGGTGCAATTACGTATACATCATGATCTTTTGATAGTGCTTTTGTGAGTACTCGAATCCCGTTTGCAGCTATTCCGTCGTCATTTGAAATTAATATCTTCATATATATCTCCTAAATCCTTGTTCCTATTTATAATACCTTTTTTTTTCAGGCTTTCCAATATTATTTCGTATTATGTAAAGTATTGTAAACAATCTTATGCTTTATTTAAAAAATATAGCAATTTTATATACTATAAATTTTTTATATATATGAACACGAGGAAGGCTTAAATTTGAGGAATCAAACACAAAAATTTAAGCACACACACTACACTTCACACTATTTGAGGAATGAATCAAAAATTTATTCCAAAGTCTCCCCTAAAACGGAGGCTTTTTTTTATCAATTTTCATCTTCACTGTTTTCAGGTTCTGGAATCCTTATAATTTCTAATTTTGTGATTCTTGCTCCATCAATTTCTTTTACTGCAAATTTGAGTCCTTTAAACTCAACTGTATCCCCGACATCTGCAATTCTTCCCAAAAATTTTACAACTAATCCGCCAATCGTATCAACATCATCATCTTCAAACTCATTATCATCAAGTTCTAAATATTCCGATAACTCGTCTAAACGCATCATTGCATTTGCTATATATGTATTATTGCTAATTTCTTTAATATCAGACTCTTCTTCTTCATCAAATTCATCTTGCACTTCTCCGAATATTTCCTCAATAACATCTTCTAATGTTATTAATCCCGAAGTTCCGCCAAATTCATCAACAACAATTGCAAGTTGCCCTTTTCTCTTTTTAAATTCCAAAACCAGATTGTCCATTGTTATTGTTTCCGGTACAAGCAGAACTTCACGCAAGATATTTTTTATAGGACAAATTTCATCTTTAATTGATAATGAATATAAATCCTTAACGTGGACCATTCCTATAATATGATCTATATCATCATCATAAACAGGGTATCTTGTGTATTGATTGTCCGCTGCAAGATGATTTAATTCTTCCATTGGCATATCAATAGGGATACAAATCATATCCGTTCTTGGTACCATAACTTGTTTGGCAGTTAAATCTGAAAATTTAAATGCATTATGCAACATATCTTTTTCTGTTTCATTTAAAATTCCGCCGTTATAACTTGCATCAACCAACATATCAAGTTCTTCCGTTGAATGAACAAGAGATGCATTATTAGAACGAGGTATTCCCATAATTTTTAATATCAGATTGCCAAATCCGTTTAGAGCCCATATAAACGGAGTAAAGATAAAACTTATACCATGCATAGGTTTTGCGACCCATAATGCAGTCTTTTCCGTATACTCAAGTGCAATAGATTTTGGAATAAGTTCACCCAGTACAACGTGTAAAAATGTTATTAAACAGAATGCAATTGTTACAGACACGGTGTGTGTTGCAATAGTTTTGCTTATGCCGGGCAAAAATACAAACAGCGGCTCAATGATTCTGGCAAGAGTTGCTTCGCCGACCCATCCGAGACCAATACTTGATATTGTCACTCCAAGCTGAACCGCAGCAATAAACTTGTCTAAATCCGCAATTGCATTCAATGCCAATTTTGCATCGGAGTTGCCTTCTTTTGAAAGCTGCTCCATTCTTGTTTTTCTGACTTTGACTATTGCAAATTCCGATGCGACAAAAAAACCGTTTGAAAATAGCAATAGAATAATTATTGATAAATTAAAAATAGTATTTATATAATTCATTTAATGTTCTTTTACCTTATATCCGATTATATTCTTTTACCGTTATAAAATCAATATCCTTAATGGTAATCGACTTCCCGAATTTGAGTGTATATCATTGGCGAAAAGCCTTTTGTTGTGACTATATCAATAATTTTATACGGATTTGTTGCATTTATAAGTGAGGGAGAATTTATGTGGTAAATACCATTCTCCATTTTCTCTTTATTGGTATGATAATGTCCTGAAATTATTGCTATAACATTGTTATGTTTATTCAATACTTCATAATATGTTTCAGGCTGATAAACTCTATGAGTTTTTGTTTCCAATGGCGGTAGTATCGGAAAATGTTGAAAAACAATAACCTTTCTTCTTTTGTATTTTGTTAATTGTTTATTAAACCATTCCAGTGTCTTCGGACGGTAATATCCTCCCGTGCCGGGAATAGTTTCTTTTGCCCCATCTAAAACTATAAATACAAATTCACCTTTTTTAAATACATAGTTTGGTTTTGATGGTCGATACAACCAATTGTGCCTTTTTATAATTTCTATATATCTTTGTTTTGATAATCCGTTTGATTTAAATACATCATGATTACCAATTACAATGTAGTAGGGAATATTTAGTTTTTTTATTGTTTTCATAAATCCGCGAAGATTTTCTTCCGAGGATTTATCTATATTGTCTCCGGTAAATACAACAAAAGAAACACCGCTTTGCTGATTAATGTCTTTTACTGTTGCTTTTAAGACTTCCTCGGTAAACGGATTATGGACAGAATAGTGAGTGTCTGTAACTTGTATAAACTTTATTTCTCCCGCAAAAACCGAACCGGCTGTAAATATAATTATTGCAATAAAACAATATAGTATTTTTTTTATCATAATTTCTCCACTTTTTCAGTATTATATCATAAACGATGTACTTATGCTAATATATTAAGCAAGAGAATTATTTAGAGGCAATTTAATGAGATTAGATAAATTTTTAAAGGTTTCACGTTTAATAAAACGTAGAACAGTTGCAAATGATGTTTCTGATATGGGGAGAGTTTTCGTAAACGGCAATCCTTCCAAGCCTGCAAAACAACTTAAAGAAGGCGATATTATTGAAATTGAATACTCTAACAGGTCAGTTAAAGTAAAAGTTGCAAAAATTCCAAATGGAAATGTTAGTATTCAAGAGGCTGCATCTTTATATATTGCAATGAATTAGTTGTAATATATTGTAACAATTACTAAAGTCGCCGATAAATTATGCCGTAGAAAGATATGGAAAGGCATAAATATATCATGGGATTAGCAGCATCACAAGCAAAATTATTAAGCATAACCTCAAGATTATCTGATAACGAATTACGTTCTCAGTCAAT
>CACWLL010000014.1 GCA_902761735.1 uncultured bacterium
CTGAAATCCTGTATCCTCATCATATATTATTTTTTCTATGGTATAAATTCTGTTATTATCTGCTGTTGTTTTTATTTTATCTAAAGACTCCAGTTTGTTCGGTTTTTTTGAATTAAGGATACTTGTTATCGGGGTGCGTAAGATAAACGTAAAATCTTTAGAAGAAATATCTATTTTATTTTTATCCCCACCATTCTGACTGCTTATTTCATCAATATAATAAAATTTAAAAATTTCTTTTGATATAGAAGATGATTGCAAATTCTTCTCTTTCATAAATAATGTTGCTAAATTTACTAGTTGTGCATAAGTATCATCTTTAGGTAATTCAACACAACTATCATCATTATTTTTGTTTAATACTGTATTTTTATCTGATACTATCTTTTTAAAGTTTAAAATATTTTCATCTTGCTCCATAAATTTATCCTTTCTTAATTTCTAATCACAACAAAATAACGAGTAAGATTTATTACTCATTTAAAAATAAATAGCACAAATTAATGATGTTTATGGTAAATATTTTTTCTTTATATGTAATACATATAAAGTTGGGTAATTATGGAAGCCTGCATAAGAAAAAACAAGTAACTTTTCCTTATCAAGATATCTTATCTCATCAGGAAATGACCACAAGGGGTAACGTCCCACCTTGCACAATTTATTATTTTGTGGATTAAATAAATATAAAGTTCTGTCATCAATTGAAAATGGATTACCTCTAAGAGGATCTGAATTATCGATTGTGTAAGGAGAAACTGCATATAACCGCTGACCATTTCTTAACCCACCAGCCCAAAGAAATATCAATTGCTTTCTTGATTTAGGTATTGGGATTTCATTGTTTCTCTTTGTTGCATTTTTTTCATATCCATACGGAACAACTCTAAATTTATTTGTTTCAGGATTAAATATTTCTGCGTAATCCTGATTAGGATAATATGCGATTACTTCACCATTCGGTAATAATTCTATATTACTTGTTCCGCCAAAATATTCGGATATCTCTATAGGTTTAAGCTCAAGCAATGGTGGCGGTATATCCTTTTGAATTAGTTTCTTTTCTTCTTTATAAGTTACAACTTTACCACTTTTCCCTTGGTTTATTGATGCTCGTACAGTCCTATATTCGGGTATTTTTGCTCGCTCTATCGCTGAAATTCTTTCAGCTATCATTTTTTGATAATGGTCATATTCTATATAATGTCCGTTTGCTTGTTTTACATATTTTTTCACTTTCTTTTCAATTTTTGTTGGCTTACCCACTACTGTATATTTATCTGTTTTAGGGTCATATATCTCTGCATAAAGTGCATCTGACATCCTTACTTGTGTAAACCCTGTAGGCAAATATGTGTCAACAAACTTTCTATCTAATGTTTTCCCTCCATAGATAAACAATCTGCCATCTTTTAATTTTACTAACCCAAAATCTCGTCTGGGATAATTCATTCGGGCAGCTCGTACCCATTTATCTGTTTTTGGGTCATATATTTCAGCATATTCACTATTGTTAATTTTATAAGAATCTTCTAAATTATTGAAAGATCTACTCAATATCGTACCTGTAATAAAGACTCGTCCGTCATTTAATTTAATAATTGCCCCCCGAGATGAATATCTTTAGGTTGAGAGACATTTTCTAGTATATTTATTTTCGGGTTAAAAATATTAAAATATTTTAAATCATATATAACAATACGATTATCATCCAATGTAAGTATATTTAAATTTGAAATATTAAACAAGAATGATAACGTACCGATTTTCTTAAACTTACCAATGCTTTCTGCATTTACGGGGGATACAAAAAGTACAAAAAACAATACGACTAATACCCAATTTATAAACTTATTCATGCAAATATTTTAATACTAAATTAAAAATACTACAATATTTTATACAAAATAAAAACATCGGGGACACCAAAAATCATGTCCCCGCCCGAATAATCGGGAATAAGTACACCATCGTAAAAATTTAACGATTAAATGTTGTTAAGTGTTTAAAAATTGCATATCGTAATGCATCCATACAATCATCATTAAGTTTTAAAGGTAAATCTGCATTATTTGAACCCATAAATTTTAATTGCTCGGTTTCAGACGGATAACGATAGGTAAGAAACTCATTTAACGTTGCTGTACATGTTTCACAAACCAACAATTTATCGTAATTTATCAATCCTCTTACAAGAGAAACACTATCCTCAATACGCGGTTTATCCTCGTAAATTACGAGATTAGTCGCCTTTCTCAGCTTGTCATTTTGCTCCGGCCTTGCATTATCGCAATTCGCAAAACTAAAATAGCGTCCATATTCTTGTTGTTTTTGATTTATCCATTTTATAACATTATCAGCTTCAATTTTTTGAGAATATAATTCATCAAGTAAATAGTATTTTCCAAATCTATCTACACCCATCAACAAACAAGCAGTCGGATGATTCCACCCCCAATCAATTCCTAAAAAATATTCAACAATATTGTTCGTTTTAACTTTATCAATAATCTGATTATGTGAAATTACGTGTTTAGATGTATTAAACGTATCATAGACCAACCCTTCCGCAACAATCCATAATCCGTCAATTTTACGTGCTTTAAAAGCTCCGCTGTACAATTTTTCCTGATTTTCTATAAATGTTTTTGATAAATTAGCATTGTCAGACATTTTAAAATGCCAATATTCAAAAACCTTTCTAACCTCCGGATTGTTTTCAAGATACGGTTTAATTTTTTCTTGATACAACCAATGATTTGCACTCTCCGGATTACTATCCGCAAAAGCTCTTGCATTTGCAGGAGTCAAACGGCTTAATGCCATATTATAAAAACTATAATGATGCTGTGGCAATTCATTGGCATACCAAAAATCCCACGTCCCGCCTTGAATAGAAGCGACACTATCCGAATCCCCACCGCCAACAACCAAACAAGGATATTTCTTTCCCCAAAGTGAAATCTCCATTTCACCGCTTGAGGTGTTATACTTTAAATTTCCGCCCAAATAATTTTCAATATATGGCTTTAATTCTATTAAAACATTATTTCTTACGGTGCTTTTGGAATAACCTGAAAAGACTTTTAGATACTCGTTTCCTATTGAATCAAAAATCTGGGGGATTTTTTGGACTATATTTAAAGTTTTTCCGCTTCTGACAGCGCCATCAAGCAATGTTAAAAGAGGAAAGGACATAGGATCCTTTGCCAAAAATTGCTTTGATTTTTTGCTATATTTACTATTTTCCCATTTTACAGGCATTAATGATTCCTCTATTCATCAATAAGCTCAATATTTTCAAAACTAAACACAGGAATTTCATATTTTGAAAAATTCAAGATTTCAGAATACTCAAATCCATTTCCTACTCGTTTTATACCAATACTTACAACGGCATCAACCCCATTAACTTCTTGTATTGGCACTATAAATATTGAAGAGCCGACAGTTGACATCAAACCAAATATATTTGTATCAAAAAAATCTACCAATCGTTCTTTTACGGAATTAAATACGGCATTTTGATAAGTATTCGGCTTTCTTTTAATCACGGCTTTAATTTGAATCGGCACATTTATTGCTTTGTAATAAGTTACCGGAATGTCTTGTCCTTCAGAGGAGGAAACAGTAACCGTTGTATTGCCTGATAATTTAATACCAACCGGAATAGCCGCAAAAATTGCATTCGCAAAAATTTCATCAGATACACTCGGTTTTGCAACTATTTCAATTGCCCCTGCGGGGATGTTCTCATCACTATTTGCATCATAAATTGCAAGGTGTGAAATATCCTCAACATAAGCTGATAACGTTTTTATAACAGAATTTTTTGTTCCTCTCTTTATTATATTTTTCAAGTCAAGAAAACGTTTTCTAAATTCATCATCCGATTCGACAGAGCGACCAAGATTAACGTTAACGGGCTCCCCAGCAATATTAAAAATTAAATCTTGCGGACTTTCCAAAATTTTTAAACTTGAGACCGGCGGTACATTAATATTATCGCTTATAACAGATTCAAAAGCCACATCTTGAATTAAAAGTTCATCAAAAATTATATCTTCTGAATTTACGAACAAATTTGCTTCCTTTAAATCAGAAATAACAAGACTACCAGCTTGAATTGAACAGGACGACTCCGTCTGAATCCGAAGGGTAAACGTAGAAGGAGCTGCTTCCCTACGGAACAATCCAGTTCTTCTGTATAATGCATCCAAATATTTGCCATCAGCCGTCATTGGGTCATATTGTTTAATTAAATATGCAAATTCGGAATCTATTAAATATTGCATTATTGAAATAGAAACAATGATGTTATCAATTACCCCCTCGGGTCTTACTGTAAAATCACTGCCTAAAATATCTTTTAAATATCCTATGTTATCGTTAATCTTATCCTGTAGCAAATCTAAGGATAAACCGGTTTTAGTAATATCCACAAATAATCTCCTTTATTTAAATAAAAGTACCTGCATTATAGGGTTTTGTCAGCATTTTTTCTATTAATGTAACAGGTGTAGGATTTAAAATTATATTATTCCCCGAGTTAACATTATAAAGACCCGAGTAATAATTAAACCTGAGTTTCACAAACAATTTAAACATATATACATTTGAAACATTGGGATTTAATGATTCAATAATACAATTTTGATAAATATTTTTTCCTAACCTTACTGTTATTCTTAGTTTGTTTAACATACACTCGCATAAGCGCTGTATATATGAATCTATATCCGAGAACTGTCCTGATGAATTATTTATGCATACTTCTAAATTCATAGTAACCGGAGCCATATCAGAAACCCAATTCACTAACTCGTCAGGACTCGAAATTTTATGCAATGCAATGCTGTCTTGGTACAAAAATCCGCAATTCTCTACTACATCAATAGGCAGCTCATCGCCATACCGGGAAGCCATATCTGCACCTAAAGACTTATTGGCAAAAGCTAAAGCATCCGAAAATTCTTGCAAAAAATTTTGTGCGGAAACGCATAAGTTACCACTTTTAATATCGGCAATTAAAGCATTCATATCGGAATAGCCAAATTTTAAGAGTTTATTAGACAAAACTAATGAAAAGCCCGAAAAAAACAAATTCAACAACGTTGAACTTCTTACAGGTTTTCCTGATAAAATATTTGACAAAACAGAAAAAGAATATTTCATATTTTTAGTGCTGTTACAGCATGAAAGGAAATTTTGGGCAAAATTGACAGAATTAAAATTTGATAAATTTAAATTGTTTGAATTTATAATTCGTAAAATATTTGCACTTAATAAACTTTTTGCAACACTATTAAACAAAGATTTTTTATGCTTTTTAGGTTTTGGCAAATAAAAAGCAGACACACTTTGTGACATAATTATATCTCCTATATTATTAAATTTATTTTAAATCGGAGTCAAAAACCCCGAGAGACAAAGCTGCCAAGCGAACGATATCGGCAATTTCTCCCTGCACATCTTCTCTTGTACAATATTGCGACATAAAATCCATATTCCTTAACGGACAAGTTGACGGAAAATCTGAAATATCATCTTTTATTTCAGATTTTTTATTTTTTTCAAAATCGTCTTGTGTTTCTACGGGAGCTTCAACATTTTCATCAATAGACATAGCCGCAGGAACAGCCGAAGACTTTATTAATTCATCAGGATTGTTCCACTGCTGCATATAGACAACATCCGGTTCTCCGTTATTATATTCGTAATAATATTCCTTGTCCCAATCTTCAGGCATATAATCATCATTCCACTTTGAATGTCCTATACGCCTAAAGCCATGTTTTGTGTAAAATCCATATAAGTATGTATCAAATGCGTCTAACTTCTTACCGCCAACAGACATCGCTGCAACAATTAAAGAATGCCCCGTTCCGGAGGGTAAACCCGGTTTTACAAATACAGAAACAATATCACCATCAGGTTTTAACGCAAATCCGTAATTATTTTCAGGTGATAAAAATAATCGCATTTTTGAATATTCTTCTTCTGAATATAAATGAACTTGAGCACTACGATTTTTATCTAATTCTTTGACTTTTTTCAAAGAATTATAAAAAAGTTCAGCATCTGAAGAAGATACTTCGTTTAGTTTTATATTCTTTAAACCTGCTAAAGAAAAGATTTCTTCTAGTTCAGGATTGACTAACCAAACAGAGCCTCTTCGTATAAAAGCCCTCTGTCCATTGCGTCCTGAATTGTATGTACTGAGGGATCTGATAAGACTTCCTCTACCAGCTTCTTTCGCTCCATAAAGTGCCGAGCGGCTCGATCTGCTTTGTCCCAATCCGCCTTCTGCTTCTTGAACCAAGTTACTATTTTTTTGATAAGCATTTGAGATGTCCTCCACTAAATATTTTAACATATTATTAATATTTTGTAAATATCTATCAATTGGATTGTTAAAAGATTTTACTTCTTTTGATAAAAACAATAATCCTTTATTTACAAATTCAACAACATTTTTCCACATTTCACTTTGGAGAAGTTTCTCATATCCTCTCAGGGATAAATCCTCTATGAATTTTCCAAATCTTGTTTCCCGTAAAAATTTTCCTATAAATGGAATTGCTCCGATTGTTTCTCCGAAAAGAAACCCCTTTTTTATATCATTTAAACTTTCTTCATATGACTTATCGTGATTAATTGCATTTCCCAGTTCAAATGTTGCTCCACCAATACCGGTTCCAACAAATGGGATATTTAAAGCGGGATTAAAGCGGAATGCCTCAATTCCGCCTCCGGTCATAGCTCTGGCTGCTGCCAACAGATGTTCTTTAGCCATTTCATAGTTGATTTTCACAAATTCTTCTTGTTTTCTTATTTTCAGTTCATTTAGCAATTCATTTTTGGTTATATTACCACCAGAATATTTTTTTAATAATTCATCGTATGATAACGACATAAATTCATTTTTACGCATATTAACATCCTTTGTTTTTTGCTTTCGGAAAGGTTATGATTCGGCTAAATTTTTCATTGCTTGTAAATACGCAGAACGAATCGCTTCATAATTTTCCGTTTGTGCCTCTTGTTTATCATTCATATCAGTAATATTTTTTGCAACAAATATTGTATATGTCGGATTATAAAATCCTCGCATAGCCAAGTCATTAAGCATATCTTTTTGGAGGGCACGGCACTGACTACATGCTAAATTAAACTCTTTATACTGCTTTTCCCATTCCTCTATAACATCTACGGTAACACCAATTTTTACGGCAAATCTTTCAAACGTTGGTAATTGATTTGGTTTTTCAACGGTTTTAATCTTTTCCCCATTTTTGTCGACAGTTACTTCATTCTTTTCCACAGTATGAGGAATACTAAAAAACTCCACCATTTTCTTACAAAACTCTTTTTTATATTTAATAACATTTTTCATAAATTACCTGTTTATAAATTTAATAAATTATATCTGTTTTCGAATAGCAAATTGTTCTCTGATATTGAAAATGAGGATTGCAATGATTGCCAATTTTTTGGATTTAGTCTTTTTATAAGACCGGAACGGATATTATCAGTTAATAAACACTTATTGATACATAATTTTCTATAGATATCAGGATTATATACTCCTTGCCGCTGCAAATAAGCCTTAGAAAACGTTGTTAGCCCTATATGAGTATAATCAAAACCAAACTCAGCCTCTCCTATTAAAGTTTTATCAATAATGTTTTGCGCCAAACGCTGAGATGAGCCGCTTACTACAAAATCTAACGCTAATCCTTCTAAATGTAAACTTGTTTTCGAAGGTTTATTTTTTAATTTTCCGGAAGCGTACATACGGACTAAATTATTTTGTTCATCCGCAGTACGCCAACCGGAGGTTATCCAAAAAGGAGTTCTTATGATATCTCTATAAACCTGAAGCACGGAAGTTACATAATATAAATTTCTCAATATATCTATATTAGGCATTGTTATCCGCCTGCGAGAAAGGCACAAAACCTCATTCCACTTAAAATTATTTGTGCAATATATATTATCCGGTAAAATCAGACTTTTATCGGATAATGATTTTAAGTAAGATTCAACCTTAACAGGAGTCCAAAACTCTTTTTCCGTCATATTATCTCCTCTCGACTCAAATTTATATATACGATACTTTTGTTTTAATTTCGCCTAAAATTTCCGCATCACCATTAAAATTTTTACGAAGCTGCAAATATATCGGATTACCGTTTTCGTCTTTTCTTGCGGTTGCCTTAAAATCTCCGTAATGATAATTCTGGTTTGTTTTTATTCCATGCTTTAAGTCTTTTAGTCTTTGTGAAAATTTTTCGAAAGCACTTTCTGCTTCTTTTCCCGAAAGAATTTTATCTCTGACTACATCTTTTATAATTCTGTAATCACGAAATTTGTAAACTCCGCAATTCGGACAAATGCCAAATTCAAGCCTTCTGTAAAAATCCGCTGTATTTGATACAACATAATGGAAACCGCCTTGAAAAAGGCGGTTACAACAAATTAACATAAATCCTCCCTTCCCGTATTGTAGAATTTCAGGAATGGAAGCTGCACAGGTCTTACACCAAACCTACCGTTCTACCGGGCTATATTCATTATAAAGCCATACTGTGGGTTTTGAGACACTTTTTTATACAAGCATTACAAAACTTCATGTTATGATTTGTAAAGAAAAGCCAAAAGACAAGCCCCTTCCGTCTTTAAAAGATAAATATTTTAATTCAAAATTCGGATATTTTTTATTTCCATGTTAAAATAAAACAAGCCTAAGTGGCATAATTAAAGGAATTAAGGATATTGGGTTATGAGAAATTTGCAGCTACTTTTTTCGGATATTAAAGGATTTTTAAGTGATGAATTGGGGAGATTATTTGTCTGTTTTATCATACTTAACCTGTGTTTAGGGCTTTGGATACATCACGATATAAAAACACTTGAAAAAAATAATATTGAGCGTTACAAAAGTATAGAATCTGAAATTAATAAGGTAAACAAAAAAGTAGATTACAGATACTTTAATACGACTCGCTCTCTTGAAGAAATAAACAGCGTAAATATAGACACAAAAAGCGGAGAACTAAAACATTCTCAGTCGCCAAACAACAGATAATCAATCGAAACATTAAAGTTTTGCTTAATATTTGTTAAATCTTCAATAGTAGGCTCTTTTTTCCCCACAACAAGGGAAACATAGTTTCGCTCCGAAATATCAAGGAGTTTCGCCATTTCTCTATCCAAAAAATTATGTTTACTTTGTAACTCAGACAACCTTTTTCCAAATGACAAAACATCTTGCTTATACTGCGGAATAAATCTGCGCTCTCCTGTGTTTTCATCGGGAGCCGCAAACATCCTTCCTTCGCCTGTAAACAACCAATATACATTTACATTAAAAATAAGAACCAGAGCCTCAATAAGTTTTGCAGACGGTTTTTGCTCACCGGTTTCATACCTTAAATATGTAGGCTGAGGAATATTAAGTTTCTTTGCAAACGAATAACCACTCATCCCGCAAGCGTTTCTAACCTCTATTAATCTTTTTTTAAAATTATTATTCATATTCGTATTGCTTTTATATTCGTTTTCGTATATATTTAAATATAAATGCGGATATAAAAGCGAAAATACCCTCTTTATAAATTGTAGACTAAGTTATAAATTGTGGCAACTTTTTAATCATTACAAATAAATATTTTTGCTTTTACGAAATCACACTTAATATTGGAAGAGGATTTACAATGAAAAAAATTGAATTTAGCGATCGTGAGAAAGATGTACTCCGATTAAAAATAGCCGGTTTTGCAGACAAGGCTATCGCCCAAAAGTTGAAAATACAATTTGGGACAGTAAGAAAATATCTTGACCGAGCAAAACTAAAATGCAATTGCAGAACAAATTTACAATTGGCATTACACTTAAAAAGCAAAAAAAGATTGTTAGCGAGGTAACAATGGGGAAATCAAAGTTTATTAATGTAAAAAACCTTGCAAAATTACTAAAAGTTAACCCTAAAACGTTAAAATGTTGGCTTTGCAATTATAATCTAAATAAATACAAAGAAGAAGTCTGCCTGAAGGCAAATCAAAAAGAATACTACTACAGGATAACAAAGGAATCAATGAGATGCCTAAAAAAATATATTTCGCAAAAGGGAATAACCTACGAAGAAAGATTTTTAAAGGCAGAAAAAAGAATTGAAAATAATACGGTTTAACTATGATCTACCAATATCAATAGCTTTTTGAGCCATAGATTTACTTATATTTACAAGAGCAAGATTTGCTTCATATGCTCTTTGAGCAAGAATTGCATCTGCAATTTCAACAGAAGGATTGACATTAGATGCTCTTATATAACCCTCGGCATCAGCATCAGGATGACCCGGTTTATAAATTTTATCCCCCAAAGTAGGATCTTCAACACTTCCGTTAAAAACGACTCCACCTTGTAAATAAGGCAGAGTGCCAACGCCGAAAACATCCTCTTTCATTTCATTCATTAAACCATGAAAGGATATGTCCTCCGTTGCATTCAAAACCGGAATTTTTCTGACATAATTTGGAGTATCAACATTTGCAATATTTTTTGTATGCACATCAAGTCTGTAACTATGTGCTCTTAACGCATTACCACCGATATTCATTGATTCTAAGATTGTCATAATTAATACCTTATTTAACCTTACTTACCTACATTTATAACAGTTTTCATTTCTGTAATTATATTTGTCATTCTTCTTGCCGCTACATTATACAAAAGGGCATTATTTTGAATTTCTAAAAGTTCTTTATCCGGTCTGATTTGCTCATTAAAATGTTCTTCCATAATTGCAGATGGCCCGAGTTTTGCAGACAATTTAGTTTCCAACGGGCTATTCATAGAACTCAAATAGTCACTAAAATTAATATCTTTTCGCACATATCCGGGAGTATGAATGTTTGCCAAGTTATCCCCTAAAGCAACTTGCCTTTGAGATACCAAATCCAACATTAAACCGACTTTACCCATACTGTCAATAGGAGAATACATATTCTAACCGCCTCCCTATTCTCTTATGTTGATTGATTTATTATACATATCATCAACAACTTTCATCATTTTTGTACTTGCAAGCATTGAAGCATTAAGTCTGAGCATATCTGTCACCGAGCCAAAAACACTTACATTAGAATTTTCCAACTGATTTTGTAAAAAGCGCTCATGGTTTTTAACCAGTTTTGGTTCTCCTGACAAATCTGTCGGACTCATTTTATTCATATCACACTGATCTAGGCCTTCCGGATTTGCAAAAACTACAAGAGGGATTGTGCCTATTTTCTTACCTTTGCTATCGCCTTTTTCATAGGTAAAAACTTCGCCGTTCTTTTTAATTTCAAATCGATATGAATTTGACGGTATTTTTATACCGTTTCCGACAATCCAATCATCTGCGGTAACCAAATAACCGTCCTTGCCCTGTTTAAATGCACCATCTCTTGTATATGCAACCTGTCCTCTTTCATTAAAAACAGGTATATACCCTTGTCCATCAATGGCAAGATCATAAGGATTACTTGTTATTTGAGTAGACCCTTGTTGATAATCTGTTCTGACAGCACCTGTCAAATATCCGTCAGGACTGAGTAACTGTTCAAACCTTATGTTCTTATAACCTTTAGTGTTCAAATTTGCAAGATTATTAGCAACATAGCCTAAACGCTCCCACTGATTAAGAGCATTTGAGGTACTTTTTCTTATTATTCCCTGTAAATTTTTCATACTATGCTACCTCCCTATGTTGCTGAACCTAACTGATTTATTACCTTTTGCAAATTTTGATTTTGGATAAGAAACATTTGCCTGTTGGCTTCAAAATTCCTTATAACCGGCATCATCTCCATAAATTCGTTTGCCATGGAAACATTAGAGAACTCACAATAACCTTGTTTAATAATCGGATCCTCTATAAGAAAACCATGAGAATCAACGACACCAACTGTTGCAACACGTTCAAGTTTTCTCGTTTTATCATTGAATACACTAATTGTTCCGTCGTCTTTTATTTTTATTTTCTTTAAATCGTCAGGTACAATATGCAATTTTATAGGAACACCCCCGTTCGAAAGGACCTTGTCATCCTCTAGGGTCAACAGATTTCCATCTTTATCTATTTTAAATCTTCCATCTCTTGTAAGTTTTACTCCGTTTTTAGTTTCTATTTGAAAATAACCCTTATTAGCAAGAGCCAAATCTAACGGGTTTTTTGTTAACGAAATTCTACCGACTTTGTCATCAACTGAAGAAGAAATACCATGCACGCCAAGGTACTCCGTAAAAGAAGATACTACTGCCTCTTTCCTTTGGTAGCCAACCTTATCGAAACCTACAATATTATCATTGTGGATATCAATAAGCCGAGTCTGAACCTGCATTGCATATAAAGGAATTCTCATCCCATCTTGTTGATATTCAATACCGCCGTTTAATCTCATAAAACTACCTCTACTTACTCATATATTTTATCGGATAAATGCCATGACAGTTAAGTCTTTTGAGCAAAAATCATACATATATACGAGATTAATACTGTAATTAATGATAAATAATTAAAAGTCAACAAAACTTTGATTAATCTATATTTTTTTATATATTTGCATTGATACAACCCCGAAAATAAAATTTTTACATTTTTTCAACTCAAAATTTGCTTTTTTAAATTCTTCAATAAGCTCTTTCGGAACGGGGAATTGGCTTTTTGAGTGAATTAAGTATTCATAAGATTCGGCATTTTTACGAAACAACTTAATCAATAAAAGAACAATAAGGTCGAAAATTTTTGAGAAACAATTTTTATTACCAAAATCAATATGTAAAATTTCGCCGTCAGGTTTAAGAATTCTGTGCATTTCAGCAATAACTTTATCTCTGTTCTCAACATTCCTTAAGCCAAAGCAAATCGTAATCTTATCAACCCTTGAAGTTTCCTGAGGAACATCCGATATATCAGCTTGAATAAATTTTAACGAAGGATATTTATGCCTTGCTATATTTAGCATTTCTGATGAAAAATCTACCCCGATAATATTATTAGATTTCACATACTTCAAAAGATAACCGCATATATCTCCGGTACCACAGCATAAATCTACAACTATTTCATTATAATTAGGATTAAATTCCTCAATAGCAAATTTTTTGACTATCCTATGTAATCCCAAAGAGATAATGTCATTATTCCTATCATATACGTTAGCAATTTCATTAAACATATTTGAAATTTTATTTGGAGATTTTGAAACTTCTTTCATAAAATGTTACCTGTTTGGCTTTATTTAAATATTATCATATAATTAATTTATGAAAATTGTATTCTTACCGATAGATAATCGACCGGTTTGCTATCAAATGCCCAAAATGATTTCCGAAATTGATACGAGCATTGATTTAATTATACCGGACATAAATATGCTTGGCGGACTAAAAAAAAGTGCTGACACAGAAGCCTTGATGGAATGGCTTGATAATAATTGCAAAATGGCAGATGCAATAATACTTTCCCTTGATACAATTACCTGGGGAGGGCTGATACCATCAAGACGCTCAAACAAAACTCTTAAAGAAATATCCTTTCATATCAACAAATTAAAAAACATATTAAAAAATACCGAAGCAAAAATTTATGCTTTTTCTTCAATTATGAGAATTTCTAATAACAACGTTAACGAAGAAGAAAAAGAATACTGGGGCTTATATGGAGAAAAAATATTCAAATATTCATACGATATACATAAATACGGACACGCCGAAACAGAAGTCCCTGCTGAAATTATAAAAGATTATTTAGAAACCAGAAATCGAAATTTTGAGCTCAATAAAACATATCTGAACTGGCAAAAAGAAGGTATTTTTGACACTCTGATATTTTCCAAAGATGATTGTGCCGAATACGGACTAAATATAAAAGAGGCACAAGAGCTTGAAGCTTTAGGCGGCTACACAAAAACAGGAGCCGACGAGATTCCGCTAACGCTGCTTGCAAGGGCTTTAAACAACATTAATATTACGGTATTTCCTGAGTTTTCTGAACCTGATTGCAAAAATCTTATTTCAAATTATGAAGACATTTCTATTGAAAAATCTGTTACAGGGCAATTAGAGTTGGCACAATGTAATATTACTAAAGAAAATTCACTCTCTGACATAATTCTATATGTAAATAACTTTAAGCACCATCAGGGGGAAATCGTAATGAAGCGTGCTACCGATGAATATTCGGGAATGTGGACAGAACCCCAAAAGCCGTATATTATTGCGGATGTTAGGAATGCAAACGGGGCAGATAACAAGTTTATTGAGAATTTGTTTAAAACCGGAATGAGTAAAAAGTTTTATGGGTATGCGGGTTGGAATACATCTGCCAATACACTTGGCAGTATAATATGTGCAATGAAATTCATACTTCACGCAAAACAACAAGGGTGCTTCAATGCTAACGCATTTAAAAAATTTATTATTCTCAGACTGCTTGATGATTGGGCTTATCAATCCAATGTTAGACAAGAATTAAGTTGCCCTGATATAAAATTACTGACGGAAAAGATGAAAGATTACGAAAAGAAAATAAAAGATGTTCAGGGATTTGCCTTTCATGCCGAATATTATTTCCCATGGGACAGACTATTTGAGGTGGGAATTGAGCTTAATTGATATAATATTACTGGGCTTGGCACTAGGTATGGATTGCCTTATTACATCATTTTCTCAAGGTTTGATAACATATAAGAACCGGACAAAAAATTCCGTTATATTAGCTCTTACAATGGGATTTTTTCAAGGGCTCATGCCTTTATTCGGGTACTTTATAACTTCAGGAATATTTAATTACATTGAACAATATTCAAAATGGATAGTGTTTAGTATTTTCCTTATTCTTGGAATTAAATTTATATATGAAGCAACACAACCCAAAGAAAATAAAACCGCTTGTGATATTAGTTTCAAATGCCTTATGGCGATGGGTATCGCAACCAGTATTGATGCACTTGCAGCAGGCGTAAGCTTAAAACTTACAAACGTAAACATAATATCCGCTGTAATTATTATTGGCATAGCATCTTTTATAATGTCTTTAGTCGGCTTTTGGAGCGGAAACAGAATTAAAAATATCCCTCACTTAGAACTGCTGGGAGGAATAATCTTAATTTGGCTTGCAATAAAAGCTATCTTCTAATCTTGCGGCTTAATTTCATAGCTTTTTAATTTAGCAACAAGTTTATATAATTCTCCTGAATGAGAGGATTTAAGAAAGACATAATCTTCATCCGATAAATTTTCAAAAAAATCTTTCTGCAAAGAATTAATATCCGTATAATACTTTGTATCATATATATCCTTTATCTCATCATACAAATACTTTATATCTTTACCACAAAGCAAAACTTTAGCAGGAGAAACTTTATCAATACTCTTTGACATCTCTCTGTGATAGCGCTCGGTTTCTTCGCCGCATTCAGCCATATCTCCCAAAACCAATACCGTATTCTTTTCATTATATTTTTCACCAAAAGCAGTAATCGCAGCAGCCATAGATAATGGATTTGCGTTATATGCTTCATCTGTAACATGAATAGTTTTGTTCTCAGGAATAACCGATAAAAATTCTTCGCCACGACCTTCCAATGTTTTGAAATTCTTCAGAACATCAAGAGCAAGAGCAATATCAAACTTTTCTTCATTAACGACAGCTAAAGCTGCAGCCATATCCAACAGTATGTGTCGTCCGACAGGTTCATTATTACATAACGAATATTCTTTACCGTATATATTAAATTTTACCGAAATACCGTCAAGCATTATGCGAATATCGGCAGCTTCACTTTCACCAAACGTGATAATTTTTAAACCTCTATATTCGGCAGCATTTTTTGCTGTATCAAAGAACTCCATACCCTCATATATTATAGCCGCCCCATCTTCATTTGTTTTGGAAAATATTTTACTTTTTTCCTCAGCAATATCTTTTAGCTGCATACCGCCCGTAAGATGAACGGGTGCTACATTAGTTAAAATAGCATAATCAGGTTTTACAAGAGCAGCGTTTCTGCTCATTCCTCCGCCAAGAGATGTTTCAACAACCCAATAATCATCGTCAATGCCAAATCTTGTCATATTCCATGCAATACCCCAAGAGGTATTTGCTTTACTTTTTATATTAGAATTTACTTTGCATTTGGTAGAAAATATATCCACCAGCATTTGAGTCGTTGTGGATTTGCCCGAACTCCCTGTTACCCCAACGACTTTTCCGGTGAAAAATTTTCTTATGTAACGTGACATATTTATAATTGCATCACCGTTTTTGCCTTTCAACTCTACAATAGGTTTATTGTATTTAAAATATGGGGCTGAGTTAGTCGTCAAGATTGCAGAGCAATCCTCAAGAAGCTTTAAATTCTTTTCTACCGACAGACCTCTTGTTTCTCCTTCATTTCTGGCAAGTACCATATTTTTCGGCAAATAATTATCCTGCCATATAACAAGCCCGTTTGAACTCCAATTTTCAGGGAAATTGTATGTATTAGCAGTCTGTAATGCCTCTTTTAGATTTTTTTCATTCCAAAAATTCATAAATAAAGTCTACCATACTTAATTGTTTATATCAACAGAAACTATATCCATATCATCAGACCACTCAATTTTACCGAAAGGCGATAGATTATGATATTTATACGGATTCATAATATAATTTTTATTAAACAAATCAAGCAAATATAACCTCTTAATAATATCCGGCAACAGCTGTGTACTGCCTGCAAGAGTTCCATTAGCCGAAGTAGCTCTATTCCCATCATAAAAGACCTTCTCGTCTGCAAAAACAAATTCCTTAATATTGCTCTTTGAACAAGGTAAGCTGTCACTTACTAAAATAATTTTACTCTCCGGTTTTGACTTAAACAATAACCGCAATGCCTCTACGCTAACATGAACGCCATCCGCAATTATTTCAGTATACAAATTATCATCAACAAGAGCACTTAGCGCAGTAGAAGAACCTCGATGAGAAATCCCCGACATTGCATTATATGTGTGAGTTACTCCGCAGCATCCCGTAAGATTACCGCCAACACAGTGCCCCGCTTGAATTTTTATATTTTTACCCGTAAGATATTCTATTAATCCTTCATCCAATTCCGGAGCCAAAGTAACTATCTTTATAAAATCATCTTCAACCAACTTGTAATTTTCAGGAGTTAAAGAAAGTAAATGCTCTGAATTATGAATACCTTTTTTTTCTTTGTTAATAAAAATCCCTTCAAGATGTATACCCAAAATTTTTGCCATATCAGGAGTCTGCATCCCGGCGGCTTTTTTAATATTTGAAATAGCTTTTTTAGTATTTTCAATACTATCCGTTACAAGCGTCGGAAAAATCCCGCCAATACCAAATTTTAAAATTTCTTTTGAAAGATATAAAATATCATCAGTATCGGCTTTATTAAAATCTATACCAAAGCACCCATGAAAATGCTGTTCAATCAATAGCGGTGTAATCATGCAATTAACCCCATATTAAATTACGCTACCTTCAAAGACTTTCCTTGCTTCTTCTCTGTCATCAAAGTGGATTGTCTTGTCTTTTAATATTTGATAATCTTCATGCCCTTTGCCTGCAATCACAACAACATCATTGTTATCTGCAAGAGTTTTTAATAATGCAATAGCCTGTCCTCTATCCGGCTCAACAGTTACTTTATCAGGGTTTACCGACTTCAGACCTGCAATAATATCTGTTATAATTTGTTGAGGGTCTTCGCTTCTTGGATTATCACTTGTAATCACTATTTTATCTGCTATTTTTTCTGCAATAGCACCCATCTTAGGGCGTTTTGTTGCATCTCTATCCCCACCGCAACCAAATAAACAAATCAATTTACCTTCTTTTGGCGTAATTTCTCTTGCAGATTTTAACACATTTTCTAACCCGTCAGGAGTATGTGCATAATCTACAATTACAAGAGGTTTCTTAGCGACTACTTCAAATCGTCCTGCAACACCCTTTACATTTTCTAATGCTTTCAATGCAATTTTTAAATCAATACCCATTGCAAGAGCACCTGTAATAGCGGCCAGTACATTATATACGCTGAACATCCCGTTCATATGTAAATTGACCGGATACTCACAATCTTTTGTTACTAACCTAAATTCGGCACCGTTCAAGGAGAAATTTATATCTTTTGCCATAACATCAGCAGAATTTTTTACACCGTATGTATAGGTTCTTACACCTTCGGGAACAACCGACAAAAACCTATCACCATACTCATCATCCTTATTAATTACGGCATAGGCACCATCCTGCAAGCCTTTGAATAACAACGCTTTTGCCTCAAAATAATTATCCATGGTGATGTGATAATCTAAATGATCCTGAGTAAGATTTGTAAGAATTGCCCCATCGAAACAACATCCCCCTACACGATTTTGTTCAAGGGCATGTGAACTTACTTCCATAACAACATTATCGATTTTTTCGACATCTTTTATCATTCTTAATGTTGCTTGCAATTCCGGAGCTTGAGGAGTAGTGTGTTTAGCATCTCTATACTCACCATTCGAGGATAATTTATAACCTAAAGTTCCGATTAAGGCACACTTTTGATTATTTTGTTCAAATATTTTCTGTATTAAGTGCGTAACAGTAGTCTTACCGTTTGTCCCTGTTATACCGATAAGATTTATTCCACGTGACGGACTTGAATAAAAACGGTCTGCTATATCAGCTATTCTATGCCTTGTAGACTTTACAACAACCTGAGGAATTTTTTTATCAATGCCATCAACTTGATGCTCCGTAAATAATGCCGCTGCCCCATTATTAATTGCATCCTGTGCATATTTATGCCCATCAGTGTACTCGCCTGTTAAACAAACAAAAATATCACCCTTTTTTGTTGTCTTTGAATTATACGAAATTCCGGAAATTTCTACGTTTTTAAAATTTATTAAATCTTTATAACCTAAATGTTCAATGAGCTCATCAAGTTTCATTATATCTCCTTATACAATCTAATTATTACCTTTGTTTTTTACCGAAGCCGCAGTATTCTTATCCGGCTTTAAATCCAATATTCTTGCAATTTGAGTTGTCACTTCATGAAACACCGGACCTGCAACAGTGTTTCCCCAAATTGCTCCGACCTTTGCACTGTCGATCATAACATAAACCAACACTTGAGGATTTGAAGCAGGCAGATATCCGATAGTTGAAGTATAAGCATACGGGGTATACCCTGAACCATTCTCCTTTGGTTTGCGAGATGTACCGGTTTTTGCCGCAACATTATATTTATCCATTTTAATTACAGAACGCCCGTTGTTTACACTTTTTGCGAGTAATCGCGTAACGGAATGCGCCGTTTCCGGACTGACAACTTGAACTCTTTTTATTTTTAATTCTTCTTCTTCGGGAGAATATTTAATAACATGCGGAGTAACTCTGACACCATCATTAGCAAGTGCTGATACAGCAGAAATCATCTGCATTGCCGTAACAGAAGTTCCGTAGCCATAAGACATTGTAGCATGTATTCCCTTATCCCATATATTCCAATAAGGAAGAAGCCCTGAAGACTCTCCAGGTAAGTCTATTCCTGTTTTCGAGCCAAAGCCGAATTTCTTCAATTCTCCATAAAACTCTTTTGGGGACATTGTTCTTGCGACATTAATTGAACCTATATTACTTGAATGTTCAAATAAATACTCTAAAGATATATGCCCCGGATACGGTCTTATATCGTAGTCATAATTTTTAATTTCCCAATTACCGATTTTTGTTTTTCCTGTATCTAATACTGTAGAATTTTCATTTATCTTGCCTAAATCCATGGCACTTGAAACAGTAATTGTTTTAAAGGTAGACCCCGGAGGGAATACATCCGTCAAAGTCCAATTTTTTATTTGCAGAGGCGTTGCCTTTTTATAATTATTAGGGTCATAGGTCGGATATACCGCATAAGCTAATATTTCTCCGTTACGCGGATTCATAACAATAACCGTACCCCTAAGAGCTTGTTTTTCAACAACCATCTTTTCCAACTCTTTTTCACAGACATGTTGAATAGCTGCATCAATAGTAAGGGAAACATCTTTACCTTTCGGATTTTGAGCAGTCGCAACAGGGTCTGTTGAAAGGTCATATATAATTTTACCTTTCTGTGTTTTTTGGTATTTTACGGAATTTTCGACGTGCTCAAGTTTATCTTTTGCCGCATATTCAATACCGTTTGATATCCCCGCATCAAAATTATAATATCCTAATATATGTGCTGCCATTGTTCCCTGCGGGTATACTCTTGTATTTTTTTTATCCAGGCTTATTGCCCTTAAATGCAACAGGGCAATCTTTTTAGCAGTATTTCTATCAACATCTTTTTTTACAGCAATAATCCTATCCTGACTGTTTAATTTTTTCAACAGGTCAGCCTTTGAAATATTTAATATAGGGGAAAGAGCTGTTGCTATGGCTTCAGGGGACGAACCTTCGTCATCATAATCCGCACGTCTTGCAAAAACATTATAAAACACATCATCAGTAGCCAACTTTATACCGTTTCTGTCAAAAATATCACCCCTTACGGCAAAATTTTGGCTTGCTCTCTGATTTTTTGCTCTCACTTTATATTTTTTTATGTCAATTACTTGAATAAAAAACAGGTAAATTATTAAGACAGCTGCGAAAATAATAAAAATGCCGTATAAAAAAGCAATTACCCAGTCAAACCTTTTATTCCGTTTGTTTGCTAATCTTGAACGTTTATTTTCTCGTTCTTCCACCTTAATTTATCCCCTCTCTATAAAATTCTACCATAATTATGTAATACAGACTTGAAATATTAACGAATGTTTACTAATTTTATGCTATTATATATTAGTTATGTTTTATAGGGTTTTAATTTTAATTGTTGCAATTATACTAATATTTTCCGTGGAACAAAAAAGTTTCTCACTGGATATCGTATATCCTAAAAAAAATAACGTAACGATTAATTCAAAGTCCACTTTTTTTATAGGCTCGGCAGATAAAGATAAACCGCTAATCATAAATAATGAAAAGGTAGCGGTACATCCTTCGGGCGGCTTTGCCAAAACAGTAAAACTTACTCCCGGCGAAAACACCTTCATTATAAAATCAGGCGACAAAACTTTAGTTTATAAAATTATAAGACCGAAAGGAACTCACCCAAGCAAAATCAGACAAAATAAATTTATAGTATATCCGGAAAGAAAA
The DNA here is from genome assembly GCA_902761735.1 of uncultured bacterium. GTDB lineage: Bacteria > Cyanobacteriota > Vampirovibrionia > Gastranaerophilales > Gastranaerophilaceae > UBA1221. The sequence goes on from CACWLL010000014.1 coordinate 21,251, forward strand.
TCTGCAATTGTAAACAATCAAAATAGTCCTCTGCGTTCAACGCCCATTGATGAGGGAATAAACAGGATTTCGCATTTACAAAAAGATATTCCGCTTATACTTGACGGAGAACAAGGCAATTTTTACAGGGTATATCTCGGTGATGACACTTACGGTTGGATACTGAAATCACAGGTAAAAATTATACCCGAAAACATTAAACCGGTAGAAATTAAAAAGTACGAAATTTTCGATGACGGGGAATTTTATGTTATAAATATCGAACTTTCAGGGAAAACTCCTTGGGAAATAGACGCCTCAAACCCAATAAAAATAAAACTATACAATACTCAAACCCCTGACAATATGTTCACCATTAATTTTGACAGACAAAAGTATTTCGGGAAAAAAAATTTAATCGGATACAATGCAAACTTTGACGGGAATAATTTAATTGTAAAACTTAGGAAACCTTTAAAAATTGACAAAAAAAAGCCCCTAAAACAAGTAAAAATAACAATTGATGCTGGACATGGCGGACACGAATACGGAGCAATCGGTTGCTTGGGAGATAAAGAAAAAGACGTTATGCTGCAATACGCCAAGGTTCTGAAAGACGAATTACAATCCCGAGGAGCAGATGTCACGATGACAAGAGAAGATGATTCCTATATAGGGCTACAAGACAGAGTTGACTTTACAAACAAATATGACTCTTCTATATTCATCAGCCTACACGGGAATGCTCTTCCGGATGCACTTGACCCCATAAGCAACAATGGAACGGAAATATATTATTACTATCCTCAAGCACGACCTATTGCCGGTTTTATTATGGCATCTATGGTAGGAGAACTTGGAGCCAAAAACCACGGAATTATACAACGAAGTTTTGCTGTCGTTAGAAACACCAACGCCCTTGCAATACTCTTAGAAATAGGATACCTGATAAATCCTGAAGATAACTCTAAAATTATAGATTCCGCTTATCGTGAAAAAACAATTAAAGCCATAGCTAACGGTATTGAAAATTATATAAACTCCCAAAGATAACTATATTTCGCATAACCGTGCAAGAGCGGACACATCATCCTCCAATAATGACCTTTGAAACAATTCACATTCCTCAGAAACGGATAAAAATTCTTCAAACTTAGGGTTTTGTATAACTGAAAGGGCATTCTCCGCTTTAAAATTCTGAATGGAATACTCTGCATCGCTGCGATTTACAATATCAAAAATATTAGAATCCGACATTACCTCAAACAAACACTTAACGGCTGTTACCGATTTACCCAAAAAACCTGCACAACGTGATAAATCGACAATCCCATTATTGTTATTTACGGAGTATTTCAACATTCCGGTAATCAGTTTTAAAAGTTCTTTATTATCGTATGACTTAATATCATAATTCATAAAATGTACAGCTTTAGGATTTGTTGACCTAATTATATTTTCAAAAGTTTCTCTATCGGCAGGATAATCAAAAAACATTATTGCATCACATTTAGTCAAAGAACTATCAGAAAAAATATTATCAAAAATTGTTTTATATTGCGAAAGAATATCCTTTGTCCGCTTGCTTAGAGCATATATCTTTATATTTTGCTTAGCGGTTTTAATATAATCATTTACCTGTTGCAAAATACCGCTTTTTTTACGGTGGTCATATATCTTAATTGCGGGTTCTATCTCTATTACTTCTTCTTTTAATTCCGGAGAATGAATATCATCAATAATTAGTTGAACATCAGTAAATCCGTTAAAGGTATTCAATCGAGGGTGAAAGGCTAAATCGAGTTTTGCTCCGGAATTTATTGAAATATCCCCTTCCTGCCACCTTATACAGGTAAATTCCTTACTACCATTTTCAACGATTAATTTTATATGTTTTTCCCCCTCGCCCAAAAACATTTTCTTTTTCAAAACACAATCACACATTGAAAATATCGGAGATGGATTAGATGCGCCAAAAGGTTCCATAACGGATAAATCTTTGACCAAATCCACGGATATATCCTCTGGATTAATTTCTAAATCAATATTTATAAAAGGTTTTAGCTCTTTCCCATTAACAATTTCTTTTATAACGCGGTTTAATTGCTCTTTAACCATTTTAAACGGAGTTTTATCCGGATTAAAAGACAAACCTGCAGCAAGAGAATGACCGCCATAACCGTCAAGAAGCTCACCTATTGCGCTTATTGTTTCATACAAATGGACACCCTCGATACTTCTTGCAGAACATTTTATTTGTTTCGTTTCTTCGGAATAAGTCATTAAAAATGTCGGCTTATAATACTTTTCAACAAGTTTTGATGCTACTATACCAATTATTCCAACTTGCCACTCGGGGTTAAAAAGAATTATTGCAGGATTTCTGTTTCCTTCCTTTTGAACCATATCATCCGCTTGCTCAAATATATTCTGACATAGAGTTTGTCTGACTTTGTTCAGTTCGTTTAATGTTTGAATTGCCATTTCAATTTCTTGATGATTATCGGACATCAAAACTTTTAACGCAGATTCAACTGTTTCTAACCTGCCGGAAGCATTAATTCTTGGGGCAAGACCAAATGCAATTGTTTCTGATGAAATGCCCTTTTCTAATGAATATCCTGCAGATTCAAGAAGCCTTTTCAAGCCGTAATGCTTACCCCTTGAAATCAAATCCAAACCTTTAGTAACAAAATACCGATTTTCCCCAATCAAAGGAACGACATCCGCAACCGTACCAACAGCAACAAACGGCAATATCTCGGGGATAAAATCAGCCTTATCAAAGCGGATTAATAAAGCCTGAGCCAATTTGAAGGCAACTCCTACACCCGCAAGAGAAGAAAGAGATAATATTTGTTTCGCCGTTAAAGATTCATCTAACGAATTTTGAGCCTTTGGATTGATAATGCCAAAAGCCTCCGGTAAGATATCTGGAGCCTCATGGTGGTCGGTAATTATAACGTCTATACCAAAGCTATTAATGAATTTTATCTCATCAACATTGCTTATACCGCAATCAACTGAAATAATAAGCTTTGGTTTAAAATCACGCATAACACCGACTAATGCCTTGCTATTAAATCCATGACCGTCAGATTCTCTGTCCGGAATAAAATAATAAACCTGTGCCCCAAGATTAGAGAGTGTTTTATATAACAATGAAGTTGATGTAACTCCGTCAGCATCAAAATCTCCATAAATTACAATTTTTTGCTGCTTATCAATAGCCTCAGCAATTCTTAAAACGCATTTTTGCATATCAACAAAAGCATCAGGAGATGTCAGTTTCATTTCCAACGGATGGGTAAATTCAAAAATTTCTTCTTCGGAATATACCCCCCTTGAAGATAGCAAACGCTTAATTAAAGATTTCTCGCTGCCGTCGGTCGACTTATATATCCATTCCTTTATAGCCATCTATATCCCCTCGCATAAAAATTATACCATATCGAATCTAAGATTGTAAAAATATTAACATTTGCAATTTAAATAAATTTATCCTATTTACCGTTGATTTTTTTTTAAGTGTCATTATATATTCTTGTATGGCGATAAAAAGTAGAAAAAATTATTACAGTATTCTTGGAGTTACCCCTGACAGCGACAGCTCGGAGGTTAAATATTCTTACAGACATCTGGCAAGAATTTATCATCCTGACGTAAATAAAGAACCTGAGAGTGCGGAAAAATTTAAAGATATTCTTGAAGCGTACGAAACTTTATCCGATGAAATTAAACGCAAACAGTACGACATGCTCAACGGTTTTTACAAAACACCTAAAACTGATTTTTCTCAGAAAAAAAATAATGAAAACTCAGCTACAAATTCATCCGGTACAAAAAACAAAAAACAATACAAAGAAGAACAAAGTACTTCAAACAATCAAGATAAACATGATGAAAAAAATAATACAAAATCATCTTCTAACATAGAAAACAACGGTAACACCAATGATTTTGAAAATAAAAAAAGTTATTATTCTAAAAAGCAAAATTATACAAATGACGGATTCCAAAAAAAATATTTTAGAGATTGTGTAAGCTCAATACTTGACGAAATCACAAAAAATCACAAAGAGAGTAAATCAACTCGGTCACCAAAAGACGGAGATGATATCTCAACTGTAATTTCAGTAACAATGACAGAAGCAATAAACGGTACCGAAAGAATTTTAAATGTAATGCATAAAGAGTTATGTCCACATTGCGAAGGACGCCGATTCATTAATGGCTCGAAATGTCCAAAATGCGGAGGAAGCGGAGTATTTGAACTCAATAGAAAGATTACCGTTAAAATTCCGGCAAGGGTAAAAAACGGTGCAAAGTTAAGGTTAGTCGGCGAGGGAAATCCGGGATTTTTTGGCGGCAAAAACGGTAATCTTTACATAACTCTCCATGTTGAAGATGACGAGAATATAAGAATTGAGGGAGATAATATTCTCTATAAACTTTCCATATCTCCGTTTGAGGCTGTACTTGGAGGACAAATAGAAATCCCGACTTCCTCAGAGAAAATTTGTCTGACAATACCGGCTATGACAAAATCAGGGCAACAATTCAGGATATCAAAAAAAGGCTTAAAGACAAACGGAAAATTTGGTGATATGATAGTAACTGTCGAAATCCAAATTCCTGAGAATTTATCGACAGAAGAAAAAGTTTTATACGGAAAACTTAAAAAACTATCACGAAATAATATCAGAGCATAGAAAATGAAATACGCTAACATAAGAGAAATATTTTTATCAATACAGGGGGAAGGTCCTTACGTCGGACAGCAGCAGTTATTTGTGAGATTTTGCGGGTGCAATTTGAATTGCCAATTCTGTGATACCGATTTTGAAACATCAAAATCAAAACAATATACACCTGAGAATTTGCTGCAAGAATTAAATAATTACGGTAAAAATTTGATAATATCATTGACAGGCGGAGAGCCATTGGTTTCTGTTGAATTTTTAAAGGAATTTTTACCGCTTGCAAAAAACCAAGGGCATAAAATATATCTCGAAACTAATGGTACACTACCTAAACAATTAAAAGAAATTATTGAATATACAGATATTATTTCTGCCGATATTAAACTATACAGTGCAACAGGTGAACGGATTGAGAACGGGATTATAGACAGCTTTTTTACTGTTGCAGCTTTAAAAGAAGTTTTTGCAAAGGTTGTCTTTGACGAGAATATAACAGAAGAAGAAATCAATAAAATTATAAACATCGGGAAAACACATAATTTACTTATAATTTTACAACCTAAAATGGTAGGAGAAAAGTTTGGGGTCCCTGTTGATTTTTGTGAAAAAATCTTGAACAGACTTCTTAAAGAATATTCTGAAGTACGTCTTATTCCTCAAGTACATAAATTTTTAAAGATTAGATAATTGCCAATAAACTGCCTTTATAGTAGGATAAAAATATAAAGAGGATGTAAAAATGGCAATAAAAAACATATTAAAATACGGTACCACCTCCTTAAGAGAACCGTCTAAAGAAGTACATAAAGTATCAAAAAAGATTTCTGATTTGGTACAAGATTTATTGGAAACAATGTATGCAAAAAACGGAGTAGGTTTAGCCGCACCCCAAATCGGAATTAATTACAGAGTATTTGTTCTTGATGTTTCATCAAACGATGAACCTCTTAACCCTATGGTATTTATCAATCCTAAAATTATAAAAAAATCCGGAGCTATTATCAGTAATGAAGGTTGTTTAAGTTTTCCCGAAGCTTATACGGATGTCCGCAGATACAAAAACATTACGGTAAAAGCTCTTGACAGAAACGGCAGACCTTTTGTATTGGAAGCTAATGGGGGAACCCTTCTTACAAGATGCATTCAGCACGAATTTGACCATCTTAACGGAATTCTGTTTATTGACCACTGCATAAACAGATTTGAAGCAGATGCTCAGCTTGAGAAGTTTAACCTGCCGCCGGTAGAAGTTGATAAACTCATTGAAGAACCTGAATTAGAGAAAGAATTGACAAATAATGATTAAAATTATTTTTTTCGGAACACCGGATATCGGATTGAAATCATTGGAATATTTATATAATTCTGATAAAATAGAAGTCCTTGCAGTTGTGACACAGCCGGACAAGCCTGCGGGAAGAGGTCATAAAATTATGATGTCCCCGATAAAGATTTTCGCACTTTCTCACAATTTACCTGTATTTCAGCCCAAGTCTATAAGGAAAGAACCTGAAATACAAGAAGAATTAAAAAGGCTTGAACCTGATTTTTTCGTAACTTTTGCATTTGGACAAATTTTATCACAAGAAGTTTTAGATATTCCTAAGTATGAAACAATAAATTTACACGCTTCTTTATTGCCCAAATATAGAGGGGCAAACCCTATACAAAGAGCAATAATCAACGGAGAAAGCGAAACCGGCATATGTACAATGATAACAGAACTCGGTTTAGATTGCGGAGATATTTGTAAAAAAATTGTTATTCCGATATCTGAAACAATGAACTGCGAAGAACTTTATAACGAAATCAGTGAGAAATCTCCAAAAATTATTGAACAAACGCTAATTGAATTGGTAAATAAAACACTTAAGCCTACCCCTCAAACGGAAGAAAATGTATGTATGGCAAATAAACTGCAAAAAGAAGAAACTTTAATAGATTTTTCAAAATCTGCCGGAGAAATTCACAACTTGGTCAGAGGTATCTATAAATCCCCTTCAGCATACTTTATACATAACGACAAAATTGTAAAAGTGCTGGAGACCAAAGTTTGCGAAGGTAGCGGGAATTGCGGAGATTTTATTGAAGTAACAAAAGAAGGTATAAAAGTTGCGTGCGGAAAAAATTGTATTATGCTTATAAAGGTTAAACCGGAAGGCAAAGGAGAAATGTTTGCAAGAGATTGGTATAACGGGTTAAAGAACAAATAATCGGAGTGTATTATGATAACAAAAGGTATACGCGGAGCTACAACAGTTAATCAAAATACGGCAGATGAGATTAAATCTGCTACAATTGAAATGTTTTCTATGCTTATTAAAGAAAATAACCTTGATGAAAACTATGTTTCACATGTAATCTTTACTATGACAAAAGACTTAAATGCCGCATATCCCGCAAAATTCGTACGCAAAGACTTAGGTTGGAATAAAACGGCATTCATCTGCGAGCAGGAATTAGATATTGAGGATTCTCTTGAAAAATGTATAAGAGTGCTCATAGTCTATAATTGCGAAAAAGATTTTGAACCCCAATTTGTATATCTTCATAACGCAAAAGACTTAAGAAAATAACAAAAAATTTACTTATACCGGAGGGAGAGTTCCTTTTACGTCTGCGACCTCGGCAGATGCTAAATCGAAAGCATCATGCAATGCCTTAACCGCTTTTTGAGCGTCTTCACCGTCAACAAGACAACTAATCTTTATTTCACTGGTAGAAATCATCTTGATATTTACACCCAATCTTGCTAATGTATCAAACATCGCAGAAGCAATACCCGGTCTATCAATCATCCCTGCGCCGACAATAGAAACCTTTGCGATGTTGTTATCCACTTGGATTTCTCCGCATTGCAATTCATCCTTTAGAGAATTTAAAGTTTCAACAGTTTTGTCCGCATCAGCAGAATCAACCGTAAATGCAATATCATTTGTATGAGAAATTTTTCTTGCATAAGACTGAATAATCATATCAACAGAAATGTTTTGCTTCGCCAGCTTTGTAAAAATTGTTGCAGCAATACCTGGTCTATCCGGAACTTCACAAATAACAATTCTTGTCTGAGATGTATCCGCCGCGACTCCTGTAACCGGTCTATCTATTTCCATATTATCTACTCCAAGTATTAAGGTACCTAAATTATCTGTTTTAAAACTACTTCTTACCCGTAACGGGACATTATTTAATTTTGCAGTTTCAACACTGCGAGGATGAAGTACGTTTGCCCCGGCATGAGCAAGCTCAAGCATTTCTTCATACGAAACTTTGTTCAATCTTGAAGCATTCGGAACAACTCTTGGATCTGTTGTATAAACGCCTTCAACATCCGTATAAATATCACATCGTTCAGCATTTAAAGCTGCAGCCAAAGCAACGGCAGAGGTATCAGACCCGCCACGCCCGAGTGTTGTAATCTCGCCACCTTCGGTAACACCTTGGAAACCTGCAACAACTACGACTTTACCCTCATTTAAATTCTTTTTTATCTTTTCGGTTTCAATCTTAACGATACGAGCTTTAGTATGAACATTTTCTGTCAATATACCAATCTGCATTGCATTAAAGCTTATAGCATCATAACCTTCCGATTGGATTGCCATAGCAAGAAGGGCAATAGAAACGCCTTCGCCGGTTGACAGGAGCATATCCATTTCTCGGCCTGATGGAACTTTTGAAATATCTTTCGCCATATTTACAAGATAATCGGTAGTATGCCCCATAGCAGATACAACGACAACAACATCATTACCGTTATTTTTTTCTTTTATAACGGTCTTAGCAACATTTTTAATTTTTTCTGTATCGGCAACCGAAGTACCGCCGAACTTTTGAACAATTATTCTTTTCAATTTTACTACCTGTTGTTTAGCAAATCTTCCAAGTCTGATTTTTCTTGAGCATATCTGAAACTATCCGGGGCTATTTTCAATATCTTATCAGCTATCCCAAGAGTTTCCTTTACATTATATTCCGACCAATTATCTTTGACAAGTATGTAACCAATATGAAACAATAAATTTAACACATCTGAATTATTCTCATCATACTTAAGAGCTCTATTCAATTTCCTTTTAGCAGATTCATAATCCTCATTTTTTACAAGAAAATCCGCATAATTTAAATACATACTGATATTATCCCCAGCACTCAACATGGCAGTTTCATAATATTCTTTTGCTTTCGGAATATCCCCCATACAATCATAACATTGCGCCAAAAGAAAATTTAACCCGTTATCAAAAAACATTAAATCTGTCACACCTTTAAACATATTTACAGCCAACGCATAATCACCTTTTCTCATAGCTATCAATCCTGTTGCCTTTGAATATACATAATTATCCTCTTTCAGATTACGGACATTTTGCATCAAATGTTCAGCTTCTTCAAGATTTCCTAAATACGCATTGGTAAGAGCCAGACCTGCACATACCTCTTCTTCGCCCGGGGCAATGCTCCTTGCTTTTTCAAATTGAATCTTTGCATTTTCATAATCACCGAAGATTTGCAAAGTCACCGCCCAATCAAAAAACAAATGCGGGAATGATAAACCTTTTGCAATAGCCTTTTCATATGTTTCAAGACTCTCTTTTTTCTGCCCTTTTATGGCATACAATTTACCTAATAGTAAATATACCGGCAACATTTTATCGTTAAAAGATAAAGCTTTATTGGCGTAGAAAATAGCGCTATCATAATCTTTTTTTACATATTTTAAATTTGCATATTCATAAGTATTTGTTTCGTTCGGGCTCACATTTGCAAGGAAATTCAATTTAGCATCAGCATCATTATATTTTCCCAGCCTGACTTCCATAATTGCAGCCAATAATAATGCCATAAAATTATAACGATTTAACTTAACAGCTTCCATAAATTTTTCATGAGCTTCAGGATATCGTTTCAATCTCATAAATGCCATACCCCATCCGGCGTATACATCTGTATTTGACGGATTAACTTTATTGGCATTTTCAAAAGACTCTAATGCCTCCTCAAATTGGCTGCAATTTATTAAAGCAAAACCCAACAAACGCCAGATATCTTTATCTGCATTATTAATATTTGCGGATTTTTTGTAAGAAATAACAGCCTCTGAAGGTCTGCCAGTCCTTTCACAAACCATTCCGAGATATTTATACACAAGGGCATCTTCTTGAGGAAGTTCCATTGCTTCCTCAAGGATTCTTTCCGCTTGTTCAAAATCTTGATTTGCAATACATTTTTTGGCTCTGTTGACATATGCCAATGACGGTAATGCCTGAACAACCGAATCTTTTTCATAATCATCAAGTTGCTTACTTAAATGCAATATTTTTTGTATTACAGCTCTTATCCAATCAAACAATCTGCCACCTCCCTGAATGCGCCTTGCCCGCAATCAGTTTCCGTAACCTGAATACCCGGAATACTCTTTATTTTTTTTACGGCATTTGGCACCGTTATTTTATATTTCGCATACTCCAAGCATTCCATATCATTTATATCATCCCCCATATACAAATAATCTTCTTCTGTCAATGAGTATTTCTCTATTATATCTTTCAAAACTTCAATTTTTGTATGAATTTTTGTATGCACCTCTTTAATTTGAAATTTCTTTGATAATAAATCTATAGCCGGATTTTTTTCACCAGATATAATCGCAATTTCAATCCCGTTTGTATGCAAATTATAGAAGCCTATAACATCTTTAAAATTAAGCCTTCTTGTCATGGAATAATCATCATTTATATAAACAAAATTGTCGGTAACAATACCATCAAAATCCGTAATAACCCACTTTATCGATTTCGGTAAATTTAACATTTGTTTATACAGCTTCCTTAATATATTAACAACATTATCCCTGTTTGGTATAATTATATCATAAAATGTAAAAGGTGGGATTAATTAAATCATATATGTTGTGGTATCTTATTAATTTTGGAATAATATTGGTATTTATAGCGTTGTTTTTGATAACACGCCAAATGAACAAACGTTGGTCAAAAATCAATGATTATTTAGGAACCGTTACAAATACGGTAAATTCTATACGTTATGGGGATTTAACAACAAAAATCGGTAAACTTGAACATCCGACATACCAAAACGTTACGGACAGTATTAACCGAATGGTAGAAACTCTTAACGACAGAGAAAAAATGATTGTTGAATACCAAAGTGAGCTTATGCGTCAAAACAAACTATTAGAAGCGGTAATAAACTCTCTATCCGACGGTATTTTGATTATTAACGACCAAAATATAATACTGAGAGCTACCCCAAAAGTTACGGATTGGTTTGGAGTAAAAGGAACAAATGTCGTAGGGAAAAATATAGACGAGTTTTTAGAAGTTTGTGACGGGAATATTAATCTGAACCGAATGATAGCAAAAGACATCTATATTAAACATACACCCACAAAAAACTTTACAATGAGTGCCATAAAATTAGTCATAGACAACAACAAAAAACGATACGTTCTTATAATAAAAGATGTTACAAATGAACGAGAGATTGAAACACTTAAAGATGATTTTGTGGCGACGCTTACTCACGACTTAAAAGTTCCGATTATTGCAGAATCTAACATATTAGCATTTTTATTAGAAGGTAAATTCGGAGAAATTAACGAAAGACAACAAGTTGCTCTTAAAAACATGCAAATCTCAAACAAGGAATTGCTGAATCTTGTTCAAATAGTTCTGGAAACATATAAAATACGGGATGGCGGTATAAAGTTAAGACGTGAAAACATTCTGTTAAACGGCTTTATTGAAAGAATACTTGCTGACACTGAGCCTGTACTGCAAGATGCCGGACTTCACGTAAAATTTGAAAAAGGTAGGAACATTAAAGTTACTGCCGATGCCATGCAATTAGAACGTGTAATAAAAAATCTGATAAATAATGCAATTTATCATAGCAATTCCAAAAAAGACATTGATATAAAAATTGGCGAAATTCCTAATTTTATAACAATATCCGTGATAGACTACGGGCAAGGAATACCTAAAAACGAACAAGGACTAATCTTTAATAAGTATTATTCCGCAGCTAAGAAATTCCGTAAAATAGGAACAGGTTTGGGTTTATATCTTTCTCATCAAATTATACTGGCTCATGGAGGAGAAATTACCGTTGAAAGCGAAGAAAATGTTCGTACGGAGTTTTGTATAAAACTTCCTCTGTAATAATATGAGGCTATAAAATCATTTTCCCGCCATGTCCGCTCTGAGGGTTAAACCCTACGGCAGGTCTTGTGTTATTTGTTTTATATAAATTTTCATTTACTTTTTGAATTAAATATTTATCGGTATTACACAAAACAGCAAAATCTTCTGCCGTAATATCTCTTCTTCCGTCACGCCTTGCAATATCAGCAGCATTAAGAACAAGTGATTCAATTGTTCTGTTTGAATACCCTTTTGTAAGTGCAACAACCTTCTTCATTTCTTCCTGATTAGAAGCGAGAGAAGCTCCTTTATATAGAGCGTTCAGTTTAAGATACAATACCTTATATCTCGTATCATCATCTGCTAAACCGATATACGCTGTTTCATTCAATCTGCTCTGAATAGCTTTATCAATCATATCAATTTTGTTAGTAGAGCCGATAACTATAACATTACGCCCGAGAACATCATCCAAACACTGTAAAAGCGTTGATACGACTTTGTTATCTTCGGATGAACCTGATGTTAACTTTCTTTCTGATGTTAAAGTTTCCATTTCATCAAGCATTAAGAATACCGGTTTCCCGGTTTCATCTGCCATTTTTAGTGCATAATCAAAAGACGCCTGTACGTTATTTGAAGATTGGTTTACAAATTTTGAGCCAACTTTTGATACTTTCATTTTTAACAAAGGTAATCCTGTTTCTTGAGCAACAGCTTCCATAAAGAAAGTTTTTCCGCATCCCGGAGGTCCGTAGAATATATATCCGCGAGGGATTCTTTTTCCGTATTCTAATTCATCAAGTTTTGCAAGCTCGGGATTTAAAACAGGTTCAATAACCTTATCTCGGAAACTTGCTTTCAAATCGTCCATTCCGCCAACACTTACAAATCCTCGCGGAGAATATTTATTAGGCTTAAATTCCTCTAATCCTTCAGGAAGTTCCGGCTTTTTTATTTTTTTATCTGTTTTTGCTTGTGGTTTATTAACTTTTTCCGATTGTTGAGACTTATCCTTTTTCTCAGGTTCAAAATTTTTAATTGCATCCAACACTGCAGTATCTACATCTTTAGAACCATGTTTTTTGCCTTTTTTTGCCAACTTTTCAGTTTTAATAGCATCCTCCAAAAGTTGGTCAATTTCAGCTGAATCATCCATGATTAAAATCAGTTGATTTAGCCAATAATTAGGATCTAATGCTCTTCTTTTAGCAGCTTCAGCCTTATACCCTTTTAATTCTTTTTCTCTGTAATGCAACTCAGGAAATCTGTTATTTATCTGGTTTGCTGTAATATTTTTTACACCTATAAGCAAAGCATCATATTTGTCAACAAGATTTTGATTATTTTCGGCTTCGGCTTTTCTCAATTTATCTTCGGTTTCCATGCAATAAGTATTAAGAGCAAGCAAAGTATTTGCCAGTTCTTTATTGCCTTTTGCATGTCTTAACTTATTGTTTACCTTTTCGTTTAGTTCCTTATTATAACCGAAATACGGACTATTAGCTATGCTGTGTATTCTCATATTTTCCCCTTAGATAGATGTATAATATAATAAAGATATCTTAAATACTATATTTGTAATAAAAATTTTACAAAAATACATCTAAAGCTTTCAAGAACAACCAACTTAGCTGCCGAATTTTCTTCTCTTCAGTTCTGCAAGCTCATCCTGATACGGAGATAAATCACGAATTTTCTCTATCACATTCGGAACAACAGAAAGAACATAATCAATATCTTTATCCGTTGTGTATTTGCTTAAAGAAAAACGAATGCTGCCATGAATAGCCGTAAATGGTACATTCATTGCTCTTAAAACATGACTCGGTTCAAGAGAACCCGATGTACATGCAGAACCTGAACTTGCACAAATACCTAAATCACTCAGATGCAACAGAATTAATTCACCCTCAACATATTCAAAACCAATATTTGTAGTATTAGGGACTCTGTTTGCGACTCCTGTATTTAATCTCGCATTAAACACTGATTTTAAAATTCCGTCTTCAAGCTTATCTCTCAGTCGTTTAACTTCTGTCATTTCATATTGCAAATTATCTGATGCGCGTTCGCAAGCAGTACCCAAGCCGACAATATACGGAACATTTTCCGTACCTGCACGTTTCCCGCGTTCCTGATGCCCCCCGATTATTAATGGGGATAATATCGTTTTTGAATTAACATACAAAGCTCCGACACCCTTTGGCGCGTGGAATTTATGACCGGAAACCGCCAACATATCAACGCCGCATGCCTGAACATCAATTGGGATTTTCCCCGCAGCTTGAACAGCATCTACAAAAAATTTAGTATGTTGGTTTTTGCTTTTAATTATTTCTGAAATTTTTTGTATAGGATTAATAACTCCGGTTTCATTGTTCGCATACATAACGGATACCAAAGCAGTATCATCATTTATAGCGGAAGCAAGTTGCTCCAAGTCCAATTCACCGTTTGAATTTACATTAATATAATCAGTTTTATAGCCCTGTTTTTCCAAATATTTATATACATTTAACACCGCAGGATGTTCAACTTTTGTAGTAATTATATGACGTTTGGACTTGTCCATATCCAAAACCCCACGAATCGCCATATTATCACCCTCTGAACCGCACGAAGTAAATATAATTTCTTTTTCATTATTGGCGTTAAAAAATTCTTTAACCTTCACCCTGGCTTCTTTTACCGCATTTGAAGATTTTTTTGCAAAATCATACATACTTGAAGGATTTGCATATTCTTCCTTTAGATATGGCAACATCGATTCAAAAACTTTTTCGTCAACTTTAGATGTAGCATTATTATCTAAATATATTAAATTATTTGCCATCATAATTTACCTCTACAACTTCAATATTTTCATCAACAGCTTCTCGCAAACTTGATTCAACAAAAGCCTTTAATGTCAAAGTTGAATTTCTGCAGCCTGAGCAACGTCCTCTCAACCTTACATACACTTTATCACCTTCAATGTCTACTAATGTAATATCCCCACCATCTTTTTGCAGCTCGGGAGAAATTCTATTTTCAACTATACTGTTAATCTTTAAAATTTTCTGAGCAGGAGAAAGAACAACTTTATTTTCGTCATTTTCTTTCTTTTCCTTGTTATAATAAGTATCTATAATATCTTGAATAGCGTTCTTACATTTACCGCAAGCGCCCCCTGCTTTTGTATAATTTGTAACTTCTTCAACAGTTTTTAAACCGTTTTGCTTAATTGCTTCCCAAATAAGATTTTCTGTGACACCAAAGCAAGTACAAACGATTTTCTCATCAACAGGCTTGCCGTTAATTTCATCCAACGCATCATTCAAATCATCTTTATCAACATAACCTTTTAAGGCATCTTCTAAAGCCTCATAGCCCATTACAGAGCAGTGCATTTTTTCGGGTGGCAACCCGCCCAACTCATCGGCAATATCTTTATTTGTAATTTTTCGCACTTCATCAACGGATTTACCTATAATCATTTCAGTTAAAATACTTGAACTTGCAACAGCGGAGCCGCATCCAAAAGTTTGGAATTTAGCATCCGTAACAATACCATCTTTAATTTTTAAATATATCTTTAGCTGGTCACCGCAAGTCAAAGAACCGGCGTTACCAACAGCATCAGCATCGTCAATTTTCCCTACATTACGAGGGTTTCTATAATGATCCATTACTTTTTCGGAATAATCCCACATAATTTTTTCCTTATTTTACTGTTTACGCTAAAAGTATTCTACATCAAAAATGCAAAAATCGCTCACTAGTTAATTATTTTATAATATTTTAAAATTTAAAATCTGCTCATGGTATAATATCCATTGTAGTAAACCTTGAGGTCAGTTTTATGAAAAAGATATTTGTGCTGCTTTTTACTCTCTTAATTGGTATAAATTCTGCTAATGCCGCAGGCAATTTAAGTTTCGTATATATAAACGGGTCAAATAATAATGATAAAAAAATGCACGATTGGTATTTTAAAGGAGTTGAAAAATTACATCCGGTTATGCGCAAGAAATTTTTGAAAAATCGTGCAATAAAAAAATACTATCACGGAATCGGGAATCTGAATATAAAAGAAGAACCCGTCATTTTCTTTTGGGGATATAACAGTAAACAAGACTTGGCATATGTAAAAAAACAGCTTGAAATATCAAAAATGGTAAGCTCCTCAGGCGCATATTTGGTAAGAAGTTTGATTACTCAGTATATGCACGACGCAATTTGGGTTCAAAAACCTCATAATATGATTCCGATTCTTGACGAACTTAATGAAAAGATTAAAGCAGAAGCAAACTCCGGAAACGAAGTCATTTTATATGGATACTCGGCAGGGACATTTGTAACATACGAATATATGTTTAACAAACTAAGATACCTGAATTTGGAAAAACTTTTCAGTAAATTGGACATGGACGAAGATTTCATGAATTTTATAAAAGCAAATCCGCAAAATGATACATGTATATCAGCAATGTCATCTGAATACGGCGGGATAGGAACAGTTTCTCCTGCCGGGCATATAATTCTTAACGGAAACAAGAAGCAATTAAAAGAAAATTATTTAAAGCTCAATAAAATGACGGAAAAAGCTTGTGCCCCTGATGGCAAAATCCGAGGAATAGTCAACTTTGCAAGTCCGCTTCCTCTTTTTTATTCGGATATTAGCGACGAGAACTACGCTCCAAACTACTACAACCGTATCATGATTAAATATATTCTTGAAAATGGGATATTCATGATTACGGTAAACTTTAAAGAAGATCCGCTCGGTTTCCCAACAAGCAATAATCTGACTATCAAAGATATCGCTAATCGATTAGATCTCACAATTGAAAATCCATCCGGAGTAATATATGACAACTCCGGAGTATGGAGTAAAAGAATGTTCCCGTTTGCACACACCTCATATTGGACTGCTCGCAGAGCTTTTTCTAATGCTGTTGTAAAAAGCTTTGTAAACGGTTATAAGTTCCAATACGATGAAAAATTTCAGAAAAAAATGTTAAAGAAAGACAGTAAAAAATTAGAATTATAAAATAAAGACCGATGAATTCATCGGTCTCTTTCCCTACTACTATACCTTAATACCAATTTTTTATAATTAAGCTTCATCACTCAATTTCTTATATTCATTTTGGAAATCCCTTGCAACTTTTGAGCGATTATTAATTGACGCAAAAAACGCTGAAAGAACCGTTATATGAGGAGCATATTCCGTAAGTGTTTTGGCAGTGGTTTTTAACCACTCAGGAGATTTCTTCGTAACATCCGCTGCAAACTTTTGAAATCTTGCAGGAACATTAACATTATTCAAATGTCCTGAAACGTTTGATATACCCTTATCTATACGAGATATCCATTTTGGACTTAATTTACTAAAGCCGGCAGCTAATGCCATAGGTACAGCTGTTGTAACAGCTAAAAATGCCGCAATATTACCTATCATAGATAACATAGGATTATTTTGGTTAAATTTTCTTACATTTTCGCTTTTTCTCTCCGCAAAATTATTAAGAGCTCCGCCAATAGCAGCCGTACCAAGCAAGAACGCCCACCATGCGCCGCTCTTTACAGCATTTGCAACTTTTGCCGCATTTCCTGTTACCTCTTTAGTCAAAAACGTTGAATTCTTACCTGTTAAAATACCCGCAGAAGCAGCTGCAATCAAAGGAACTGACCAATAAGCTCTGTCAATGGCTTTTGCTCGTTTTCTTCCTTTTGTTACTGCAGTGTTAAGCGCTTGTGCTCTAATTTCCATTTCTTCTTCAGGAGAACGCATTTCACATCCCGAAGTGAAGTTTTGAGCTGATATAGCTGATACTTGCATATAATACACCTACACTTTCATAAAATAATTATATTATATTAAAGAGAGAAAGTAAAATTTTTTGCTATTTTTTTATACCTTTGTCATAATTATTTACAATAAAAAATATTTTTTATATTATGAAAAAATGAAGCGATTTTTAATACATACAATGGGTTGCAAATCAAATCAATTTGAAAGTGCAATAATAAAAGAAAATTTAGAGCAGAACGGACTTATAGAAAGCAAAAATGCTGAAAATGCAGATTATTATATTCTTAATTCCTGTTCCGTAACGCATAAAAGTGACAACGAAGCCCTATATTTACTCAGGAGTTTGAAACATAAAAATCCAAATATTATAAATATAATAACAGGTTGTTTTGCACAAATCGAAAAAGACAAACTTTTAAATGAAGATTATATAGATTTAGTTGTAGGTAATGATGAAAAGTTAAAAATATATGATGCAATAAAGAAGTTTGAAACAGCGCAAGAAAAATATTTTATGTCAGATATAATGCTGCAAAAAACTTTTAATTATACCCGTTTAATTGACACAACAAAAACTCGAGCGAGTTTAAAAATTCAAGACGGCTGCGACAACAGATGCTCATATTGTATTATTCCTTATGCAAGAGGCAATAGCAGAAGCGCAAAACCCGATTTTATAATTGATGAAATCAATTCTCTTGTTACAAAAGGATTTAATGAGGTTGTATTTACCGGAATACATATAGGACTATGGGGCAAAGAATTTGGGCTAAATTTGCTTGATTTGTTAAAAGAGGTAGAAGAAAAAACAAATCTTACAAGATATCGATTAGGTTCGCTTTATCCAAATGAAATTAACGACGAGATGCTTGATTTCTTAGTCCAATCAAAAAAATTTTGTCCGCATTTTCATTTATCATTACAGTCTGCATGCAATAAGACACTGAAAGCAATGAACCGGCAATATCTTGTAGAAGATTATTTGGCATTAATTGATAAAATTAATAATAAATTTCATTTGCCTTTTATTGGAAGTGATATTATAACCGGTTTTGCCGGCGAAACGGATGAGGATTTTGAAATAACAAAAGAAAATCTTGAAAAATCCGGACTGTCTCAAATTCACACTTTTCCATATTCCATAAGGCAAGGAACAACCGGTGCAGAAATGAACAATCAAGTTGATGAAAAGATTAAAGATGCACGTGCCACTGTTATAAAAAACATTTCAAATATTAAATATAAGGAATTTATTTCCAAAAATATCGGAGAAAAAACCGAATTATTAATTGAAAAACACCCTGATAAAAATACCGGATTTATAAAGGGTGTAACGAAAAATTATTTAACAGTAATTTTGGATAAAAAAGATTTAAGCCTTACAAATACAATTCAAACCGCAAAAATTATTGATTATCGGAATGGAAAAATATACGGAGAAATTTTGTAAACAACAAATTTTGAACAGTTTATTGTAATATAAGTATGGAATTAAAACGTAAGAGGGAAGAATGATAGAATTTTTAGCAAATTCACACTGGTTAGCACCGCAAATGAATTTTTTAGAGTTTATACAAAACATTAGGACACCACATCTTGAAATTTTAAACAAATTTTTCTTATCAGTTACGGTACTGGGGGAAGTTTGGCTGCCATCGCTAATTTGTGCGATATGGTACTGGTGTGTTGATTCAAAAAAGGGAGTTTACTTATTCTCACTATTTGGGATGAATGCACTTGTTTCTCATTTATTAAAACTTACAGCGTGTGTATATCGACCATGGATATATGATGATAGAATTACTCCTGTTGACATAGCAATGGAAAGAGCTAAAAGTTACTCTATGCCAAGCGGGCACTCCGCAACGGCATCCTCTGTCATTGGGGGACTTGCGTTCTTATACAGAAAAAATCCGTTTATTTTAATCTTACTTGTAATTATAGTACTAATGGTTGGATTTTCTCGCCTTTGGTTAGGTGTTCATACACCTCAAGATGTAATTGCCGGACTCACAATAGGGCTTATATTAATTCTTATTTTTAACAAAATTATAGAATGGGCAGAAAGCAACAAGACAAGATATTTATACTTAGCATTGTTTGTAAACCTGTTTGCCGTTGCTGCTTTAATATATGTATTAAAATTCAACACTTATCCAATGGATTATATCAATGGGAAACTATTAGTAAACCCGCATCATGCACTTAAGACTTCAATTACATTTGATTTTTACGCATTGGGACTACTTAACGGAGTATTTCTTTGCAGAAAAATTTTACCGTTTGAAACTTACAATACGGATTTAAAAACAAGATTTATAAGGGGGGTTATCGGAGGTGCTATATTATTTCTAATATTAAATTATCCTGTTCAGTGGGTATTTGATGAAATCTTTTCATTCAAAACAGGTTTAATTATTCAATTCCTTAGCGGATTTTTCATTACAGCTATTTATCCGCTATTATTTACTTATTCAGAAAAGCTACTCCGTAAGTAACAAAATTGTTTATATTACAAAACAAAACCTATACAATATCAATTTTAGACGTAGAATTATTTTTCAAATATTTTTCAAATATTTCTACGGCATCACCAACCAAATCAACACAAGGACGCTTCTTATAATACGTTTCCGTACGTTCACTCGGGTTAGGAGATGTAGAATACTCAATTCCTTGCAATAATTCTCTACAGATAATACTCCCGTTTTTCTCCTTAAAATATTGAGCCAGCTCTTGTATCCTTTTATAATGCGCACCTTTTTCACTTGCAGAATCAGATGACGACGCAAATGCCAACCCTGCAGCCATAAACATACCGCTTACCGTGCCGCAAACTTCTCTCATTCTGCCCATTCCTCCGCCAAAAGATGATGCGATTTTCATTGCTGTACCGAAATCCAAGCCTAACTCTTCACAGAACACTCCTAATACCGCCTGTGAACAATTATACCCCTGCTTAAATAATTCTTTTGCTTTTTCTGATTTTTCGCTCATTTCCTATCCTTATTTTTAAGTACAATAAACATTATAACAATATTAACACCAAACTTGCAATAGCAATTTATTAGGAATAAGATAAGATTTGAATGAGGATTTTGAATAATGACTAAGGGAATATTTATAACAGCGACAGGAACAGATATCGGAAAGACCTTTGTGTCAGCGCTGTTAGTAAAAAAGTTAAGAGATAACGGATATAATTGCGGCTATTATAAACCTGTGCTAAGCGGTGCAGAGCTTAAATCAGGGAAACTAATCCCCGGTGATTGTTCTTATGTAAAAGATATTGCAGGTCTGGGCGGAGAGCCGACAGATTATCTATCCTATATGTTTGAGCCTGCACTATCACCTCATCTTGCTTCTAAAATAGAAAATAAGCATATAAAATTGGAAAAAATACAAAAAGATTTTAAAGAAATAAAAAACAAATTTGACTACATTGTAGTTGAAGGTGCCGGCGGAATTGTTTGCCCGATGAACCTTGATTCAAATAAACCGTTATTGATTGAAGATATAATCAAAGGATTAAATTTAGATATAATTATTATTGCTCCGGCAGAATTAGGGTCTATAAATTCGACTGTCATGACTGTTGAATATGCCAAAAATCACGGGATTAATACAAAAGGCATAATCTTGAATAACTTTCTGCCCGATGACAGAATGCAACAGGATAACAAAATCCAAATAGAAAAGCTTACAAATATTCCGGTCATTGCAACCGTACAAAACGGCGAAAAAGATTTAGAGATTAACATAAACCTTTTAACCGAAAAATTTAAGGAGATATAAAATGGCAACTTGGAGTGAACGAGATTTAGAATATATATGGCATCCATGCTCTCAGATGAAAGACTACGAAGAACTTCCTCCAATAGTAATTGAAAAAGGAGAAGGGGTTTACCTCTATGATGTAAACGGCAACAAATATATGGACGTTATAAGTTCATGGTGGTGCAATCTTTTAGGGCACTGCAATCCAAAAATAAACGAAGCCATAAAAAAACAGGTTGATGAACTTGAACACGTTATTTTTGCAAATTTTTCAAACAAAAGAGCAATAGAATTATGTGAAAAATTAATGACGGTATTACCTAAAGGTTTATGCAAATTCAATTTTTCCGATAACGGTTCATCTTCAATTGAATCATCGATGAAAATGAGTTTCCAATATCATCAACAAGTCGGAAATACTCAAAAGACAAGATTTATGGCACTAACAGATGCCTACCACGGAGAAACAATTGGAGCACTATCAGTAGGGGATTGCGACTTGTATACAAAAATATATAAACCTCTATTGATGGATATAATAAGAGTACAAGGTCCTAATTGTTACAGATGCCCATACGGAAAATGCAGGGATAATTGTTTATGTGAATGCTTTGAAAAGGCAGAAAAAACTTTTGAACAATACGGCGCTGAAACGTGTGCGATACTTGTAGAACCGTTGTTACAAGGTTCTGCAGGCATGAAAATTTACCCTGCATTATATTTAAAAAAACTACGGGCAATATGCGATAAATATAAAGTTCATATTATAGCTGACGAAATTGCGACAGGATACGGGCGGACCGGCAAATTCTTTGCATTTAATCATGCGGAAGTTTCACCTGATATTATGTGTTTATCAAAAGGGCTAACAGGAGGTTATATGCCTATGTCAATAGCCGTAACTACACAGGAAATATATGATGCCTTTTATGCAGACTATAACTCCGGGAAAGCCTTTATGCATTCGCACACATATAGCGGTAATCCTCTGGCTTGTTCTGCCGCAAACGCAGTTTTAGACATTATGGCTGACGGTTCAGTTTTAAAAACAGCAAACGACAACGCTATCTATTTTAACAATCTGTTAAAAGAAAAATTTGCACAGCAAAAATACGTTGGAGAAATTCGTCATATTGGTTTAATTAATGCAATTGAACTAGTTAAAAACCCTAAAACTAAAGAACCGTTTGACTCTAAGCTAAGAACAGGATATCAGATATACAAAAAAGCTCTTAAAAAAGGGGTAATCCTTCGTCCTCTTGGAGATGTCATTTATTTTAATCCGCCTCTAATTATAGATAGAGAACAGCTTAATTATGCGACAAATGTTGCTTATGAATGCATTAATGAAGTTTTAAATGATTATTAATATAACTTTTATTAAGTTATCCCTGCAAAAAGAGCAAAAATTTTCATTTTGATTTTTTATAATAATATAGGGAAAAACATAGGAAAATTTTAATGACATCAAACATAAATTTTAGGGGCGATTTATTACAAAAAGCAGCTAATAAAAATATTGCAGACAACAATATACAGAATAATACTACCCCTCAACCAAAAGTTGAACAATTACCTCAAGATAAACCAGATGAATTTGTGTCATCAAAAACTTCTGAGCAAAAAAATAATTCAATGCTTTACAAAATTTTAGGGGGGTTAGCGGTAATTGGAACAGTTATCGGAAGTATCCTATATCTGAGAAAAGGTAAACCTCAAAAGAACTTAAAGCCAGAAACTGAACAGACTATGAGGCTTTTGGAAGGCAAAAAAAACAGCAATGAAAGTCAAAAAATATCCGCTACGGCAGAAGAACTTTTGAAACGCTTCAGTGCAAAAAATTATGAGGAAGTATTAAAAGAAATTAATGATGTTCCTGAATTAAAAAATGCACTTACAAATGTATCTGTGAAAACAAATATTCCCAGAGAAGAATTAGTTGAAAAATTTAATAAAGGAGATTATGAGACAATTTCAAGCGTGCTGCAAGAAACGAGTAAAGCTCTTTATCCGTTTTTGCGTACGGGCACCAAAAATGCCGATAAAAATTGGGATATTATGATTGATTATGCAGGGAAATTAAATACAGTCATAAAAAATGAAACCCAATTAGAAACTATAAATAATTTTAGAGCATTGGCTATTGCGCAAAAAATCAGATTTAGCAAAAATAATAAAGCCGTAGCAGAAGCCTACCACGAGCTTTTACAAAAAGAATTAAAGAATATTTTATACAAAAACAACCCACCAAAAAGTGAACAAATCATAAAAGATTTAGCGGATAATCTTAGCTTCAATTCAAAAGCAAATTCATTATTTACCGATGAACATAAAGAAATTATATACAACGCCCTGAAAGAATTAAAAGAATCAAAGAAAAATCTTTATTCAAAGGACGATTTAACCGAATTGGATGCATTATTCTATGACGTACGTGAAAGATTAAATATTAGAACATTTGAAGATGTATACGAAGATATGAAGCGCAGATTTAGCCAAAGTTTTGCAGAAGAATCCACGACAAGTTCCGGAAAAGGTTCATCCGGAGCCGGAGCATCATATTTTTCAAAAGACGAAGCTATTGCAACATTAAACAGATACTCTGAGGTAAAAATTGATTCAAATTCATCTTCAGATGAAATTAAAAAGATTTATAGAAAAATCATTATAAAATACCACCCAGACAGAGCTCCGCAAGACAAAGTACAAGAATATACCACAATATGCCAAAAAGTGACAGAGGCATATGACAATTTGAAAGCTTAAACTTTTCTTACAGGATAAATGTAATTATTACACTTTTAAAAGATTGTTCTCTCCCGACTGGCGATTTTCGATAAAAAAAGAAGAAAGTCTGTCCAATTGCATTTAACTACAACTCTATGCTATTTGCAATACAGTTTAGCTCTTAATTAGTTTTCTGTTGTTAATTCTTCCCAAATGCTGGGCACTACAATTAAAGCAGTGTATACAATGAAACCAAACAAGATTAAGTTAATAGCTTCCATGATAAACCTCCTAAAGTTTTTCATGTTATATATCAGACCATTACACATATATTATAACATATATTAATAGAAAATGTAACCCCCTATAATAATTAATTTTTATGTATAATAGAGAAATGGAAACTATACTTAAGAAAAAACTAAGAATACTGCTTGATAATCTTTGCTGCGCACATTGCAAAAACAGCTTTGATGAAGACTCTGTTACTCTGCTGCAAAAAGAAAAAGGTTTATTTGTAATTAATCTGATATGCAAAAAGTGCGGGAAAGATTTTGGGATTGCTTTTATTGGAACGCAATCAACTATAAGTAAATCAACCCCTCTGGAGATACAAGACGGTCCCGAGCCAATTAATTATAATGATGTAATCGATGCTCACCGATTTATAAAAGATTTGGACGAGCATTGGAAAGAACGCATTAAAGAAATAGATATTAACCCTATGCCTGATAAATTTTAAGAGTACGTTCCATATTTTTTGTTATAACAGATTTTACTGATTCGTATTCTGTTTGCAATGCGTTATGTTCGGTATCAAGA
>CACWLL010000015.1 GCA_902761735.1 uncultured bacterium
TAAATATAGCGGTCATTCATTGTATCAACATTTTTACCTGAATAATGCTGCATATGAGCGTAAAAATAAAACAGGAAATGAGATTTTAGACGAATTAAATTTTACACCCGTTAATGCTTCCCATGGTGCAGGGATATCTGTTTCAGTTCCTTTACCCAATTTTCTAAAAAAGAATCAGAATAGGAATAATAAATCTGAAATAAAAACAAAAAATTTTAATTCAGAAGATGAGTATTTTGATGATTCGGAAGCAGAGAATCAATCATACAAAAATGATGATATTTTTGCTAAAAGCTATGGTCAGGATGCAACTGCCGAAAGCTCGGATTTTTACGCAGACGATAATTCAAATAGTCTTTCAGTAACGGAACCTGTTGCATCGCCAATATTTATTGATAATTGTGTAAAACCTGTGGCGTGTAATTTACAGAACGGATGTCCGTTGAAAGATTCTCATTTTATGGAAAAGTATTGTACAAGAAAAGACGTACAGGAAGAAATTTCTGACATTATTCGTCAGACTGCATTGTCCCTCGGGGTTAATCTTGATTAGTATTTTTCATTTTATAACATTAAACTTTTACAAGGAGGATTTATGCTTACATCTTTTGCTACGGATTCTAATTTTAGGAAACTAAAATGGGATGCCGAGGACTCTGTTAGGCTGCAAAAGTATATCAGATACAGAGAGCTTTACAGAAGTGAATTTTCAAGACCGTTTCGCGGTGTAATTACAAAATTATTGCAAAGATACCCAATGCAAAATACTACTGCGCAAACCTTGATTGAGGTAAATTTATTTAAAGCCGTTACGGATTTTTACAAGTATTTAATTACAAATGAAGATTTCAAGATTGAAATTAATGGTGAAAACCAAATTTTATGGGAAAATATTGCTCATGAAAATAATTTCATATCTGTATTAAAAGAAGTTTGTGTCGACAGCTCTCGTTTCGGTGATGCTCTAATAAAAGTTGCACTAACCGATGAAGGCGTAAAGATTTTTTCGGTTTGTCCCGATTGCTGGTTTCCTGTTTTCAGAAACGGAAATTTAAATGAACTTGAGGGGCATATATTGCTTTACGACATAGTCTTTCAGGGTAGAGTGTATAAACACATTGAAAAAATTCATAAAGGATATGTTGAAAATGAAGTTTGGGAAATTTCCAACGGTATTTTAACCAAACAAATTCAGGATACAACGCTGTTTGGGCTTTTGCCGTTCGATGATTTCTCAGATAAGTGGAACGATTTTATTTTATTTCATGTAAAAAATACAACAGAAAGTGATTCGTATTATGGAGAAAGTGATTATAAAAGTATTGAGAGTTTGGTTGAAGAAATTATGCTTACAATTTCTCAAAATTCCAAAATAATAAATCGTCATGCAAATCCAAAGCTTGCAGGCAGTATAGAAAATACGGAACTTAACCCAATTACAGGAGAACGGCATTTCCCTAATTCCGATTTTATTACTATGGGTAAAGACGGGCAAAAACCCGAGTATATAACAGTTGATTTGCAGTCTGAAGCAATAAAAACACATGTGGATTCATTAATGCAGTTTTTCTATATTTTATCCAAAACCCCTCCTCAAGCATACGGAATTGATATTTCCCCTAATATGTCCGGAGAAAGTTTAAAGACAATTATGTCGTCTGCAATTGCAAAAGTAAATGATATCAGAACGGTGTCTTTAAATAATGCGTTAATGAAAACTGTAGAATGTGCACTTGCGTTCTCAGGGGTAAAAAAATCAGAAGTTTCAATTAAGTGGGAAAAAGATAATGAAAATTCTGTTAAGGGTGCGGATGAAATGTCGGATAATCCTATAAGTAATAAAGGAGAAAATAAAGATGGAAATTAATTTAGATAATGCAGATGTGTATTTTGCCAATCATCTATATTCCAGTTCTTGGGTATGTTCTTCGGAATCTGATAAGCTCGCTGCTCTTTTAATGGCAAAAGATGCTGTTTTTAGGCTTCCTTATATTGGCGAAAAACACTCAATTGCGCAAGCAGAACCTTTCCCAAGATTATATTGCGGAAGTGTAATAACATTACCTGATGATGTTGTAAAAGCTGTTTTTGAAGAAGCTTTAGAACTTCTAAAAAAAGTTGAGAGTGAGTCTGTTTCAGTAATTCCCGAAGGTGTGCAATCAATGAGTTTGGGCGGAGCGAGTATTTCATTTAAAGATGCATCGGGAGTATATAAAATCTCAAAAAATGCATTGGAATATCTTGAACCGTGGTTAAAAAAAGGATTTGATTTTAATTCCGCAAAGTTTGGAGAGGTGTACTGATGATATTTAAATTTTTTGCAAAAAATAAATTTGATATTTATTCAAAAGTTGTTTTAACAACCGGTGCAGGTGATGATATTTCTTGGACAAAGCGTGCTGTTATAAGTGCCTATATTGAGCCTGCCGACGGAGAAAATTTAAAAGGATGTCCTGAGGGGTTAGCAAAAAATGTTTCACTAACTCTTTTTACTCAGCAGCCGATTAATACGGGAGAGAGAATACACATTATCTCCCCCGAAACCTCCGTTGACGAGTGGTTTGAAATAGTAAGTCGCTCTTTTTATAAAATGCCGTTTTTTAATTATTTTAAAGGATATTTGGTGAAAACAGATGAAAACATATCAGTTTAAAAATACATTATTTGAATATTTTTATTCAAAATTTATTGAAGCTTATCCGGCGTTTGAAGGAAAGGTCTTTAGGGAAAGATTAAAAATTGATAAACCTGATTGCCCGTTTTTAGTTTTAAAATCCGGTGAAAGGAATCGAATAAACAAACGCTTTGAAAAATTTAGAGAAAATAATATCGATTACATAAGAGCAAATTACAGAATGCTTGTAAATTTTAAACTTCACGTTTTAGAAGAAAAACCTATGCAAGCAGAAGCTTTTGCAGATGAGGCTCTAGATTTTATAGAAGCTTTTTTCCTTGATAATGAGTCGACGCATGCAGATTTAAGAGATGTCGGTATTGTTGTAAATGAGGAGTTGTGTTCGGGGATTCGAGATCAATCAGAATTTTCAAAGACAGCTCAAGAGTTTGTTCGAGATATAGATATTGTATTTGAATTTGAAGATATAAAACCAGAAGCTTCAGTTTTGGGTAAAGAACTCGAAACGAATATTTTATCAAAATTTTAATTAAAAGGAGACTTTATGGATAAAAAAGAAGTAAAAATAAATAAACTTACGTTAAAAAAGGTTGAGCGAGAAAAAGAGATTGGAGAAAGAATTTTTGGAACTGCTTCAAAAGTTAAAAGTATAGAGCAAACCGATAATAAGAATATTCAAACACAATCTCAAAATCCTGACATTCAAGCTTTACAAAGAGAAATTATGGAGCTAAAGACCGAAAATCGTAAAATTAAGGCATCTGCTGCCCTTGACAAATTAGGGTGTATAAAAACCGATTTGGTTATTAAAGCTTTACCTGATGATTGCGAAGATATTCAGGGTTGGATTGATACTTTTAAGGAAGAAAACGAGTTTCTCTTTAAAGAATATAACTCAACGCATGGCGGAAGTTATAAACCAACGCAATCTACCAATTTAAGCCCTACAGAAATCATGAATAATTATATCCGCGGAATTATGTAATATTAAAATTTATAGAAATTGTTGCATCCTTGTTTTTCGAGGATGTATTTGTGTGTACTTATAAAAAAGGAGATTTTGAAATGACAGTTCATGTTATTGAAAGAGCCAACAGTGAGGCTTTAATTCCTGTGGAAACTTGTAACGAAATTATCAAAGAAATTCCTAATGCATCAAAATTGCTTCCTTTGATGAAGAAGTTGCCTAATATGTCATCAAAACAAAAAACGATTCCGGTTCAAAATGCTTTACCGGAAGCCTATTTCTTATCCGGCGATATGGCACAAAAACAAACATCAAAAGCCGAATGGGAAAAATTAACCCTTACTGCCGAAGAATTAGCGGTAATAATACCTATCCCGGAAGCAGTATTGGATGATGCCGCATTTGATATTTGGACTGAAATTAAGCCTCAAATTGTCGAAGCACTTGGTATTGCAATAGATGGTGCTATTCTTTTCGGGATTAATAAACCGTCAAGCTGGCCAACATGTATCTATGATGCTGCAGTTGCAAAGCATCAGACTGTTGAATTAGGTACTCAAGAGGATGTCGCAGCCGATATTATCGGTGTTGACGGATTAATGGCAAAAGTCGAAAATTCAGGTTTTGTTGTAAACGGATTTATTGCAGATGCAACTTTTGAAGCTCATTTAAGAAATTTGCGTGATTCAAATAATAACTTACTGTATAGCTCATCATTGCTGAGTTCAACCCCATCTAATCTGATAGGCAGACCAATCGAATATGATAACAGCGGAGTTTTTGATACAACAAAAGCACTAATGTTTTGTGGTGATTTTTCAAAGGCTGTGTACTCAATTCGTCAGGATGTTACTTATAAAGTCTTATCAGAAGCCGTAATTCAGGATACTGAAGGTAATATAGTTTATAATTTAGCACAACAGGATATGGTAGCATTAAGAGTTGTTATGAGATTAGGTGTACAAATTGCAAATCCTGTTACAAGAAGAAAAGGAAATGCAGGTTATCCGTTTGCGGTATTAACTCCTGCTTCTTAATAAATTTATTTTTGATACAAATTTTATAACCTTTTTGGTTGTTAATGTATCTTGCTGTTTACCTCTTATTGTTTCTAACCCGCATTGAGCGGGTTAGATTTTTATTAACTAATTTATAAGGAGAAAATTATGACTGTTTATGATGATTTAATAAGCATCTTATTCAAACTTCCTGACGGCAGGAATTTAGAAGAATATTTTAAAAATATTTTGCTTTTAGCAAAGTTTTCTGATAATGATTTAGCTGAGAATAATACATTCCCTCAATCCGGTGTCAAAAAGTATTCTTCATATGATGAAATTGTTATGGATTTTAACGCATCATCTCAGATTGCAATTGAAGCACAAGCGATATTTAATCAGAAAAATAATACTCAAACCAAATCACAAGTAATGTATTTAATCGTAGCAAAACAAGCTGAAGGTTCTACTGTTGCGGAAGCTCTTGATGCTGCAAAGAATATTGACGGTAAATTTGCCAAAGTAGTGCCTTTATCAAGATTATCTGCAGATATATCTGCTGTGGCTGACTGGTGTATGACTAATAGCAGATTTTGTGATTGCGTAGTTTCAAATGTAGAGGATGTATCAGATTTAGTTGAAAATTTGAATAATTATACCTACGGTATATTCCGCAAAAATATGCAAGAACCTATTGCCTCTGCGCTTGCATCAACATCTACTTGCGGTAAATTTGGAGCAAAGGATGGCTCTGCACAATTTACCCAATTAATAGGAATTTCTCCTGAACAATATACCGGTGCTGAAATTTCTGCTATGAAAAGCAATAATTTAGCTTTTTATACAAATATTTCACCAATTGATGGCGGTAATACTTCGGAATTCGGCTATAACTGGGTTGTTGGCTCAAGAATGCTCGGCGGTGAATTTAGGCAACGTTGTATGATTAAACACTATATAGAAAAAGCTGTTGGGCTTATGGCACTTGAGTTTTTTAATAAAAAACCAATGTATGATGAAACCGGTAATAATTTATTATTAACCATGGCTCAAAAATTGTTTAATACTTTCCAAACATATAACTTGATTATCCCAACTACAGCAGAACAAGTCGGATATGAGTTAAAAGTTACACCGATAAGAGTCGGCAAAAACAGTATTATGAATACTGATACCGAGGCATATAATGCAAAAAGATTTAAACTGTCAGGCTATTACTATGACGCAATTGTTGGTGAAAAAGTAGATTTCATGTTTACGGTTGACCCGTCTGAAGAAGAAGTTGCTCAAATCCTCGGAGGTGGTGAGGAATAATAATTTTTGTCAAATGTTTAATAATATAGGAGAATAAAAATGACTGTATATGACGCAAAAAATATTGAATTTTCCTGGAAAGGGATTACTTTAACGGGAACCGGTGATGATCACGCTTATTCAATTTCTCAAGAAGGCGCAAGTGTAAAACCATATAAAGGCGTTCAGGGAGAAGGCTTAAATATTGTCAATAATCAGCGAATTTGGAAAATTAGCAGAAGTTTTAAGGTTGATAGTAAGTCGTTACCTATGCTATTTGAGGATTGTATGAATTTCGTAGAGGATGAATTGGTCGTCAGAGATATTAATACCGGTAAAGATGATATTTTTTCTGAGTGTATGATTTCGAGTATAGAGGGAGAAAAAGATTCTTCAACAAGAGTTGTTCATTGGGTTGCTCTCAGTCGAAATTCTAAGTAGTACATATAATGTGCCGGCAGATTTTTCTGCCGGTTTTTTAAATATAAGGATTATTTTTATGTCTAAAGCTTATTTGTTGCCTGATATTTCTGATAATTCTCGAGTTTATGCAGAATATGTTATAAATAATAAATCTTATTTTTTTGTATTTGATAATAGAGATTTTTTTGTATTTATATCGGTTTATCAATCAGATGATTTGTCAACTCCTATTATTGAAGGTTATCCTTTGTGCTCGGGTGTTGATGTGTTTGCCAGAGTTAAGGACTCAAATATTTTTCAGGGAAAACTTATACTTGAGCCCAAACTTAATAATTCTGTTTCTTTATACTCTGATAGTATGTCTGATTATTACCAATTTGTATATTATAGTCCGGATGAGGGTGCTTAAGAGGAGGCTTTTGTGGAAAATTCCAGTGATTTTTTTTATTTAACTGTAGATGCAGGTTTAATTAAATTTAATTCGGGAAATTATGATATTAATTTTTCGATAATAAGGACAGATGATTATGTACCTGATACTGCATTTATTCAAATTCACAATATAAACCAGAAGGATTTTTCATTATTGCTGAATCCTTTAAGAGAGTTGTCCTTGTATATGAAATTGTCAGATAAGTTGCCGTTATTGTTATTTAATGGTAACGTATTACCATCTTCTGTCAAGGGTATTTCAAAGTATATTAAAACAAATAATAATTATTCTAATGATATAAGAAATTCAATAACTGCAGTTGATTCACTAAGATTTTATTCCGATATGCTTGATATTAACTATATTGAGGCTGTTTCGGCATTAACATTAATCAAAGACTGTGCTGCTTCATCGGGGATAAAAGGAGTGTTTTTCTCAAAAACTATACAAGATAAAGTTTATTCAAAATTTAAAGCCCTCGGTAGTCCGTGTAAAATAATAAAAAATATTTGTAATGCATTAGAAGAACAGTTTTATATTTGTGGAAATAATTTATATGTAGGGGATGTGCCTTCAATTAATTTGTTGTCACCCGTGCTGGATTTATCAAATTCATCAATCCCTGTTCGCATAAATGGTGGTGCATTCAGGCTTATAACAAAATTTAATTCAAGTATAAGACCCGGCGGTTATGTAAATACTTATTTCCCATCTCTTTTGGTTGGGGAATTCAGGGTTAGTCAGGTTTATATCTATGGAAATACAAGTAAAAATTTTATCGAGATGTCGTTAGAAATAAAGGTGTAGTTATGCTAAAAAGAAACATTGTTTTTAATACTGAAAAAATAATAAATGCTTTAATGAAAAATTTGTACGTAGAAAAGCCTTGTAAAGTTCTGGCAGTTAAAGAGCACTCAAAATTTGTCGATGTAGAATACTACGATAATAATGAGCCTAAAATATTGTATAATGTGCCCGTAAAGCATATTCAAAGCTCAAGAGCGTTTGTATTTTTGGGTTTGTCTGTTGGAGATAGGGGAACTTTGAGATTCTTTGATTCTTCGGTTACCGAATATCTTGAAAGTTTAGAAAATAAAAGCAGAGAAAGCAGAGCACATGATATAAATGACGGCTATTTTGCAGTAGGATTTTTCCCGACCCAGGAGCTGTATAATTTGCTTCCGCAATATGGTGATATTGTAATAGGTACGGCAGAGGGTGCAACTGTCGAAATAAGCGGTTCTGATATCGTAATATCCGGAGGTAATGTGAATATTTCCTCAAATGTTATTATTGACGGCAAATCATTTTTAACGCACCGACATTCTACATCAGGAGGTTCTCCAACAGGCGGCGTAATTTAGAATAAGGAGATTGTTATGACTATTTATAACACAAAATATACCCAATTGATTTGGCGCGGAATAACGTTAAGAGATTTCGCATCATCTGATATTGCAGTTTCTCAGTCAGGTAGCAGTATTCAAACTTGCATCGGAATATTTGGTGAAAGCTTTAGTTTCCCACACATAAAAAGAGGTTGGGAAATCCGCTCGTCATTTTTAGCTTCAAGCGATATCTTTAAGATTCTTGATAATGACAACCTTTGTAATAGAAGCGGACTAATTGTAATTAATGATATGAATTTAGATGTTACTGATGTTTATTCCGGCTGCAGAATTGTTTCAGTTAATATTTTACCCGGAGGAAATGAACGTCAAGTCGTTTGGTATGCAAAGGCAAAGAACGGAAGGTAGGTGTTATTAATGGATATTTGTATTGATAATTCGCATATAGTTATGTCTAATGGCGATTTTGTTTTCATCGACGATTCTGTGCGGGAAGTAAAACAGCATATTATTGTTGCGTTAAATACTTTTTTAGGGGATTGGGTTCTTAATTCCTTGAAAGGGATAAATTATCCTGCAGGATTAAGGGAGAACGATTTGTTGGAGGTAGATGTAAAAAAGCAATTGCTGGGAGTAAAAAATGTTAGAGCCATAGATAATTTTAAGCTGATTTTTTCAAACGATAATAAGTCAGTTAGTGTTTCGGCAACTGTATTTACGACATTTGGAAACATTTTAAAGTTATCTGAAACGGTTAATTCTTACTACTAAAAACGGAGATATAATTATGAAATTTATAAATTGTGAAATTATTGAAGATAATAAGCAGGACATTCAGTCGTTTTACCGGCAAAATATTTTAGATTTATTTCCAAACATCGATAATATTCTTGAAGGAGGTTTGATTGATAAATTAATAAAACTATTAGTTGATTATGAACTTGATATGCAAGAGAAGATTAAATGGTTGTACTCTCAATTTTCTCCAACCGGTGTCGAAAATTTTCTTCAAGATGCATTATATGAAAGGATTGGTGTGCTAAGATTAAATGCAGCCCCTATGATAGTAAAGCTCAGATTGGTATCAAACCCGGGAATATCCCTAAGAGCTGAATCCTTACGAATCAAAAATACTTATGATAATTCCGAATTTAAAAACAGTTCTGACATTTTGTTTGATTCTGAGGGGTATACGGAAGCCGAATTTTTTTCAGATAGCGTCTCGGCAGAGACTCCTGAATTATCTTTTAAGGTTTTCCGTTCACCTGTAAGCTTGCGTATCGATGAGGATTATCCTGTATCAATTATATCGATGGGACATCCAATAGAGTCTGATGTCGGATATAAAGAACGGTATAACAATTCAAAAGCTATAAAAGCTTGTGTTACGCCCGGTGGAAATATTTCAAATCTGTCAAAACATCTAGATTCGTTATCTTATATAAATATTTTAACTAAAAATTCAAATCCTGAAATGGATTTTGGAACCGTAAGAATAATCGTCAAGCATAATACAAGTGATGAGATTTTTGCAAGAGAAATTTTTGAAACATTTGGAGTTGGAATTAAATTTCTTGGTGATACATGTGTTGAACTTTTAGATTCTTGCGGTTATCCCGTAAATATAAGATTTGATAAAGCAAAAGAAATACCCGTTTTAATTTATATATATCTAAATTTTGTGCGGGATGTTTCTTTTGAGCAAGGGGTGGAACAAGTTAAAAATGCTCTTATTGGCTACGTAAGTTCAAATATTTTTGGGCTTGGTGTAAATTTATATGCAACAGATTTAGCGAATCCAATATTGAAATGCCAGGAAGTAGCTTTACTAAAGAGAATAAAGCTTAATCGTGGAGACTCAAATGATTTAGTCGATAACATATCATTTGCTGTTGATGAAATTCCGATATTTAAATTTGAATACATATATGTAGAGGAGGAAGTAAATGGTGGTATATAATTTTGAAGAACTTTCCCCGGGATATATATTGCCCTATTTGAGAACTTGTCCGGAATTGGTTTCGTTAATGAAATTAATAGGAAATAGATTTAATTCTATACAGGCTGTTCTATTAGCGTTGCTTGAATGCTACGATATATCAAACTGTAAAGGACGACTTCTTGATTTTGCGGGTGATGAGGTTGGCGCATCCAGAGAAGAAGCGTCTATTGATAATTATTTTACTGTAAACTTGTATCATTTAAATGCCGAGAAACACTTTTATTTTTCTGATTCCGGTATTTCTCCATATAGCAATTTATCCTTAGAAGATAGTGAATATATGCAAAAAATATTTGCTTATATTTGTAAGAATACTACATTTCCAACTTTTGATGAGGTTATTTATTGCACTAAGTTAATAACTAATGCCGACAGAGTTTTAATTTCTGACGGGTCTTTTGGGTTAATTATACATTTATTCGGGGAGAATATCTTTTTTACAAGTAAAGGATTAAAATTACTCCGAGAAATTTTATGTGAAGGTATTTATATAGAGGAGATTAAAATTAATGAGTAAACCTGTAAAACCAAATGTTACTTTGCCTTCTGAGTTCGCACTTAGAGGTCAGAAACGAGATTTTAGTGAAGACAAAATTTTAAACGGATTTAGTTCGGTATCGCCGGATGTTTTGTCGGGTGATAACTTAAATAAATTTATAGATGATACATATAAAAGTATAAATTATGCAACTGATAGTATTGATGATTTATATTCGTCTCTAATTACATATAATTCGGATGAAATATATAATCAAAACTCAATTGTTTTTGATATAGATTCTTATGGGAAAATTCATCTGTATATATCGAAAACAGATAATAATACCGGTAATTCTTTGGATAACGATACTTATTGGAAAGAAGTTTCCTTGGGTGGGTCAACTCGTAATGTAGGCGAACTGGTATATTCGTCGTTACCTCAAACAGATACGGGTTTACACTTGCTAGATGGTGCTTTAATACAAGGTAGCGGTAGCTATTCGGCTTTTGTAGATTATATTGCTGATTTATATACAGCTAACCCTACGGCAAACTACTTTACTGATGAAACCACTTGGCAAAATACGGTTACACAATATGGTGTATGCGGTAAGTTTGTTTACGATAGCACAAATAATACAGTAAGATTACCTAAAGTAACGGGTATTGTAGAAGGTACAACAAATCTTGCAGTGTTAGGGAATTTAGTGCAAGCAGGCTTGCCGTTGAGTTGGTTTGAACACAAACATACTCGTGGAGATATGAATATTACGGGTAGTGTAATATTTACGGAAACAGGCGACTCTGATAAATCCACTATAAGAAGCTCAAGTGGAGCTTTTACGAACACTGGCGGATATGGTGGTGGTTGGGGGCAAATTCAGCCTACCGACCAAAATTGGGTTCAGCGATTAGACTTTGATGCATCTCGTAATTGGACAGGTTCGACTTCAACCCCGAATTACACGAGCTTAAGCCATGATGCGAGCACCGTTCAGCCACAAACCATAAAATGCTTTGTATATATTGTTATCGCAACTTCAACTAAAACTGATATTCAGGTTGATATAGATGAGATTGCTACTGACCTTAATGGTAAAGCTGATACTGATTTATCGAACACCACAGACCAAGCAAAAATCCTTATGGGCGGTATGGCTATGCCTAGCAATAGATATATTGATTTAACACTTGGTGCAAGCGGAACACAATATACCGCTCCTGCAAATGGTTATTTTGGTATTTTTGCTCGTTCAGCAGATACAGTAAGATTTGAGGGATTAGAGTATAGTGTGACAATGCCAAATGCTAGTAACTTAGTAAGTTCGGTTATATTCCCAATATTGAAAGGTAAAACCATAACATTAAACTACGGAACTTTAAATTTATCTGAGAGTTGGTGTTATTTCCGATTTATCTACGCACAAGGTTCAGAAAGTGAGGCTAACTAATGTATTATATAGAAAATAATGATAAGGTAGTATTATTTGATGAGGATTTATCGAAGCTACAAGATACGATAAAATTTATGCCAAATTATCAAAAGTCGGATATCAAAGAAACAGATAAAAGGATTATTTCTTTTGATGGTAATTTTTATTTTCAAGATGACTCGGAGTTGATATCTAAGCGTATAGCGCAATTTGAAAAAGAGTTCTTTGAAACGTCTTTGGGCTGGGTTCGCCGTACAGTTACGATGCAGGACAACTGTACAAAAGATTTTCTTTCTGATATTTTACCGTTATTACAGTCGGATATTCCTGTTTTGACTTATGAAAAACCGGATTTTGTTGAAACTTTTGTCCCTCAACAGAATAGGGTTATGGTAACAGAGGAGTTTATCAATGAATGCAAACAACAAGTACTGAAAGATTTTTACGGAGAATAAAATGCATGGAATAAATTTGGATTTAGTTATATCCGTCACTATTCAATTAATTGCAATAGGTGTATTTATAGGAGTTTATAAGACTACTATTTCGTTTATGCAATTACAGATTGAGGAATTAAAAAATGATATGAGAAAATATAATAATATTCTTGAAAGGATGATTGTAACGGAACAATCATTAAAATCTGCTCATCACAGAATTGATTCGGTTGAGTATAGTTTGACTAAAAAATATAACGTATAATGTTCATATTTTCTTAAATATCCCTTCGTATTTATTTTGTAAAATTGTCCCGATTGGAGTTGGTTATTTTAATCAGCTTCTTTCGGGATTTTTTTTGCTTATTTATCGCTATGGCTATTGTTATCGTTTATTATTGTGTTATGATTATTTTTAGAGGGGTATGCTATGAATATTTTATTTATTATTGACAGAATTGAGTTTAAATATTTTGAATTTAATAACCTAGTTACAAATTTTTGGCTAATAAGAGAAATGCTAAAATTAAATCACTCTGTGTCAATAGCTACTATTGATGATTTAGTTTTAGTGAACAAAAAGGCTTGGGCTCACTGCTATAATGTATATGTAAAAAATGAAAATATATTTTATGACAAAAATAGTCTGCTTAGAAATATTAATGATTTTCAACTTGTTATGTTCAGACAAGATCCGCCGGTAGATGGAGATTATATTAATTCAACATATATATTTGACTTTGTTGATAGAGATAATACGCTAATTATAAATGAACCTTCATCTATAAGAGATTTTAATGAAAAATTACATACGGTTTATTTTTCTGAACTAATGCCAAAAAATATTGTCACCGCATCTAAATCAGATATAATAAAATTTTTAGATGAAAATGAAGAAATTGTTCTGAAACCTCTAAACAGGTGCTTTGGTTCGGGTGTTATGACTTTAAGACAGGGCGACAAGAATACCTCCGTTA
The DNA here is from genome assembly GCA_902761735.1 of uncultured bacterium. Taxonomy (GTDB): domain Bacteria; phylum Cyanobacteriota; class Vampirovibrionia; order Gastranaerophilales; family Gastranaerophilaceae; genus UBA1221. The sequence continues at coordinate 13,428 of CACWLL010000015.1, forward strand.
TAATTGATTTAATGACAAACAGCGGTAAAACTCTTGTTATGGTACAAAAATATATTAGTGCAGCCGTAAATGGAGATAAAAGAGTATTATTTTTGGGAGATAAGGTTTTACCATATTGTGTACAAAAACTTCCGGGCAAAAATGATTTCAAATTTAATGAGCACTGTGATGCTAATATAATAAAAGCTGAGTTAACGGCTGAGGAATTAGAAAATTATGTTCCTGTTGCAAAAAAATTGAATTCTATGGGATTACCTTTAGTCGGATTAGATGTTATTGACGGTAAAATTATTGAGATAAATGTTACAAGCCCGTGTTATTTTATCAAGGAAATAAATGCTCATTTCGGTTGTAATTTAGAACAAGAAATCACCGAATTTATTGTAAATAAAGTTGAGTCAAAAATTTTATCAGGAGTCGTTTCTTAATAAAATAGGCAAATTTTGTTTTTGTGATATAATTCAGTTGAAAAGGTTGTCTTATGAAACTAGTAATTCAGATTCCGTGTTTAAACGAAGAAAATTCCTTGCCAATAACGGTAAGAGATATTCCAAAACATATAGAGGGCATAGATGATATTGAACTGTTAGTCATAGATGACGGCTCAACCGATAGAACCTCAGAAATCGCAAAGTCGCTAGGTGTCAATAAAATCGTTCGATTTGAAAAAAACTACGGGTTGTCTAAAGCTTTTACAACGGGGTTGGCGACCGCTCTTGATATGGGTGCAGATATAATTGTGAATACGGATGCAGATAACCAGTATTGTGCTTCTGATATAGAAAAATTAGTTCAACCAATAATAAATAACAGGGCAGATATTGTTATAGGTACTCGCCCGGTAGCAAAAATTAAGCATTTTTCAATTATGAAGAAACTACTGCAAAATATTGGTTCCTGGGTCGTTCGTAAACTGAGTTCCACTTCGGTTAAGGATGCGCCGAGCGGATTTAGAGCGTTTTCAAGAAATGCGGCAATACAGTTGAATGTGTTTGATAAGTATACATACACTCTTGAAACAATTATTCAGGCAAAAGCAAAAGATTTAACTATTGAATGTGTTGATATAAACATTAATCCAAATCTAAGAGAGTCCCGACTTTTTAAGAATATGTTTGTATATATTGTACGTTCGGCAATTACTATGCTGAGGATGTTTATTGTATATCGCCCGTTCAGATTTTTTGCTATATGTGCGTCGATAGCTCTCTTTTTGGGAATTTTGTTAGGAATACGTTTCCTTTATTTTTATATAACAGGTAATGGCAGCGGACATATCCAATCTTTAATATTAGCAGCAATATTTTTGCTGTCAGGTGTTCAAATAGGTTTGTTTGCGGTTTTTGCAGATCTGATTTCAATTAATCGAAGGTTGATTGAAGATGTTCAAAAACGTTTGAAGCTTAATGGCTTGCAAAAATCCTCAAAAGAAGCAATATAATGGTGTAATTAATAAAAGGTGATTTAGTTTATGATAAATAATAATATATATGAAAAAATCAAAGATTTTATGTTTTCATCTTTAATGTTGAAAATAGCGGCATTTTTCTGGTTTACTGTTATAATGACAGCAATCGTGGCATCTCAGAATTTCTTTTTTCAAAGTATTATTGAAAACGGTGTAAGTAAAAAAGAAATTAAAGCAGAAAAAACCCTTACAGTAGTTGATGTAAAGCGTACCGAATTGCGAAAAAAAGAGGTCGCTCAACAAATTGACCCGGTATTTACCCCTGCAGAGGATGATTTTATTAAGAACAACCTTGAAACACTTGAAACCTCGATTTTCCAAATCAGAAAAAAATCTGTTCCGGAATCGGTAAAAGAAGAGGAATTAAATATTTTATTTGATATTCCTCAAGCTTCTACAAAGAAATTCGTAACGGATTTCTTCTTAAAAGTCGATGAAAATTCATTAAGAGAAGCTTTTGATAAGGCTAATTATACACTGACAAATATATTGGCTACAGGATTATCTGAAAAAGATTTTGAAAATAACAATATTGATAAAATAATATCAGATCACCTTGTGGCAAATGTATCAAAACGCCAAGTTACAATTGTTAATGCCTTATTAAATCAGATTCTTGCACCAAATCTTGTGGTGGACGAATTTGCAACGGAAATTGCCAAAAAAAATGCCGAAAATTCGGTTAAGCCGTATGAGATAACCTTCCAAAAAGGTGACAAAATTGTATTTGAAGGTGAGCCTGTTACAAAATTAAAACGTGATGCTTTAAGACAAGCCGGTTACAATGTTTATGAACTTAATTGGCAGGGTTTACTGGCGCTGTTTTGTTTGATAGGCTTGGCAACCTTTATATTCGTTGCATATATGAAATTCTTTGCAAAACAGTACGTTGCAACTCGTTATTTTGGAGTTGCGGCAGTCCTTTCTATTATTATGGCAATTATTGCAGCTGTTATTCCAACAGGATTTTCTCCGTATGTAATTCCTATTCCTGCATTTGTTATGTTGCTTTCAATATTTGCAAGCCCAAGAGTTGCTTTTACCGCTACAACGATTTTGATTTCCGTTTTGGCAATAGGAGTCCAATATCCTGCTCAGTTTATAATTACGTTTATGCTTTTAAATCTGGTCGCCGGTATTACAATGTCACAGATAAGATATTCAAGGCGTGTTGACTTAATAAAAGCGGGTTGCATCGTGTCTTTGGGCGGAGTTTTAATAATAATGAGTATTTATATGCTTGAAAAATGCCTTATTGATGTAAGTAATTTAAGAGTGGCATATGATTGCGGGTATATTGCTCTAAACGGTATAGTTAGTTCAATGATAGTTTTTATTGTTGTACCTTTGTTTGAGGGCATATTTAATATAATTACCCCGTATGGTTTAGCTGAATTAACCGAGCATCAGGTATTAAAAACTCTGTTAGATAAAGCTCCCGGAACATATCATCATAGTTTAATGGTGTCAAATTTGTGTGAAGCTGCTGCTGAGGCAATAGGTGCCAATCCTATACTTGCAAAGGTTGGAGCTTTGTATCATGATATCGGTAAACTTCAACGTCCGTTGTTTTTTGTTGAAAATCAATCTTATTTTGGAATAGATAATCCTCATAAAAATCACAATCCGCATGTTAGTAAGATGTTAATTACGGCACACACAAAGGATGGCGTTGAAATTGCAAAAAAACATGGTTTGCCATCTGTAATTTATAATTTTATTCTCCAACACCATGGGGAGGGTCTTGTCAGCTATTTCTACAATGAAGCGGTTAAAGAAGAAGGTGCGGATAATGTTCAGGAAGAACAATTCAGATATTCCGGTCCAAAGCCAAATATGAAAGAAACAGCAATTTTAATGTTGGCGGATGCTATTGAATCTGCTGTGCGTTCTCTAAAAACTCCTACGGCTGATGATATTGAGCAAATTATTGATAAAATAATTGTAGACAGGTTAAATGACGGACAACTTTCAGACAGTCCGCTTACGTTGAAGGATTTAAAGGTTATAGCAAATACATTTAACAGAATCCTCAGAGGGATGCAGCATGAGAGAATCAAGTATCAAGAGCAAGATGAAAAATTTAAAAATGATGTGACTGCGATCCCTGGTAAAATGCTTGATGAAGACCTTGAAAATAAGATTAATGAGTTAGAATCTAAAAATAACTCTTTTGAGGAATAGTATGACCGAATATAATATTTTTAGCGAAAATCTCTATACCAAATGGGAAATTGATGAAAAGTTTTTTATAGATAAAGCCAGAGAAATATTAAAATTCTATCTTGCTCAAGACGATATATCTGGTCGTTGCTGTCTTTTGGAGTATGATTATAATATTTTATCATTTGATTTTTTGTATTGCGACAGTTCTAAAACTCATGAGATTAATAAAGAGTATCGTAATAAAGATTATCCTGCAGATATAATTACATTTGCAATTTTTGCTGATGCTGAGCATTCTGACAGATTTATATTTGATGGCGAGATAAACTTAGGGGAGGTTATTATAGCGTTGGATAAGGTTATGGAGGAAGCTTTAAAGAAAAATGTTTCAAAGGAATATGAGTTATGCTTTTTAATTAGTCATGGGATATTGCATCTTTTAGGATTTGACCACCAAACAGAAGAGGATTATAATTATATTATAGAAAAGCAAAATAGTGCGCTAAAGGCTGTGGGATATGACAAAGTATAAAACTCAAGGATTCAGAAAAACTTTTAAGAATGCCCGAAAAGGTTTAAGAATAGTGCTAAAAAGCGAGCGTAATATAAGAATTCATTTTCTTGTGGGCGCATTAGCATTATTGTGTGGAGTGGCTCTTGAACTTTCTGCTACAAGAATTTGTCTTGTCCTAATGGCAATAAGCTTGGTTGTCGGGTTTGAAATGATAAATTCTGCAATTGAATTTTCTTTAGACGCTGTATTTCATAATAAATATTCTACTCTTGTAGGTATGGCAAAAGATATTTCTGCCGGTGCTGTAATGTTTGCTACTTTTGTTGCAATTGCAGTTGGACTAATTATTTTTATACCTGCAATAATTAATTTGTATTATAAGTGTACTTTTGGTTTACCTGTCACGTAATTTTCTTAATTCTGCTTAATAATGTAGCAAAATAATTTGTGTTTGTTTTTACTTTTATATATGTTAAGAGTAAAAGTTTCACCCAAAGTTAAATATTCCCCCGTTTATGCCCGTGGTACTGTCGCAGAACGCAACAATGCAGTTTCCGCTTCTTGTGAAGAGTTATATAACAAGATTGTTGCTAATCTCCCTGAGGACAGGATTCCGATAAAAATTCTCAGAAATATTACAAAAAGTGTATTAAAAGAACCAAAACGTATAGAAATTTTAGAATTAAAGTCTTCGAGTTACAGTGGAGAAAATGATTTTATATATGCAAGAGATGATATAAATTGTACGGATTTTCTTGGTCAAATTATTTCAATTCCAATGAAAAGGCACAAACTCTCGGAAATATTTGTTCCTCCGTATATGCATGAAATGACTCATGCTTTTGATACTCTTTTTCACCCTAAATATACTGCCAGAACAATGAGTGTCTTAAAAAACGAGCTTTTATCTTGCAAATATATGGGTTGTTATAATAGCTCTTTATATAATTATGAAAAATATGCAAATGAACAGGATAAAGATAAAATACTAAAAAGAGTAGAAAAAGATATTAAAAAAGTATTTGATGAAAATATGAACGCTTCTGAGAAAGTTTCAATATTACAGTCTATGCGTTATGATTTAGAATCGGAACTAAAAGCTTTTACCGAAGAATTAAAGTACGCGAAAAAAATGTTAGAAAGTAAGAGAGAAGTTCTAGGATGCTACCTTAAGGAAAACAATATTGCTTGTTTAATGTTTCCTGAAAAAATAAATCTAATTAAAAAAATTGCCTTTGACATAATACGCAAAGAGCGAGCAAAGCATGCTGTTCAATTTGGCAAACCTAGTCCATCTGAGCATTAGCACCTGAAACAACTTCAACTATTTCATTCGTGATTGACGCCTGACGGAGCTTGTTATATTCAACTGACAGAGAAGCAATCATACTTTCTGCGTTGCTTGTCGCCGCAGACATAGCAGTCATTCTTGAGGCCAATTCGCTTGCTTTCGCCTCAAGCAGAGATTGATATATTATGTTTGTTATATACATAGGGACAATTTTTTGCAGTATTTGGTGTTTATCAGGTTCAAATTCCATCAAGGGATCAACAACTCCGTCGTAAAGCTTATCATGGTCTTGAGTAAAGGTCTTTAGAGGTAAAACGACCCATTCTTCGACAAAATAACTCATCATATTTTTAAATCTTGTTGTTATTATTTCTATTTTGTCTATTTTTCCTCCAACAAAATATTCAGCTAAATCTTCGGTAACGATTTTGGCTGCCTCAGGATTAGGGTTGGCTGCTATTGCTAAATAAGTTTTGGCTATTTCGCAATCATATTGTTCAATTTTTCTTTTTATCGAGGATAAACCTTTTTGCCCGATAATAAATAGATATGTTTTTATTCCCTGTGCATTATATTCTTTTATTTTTTGAATAGTTTTTCTTACAACATTTGCATTATAAGCACCGGCAAGACCTTTGTTTGACGTATTAACCAATAGTCCAACCGAGCGAATCTCTCTAATTTTTAGTAATTCCGGATAATTATCAACCGGAGATTTTATTCTTAATGTTGTCCTGCTATAATTTTGTTGAACATAATCCAGCATTTTTTTGAAAAGAATATTTAAATTTTCAGTAAATGGTCGGGAAGCTTTAACTGTCTGCTCAGCTTTATTTACACTGGCAGATGCAACCATCTTCATTGCACGAGTTATCTTTCTGGTGCTTTCAACGCTCTGTATTCTGTTTTTTATATCTTTTAAGTTAGACATTGTTTTTATACATCCTTATTACTGCATAGGTACCGGCGGTAACGGTGCCGGAGGCATTATAAGTGAAATCCCGTATCCTACAACTATCACGGCAGCAGCGATAAAAATAAATTTAATTATTTTTGTGCCTAAGCTATCGTGCATTTCGAAAAACTTATATCCTAATCTTGATAATTTCTCAATGTTACGACATCTGCGACTGTTCTTGCAATATAAATATATGGAGTCTTTTTCCGAGTCTGCGCAGTCACGGCACAGTGCCTTGCCGCATGAACGGCAAATACATACTGCATCTCTATCATAATGGTTGTAACATCTCATCACTTATTCCTTTGGTTTAAAAGTCTTTTTAAATGTCGATATTGCTTCATCCAATGCCTTTTTATCGTCATCTGAAAGGGCATTCCCTTTATTTAATCCTTCCATAATACCCGATAAATTCCCTTTTACATAGTTACAAAGGTCATTTTTAAAGCTTTGGACATCTGTATTTTTGATATCATCTAAATATCCGTTGTTTGCCGCGTATAATACAGTAATCTGTTCCGCAACACTTAGTGGCTTATATTGAGGTTGTATCAGTACCTCGGTTATTTTTTCCCCTCTAATCAATTGGTTTTTGGTTGTTTGATCAAGGTCGGAAGCAAACTGAGCAAAGGCTTCCAGCTCACGATATTGTGCCAAATCAAGTCTTAGCTGCCCTGCAACTTGCTTAATACCTTTTGTTTGAGCGTTACCGCCAACACGGGATACTGAGATACCGGCGTTAATAGCAGGTCTGATACCGGAATTAAAATAATTTGATTCCAGGAATATTTGCCCGTCAGTAATTGAAATAACGTTTGTTGGAATGTAAGCAGAAACATCTCCCGCTTGCGTTTCAATTATCGGTAATGCTGTTATACTTCCTCCGCCTAATTCATCATTGAGTTTTACTGCCCTTTCAAGAAGCCTTGAGTGTAGGTAGAAAACATCTCCCGGATAGGCTTCACGTCCCGGCGGTCTTTTAAGAAGCAAGCTCATCGCACGATAAGCCTGAGCATGTTTACTTAAATCATCATATATTATAAGAACGTCTTTGCCTTCGTCCATAAATTCTTCACCAATAGCAACGCCCGCAAACGGTGCAATATATTGTAACGGTGCAGCTTCATTTGCAGTAGCCGAAACAATAATAGAATATTCCATAGCTCCATACTCATCAAGAGTTTTTGCAATTTGAGCTACGGTAGATGCTTTTTGCCCGATTGCGACGTAAATACATATAACATTTTGCCCTTTTTGGTTAATTATTGTGTCAATTGCGATTGCCGTTTTCCCTGTCTGTCTGTCCCCAATAATGAGTTCTCTTTGACCTCTGCCGATTGGGGTAAGAGCATCAATTGCAGTCAAACCTGTTTGTAACGGTTGGTGAACAGATTTCCTTGTAACAATGCCGGGCGCAACTCGTTCAATAGGTCGAGTTTTTGAATATTCAATTTCCCCTTTACCGTCAATAGCTTTACCTGTTGGAGAAATTATCCTGCCGATTAACCCATCTCCGACAGGCACCTCTGCTATTCTGCCCGTTGTTTTAACTGTCATTCCTTCTTTTATTTTTGTGTAATCTCCGAGAACGACAATTCCTACACTATCTTCATTCAAGTTCATTGTAATTCCAAGCGTATCTTGTCCGTCATCAAATACAACAAGCTCACTATACATAACATTTCGAAGTCCGTAAACACTGGCGATACCGTCACTGATATTAATAACGCTACCGGTATTTGAAACTTCCGTTTTTAATTCAAAGTTTTCTATTTTACTTTTTATTATAGAACTAATTTCGTCAGGTTTTATTACAGTCATATGTCCCTCTTTATTATTTTTTTAACATTAAACTTTTATTCATATTGTTTATTCTGTGTCGAATACTCATATCAATTATATCATCATCCATTCTGACAATGAGACCGGCAATAATATCTTTATCGGTTTCCCAATGAGGAAGAATAGTTTTTTGCATCTTATCAGTAAGAGTATCTATAATTCTTTTTTTCTGTTTATCGTCTAATTTTATTGCGGAAACAACGGTTACCGGTTTTATATTATTTATACTGTTAACTTGAGTTATAAACTCTATGTATATTGAATTAAATTCATTTATACGATTTTTCTCAACAAGAAGTTTTACAAAATTCATAACTTCTGTATTAATTTTGTTTTTAAAAACAGCTTCTAATATTTCATATTTAACATCATTGTTTATGGCTGGATTAGTCATAACCGTAACTAAATCATTTGATGTTAACAGGGCTTCATTTACCGTTTTTAAATCCTCCGATAACTGTTCAAACGGAACAATATTATCTTGACCTAACTCAATGAGTGCCTGCGCATAATTTTTTGATGATGTTGAGATTTTTTCTATTGCCGCCGTCATAATGATATTTTCTCCAATTCTCGAATACTTTCCTCTATATATTTGTTCTGAAGTTCAGGCTCCTCTTTTATTTTATTTTTTATAAATCTGGATGCTATATTAATAGCCTCATCCGCAGTTTGATCATGTAAATTTGTTATTAGAGTCTTGGTTTCTGCATTGATTATTTTAGTAACATTTGCAGAAAGCTGCTTGAGCTTTTTGTTTTTAGATTCATCTATCATTTTTGCTACATTATCAGCTTGTTCTTTAGCAAGTTTTAATCTTCCAGAAATTTCATTTGGTAAATCTGCGATTTTAGCTTTTGCATCTGCATAATGGTTTTCCGCATCCTCTTTTGCCTTTTTGGAGGTATCGAGTTTTGCAATAACCTCATTCTTTAAATCCGATAATTTTTCGGAAATGTTCATTTTTTGCATGACAATTGCCAACGCAACAATAAGAATAACAAAGTTAAACGTATTTGATTCCAGTATTAATTCCCATAAATTTACTAATTGATTCATTTTATTGTCCTAATTTCCCTTCTATTTCTTCTTTTTCAATGTTAAATCCAAGTATCTTAGAAGAAATAGATTGTGCTAATTCAACAACTTTGCTTTTCAATTCTGACTCGGTTGAGATTTTTTCCTGATAAAGTAACTCTTTTTGTTCTTTTATTTTTTGAGCAGATTCTTGAGCGGCTATTGTCGTTTCATCCTTGCTTTTATTATTGTATTCTTCTATCTTGTTTGCAATGGTTTTTCGTGCTTCTTGTTCCGCGTTTGCAAGTTTATCATCTCTGTCTTTTAATATAGAATCAGCATCGTTATTATAATTTTCTGCAGATTCATAGTATTTTCTGATTTTTTCTTCTCTTTCATTGACTATTTTTGTGATTGGTGCATAAAAAATCTTGTTCATAATGAATACGAACATCAAAAAACTAATTAGAGATATGATAAATGTTGCGTTAAATTCCATTACAGACCTCAATCATGTGTTATTTCCCTAGTAATTGGAAAGCAATAACGAACGCATACAATGCACAAGCTTCCGCTAACGCTGCACCTAAAAGGAAAAACCCAAAAGCTTTGCCTGCAACTTCAGGTTGGCGGGAAACAGCGTCCATTAACCCTTTTGTTGCAACACCAATACCTAGACCTGCGCCAATTGCTCCAAATCCGATTGCAATACCTGCTCCTAATTGTGCTAAATTTTCCATATTTTTCTCCTTATATTAAAACTTAAATTTATTAATGTTCATCTTCTACTGCCGAGCCGATGTAGGCTATTGTCAGCATCATAAATACAGTAGCTTGTATAAATGCGACAAGTATCTCAAATAGCATTACAGGAATAGGTGCAAAATATGCACTCGCAGCCAATGCTATTGAAACCAGAATCTCTCCTGCAAATATATTTGCAAAAAGTCGGATAGCCAAACTCAGCGGTCTGGTTACCATTTCGAGGAGTTCAACTAATGCTTTTACAATACTTACAAAAGAGAAATTATGCAGGAAGAATTTTGGTCCTTTTTTCGCTATTCCTGCACCTACGTAATATATTAAAACAATTACAGCCATAGCTGCAGTCAGATTAATATCGTTTGTAGGAGAAGCCAATTCTCCTGTTTTTAAATGTATTATTCTTAAAGGTAATTGTCCCATAAGATTTGCAAAAAGTATAAATAAGAACAGAGATGCTACCAATGGTACATGCTTACGGTTATCCGCTGGCATCATTGAGTCCATAGTGCCCCATAGCAGCCCCATAATCTTTTCACAAAGAGCTTGAAGTTTACCCGGAATAAGAGAAAGCTTTCGTGTCGCAATAAATGCAAATATAATAAGGCAAATCATGGCAAACCACATTGTAAATACTGTGTCCAGATTTACGTATAACTTATGCCCTAATATTTGAAAGCAGTATACCCAATGCTCCATTATACACATTCTCCCTAAATGATTTTATCATGCAAAATATTTGGTTGCAAGTAGGGATAACCAAATAATATCCTAATACTTGCATATAGTATTAATATATGATATACTATTTATGTGTTACCAATGGAGGGTATAGTGTTATGGCGAAAATCTTAGTCACAATGCCGGATGCGTTTCTGGATAAGGTTGATTTGGTTGCGAATGATGAACAAAGGTCTAGGAGTGAATTAATTAGAGAAGCTTTACGTTCATATATGCGCAGAGTATCTGCAAATCAAGCAAAAAGAGCTGATGAAAATGCAAAGATGCTTGAAAACTTGATTGGCTAATACAAACATGTATTTCATATAAATCTTATAATATAAAAATATCGCTCAAATGCGATATTTTTGTTTATATGTTGACAGGAACTTGAGTTTTATATAAACTAAATTTCAAGGAAATAAATTGAATGAATAAATATTCGGTAAAAACTATGAATATGATGGCTATGATGAGCATGCAAATGATGATGTGCATGCCGACTTTAGCCTGCCGAATGTGATTGTTCACTGGATAAAGGATAAGGATAAAGCCGGCGAAAGTTAAGTCTATCGTCGGCTTATTTTTTGTAACAATTTTTATAAAGGAACAAATTTATGACATTCAATTATGATATTACAACAAAACAAAACGGTATAAGCTTTAAGTCCGCAAAATCTGTTGCGGCAAATAAATTATCAGAAGAATTAACTTCTAATCTAACTAAGGGACAAAAATTCTTAGCAAAAGTAATTAATTTAAAAGAGGGTGATTCCGGATTATCTCATTCCAGATTTGCTCAGGCTACTATTACAAATTGGTTACCAAAGGCAATATTTTCAAGAAGTGTTGCCGATTTATCCGAAGTTACTTTTTTAGAAGTTTTAGAGGGTGCATTATTTTTCTATTTACCTTCCCTAATGGGTGAATACATCTCAAGAAGAAAAATCTTTTCCAAAACTCTACCTGAAGGTATTCGCTCTGAAGTGTCTAAGCCTGTTAATGAGATAATAAAAGAGAGCGGGAAAAATGCACAAAGGCTTATACCGGCAAAGGCAGCAATCGTCTTGAGCTGTGCAGCAATTCCTGCAGCTGAATATGCACTTAGTTTTGCCAAAAATCTGTTTACATTAAAAGTTTTCAAGCAGGCGGATTTCACTAAGGTTGCTAATTTAGATAAATCAAAAGGGGTTGCTAATCCGGAGGATGCTGCAAGAGTAGAAACAAGTGCAAAATCGCATCTTAAAAAAGCCGCACGGTTTTCTCTCGGAGCTCTCGTATTAAGTTTGATTATTGGTACTGCGGGACAAAAAAGCAAAGCTGTTTCAAAGCTTTGTGAGGCATTTTTAAATCCGGGTGCTAAAATATATAAAGCTCTTGAAAAGGGTGGCATAAAATCAAATAAGCTTGAAAAGTTTTTAAATAAATACCTGAATTTAGATTTTGCCCGTAAATCAGATGGTAGTCTGGCTTTAGGAAACGGACAGCTTGCGGTTACGGTATTATCGGGTGTAGCGGGCTATTTTGGCGCAGCTAAAGATAGAGGTAAGCTTGATGTTCAAGAGGTAGCAACAAGAGTTCCGATTATCGCCTTATATACAATTTTTGGCAGTGCATTATTTGATGAAAAATTTAAACAAATTTTACATCACGACAATAAACATTCCGATATACTGAAATTTAATGAAAAAACCGGAGAATATAGTGTTGCTTCACTAAATGATATTCCAGATATTGCAAAAAAAACCGTAAATTCTGACGATAAATTGTTAAAAAGTAAAATTCAGGAATTATTCAAAGGAAAAGCAAAAATTGCACTCGTACCATTTTTGTTTAGTTTGTTAACTGTTGGTGCGATATTGTCGCTGGTGAGTCGGATTTGGACTCAATATCGCTATAACCAAAGTGTTAAAAATAATACAAAATAAAATCTATGGTCGTAATTTTCTGCACAATAATATAACAGTCAGAGGTATATCCTCTGACTACTCTTTTACACATAATTCACAGCACATTTGACAAGCTCCAAAGACTTTTGCTGCTTTTAAGTTTTTCCTGAAACATCTGTATTGAGGAAGATTAAACGCTTCTTTTATGCTTAAATTCTTTATATTACCTATTTTTTGAGACAAACACGGGTAAATATCTCCTGCAGGAGTAATCATCATATTTGAAAACGGATACATACAGGGCTTATAAATTTCTGATACAGGTTTATTTTCATCTGTGTTGAAAAATTTTATGATTGATTCTAAAGGGTTATTATTATATTCAAATTTTGGGGAAAATCTTATTTTTACTTTTGACGTTTTAGACATACTCTCCAGTTCTCTGTACACTTCGGTAAAATGCTCCAAATCGAAGTATTTTTTGATAGGATAATTTGAGTTAAATTCGGGGATAAAGGAATCAAATAAGATTGAATTTTGTTTTAAATTATTGTTTCTTAAAAATGATATTGAAAAGAAATTGAAGTTCATATCATTGCATAACTTGTATAATTTTGGCAAATCGTCCAAATTATTCTCTAAAACTATTGTCTTAATATCAATCATTGGTCTTTTGGAACGAGAATTCATATTTTCAAAATTATTCATAATTATATCGAATATGCCGTCTCTGTTACGATTTATGTTGTGATTTTCTCCAAATCCGTCCAGAGAAACCGATAACAGCATCATATTACTCTTTATAAAAGCCTCAATTATGTCATCGTTTATTAATATTCCATTTGAAACAACATTCAATTTGCCAAATGTTTTTTTTGCAGTTTTCATTAAAATATCTATAAAGTCTTTACGAATAAGAGGTTCTCCTCCAACAAGCGTTACAAAAGAATACCAAGGGATTTGGTCGATAATATTAAACCATTCCTCAGTTGAGAGTTCCTCTTTAACCCTATCTGCACCTACATAGCAATATGGACAATTAAGATTACATCTGTATGTCAGCTCGAAAAAATAGCGTAAAGGAATAGGCGCCTTGCCCGACTTGTTATTGTATGCATTAAGTGCATACAGGTTTCTGCCAACATCAAAAAGTTTTGATAAGTCCACCGTATCCTCTTTTCATAGCTAATAATACAATAAAATTAATTTATTTTTCAAGGGAAAATATTCTAAATTCAGCCGGTTTTAATTCCTCAAAAAATAATTCATTTGGTGAACCTTCCCATTTTTTTGCGGCAAAATATGTTTCTTTAAATTCGTATTCGGCTTTTATATTGAAATCGGTAGGTAGTTTAATGCTCTTTTTATTAATTGGTGCCCCTTTAATCCAATTCTGCTGATTCTGCCCGTTATCAAGGGGAGTTGTAACAAATTCTGTCGGGTATTTATAATTTGCTGCAACCAAAAAGGCCTTTTTAGACGGTTCGCAGGTTATTAACCACACAGCAAATCCGTCTTTATCCTGAAGCATAATACTTGCTTCGCCTTCGGTAATAATAGGTTGTTGTTTTACAAATCTGTCAATAGCATCGAACTTATTGTAAAAATCCGAGTTATTTTCTCTTGCCATTGCAATTTCCTCTCCAATTGCACCTTCAATACCTCGTTTTGTAAAACTTTCATCTCCATCAATGTATAGCATGGGTCTTTGAGCCAATTTGCCGCCGGGGAGTAATTTGTACATTGCCCACTTAAATAGGGCACCTTCTGCTGTTAGTTGCCCCGGATACTGATCTATTTCTCTAAATTCACCATCCTGATTGTTGTATGCCTTCACTATAGATAATCTTGCACCTTCCTTAAAATCAATATTATAATTTGCAAGAGTTTGGTTATCTTCAGTAATCTTTTCAGGATTTTTCTCTTGTTGGGATACAATATCGTTTCCCCAAAGCAAATCAAAATTCATGTCTTTGTGGTAAGCGCTAAAATAGTTATCCCAAAGCATGTATTCTGCAAGAGTCGCAAAATATGGAACGCTAGCTTTCATTGAGTTATTAAGTTGTCTAAGCACTTCTCTCGGGGCACGGTAACTTATCGGCACTCCTGCCGCTTCAGATACGGCGTCTACAACATGGTCAATGTGGTCAACTCTAAAACCATCAAAGTTATATTCTTTTTGTAATGCTTGCATGGCTTTAATAAAATATTCAATAACAGGTTTATTATATGAGCCATCTTCAAGATAGACAAAATAATATGGAGTTTGACAGTCAAGATTAGCAAAATGGGTTACATCTTCTCCCTTGTAGTCATAGTGTTTGAAAGTAGGATATCCGCCGCACTCACTCATTTTATCGTATACCGGAACGCCTGCAGAGCACCAAGCCCCTCCGGGTGCTGGCCACAACCCAACATCAATGAGTTCTTTTATAATGTCAATCTGTTTGGTAATATCTGCTTCAGTTAATTTTTGATTTGGTTTTGTGCCTAAAATTTTAGAAACAATTTCTTTTACACGTTTGTGAATTATCTCTTGTGATGCCCTTTCACACATTTTTTCACAAATTTGTTTTCTGCAGGAAACCATTTCATTATCCATTTTTTCAAATAAAAAAGCATAATGCTCGGTAAGATTTCCGGTACTGCCTGTTTGTGACTGCTTATAAATATCTTTTATAACATCAACATCTTCGGCATCATAGGCGCCTTTTAAATTTTCTGCCACGTCGTCAATTTTTTCTAAGATTTTTTTGTCTAATTCGGGAATATCAAACCATCTTGCAATCGTAGGATTCGCCAGAACAGCTTTAGAAAATCTCCCGGTTTGCGGCAAAATATCATATATAACAGGGTGTCCGGCTAATTGTGAAAGTTCTATAAATATTTTAACCTGCTCTTTCACTGTAGTTTTGGTTAAATTACCTAATTCCTCATCATATAATTTTTCACTCACATCTGAACTTTTTGGTAAATAAGCGCAACCAAATTCTCTCGGATGAAATGGTATTAAATATATTGTTGTATTAAAAATTCCGTTTTCTAAATTACCTGTCGGAAGTATTAAAAGTTGCCTTAACCAATCCATAAATTTTCCGGGAGCCTTTGATTTATTACCGTTGCCCAGTCCTGCCAAATTTATGAGTTTTATATCATGACCTTCTTTTTTAAACCAATCGGAATTTTTAATTCCGTTCCTTGCTAATACACTAATTTTATTATTTGTAAAATCAAATTTTCCATTTTTAAAAATCCCGTTCTGTTGCCATTTTATTTCAAGTCCAAATAGGATTTCTTCATTTGTAAGTTCTTCACAAGCTTTGATATACGGATAATTTAGATAACCGTACATGTTTATTTTATCTTTTAAATAAGCTTTTCTTTCATCAGATATATTATCCGGATTGTATTTATCTCTAAGTTTTGCGTAAAAACTGTTTACTGTTTCAAGTTTATTCTCTTCAGTTTTATTATTTTTTTTACCAAATAAAAAATCAAACATAACAACTCCCCTTAAATGTTATTCCAGTTTTATTTTACCATAAATATTCAAAGATTATTCTTGTCCCTTAAATTGCATTTCGTATAACTTTTTATAAAAGCCGTTTTCATTTTGGATTAAGTCCTCATGATGTCCTAATTCAACTAGCTCTCCGTCATGTATTACTGCTATTCTATCGGCATTACTGATGGTAGATAATCTGTGTGCAATAACAAATACTGTTTTGTTTTGCATAAGATTATTCAATGCTTTTTGCACAATCGCTTCAGATTCATTATCCAATGCGGATGTGGCTTCGTCTAAAATAACAATAGGTGCATCCTTTATCATAGCTCTTGCGATCGCAACCCTTTGCCTTTGCCCGCCGGAAAGAGTTGTTCCTCTTTCTCCCAATTCGGTATCCAAACCTTTTTCTAAACCTGAAATAAATTCATTTAAATGTGCTAATCTGACAACCTTATCCAGGTCTTCATCAGTTGCATTTTGATTACCTAACAATATGTTTTCCCGAATCGTTCCGGAAAACATAAAATTATCTTGAAAAACAAAAGAAATCTTGTCCCTTAGCGAATAGATGTCAAAATCTTTAATATTTTTACCATCAATCTCAATAGAGCCTTCCGTTACATCATAAAATCTTGGTAACAAGCTGACCACAGTGCTTTTCCCGCCACCTGAATTTCCGACAAGTGCAATTGTTTCATTCTTAGAAATGCTCAAATTAAAATTCTTTAGCACAGGAACATTTTTTTCATATTCAAAATTGACATTTTTAAATTCGATAATATTTTTTAAATCCTCCAATTTTTTGTTTCCGCTAATAATTTCGGGTTTTAATTCAAACAGTTCAAATACACGACTCATAGCAACAAAAGTCGTTTGTAAGTTCGCCAAATCATTACCTAAATTTTTTGTTGGCTTATACAATAAGAGCAAAGAAGTTACAAAAGACGCAAAACTTCCGGCAGTCATTGTTCCCGATAAAATGAGATGATTCCCGTATGCCATAACAAGTGCAACCCCAATTGAACATACAAAATACATTATAGGGGACATCCAGCCAACACGTTTTGTAAGGGACATTGTGAGATTAAATTGCTCATCAATTTGTTTTTCAAATTTATTATTCTGAACTTCTTGAAGATTATATGCTGTCATAATTTTATTGCCCGAGAAAGTTTCATTGAAATTTGTAGTCATATTCCCGACAACAACCATCGTAGCATTTGATACTTTTTTAATTCTCTTCCTTATTAGAGTTACAGGAGTTATTGTAATTGTCATAACGGTTACTCCAATAATTGCGAGCTGCCACGAATTATACAATAATACGATAACTAATCCTAATACCCCAAATAAGCTTGCAATAAAAGATTTTAGGGTGTTGATAATATTTTTAGATGCCGTTTCAGGATCTGTTAAAAAACGGGATAAAACTAACCCTGAAGTATTTAAGTCATAAAATTTTGGGTCAAGAGATGTTAATTTTTTAAATAAATCAATTTTTAATGCGTTAGAAATTTTATTTCCTGTCCAATCCGTAAGATATGTACTTGCATACTTGAGTAACCCTTGAAAAATAGCAAATCCTACGATGCCAAAAGGAATTACAAAGGCAAGCCACGATTGTAAATATATAGTATGCCCAAAACATGTCCAAGTTTGTTCAGGCGAACCGTTTACAACGAAGTCCAAATACGGTTTGAGTGATAAAGCCACAACCCCATCCAGCAATCCAAGCGGGATAGCTATTATTAGATTTAAAAGTGCACGCCCGATAACGGTTTTGATATAAGGATATATTCGTTTTAGAAGCAGCCCATACTCAAACGCTGTTTTACCGGTTGTATCTTTTAATTTATATTCCATAATATCCTCTTATTTAACGTTATTCGTTTCCTTTTGATATGCCCACGCTGAATGGTTATGTATACTTTCAAAAGCTTCACATTCTATTTCAAACTCGTTAACAGTCGGATGGTTTCTTAATTTTATTACGACATCTCTTAAAACATCCTCAACAAATTTTGGATTATCCCACGCCTTTTCTGTTACATATTTTTCATCTTCTCGTTTTAAAAGAGGATAAAGCGGGCAGGAAGCACAACTTTCAATCAGCTCAATTAAGTCCTCTAACCATATTTGTTTATCTTCATCATAGGAAACTTTTACTGAAATTAGAGCACGTTGATTATGAGCACCATTATCAGAAATTTCCTTTGAACAAGGACATAAGGTTGTTACAGGAACCTTCACCCCAAGTATAAATTTATAAATCCCTTCTTCTATAACTCCTTTAAATGAGCAATCATAGCACATCTGTGCCGGCAATTGCGTTACGGGAGAAACCTTTTTAATAAAATATTTAAACTTAAATTTTAATTCTCCGCTTTCTGCATTAAGTCTTTTTATAATTTCCTCAAGACAACCTTTTATATCCATACCGAGAAGTTTTTTATTTTCCCATTCTGTCAACACTTCAACAAATCTGGACATGTGAGTGCCCTTGTAATCCTTTGGCAAAGCAACCGTAACTCGTGCCTCACCGCTTACGATTTGATTTTGTTCATTCTTTCTTTCGATAGTCAGCGGCAATTCAATATGATTAATACCCACTTTTTGAATATCAACATTTCTCGTGTCTTTAAGGTTTTGAATGTCTTTCATTTTTCTCTTCAAATATCATGTAAAGTTTTATTACAAAAATAGTTAAAAATTGGCAATTTTTTCCTTTTAAAGGACTTTATATAAATATAAAGCTCTCTCTTCTTATTTAAACGGATAGGCCTTGAAAGATTCAAGGTCTTTTTTTTATGCTTTTATTTTTGTGAGGAGCATTTTTCTCCGGCATCAAGAAGTTTTCTGATTTTAGCATACATATCAAGTTCCCCTTTTAAGGATTTAGTGTCACCATAAAATGCGTGACTTATAAATACCCTGTTGCCATATTTCGGGTCAAGCACGAATAATGAAGGATAGCTTGTTAATCTTACTTCTTTAACCAAATCCTGTTTCGTCGGGTCTTCAGCGTTTATCATAACAACGTTAAAGTTTTCTTTTACTTTTGGCTCAATAGTTTTATAGCTTGGCATAAATCTTAAGCAATATTTGCACCAATCAACGTAAAACAGTGCTAAAATCGGTTTATCAGCTTTAACAGCATCTTCATACTTCATTCCTATTTTATAATCTGACGGCTTGTTATATTTAGGAGAAAAGGCTCCTGTTGTAACAGCATACGTAACCGCAGATGAAAGTATAATTATTACTAATATCCCTAATGTAATTAAAAGTTTTTTCTTCATATATATCCCCCTCATGCTCAATATTCTAGCATAAAAATAGAACGTATGCTACACTGTTCTCTTTTTAAATTTGTAACAAATATTAACAAACACTTGAAAAAGTATATAACATAGTATATACTAATTATATAATCAAGTGTTTGTCTTCGTGTTACTTTTTTAATCTTATTCGTGCGAATAAGGAGGAGTTTAAGTATGAGTAAAAATACCCCGATTAAATTTAAAAAGACTACGTCAAAATCAAATCCGGCAAAGTATGAAGTAGTGGAAGCCTCAAGTGACAATTTTTTAAGCGAGTACATTAGTGAGTTATCAAATTATCCGGCATTAAATGCCGAAGAAGAGAAGGAATTGGCAAGACGTGCACATGAAGGTGATGATGATGCAAAACGTCAACTAATTCGTGCAAATTTAAAATTGGTTGTTTGCTTAGCTAAAAAAGTTATTCATTCATCGGGAATTCCAATGTTTGATTTAATTCAGGAAGGTAATTTAGGTCTTATGATTGCTGCGGACAAATTCAATTATAAATTGGGCTACAAGTTTGCAACATATGCAAGTTGGTGGATAAAACAATCAATGTTTAAGGCTATTTCAGAGCAATCGCATTGTATGAAAATTCCTGTTTATATTCAGGAAACACTGTCAAAATTTTCAAAACTTAAATCTCAGATGGAACAAGAAACAAATAAGCAGGTTAAAACAAAAGATGTTGCGGATAAAATGAATATTTCAGCAGATAAGATTGAAAGCTTTTTATCTGCATATACAAAAACAATTTCTATTGAAAGCGGTCTTGAAAAGCAAGATGGCGGTGATTTTAATGTTGCGGATATATTAGAAGATGAAAAAGAATGTGTTTCTGCTAACATTGAGCAGAAAAATCTTCAAGATGATATCGAAATGGTAATTTCAACTCTAAAACAGCGAGAACAGGACGTTGTCAGAATGCGTTACGGAATTGGCGACTCAACACGCATGACATTAGAAGAAATCGGGAACCTATATGGTGTAACAAAAGAATGCATCAGACAGACGGAGCTGAGAGCTTTGAAAAAAATGAGGAGTTCATCGCTAGGGCAAGAAGTTTTAATGGCATATATTCTATAATTAATGTGTAAGTAGTATTCCTCGTGTTAAACTAATAAGATATGATTTTAAAAAAGTGAAAAGTCGTTATTGCTGATTTTTCACTTTTAAATTTATATTCAATCGTTTGTATGTTTACAAATGAAAAAATTTTATTAAAAATATTAGTATGAAAAAGATATTTATAATGTCAATAATGAGCTTATTTATATTCGGTAATAATACATTTGCCGATGGTGACTTGTGGGATAACTTCGGCGATCAGAATTATTACGGGAACAAAGCCGTATCGGATGCCGATTTTAAGAAAGCTATAGAAATAAAAAAAGGTAATAAAAAGCCAAAGAAGGAAAAAGGAGAAACTTATCAGCAGAGTAATGAAACAGAGGTTATAAACCAAATTCCTGCAGAGCTTCCTGTGCTGTCAGTTACTTGTCCCGTAAAACTCCCGCAAGATGCTGTGTTACCGACAGGACATTATCAGGTAGTAAGTGAAAAAATTGATAATAAAATATATTTAAAATTGTATCAGGGACATTTTTTGATGGCTTCATTGGAAGCAATAGAAACTTTAGATGACTTTGAGCAGCCGGAAGTTAACTTTGCAGGCTTCATCCCAAGCGGTGATAAATTTAAGATTATATATGGCTCCATTGATTATAACGCATACGTTGATTTAGAACCTGAAATTTATGAAAATAATGAAACATAAAGAGTGAGAATTAACTGTCAGCGCATTAAAAAACAAGTCTTTCGACTTGCTCAGAATAATGGCGGAGACGGTGAGATTCTGCTTAGCCGTAGTTGAGCATATGAAATGCGAAAATTACGGATAAGTATGCAAAGCTAACTCTTTTGTTTCCGACAACGAGAGGAAACAAAATGAGTGAGAAGCTAGCGTCGTAGCATAAAAAAACAAGTCTTGTGACTTGTTAAAAATAATGGCGGAGACGGTGAGATTCGAACTCACGGTGGAATTGCTCCCACACAACCTTTCCAAGATTGCACCTTAAACCGCTCGGACACGTCTCCTTGGTTATTACAATTACAATGATAACACAAACATCTTTTCATGGTAAAATTTTTTTATGATAAAGAATGTTTCTAAAAATATCGGCGGATTAAAAGGTGAAATAACTATTCCTGCCGATAAGTCAATTTCGCATAGAACAATAATGTTTTCTTCTCTTGCTAAGGGTAAAACAATAATCAACAATTTCTCATCGGGACAAGATCCGAAAACAACTCTAAAATTATTCCAAAATCTTGGAATTGACATTAAATATTTATCAGATAGTTCAATTGAAGTTATTTCTGACGGCAAAATTTACCCGTCAAATAAAATATTAGACTGTGGAAACTCCGGAACGACGATGAGGCTCGTCAGCGGTATTTTGTCGGGGCAAAGCTTTTCTTCTGAACTTATTGGAGATAGCAGTTTATCAAAACGACCTATGAAAAGAATAATTGAGCCGCTAACTCAAATGGGAGCAGAAATTTCATCAGTAAACGGATGTGCTCCATTAAAAATAGTTGGTCAAAAACTCAGTGCTATTGATTATATATCGCCAATAGCATCAGCTCAGGTTAAATCTTGTATACTCCTTGCGGGCTTGTTTGCCGATGGAGCTACTACAGTTACAGAGCCTAATGTATCGAGAAATCATACCGAATTATTGTTGAAATATATGGGGGCTGATATATCAGTTAATAACAATAGCGTAACAATTAAGCAATCAAAATTAAAACCTCAAGATATATATGTATGCGGAGATATTTCGTCTGCCGCTTATTTTATTGCCGCTGCATTGATTGTACCAAATTCGGATGTAATCATAAAGAATATAGGTCTAAATCCGACAAGAACAGGTATAATTGATGTCGTCAAAGCGATGGGCGGTAGCATCGAAATCCTTGATAAAAAAGAATGCTCAGGAGAAATCATAGGTGATATAAGAATTAAGTATTCTCAACTAAACGGTTGCGAAATATCCGGAGAAATGATACCCCGCTTAATTGATGAATTGCCAGTAATTGCAGTATTAGCAACTCAAGCTAATGGCACAACAGTTATTAAAGATGCACAAGATTTAAGAAATAAAGAATCTGACAGAATTAAATCAACAGTCTCTGAATTAAAAAAATTAGGTGCAGACATAGAAGAAACTCCGGACGGATTTGTAGTTAACGGTAAAACAAAATTATATGGAGATATAAATCTTGAATCCTACCAGGACCATAGATTAGCTATGAGTTTGTACGTAGCGGGATTGATTTGTGAAAAAGATATTTCAATAAATGATTTTGAGTGGACAAACATCTCATTTCCTGAATTTGAGGAATTATTTGTTAAAATTTCTTAACATAAATAAATTTTTAGGCAATAATTTTAACCTAAAATTTTTTATAACTTTGTAAGGTTAGTTATAAAAAGTAGGAAAGGTATTGTTATGGTAAGTGAAGGTATTTATGGATACGGCTCAGGTCCGTTGTATCAACCGGGAGGCGTTCAACAACCCGCACAAGTACAAGGTCCGTTTAATCCGAGTTATTTGTCATCAAACAGAACGGCATTTCGCGGTGAATTGGAAAATGATACTTATGAATCAAGCGGTTCCGGGGTTGCCGCAGGAGCAGCTATTACAACAGTTGGAGCAGGTGCAGGTGCCGCTGCAGGTTACTATTTGTATGGCAATCCGATAAAAAACGGTGACAAAGGTTTGGAAGTAAACACAAAATTATATGAAGCATATGATAATGCTACAAAACAAGCTCAAATTACAAAAGCAATTGAAGATGCAAAATTGGAAAAGATTAAAGCTCAAGGCGTAACTTCAAAAGATCAGTATGAAGCAATAAAAAAAGCAATGAATGCAGAATCTTTTGAGGCGTTGGATGCTGAAACAAAGGCTAAATTACCTGCAAGTGTAACAAATAAGGCTCAAGCAAAAGCTATAGTTGATGTCGTAGAAGAAGATATTGCAAAGATTAACGCAAAGGAAATTGCTGAAAAAGTATCAAAAGAATTTACTAATAGTAAAAAGGCATTATTATCTCAAGCAGAAAACTGGAAAACGTTACAGGAAGAAGTAAAAAAATTAGGCAAGACGGCAACTTCCGAGGAAATTAAAACCTTTGTAACCGAAAACAAAGAGTTGTTCGGAATTAAAGGGGAAGAAGCCACAGTAACAGCAGAAGTTGAAAGACTTTCCGCAATGAGCAAGAAAGATTTAACAAATTATGTAAAAGAACAAGGAGCCGCATGTGAAGCTGAAATAAAAAGTTTTAATAAAGAAGTATTAAAACATGTCAAAAAAGATTCAAAAGTATTATCAGATAATGCTCCTGATGTGTTTAAGAATGCATTTAAAGAATTTCAGTGGTCGCAAGTCAAACGTTTAGGTTTAATTGGTGCCGGCGTTGGCTTGGGGGCAGCTATCGTTACCTCTTTCTTTGGCGGTAACAAGAATAGAGGTTAAATTTAAAATTTGACTTATACCATACTATACCAATTAACCATCCTTACAAATCAAAAGGACAGGCGTAGAAGCTTGTCCTTTTAGTATGTTATAATATTATTATTTGCCGGCTGCAACAACAGTGAAATCTGACTCCGCACACATAAATATAGCAGGGTCATATATAAATTGATATCCTGAAAGAATATCGTTTTCTCTTCTCAAATTGTTATAATAGGAATTTGAAATTCTGTTGGAATGAGCGATAAATTGCGAATGTGTTTTGGATACTCTGGATTCGCAAATAACATCTATACCCGAAGCTTTTAATGCGTTCTTAATTTCCTTTGCTTCTGATGATTTACTGTCAGTGTAGACAATTGATGCGGTGACAGGTCTTTCAAAGTCATCGTACACCTTTTTTCTAAGAATCAATCGGTTAACTACCTCTTGAGTTTTTTCAGGATCAAGAATCCAATAGCTTATAACTCCGCTCTTATTCGGCGCCCCCGGAAGCATTGCGACTTCAATTTTATCCATATCAATATGTTTAGTAACAGATGCAAGCTGGGATAATTCATATAAAGACATATTTGTTTTTATGTATTTTCTGCCCACATCAATAATGTCAGGTATTTTAGTAATTGACTCAGGTTTTTTAAGTTCATTCAACACTCCTCTTAAAAACCACTGTTGTCGTTGAGTTCTTCCGATATCTCCCATTGGGTCGTGTCTAAATCTTAAATAACCCACAGCCTCATCAGGTGATAAGTGATGATACCCCTTTGTCAGGTTGATATGCAAATGTCCTGAGTAATCATTATAATGCATATCCTTTTCTACGTACACGTCGACCCCGCCCAATGCTTTTACGATATTTTTAACAGCGTCATCATGAACCATTATATACTTGTCAACCTTTATTCCCAAAGTGTTTTCAACTGTTCTGACCGTCATATCAACACCGCCGATTGCATGGGCTGCGTTAATTTTTTGTACGCCGTTATGATCAGGCAAGTACACCTTACTATCACGAGGAATTGATAGAGCATTAACCGATTTTGTTCTCGGGTCAATATTTACAAGTATAATTGTATCAGTTCTTGTACCGGTCCATAAATCATCCGGAAACTCGCTGGCATCAACACCTAACAACAGGATATTTTTTCTTCTTGCTCCAAAAGCAGCCAAAGAAAAATCTGCACTGTCTTTGTTGGCGTTATTATTTTCCATGTTCTTAAAAAACTTTGTAATCGCAGAGTCAGAACCAAAATGTTCTTCGCAAAAGTTAGTTTTCATCCCTATTAAAAATATGCAAATCACAGCCACAATTAAAAAGAATAAAAATCCGATAAATCTTTTAACAGCTTTCTCTTGTGCCATTTGCTTTTTTTTAGCTTCTTTTAAATAAGATTTCCCTTGAGCAGATTGCTGCTTTGTTCGGGTAGTCGATGCGAAACTCTTTCGCCCAGGTGTTTGTTTATAATCCATAATTCTCTCAAATCTTGTTGTAAATTGTATATTAACTCGTACTTATATTCTATCCTAATTATTGTACCAATACAAGTCTGTAAGATGTCTTTACAAAACTTGCAAATGGCTCAAATATAATGTTACAAGTGAAAAATAGACAAATAACCCGACAACATCAATTGTTGTAGCGATTACCGGCCCAGAAGCGACTGCCGGGTCAACTTTTACTGCTTTAAGGCATAGCGGAGTCAGTGTGCCGATGATGGTTGCCATTGTCATATTTATCATCATTGCCATACCGACAACAATTCCCAAACCAATACTGTGTTTCCACCCCCAAGTCGCACTCATTACCAATAAACCGAATATTAAGCCAATTGTTGCACCTATGAAGGTTTCCCTCAATATATGATGAGTTGCTGTACTCATAGTTACCTGCCCGGTAGATAATCCTCTTACCATAAGAGTAATACTTTGTGTTCCGATATTTCCGCCAAGACCTGCAAGTAAAGGCATAAACGCAGCAACAATCGGTAAGAGAGATACTGCATTTTCAAAGGAATTTGTAACATGAACAGCAATAAACTCTCCAAGCAGGGTTATAAATAGCCATGGAGTTCTTGCTCGAATGGCTCTGGTCATGCTGCCTGATAAAATTTCATCTTCATCTACTTCTACGGTAGAAATACCTGATGTCTGATAAATTTCTTCTGTTGTTTCTTCTTCAAATAAATCGTGTACATCATCCCAGGTAATCATCCCTTTTAACCTGTTATATAAATCAACAACAGGTAATGCATTATACTGATATTTCATAAATTCATCAATAATATAATCGCTGTAATCATCAATGTGAAGTTTCACAATATCAGAAATCATGATATCCTCGACCTTTTGATTTATGGGAGTTGTAAGAAGCTTTCTAAGTGAAACAACACCCATAAGGTGGTTTTGCTTATCCGTAACATAAACATAGTAAAGTTCCATGTTATCTTCAGTTGCACTTGTCCTAATATGATTTAATACATCTTTAACACTCATATCGGAATTTACTGTAAGAACAACAGGGTTCATCATACCGCCTGCTGTGTCCTCATTATATGTAAGAAGTTCTCTTACTTCTTCGGAAAATTTATGAGGTAGCCTGTCTAAGTACTCTTCACTTTCATCCTCTTCCATATCGCCTAATACGTCAGCCGCAGCATCGTGCGGCAATTTTGTAAGGATTCTGGATGCTAATTCTTCGTCTATATCTCCAAGTAATTCAACTTGAATTTGCGGCGATAAATATTCCATTAAATCCGCGGCTTTTTCAATATCTAAAAGATTAAAGCATTTAAGTCTTTCATCAGGTTTTAATTCAAGAAATATGTCCGCTAAATCCGCTTCATGGTAGCTGTTAAGCTCTTCTTTTAATTGAAGAAGAGTTTCATCATCCATTATTTCACGTATGCGTTCTACTATGCTTTGAGTATTCATACTTAAATTATATAATAAACATATAAAATGAAATTATTTTCTTTAACTGATTTATAATAAACTTTTATAATACTACACAAGAGTGTAGCCTGCTTATGCGGTATAACTAAAGTCCTTTCAAGAATATATCCGTTGCGGTATACGAGCGAAGCATCGCATGCTGTGCCTCAGACACTGCTACTCGCAATAAACGGTAACATTCATATTCTTTCTTGAATATATCCGCTGCGGTACACGAGCGAAGCATCGTATGATGTGCCTCAGGCACAAAAAAAAACGACTTGGTAGTCGTTAGGGAAATTAAAAGGGAAATTATAATATTTTAAGGTTTTTTCTTGATTTTGAGCAC
>CACWLL010000016.1 GCA_902761735.1 uncultured bacterium
CACCTAATTTTCAAAGCCCATTAGAGTAAATCTAATGGGCTTTTTTAATAGTAGGTAAGCGTTGCCACGCTGACAAATAAATTGTAGGCAAGTAATGTCGACTGTCGACCTACTGCCGAAAGATAAATGTAAAGAATTGTAAATATAAATTTAAAAACGGCTGAAATCCGCTTATACTCTTTCATAGGATAGGATAGGATAGGATAGGGCGGGGCGGTGGCAATCTTTTCGGGCAAAAATTTTTATTAAACATGTAAGGGATTTCAAAACTGCAGGAAAAATTTTTTACGGGGATTTACTAAATTAATTAAAAGGAGATTTGTTATGCCTATTACAGAAAAATTGGGGAGTCAACCTATTACAAAGTTTCGTCCGGAAGTTCAAACATTAATAAATTCTAATCCGGCAAAATATGACCCGAACGGGAATGGAGTTATTGATGAGGGTCAGGAAATTGGTTTATTATTGCAAGAATATAGTTGTAGAAGTACATATCCGCTATTAAGTGAGTATACTTATAGAGATAGTATGAATAATACGCCAACCCGTCGTACTGATTACGTACAACACACAATAGATGAAGATATAGAAATTGACAAGCGTGTTGAAAAAGAATTATCAAAGTGGAAGGATGACCATCCATATTTAAGATTTTTTACTTTCGGGATTGCTACAAATATGAAAGAAAGTGAACTAAGGGAAAAGGCTTTTCGTGATATTAAATCAGAGCAGCTGAAAAAAGGTCAGGAGTTAAAAAATGTACAAGATCAATTGAAAAAGAAAGAGGAAGAACTTGCTACAAGAGAACAAGCCCTGTCAGACCGCGAAGCAAAATTAAATACTAAAGTTGTAAATACCGCACGAGAAGTCGAACACAGAGTAAATAGTGCAAATCAAAAAGCAAAAACACTAAATAATCAGTTGGACGGTATGGTTAAAAAACCTGAAACTGTAGCAGAATAAGTAAAAATAAATAATATAATAAGCGGGTGCATATTTTCGTGTGCCCGCTATTATTATTCCCTCTTTACAATCGTTGTGGTTTAGGCTAATATTATAGAAAAAGAGGGATGTTTTAATGGTAGATGGGTTAAAATATAAGAGGATTTTAATAAAGATTAGCGGAGAGGCTCTTTTAGGAGAACAACAGTTTGGTATTGACCAAAATCCTGTTCAAAAGATTGCTTTGGAGATTAAAAAGGCAAAAGATTTAGGAGCGCAAATTGCCGTAGTCGTTGGTGGCGGAAATATTTTTAGAGGCATGAAAAATAGTGCAAAATTGGGTATGGATCAAGCAAGCGGTGATTATGTGGGAATGCTTGCTACTGTTATGAATGCTATTGCTTTACAAAGTGCATTTAATCAAATTGGTGTGCCTTGCAGAGTGCAAAGTGCTTTGGCAATTAATCAGGTTGCTGAACCGTATATTCGTCATAGAGCAATTAGACATTTGGAAAAAGGCAGAGTTGTGATATTTGCAGCCGGTACAGGTAATCCGTTCTTTACGACTGATACGGCGGCAGCATTAAGGGCTTCAGAAATTGATGCTGAGGCTATGTTGATGGCTAAAAATGGTGTTGACGGTGTTTATACGGATGACCCAAAAACAAATCCTGATGCTAAAAAATTGGATAAAATTTCTTATGATGATATTATTAAAAACGGATTAAAGGTTATGGATACTGCGGCATGTGCTTTGTGTAAACAGAACAATATTCCGATTATTGTGTTTGATTTTGATTTAGATAACGGAGTTACGCAAATTCTGCAGTCTAAAGATATTGGTACTTATATTAGTTAATTTATAAAGAAAGAGGTTAATATGTCTGAACTTTCAAGTGAAGCTTTAGAAGAATTATTTTTATTCGGCGAAGAAAAGATGGAAAAAGCAATTGCTCAGTTAAAAAGAGAATTTGGTACAATTCGTTCAGGGCGTGCGAATCCTATGATTTTGGACAGAGTAATTGTTGAGTATTATGGTGCTCCTACACCTTTAAGACAAATGGCTCAAGTATCTGTTCAGGAAGGTACTACTCTTGTTATTTCGCCTTACGATAAAACAGTATTAAAAGAAATTGAAAAGGCTATCATAAAAGCTGAAATCGGTATTACACCTAACAGTGACGGTATTTGTATCAGATTGCCGTTTCCGCCTTTAACAGAAGAAAGAAGAAAAGAGCTTGCGAAGGAAGTTAAGAAGATTGGGGAAGATGCAAAAGTTGCTGTCAGAAATGTTCGCCGTGATATGTCTGATGATTTAAAGAAAATTGAAAAAGAAGAAAAATTACCGGAAGATGCTGTAAAAGATAATCAGGATGAAATTCAAAAATTAACTGATAAATATGTCGGTATTATAGAGAGCTTAGTTTCAGAAAAAGAAAAAGAGGTTATGACAGTATAATGTCAGATGAAATAAAAGGTTTAAACAAAAACGCAACAAGGATGTTGACAGGATTTTTATTGGGTCTTGTTGTAATGTTATGTATAATGGCTGGAAAGCTTGTGTTAATCGGTATGGTTTTAACTATTATGTTTGTCGCGACCAACGAATATGTTAAAATCCTAAAACATAAAGGGTTTTTTCCGAGCATTAAGGTAATGATTTTAGCCGAATTGATTCTTGCGTGGGTTGCTTACTATCAAAGGTTTGATTTGGCTGCACTCGTTTTAACCTTTTGTTCAATAATTTCGTTTATGTGGGTTTTATTTTGTGGTCGTCAACCATATATTGCAAATGTTGCGACAACTCTTTTAGGTATTATATATTGCGGTTGGTTTCCGTTGCATATAGTTTTTCTAAGACATATGAGTTGTGAAAGATTCGATAGCGGATTAGGTTTTGTTGTCTTGATGTTTACTGCAATATTATTGACTGATATAGGTGCTTATTATATTGGAAGACACTTTGGAAAACGTAAGCTTGCACCGGTTATAAGTCCTAATAAAACGGTAGAGGGTTCAATTGGCGGAATTGTTTTTGCAGTGTTGGGTGCTTGCGTAATAGGTTATTTTATAAATTTGGAGTGGTATTTTTCTGTTATTGCCGGTTTATTATGTACAATATTTGCGCAAATAGGTGATTTGGCAGAGTCTTTAATTAAACGTGATGCAGGAGTAAAAGATTCTGGGGATGTCCTTCCGGGGCATGGCGGATTTTTGGATAGAACGGACAGTTTTATATTTACGATTCCTGTTATGTATTATTTTTGTGAATATTTTATATTCCATAACCAAATGATTCTTGATGCAATACGTTTATTCAGGGGTTTATTTTAATGGTTGCAAATGAAGTTGAAAAAATTTTTGGGATTAAAATTATTTCTCAGGATAATTATGAACATGCACTAACACATCCTTCTTATACCAAAAATAAAGGTTTGCCTTATGACGAATGTTATGAGCGTTTGGAGTTTTTGGGTGATGCGGTATTAAAGCTTGCGGTATCAAATATTTTGTATCGTGATTATCCGAATTATTCAGAGGGTCAGATGTCTAAAATAAGGTCTATAATTGTTTCGGATTCGGTTTTAGCAAAAGTTGCAAATAAAATTGGTTTGAGCGATTTGATTATTGCTGATTCCCATGAAATAAAACAAGGAATAAAAAAGCTTGAATCGGTAACGGCGTGTGCTTTTGAAGCGGTTTTGGGTGCATATTTTTTGGATGGTAAATTTAAAGAACTGCTTGATGTGTTAGAAAAACTTTTTAAAGATTATATTTTAGAGGTTGATAATAATTTTGAAAAATATAACGCAAAAGCAATTTTACAGGAATATACACAGGGAAAAACAAAAGAAACTCCTGTATATAAGTTAGTTGAAACACAGGGTGCTGAGCATAATAAGACATTTGTTGTTGAGGTTTTTTATCAAGGAGAGGTGATTGCAAGCGGCAGCGGTAAATCTAAAAAAGATGCGGAACAGCATGCGGCGTATTCAGCTTGTGAAAAATTGGGGGTTGTAAATGTTGCAAAATAAAATAATAGTTTCACCGTCGATATTGTCGGCTGATTTTGCTAATCTTGAGCGTGACATAAAAAGAGCAGAAGCTGCGGGTGCTGATTGGTTGCATATTGATGTCATGGACGGGCATTTTGTTCCGAATATTACAATAGGAGTACCTGTCACGGCTTCAATAAAGAAGGTTGCACAAGTTCCCTTAGATGTTCATTTAATGATTGAAAATCCTGAAAAATATGTTGAGCCGTTCGCAAACGCCGGTGCAGATATTTTAACATTCCATTATGAGGCTGTTGAGGGAAAGAATATATTGCCTTTAATTGAGAAGATAAAATCTTTTGATATGAAAGCTGGCATGTCTATTAAACCAAAAACAGCTCCGGATGTTACGTATCCTTATCTTGAAAGTTTGGATATGCTTTTAATTATGACGGTTGAACCTGGTTTTGGCGGGCAAAAGTTTATGCCTGATTGTGCGGAAAAGGTTAAATCTATTCGTGAAAAATCTGAAGATATTATTATTCAGGTTGATGGCGGAATAAATGCAGAAACAGGGAATATTTGCAAAAATTACGGCGCAAATTCTCTGGTTGCCGGAAATTATGTGTACAAGTCAGAAAATATTAATGAAGCAATTAAATCTTTAAAATTTTAGTTATAAATTTGTTCAAAAAAAAAGAGGCTTTCGCCTCTTTCTTTCGCAAAATAATTTTATGCTTTGCTCGCTGTCTTGAATTTCCTCTAAGCTCCAAGAGTTTCGTCTGATGTGGCTTTGCCACAGTCGACTCAATCTTGTCGCTATCCGGCATATATGCCGTACGGAAATTCGCTCCCGCTGTCTTGGTCGCTCGCGTTAGACGGCTACGCAAACCTGCTTGCCCTGCTGACCGCAGGTCAACCCGCTTGCTTTAGCCTTTGCTCGCTCCCGCTGTCTTGGTCGCTCGCGTTAAACGGCTACGCAAACCTGCTTGCCCTGCTGACCGCAGGTCAACCTGCTTGCTTTAGCCTTTGCTCGCTCCCGCTTTTTCGATGATTTCTTTTTCAACGTTTGCAGGAACTTGTTCGTATTTTTGGAATTCCATAGAGAATGTTCCACGACCTTGAGTATTAGAACGCAAGTCTGTTGCATAACCAAACATGTTAGCCAACGGAACAATAGCTCTAACAATTACGTTACCGGTGTTACCTTGAGGTTCCTGACCTTCAACACGTCCGCGACGTCTTGAAATATCACCGATAATTGTACCTGTAAATTCATCAGGAATTTCGATTTCAACCTTCATCATAGGTTCTAAGATACAAGGAGAAGCTTTCTTACAACCTTCCTTTATAGCCATAGAACCGGCAATCTTGAATGCCATTTCAGAAGAGTCGACTTCGTGGTAAGAACCATCGTAAAGTTCAACTTTAACGTCTATCATAGGGAATCCTGCCAGAATACCGCCCTCAAGAGCTTCTTCCATACCCTTTCTTGCAGGTTCGATGTATTCTTTCGGAATAGCACCACCGACGATTTTGTTTTCAAATACAAATCCTGCGTTTTCTTCAGCCGGTGAAATTCTGACTTTACAATGTCCGTATTGACCTTTACCACCTGACTGACGGATGAATTTAGAATCTTGATCAGCGTTGCCTCTGATAGTTTCACGGTAAGCAACTTGTGGTTTACCGATGTTAGCTTCAACTTTGAATTCTCTTAACATACGGTCAACGATAATATCAAGGTGAAGTTCACCCATACCGGAGATAATTGTCTGACCTGTTTCAGTGTCAGATTTAACTCTGAATGACGGATCTTCTTCTGCTAATTTTTGAAGTGCTATACCCATTTTATCTTGGTCAGCTTTTGTTTTAGGTTCAATAGCAACAGAAATAACCGGTTCAGGGAAAGTCATTTTTTCTAAGATGATAGGTGCTTTTTCATCACACAACGTATCACCTGTTGTAGTGTCTTTCAAACCAACTGCTGCACAGATGTCACCTGCGTATACTTCATTTTCTTCCAAACGTTGATCAGCATACATACGAACCAAACGTGCGATACGTTCTTTTTTGCCGTTAGTAGCATTAAGAACATATGAACCTGAAGTAATCTTACCAGAATATATACGTAAGAACGTTAAACGACCTACAAACGGGTCTGTCATAACTTTAAATGCCAAAGCTGAGAACGGTTCTTCATCAGAAGAATGTCTTTCAACTTTTGTACCGTCTTCCAATTCGCCTTCGATAGCTTTAACGTCAACAGGAGATGGCATATAATCAACAACGTTGTTCAATAATAACTGAACACCTTTGTTTTTAAATGCAGTACCGCAAGTAACAGGAACGATTTTGTTGTTACATACAGCACGTCTTAAACCTGCTTTTAATTCATCAACGGTGATTGAATCAGGGTCTTCAAAATATTTTTCCATTAAAGCATCGTCTTCTCCGGCGATAGCTTCAACCATTTCATCTCTCATTTGTTTAGCTTTGTCTGCTAATTCTGCAGGAATATCTTCTTCCTTAATATCAGTACCTAAATCGTTTGTATAAATTTCAGCTTTCATTGTCATCAAATCAACAAGTCCAACAAATTTATCTTCAGCACCGATAGGTAATTGAATAGGAACAGCATTTCCGCCCAATCTTGTTTTAATTTGTTCAACAACACGGAAGAAATCCGCACCTGTTCTGTCCATTTTGTTTACGAATACCATACGAGGAACTTCGTATCTGTTAGCCTGTCTCCAAACTGTTTCAGATTGTGATTGAACACCGCCTACTGCACAGAATACAGCTACAACGCCGTCTAATACACGAAGTGAACGTTCAACTTCAATAGTAAAGTCAACGTGGCCCGGGGTGTCAATAATATTGATTTGGTGCCCTTTCCATTCAGCTGTAACTGCTGCTGATTGGATTGTGATACCTCTTTCTCTTTCTTGTTCCATAAAGTCGGTTACTGCTGCACCATCGTGAACTTCACCGAGTTTATGAGTTTTACCTGTGTAAAACAGGATACGTTCAGTAGTAGTGGTCTTGCCGGCATCAATGTGAGCAGCAATACCAATATTTCTGATTTTCTCTAATGGAGTCTTTCTTGCCATTTTCTTTTTCCTTTTTTATATTGTGTACTCTCGCTATTTATAACAATTAGCCATAATAAAATTATCCCATGAACATGGATTATTTCAAGTTTGTATAAAGATTGATGAAGTTCCAATTACTTATTCACTTTACTTAACAATAGCTTGCGGCTAAAAAATGCTTATGTTAGTATGAATACACAATGTGATAGCAATTGGGGTATGGGAATATGAAAAGTTCAACTATCAGAAGATCAAATTTATCAAAGGAGAAAATGGCTGTGTTAGAAGCTTTATCGAAGTTTAATAATTCAAATGATGATAATATATCTGATGATTCCGGTATAAATAATCAACCAATAGAAGATGGTTCTCCGGAAGTTTATGTAAGACCAAGCAAAGAAAAAGAATTAGATATATTATGGAAAGATTTCAAAATGCCGAAAGGTGACCATTCTCCTATTGTATACTTAGGAATTGGTTTTGTAAGCGGTATAGTTGCTACTCTTGTTGTTTCAGCTTGTATTGGTATGAGCTCAGGTAATTTTCATTTTTCAAAGAAAGCTGAGACTGTTGCTCCTGCCGCTGTAACAACTCAAACAGTAACAAATTCTGAAGAAGACAGTATATCTGATACGGAAGCTGTTTCTAATGAAGAAACTGAAGTAACGGATACTAAATCAAAAAAATTCAGCTTGTTTGGTTCAAAGAGTAATGAACAGAAAGCAGAAGAAGTATCTGCTGCACAAAATAAAGAATACGAAGTTCAAAGCGGTGATACTATGGAAAAAATTGCTAAAGAATTTTATGGTTCTTATTCTCCGGAAAAAGTTAACGAGATTGTGAAAGCTAATAATATGTCTGATGCAAATAAATTATCAATCGGACAAAAATTGATTATTCCTAATGTTGCAGAATAAGAGAATATAATTTTAATTGTATAAAATGCGAGAGGCACCTAATACGGTGCCTCTTCTTAATCGGAACCATCTCTCCGATTAGCTGAGTCTTTGACGCATTACTGAATGATGTTGTCATTCCCGTCCTGAAATATAGGACATTTGCGTATATACAGACTCCAATGTTAAATTTACACTGTTATAATACAAAAATAATATATAGATTACATTAGCAATTAGTATAATTTTAAAATATAAAATATTAATCTAACAGGTTATTTTTCTATTTTTTTATCTTTATTATTTTGTGCGGTTACGTCGTAAGATTTAATTGAACGTTTTCCGGTCAAGCGTTGCATAAAGTTATAATAACCTTTTAAGAACCCTTTTGCGTTATCCTGTTTTTCTTCCATTGCTAACAATTCATCTCTTGAATGTGCTCCAACCGCAACGCCTACTGATTTTCTTGTTAGCCATTCACCCATTGTTGTATTGGTTAATGTTATCCAAGTCATACCAAATAATGATTTGTTATACTGACTTCTGAATGTACTGTTAAATAAATCAATTAACAGAGTTTGATAGAATAGTCTTGAACCTTCTTGAACAAATCTTTCTTTGAATTTGGTTTGAGCTCCTTCTATGTCATTACCGTTTGATTTTAACATTACCATATTATAGTTATCTGTCATTAAGAACCATAATGTAGCCGCCGTAGCTGCTGTTTTTGCAAGATTAGACAGTTCAGCATTTGAAACGTTCGACATTGTATCGGCATTAAATGCTTTTAATAAATTGTCGCAAACGTAATCGTGGAATTTTTTAGGGTCGAAATCTTTCTTTAGTGCGTGTTTTCCAATATTATCAATACTCTTTGCAAGTGCTTCAACATCTCCAACTCGACATAAGAATTGTTTTTCTATATCAGTTAATTGTGCCGGAGATTTTTTCTTTAATTGTGAAACAAAGTTTTCAACATTATTTGCAAATTCTTCGTTTAATTTCAAATCTTTTTGCATATTTTCTGCGATAGTTTTTAAAGTTTGTTTATCACTTATTGCAATCTTTGTTAAATCAGGCTTTTTAGAAAATGCTTTTATTGCTTTATCAACAAGCCTGTATGGAAGAGTAATTGTGCTCCAAGCAAATTTGAACGGTGCAATTACGAAGTTGACAAGCGGTTTAATCTTTTTATCTCTTGCCCCAAGGCTGATTGTTCCGTCCGCATTCCTTGCATAGCCTGCAACACGAATATAATCATCCGCCAAATCAGTGTATTCTAATTCGTTTTTATTTTTACCTGTTAGGGTTTTTATTTCAGCTGCGGTTTTATCTACGATATATTTTGGCAGATTATTTTTCTTAGCTATATCCTCAGCTTCTTTTCTTGATAATTTCGCAGAAAATCCGTTATCTTCCAATACTTTCACAATTTGATTAAATGTTTTTTCATCAATTCTGTAATCTTGGGTTGTTGTTATTTTATTGTACAGAGATTTAAACGGTCTGAATACTGCATTTATTGCATTATCAACAGATTTAATTTTTCTTAAGCCTTTTAGAGCTAAACCTGCAGCTATTACTCCTGCGGAAGCTTTTGCCAGTGTATCTATGGATAATAGCGGCTTTTGGTGAGGTTTATCTGTTTTATTACTTTTATTTGCCTTGAAAGAGGTATCAGGTTTGATATCTTTTTCAGGAGCGTTGTTTCGTTTATTTTCTTCTCTTGCTTCTTCAGGAGACAATCTCTTTATATGTTTTCCGTTAGAAAGTCGAGAGAATGATTCTGTGAATAATGCTGTTAAGCCTGTTGTAAGCATAATTCCGGCATTAGAATTGTTCATAACTTTTTGTAATGCACCAAACGTTATTAGAGTTATGTATGCATTGATAAAGATACGGCTCATTTCTTGACGGAATCTGACATTTTTTTCGTGTTCAGCTTTATTTTTATCATCATCCATCATTCGGGATAAGTTATAAGCATCATTTGCCAAAAACAGTGCAGGAGGTATGCCGGAAACAATTCTGTTAAGAGAACGTTCGTGCTTTGTATCGTAATTCCCTGTTTTAGGGTCAAACATTTTCATTTTAGCTTGAAACATAGCAGAACGGATTTCTTCCGGTGTTTTTCCTTCTTTAATAAGTTTTGCCTGTTTTTCCGCTAATCCTCTTAATGCACTTATTTGTGCTTCAATTTTGGCGGAAGCTCTGGTTGATTTCATAAAATCAGAATTGTAAGTTTTTTCTGACCATTCTGCTAACGGTTTAAATTTACCTAATAAACGAACGGTACCGTTCATAATTTCTGTCGGAAGGTTTCTTAAAACAAGTCCATCGCCTATGAGATGAGGGAT
Organism: uncultured bacterium; assembly: GCA_902761735.1. Taxonomy (GTDB): domain Bacteria; phylum Cyanobacteriota; class Vampirovibrionia; order Gastranaerophilales; family Gastranaerophilaceae; genus UBA1221. The sequence continues at coordinate 10,287 of CACWLL010000016.1, forward strand.
GGACTTTTTGTGGAAAACAATTTCTCCTGTCTTTTGGTCTACATGGAACATCCTTTTGGCGATATCTAAGTCGGAAGATTCTATATGATTATATAAATCTTCTCCCATGTGCCCGAGATTTTTTCGCACAAAGTCCAACAGTTCATTTTTGAGATATTTATTCCCTTTGTTTGCTTCCTTATATAAAAAAGAGCCTTTAAATGTTAAATCGGAAAGATTATTATTTAAAGGCTCTTGATTATTTAAACGGTTGATTGAAGGGGATACTGATTTTGGGAGAGAGGAAATTTCTTTTGGGGATATTAACCCCTCTGCCTTCGTTTTAGGTATTATTCTAAACTCAGTTTTCCCTATCAACATTTTTATTTCCTTCCAAGTTTCTTTTGTATATTCTTACAGGAATAAAAAATTTTGGCAAGTGCATGATATATAAATATTTACATGAATTTACAATTGGTTTTAAACTATTGTATATTCAAAAGAAACAACTGCTGAAACCCTAAAAACTAAGACTTTCCTGCTTCTATAATATCATTTATGAGATTATTTAATTTAGCCGGACAAAATGCGGAGCAGGTGTTCCAAACTACTGTTTGTCTTTGTTCATCGGATAATGTTGGGCTTGGATATTCTTTAGTACAAATACCTCTAAGCATATTTGTGGTACCGTCAACAGTTGGTTGAAAATGTGTGCAACAACTGCAAATTCTAAGAGTTGCACCTTGATCATCCAATATAAGTTTTAATTCTTGTAGAGCATCCACCATTCTAAGATGTGATGCTGTAGTATAATGTTTATTTTTTCTTACAAGTTTTACTTTTGACATTCCGTCTTTAGAAATAAATTCCAGTTTGAAATTCAAATTTGCTTTCTTTGAAGTTGTAATTACAACATCAACTACAAATTTTTCGGAAGCATAGTCGGAATTTCCTTTGTCCATAACCTTGTCAACAAGATATCTTACCGGCGGGAAGTTTCTGATTATATGTCCGATTAAATATATAGGATAAAGGCACAAGTATATAATCTCTTCCATTATCATTTTTGCGTTAATCAAACTTAATACAAACCCAACGGCAAGTACCAAAAATGTAAGTGCTACAATTTTTACATCTACGATAAAATGATAATTTAGTGAATGCTTAAATAATACTGCATATATAATTAATGTTACCCATATATTTGGATATAATAAAGAACATACATGTTCCGTAAATACAAAATTTGTAGAAAACAATTGTGATAAACAGTTTCTAAATAATTCTAACCGATATGAAATTTTAGGTTTCTTGAAGATATAACTTGCCGGATTTACTACTGTTTGAATATTTGGATTATAAGCACAACTGCATTTGAGTTTCGATAATAACAAACTATATTTCAATTCGGTGTTTACGGATTTAAAATCTACTTCTCCAATTTCATCTACCAGCTGTCTTTTTATAATAAACACACCGGAATCAGCCGTAGCCGCAAGTCCAAATAAGGAACGGGCTTTTCTGATAAAATTCATGTGATATTTCTGATAAGCTGCTTTTATTCTGTCAAAAATTTGTAAGCTACTGATATCTATAATGGTTTCTCCGCTGATTGCAGAATTTCTTTTTAAAGCAGAATTCGCAATTAAAAGAAAATTTGAATCAATACTTCTGTCTGCATCTAAAAATACATATGAATCAATAAAATCGCTATCAGAAAGTTTTTCCAACAAAGTAGCAACCGCCTGATCTTTGCCGATAGTGCCAACACCTTTTATATCAATAACATGAACAAAATTTTCTTCCGTAAATAAATTTTGAGAATCATCAGTGCAATTATCCAACAAAACAAATATTCTGAATTTATTTACCGGATAGTTTTGATTTTTTAATTCCGAAATTAAATTTTCTAAAGATTTTTTGTTGTTATGTGCATAAACAATTACGGCAAGATTTTCTTTTGGTTCCGTATCAATATGTCTCAATTCTCTTTGGAAAGTTTTGTCATCAAAATTTCTAATTGCAAGTGCCAAAAAGTATATCGTATACGCTGCAACAAAAATATATAAAAGGTCTAATATAAATTCCATAGTGGCTATTTCTCCTATATCAACATTCTATTTAAAATATAGTCAAAATTCCAGCTATGTAAATAAATGTTTAGAATATTAGGATTAGAGAATATCTAAAGGGTCAACGTCTACAGCCAATTTTACATCCTTGGGCATTGTAACTTTGTTCAGAAAACTTGATATAAAATTATGCCCTTTATTGTCTAATTTATTTTTTATAAGTATTTGAAAACGATAAAAACTGTTTATCCGCTCAATTACACAAGGGGTAGGCCCTAACACTTCCAATCTTTCCGAAATTCCATATTTTTCAATAATAGTGCACAAGCTCAGTGAAATTTCAGATGCTGCTCGTTCTGCTCTGAAATTGTTTTTGGAACTGATAATCAGTCTTACTATTTTACTGTATGGCGGATAATCAAATTCTTCTCTTGAGATAATTTCCTTATCATAAAAATTTCTGTAATTTTGAGCTTTGGCACTTTCCAGTGCATAAAATTCAGGATTGTAAGTTTGGAAAAAGACTCTTCCCGTAAATTCTCCTCTGCCGGCACGTCCTGCGACTTGGGTCAACAATTGAAACCCCCTTTCCGATGCTCTAAAATCAGGGAGATTGAAACTCGCATCGGCAGAAATTACTCCGACAAGGGTTACATTCGGATTATCCAAACCTTTTGCTATCATTTGTGTTCCGACAAGGATATCTATTTCGCCTTTTTGAAATCTCTCAAGCAGTCTTATATGTTCCCCTTTTCTTACCAATACATCGCTGTCTATTCTTTCAATGTTATATTCAAGAAATAAATCCTTTACGTATTGTTCAATCTTTTGTGTTCCCGTGCCGCTGTTTCTTAAAGCATCGGAACCGCATTCCGGACAAAATTCCGGAAAGTATTCCGAGTGATTGCAGTAGTGGCATTTTAATTGTTGGTCTTTTGAGTGCCATATCATAGGAATTGCACAATTCGGGCATTCAATAACGTGTCCGCATGCTTTGCATTGAGTGTATGTTGAAAAGCCTCTTCTGTTGATGAGCAAAATTACTTGTTGTTTTTTATCAAGAGTTTCTTGAATTGCCGTTTCTAAAGGCTTTGAAATAACACTTTTGTATGCGGCTCTTCCGTATTCTTGCATATTTATTACTGTTACGGGGGCTATAGGTGCATTTTTATAGCGATGTGGCATTTCATATAAACTGCCGGCGTTTAATGCTTTATAGTACATTGAAATATCCGGTGTTGCAGAACCGGATATCATAGGACAATTGTGAAACTCTGAAAGTTTTTGTGCAACTGTTCTTGCATCATATCTTGGCGCCGGATTCGTTTGTTTATATGCACTTTCGTGTTCTTCGTCAATAATAATTAAGCCGATATTTTTTAATGGTGCAAATACTGCAGATCTTGCTCCTGCAAGAATTTTTATCTCGTCATTGTATAACCTTTGCCAAACGTCGTACCTTTCTCCGTCTGAAATACTGCTATGCCATATTGCTACATCTCTTGTCCCGAATTTCTTAGCCAAACGTTTTGTCAGTTGTGAAGCCAACGCAATTTCAGGAACCAAAAATAACACATTTTTACCGGATTTTATGCAATCATCAATAAGTTTAAAGTAAACTTCCGTTTTGCCTGATGCTGTGACCCCATGTAACAGTATAGATAATGGCGGTAATACTTCATCTGCTTTCAGTTCATTCTTTCTTTCGTAATATACCGATATTGCTTTTTTTATTCCGTCATACGCAGATTTTTGTTCTCCTTCCAATTCATATAACGGTTCGGTGCTGTCTATTCTCAAAATATCAAGCGGGTTTCTGTAAATTTCTTCTTCCGTAAGTTTTATACAACCGATAGTTTCAAGTTTTTTTATAGTTGTACGTGTTGTTTTTACTTGTTTTTCAAAATTAATAAGAGGTGTTTTCCCAAATTCTTTTAATTGCTCTAAGATTGTATGTTGACGTTTCGTTGCACCATCAAATGTAATAAATTCAATAATTTGTTCTGTTTTAGAATTTTTTTCGATTAATTTCATTGGGATAGCTGCATTCAAAACTGTAACCAAATCACAGCAATAATAATTAGCAACCCATTCAAGCAATTTTAAATATTCTATTGAAAATAGTGGTTTTTCATCTAATATTTTATTTATTTTTTTTGCTTTTATTTCTTCCGGAAGATAATTTGAAAAACCTACGCAAAAAGCATTAATCAATCCCTGACGTCCGAAAGGTACCAAAATTGCTTGTCCTATTTGTATTTTGTCCTTCATTTCGTCAGGGATTAGATAACTAAATGTTTTTACGCCAAGCCCTGTTATATTCACCAATGCGAGTGCATATTTGGGCGAAACCGTTTGGGTGTATTTATTTGTATCAAAAAGTTGGTTAGATTGCATATAAATTTTAATATTTTATTCTGCCATAAATTCTTGTTTAGCTTCCTCAATAGCTTCCGTCAAAATATCTAATTGATCCGCAGTAAAAGTTACCCCTTTCTTTGTCGGAATCCAAGTTGCTCCGCCATCATTTGTGAAAAATATTCTCATATTCAAGTAGCTTGTTCCTTTATATTCACTCAAAGAAATTTGTAAATGTTCTGTTTCACTTCTTTCAATAGTAGCTAAAATCTTTGCATCTGCCATGTTTATTCTCCTTATTTAAACCATTAATACAAAATTATAATAACATGAAGAATTTAAAAAGACAGCCTTTATATTAAAGACTGTCTTTAATGTTTTAATCAATATCAGATTAGTCAAAAACGTAGCTGATAATTGAAGCTTCTCTTGCACGCTTAATTGCTTTAGCAATCATACGTTGGTGAGCTGCACAGTTACCTGTAATTCTGCGAGGAATAATTTTTCCTGCTTCTGTTAAGTATCTTTTCAATTTTGCAGCATCTTTGTAGTCGATAGCTTCTACTTTGTCAGCGCAAAGACTACAATTCTTGCGTTTTTTCTTATCTGCATCATTTTGTCTTGCCATTGTTTTAATTTGCCTTTCTAGCCTTGTTTATAAACTTTGGTGTTCCCACCCTACATACAATCTTAAAACGGAATTTCGTCTTCCCCGATTAATTCATTAGAGAAATCATCGGCCTCGATTTTTACAACTTCTTCCGTTCCGAAGTTTGAACTGCCTGAAAAATCTGAAGCACTTGTACCGGCTCCTTCTGCCCCGAACATTTCTATTGCGTTGGCATCAATCTCAAAGATAGTTCTTTTAGAACCGTTTTCCATATCAACGGTATTTGTCTGTAATCTGCCGTCAACTAAAATTCTGTCGCCACGGTTTAAGCCTGACACAACGTCATCCAATGCAGTTCTTCTCGAAATAACTCTGATAAGCATTTCTTCTCTTTCTCCTATATTAAGTACAAAAGAAGACACTGCTATATTATTTTGAGTGAATCGCTTTTCCGGCGCTCTGTATACTGTTCCCGTTACTGTTGCTTTAGCTAATGACATTTTGATTTCCTCATATTGTTAACTATGCTGAAACTTTTTCAGCTGCTTCCATAAACATTGTTCTTAAAATTGAGTCATTCAATCTTAATTGACGTCTGAATTCAGCAACCTTATCAGCAGGTAAGCTTAAAATTGAAGTATAGAAAAATCCGTCTCTAAAGTTTTGGATATCATAAGCCAATTTTTTTCTGCCGATTTTTTCGGAAGATTCAACTTTACCGCCAAAGCTTACGATAAGTTCGTCTAATTTTGAAACGATTTTATCTACTTCTTCAGTATCCAAATTTGGTTTGAAGATAGTTAATAATTCATAATTTTTCATAGTATATATTTCTCCTTTATATTTCGTATGTAAATAATAGCATGAAGATATTAAAAATTACAAGATGTAATCTGCAATAAAACTATACGTTGCCGGACCTGTCATAAAAACATGTTTTCTCGTATCTGCCAAAGAACCTTGCCATTCAATTGTTACAGCTCCCCCCGGCAGATTAACTTTTATTTTATTTTCTGTTAAGTTATTTAAAATACAAGCAACTTGAGTAGCACATGCACCTGTTCCGCAAGCAAGTGTAATTCCGCAGCCTCTTTCATAAACGCTCATTTCGACTTCGGTTTTTGAAATAACTCGTACAAATTCAGTGTTTGTTTTTTCAGGGAAGAACGGATGTTTTTCCATATGCGGACCGTATTTTAAAGCGTAATCCATTGTATTCCCGTCTTTACCGTCAATAAAAATTACACAGTGCGGATTTCCCATAGAAACAGGATTAATTGAAAATTCCTTATCTAAAACTTTAACGACTCTTTCTCCGTCAAACGGAATTTTTTCATCTTCCAATACCGGACAGCCCATATCAACCTTTACATTGCCATCATCCAGTAATTCGGGAGTAATTATTCCGGCTAAGGTTTCAACAGAAAATTTCTTTTTGCCTACAAGTTTTTTATCATAAGCGTATTTTGCAAAACATCTGATGCCGTTACCGCACATTTGTGCAGTTGTACCGTCGTTATTGTAAAAATACCAGCCTATATCAGTATTTTGGGTATCGGTTTTTGGAATAAACATTCCGTCTGCTCCGACTCCAAAATGTCTGTCACAAACTTTTTTTGCTAATTCTGACATAGCCAAACCGGTTTTTAGAAACTCATCATAATCAATTATTACAAAATCGTTTCCGCAGCCTTGCATTTTTGTAAGTTTTATTGTTGTCATATAAATATCCTTTTTGCTTTTATAATAGCATAAAAGTAAAAATATACTTATATTCCCGTTTTTTCATCAAGTTTGAAATAGTCTACCAAAAGGAATATAGAAGTCAATTCGTTGAAAAATACTTCCATTTGTTTAGGGTCTTCCAGACTATGAAACAAATTTCCTATTTCAAATAAATTTTTATTGGTAAAAATAGCAAACATTAGATTGTCTCCGTAAAAAGAGCATTTAGCTTTTCTTGCACCGAAAGAAGTTTGTAAATTTTGAAATCTTTCCATAAAAGCAGGAGTAATTAAATATCTGCCCTCTATTTGATCAGAAGAAAATGCCTGATATTTTTTCGTAAATTCAGGGTCTTCCAATTTTATTTCTTGCAGGGATTCTTGATTTTTACCCGTAAACAATTTTACTGCGAAATACCCTATAATTACGCATAGTGCAATACCAAGCCAAATTATAAGACCTGTGATATTAAAACCGTGTTTTAAAAAATCTTCTAACATATAGTATGCGATATATCCCAGAATGCCCAAAACAGCAAATTTTGATCCTACTTTGGTTTGATAATCTCCTTTACTTGCGATTATTGTTGTGTTTTTAATTGTTTTGTTGGCTTTGAAATTTACAACAACTCCTTTAAAAACTTCTACTACACGGCGATTTTTCCCCGAACCTGTTATCCTTTGCAAATGTGTTTCACAAATTTTAAAATCTACACCCTTAAAGCTCCCATTAAAAGCATCACATGCTTCTCTTGTATTATATGTGGCAAAAAGAAAACTTCTATCCATTTCTTCGTCAGTTATCAGGTTTGCTTTGTCGTGCCAATGTACATCTCCAAAAAGTTTAAGGATATCAAACATGCAGGCATGTTTCAGCTCGGATGCAAATTTGGAGTTATATGAATATTGTAACCATATTCCTAAAATTATCCCGACGATTATGCAGATTATTTCAACAGTGATTATTGCACCGCCACTATCACAATTTCTAGACCTTTGTATAAAATCATATATTAAAAATGTTAATATACCGACAGTAATAATTTCAATTACAATGAGTTCTGAAAGTTTTGCTCGGCGTTTTTTTTCAAAGCTCCTAAATATAGGTGCAATTTTTGTGTGGTATACGCTGTAAAATTTGTTTCTGCATTGGCTTAATGTATTATTTATGCTTGGACTTTTTGGCACAATTTTCTCCTAAAAATTTTCTTTAGACGATTGTATCATATTATCTTTATTATGTCGTGGTTATTTTATATGAATTTTTTAAAATGTTTGTGCTAACATGATTATAGTTAATACAAAATAATAAATTACAAAGGGATAATAATGAGTTTAACGGTATATTTAGGGATTGACGTCGGATCGGTAACAACAAAATTGGCATTAGTTGATGAGAGCGGGAAATATGTTGACAGTTATATGTTGAAAACTGCCGGTAAACCTGTTCTTGCTGTGCAGACCGGTTTAAAAGAGTTGTATAAAAAGAAATTAACCGAATATAATGTAATGGGTGTCGGTACAACCGGTTCGGGTCGCAATCTTGCAGGTTCTTTAACAGGGGCAGATGTAATTAAGAACGAAATTACCGCTCATGCCGTTGCCGCAAGTACATATGTTCCGGGGGTACAAACAATACTTGAAATCGGCGGACAAGACAGTAAGATTATTATATTGCGTGACGGAATTGTTACAGATTTTGCTATGAATACTGTTTGTGCCGCAGGTACCGGAAGTTTTCTTGACCATCAGGCGCAAAGATTGAATGTACCGATTGAAGAGTTTGGTCCGACTGCACTAAAATCAACAAATCCTGCAAGAATTGCAGGTCGTTGCGGTGTGTTTGCGGAAAGTGATTTAATCCATAAGCAGCAGCTTGGCTATCCTGTTGAAGATTTATTATACGGACTTTGTCAGGCTCTAGTCAGAAATTATTTAAGTAACCTTGCATTAGGTAAAGAGTTATTGCCTACAATATCGTTCCAAGGTGGTGTTGCAAGTAATATTGGTATGGTGAAAGCTTTTGAAGAAGCCTTGGGTCACGAAATTGTAGTTCCTGACAATCATCAAACAATGGGGGCAATAGGTGCCGCACTTCTTGCAATGGAAAATCATCAATATTCCGAAGCTCCTACAAAATTTAAGGGTTGGGAAGTCGGTGATATGCATTTCCATTCTGTCACCTGTGAATGCAACGGATGCTCTAATAATTGTGAAGTAATTACAATTTTAGAGGGAGAGGAAGAAGTTCCTCACTATGACAACATCAAAGATATCAAAGGTAATATAATCGCACGTTGGGGCGGTACTTGCGGACGTTGGGATATCGCATAAAATAAGGATTATTTTTTAGGTCCAAAATTTATGACTTTACTTTTACCGTCATCGCCAAAGTATATTTTTGCAACCGGAGTTATCCGATTGTTTTCATCGATCTTATATTTATAAACGTGGCAATTTTTCGTTGATACCTGACACTTTTTTCCGGTTTTTTTATAAGAGTATATATATTGTTCTTTCTCCGGAGTATTCATATATACTCTAACGGAATTTTGTTTATATATTTCTCGTTTGGCAATATTTTTATTACTTTCTGATGTAAACCCTCCGTTATTTTCCACAATGTATTTAGCAATTTCTTCTCCGCTCTTTGCATTTTTAATAGCAGGATTTTTAGCTAATCTGCTAATCGGGGCAACTCCGGGAGTTAAACGCATTTGGCTATTTGCATTATTAAGTACGTTACCGAATATTATTCCCATACCCGCAAAGAAAAAACCTATTATTAGAGGAAGAATTGTGCCTACACAGAAATATATGATACCTGCGATATTCCACGATTTTTGAGTTTCTTTAAATCTTTTTACGCTTTGCCAATCTTTACCTGCCCATGCCCAATCGTTACCGTTTATCCCGATATAGACCATTGCTCCAATCATAGCAGCCCATCCAATATACGGAAATATTATTCTATCCGTGCCACAAAAAAGGGTTTAATTGTTTCTATCGTGGCTCCGTTACAAATCCCCCATATCCATGTGAAAGCGAAGGCACCCCAATTAAAACCTGATATTGTTGAAATATCATCATCTTGTTGTGTAATTTCATTCATTACCGCTTCATCATGTTCTTTATATAATTCCGAACTGTCCATATATCCTCCAAATATTCTTCTTCTAATAATATACCAGATTATAAATAGAAGCCGAATTTATATTAAAAATTTACCGTTTTCATATATAAGTTTGTCATCGGCATATATTTTTCCGCCGTTTTTCATATTTTTAATTAAATCCCAGTGCAAACCCGAAACATTTTTTCCGCCGGTTTCAGGATATGATGCTCCGACAGCCATATGAATTGCACCGCCGATTTTTTCATCAAACAAAATATTTCCTGTTATATCTTGAATTTCTTCGTTTGTGCCGATAGCAATCTCACCTATACCCCTTGAGCCTTCGTCCATATCAAACATTGCATTAAGATAATCTTCTCCTTTATCTGCCTTTGCGGTTATTACTTTGCCGTTTTCAATCCATAAATGAACACCGTGAGCTTCATTGCCTCTGTATATTTGCGGAAAATCAAAATAAATTTCACCGTTAATGCCATCTTCGACAGGAGAGGTAAATACTTCTCCGTCAGGATAATTATTCTTGCCGGAGCAGCTTATCCATTTTCTGCCTTCTACGTTGAATTTTATGTCGGTTCTATCTCCTGTAATGTGCAGTTCTTTTACTCCGTTAAGATATTCTGCCCATTTTGTTTGCCTTTCGTCTAATTCTTTTAATTTTGCAACGGGATTATCCAAATCCAAATAGCAAGATTTGAATAAAAATTCGGAGTATTCATCAAATGACATTTTGGCTTCTTGTGCTAAAGCGTGTGTCGGAACATCCGCTATAACCCAACTTGCTGTGCCTTCAGCGGAACGTTTCATTAAACCTTCTGACAGAAATTTTGTAGCTTTCCCTCTGCGTGCGAGTTTTTTAATATCCGCTTTAGCTAAATTTTTCGTATTCATCGGAGCTCCGATTGATATAAATTTATTTACTTTTTCATATTCAAGTTTTATAATATCGTCAACAAAATCTAATTGTTCATCAGAAGCGTATTTTAAATATATATCTGAAAAATCTTCAAATGATGTGCGTAAAATCGGGTTTGCGCCAAGTTGCAAAACTCTTTTATAAACAGCCTTAACCAAATCTTTTGCATAGATGCTTGTTGCTCTTATTTGAACTAAATCACCTTTTTTGACTTCCGTCGAATAATCAACTAAAACTTTTGCATATTTATCCCAAATTGTTTCCATAATCTCTTTCTCCTCTATTTTTATAAATTATAGTTTATAATAAGTGTTTTGCAAAATTTTTAATATAGATTTATGTGTTAGTTGAGGAGGGGAATTACAAAAACTATGATCCGAGGTAATTTTTTGTAAGAAAGGAGTTTTGTTATGAAATTTAATCCGCTAAAAGAAAAAGGTATACCTTTAGAAAAACAATTGAGAACCTGGCATGATATTGCAGCAAGAAAATACAATAAAAATGAAGTTGATTGCTATTCAAGAACCCGCCAAATTTTGATGAACGGTATAGAAGTCGAGTGTTGGAACTTCAAGCATAATTTTGCAAGAAATACTGATGATACTGAGATTCTTGAATTTTTGGCAAGAACAAAACGTATTGAAGATGCTCAGCAAACTACCGTCAATTGGCTGGCACCTTGTGACCAATCGGTATTGGAAACAACTTTAGGATATGAGCAGGTTGCAGTTGATTTAACTGCTTGGCTTGCACAAAATGAACCGGATGAATATGTAAAAGAAACTTATGACTTTGGTTTGTTAGAAGATTTTGACCACTTATACAGATATTCTCAATGGGCTTATATGATGCATGGAATAGAGCCTGATGCAATAGTTCAGGGGCAGACAGATGTAGTGATAGGTCGCCCTACACAAAATCATCATAACTGCAATGTGCTAAGATTACGCAAACCTTATGACAAGGCAAAAACTGCTCCCCAGACAAAAGTTAATATTTTGACTCTTGTTGCGGGGGAACAACAAACGCATAATTTTTACGGTGAACATGGTTTTGAATACGGAAACCATGTTTTAAGAGAAACTTTTGCCGAAATTAAAGATGTTGAAGAAGAACATGTTACCATGTATGAATCTCTTATAGACCCTACTGAATCTTGGTATGAAAAACTTTTACTTCATGAATTTACCGAAGTTTGTACATATCATAATTGTTATGAAGATGAAGAAAATGAAATTTTAAGAGGTATTTGGGAAGAATTTTTGGCAATGGAGATTGCCCATTTGCAATCTGCGGCAGAATTATTTAAAAAACACGAAAATCGTGACCCTGAAGAAGTTATCGGGGAAGAAGTTGTGCACCCTTGTCATTTTGAATCTCAGAAAAAATATGTTACCAAAGTTTTAAAAGAAGAAGTAGGTAAACGTCTTGGGACAGATAAAGATTATCTGTTTGTTGATGATTTGCCTGAGGATTGGGAAAGTTACGGAGTTCAAGAAACAGTTAATAAATGCGGGTGTCCTACGGAAGTTACAATTCGTGTCATAAACGAAGAAAAATCTCACGATATAGTTTCAGCAGATGATAAATTAGTTAATATGATGCCTGATTTGTTGCGTGGTGCGACACAGAAAAAAGGTATGAGTAAGGATACTTTTACTCCCGAAGAATATGAACAAATGGAAAGAGAATAATTTGTCTGTCATAGCCCCCGAAACTATCGGGGGCTTTAAAATATTACCTGAAATATTAACCTTTTGTAGGATTAAACTTATTCAAAATGTTTTATAATAATATTAAAAGGAGGTATCTCTATGTTAAATACTCTGCTCAGGTTGTTATTATATTCTTTGGCTATTATATTTATTGCTTGGTTAATTCCGGGGATAACAGTTGCAAACTTTTTTAGTGCAATGTTTGTATGTTTAATAATGGCTTTTTTGAATGCTATTGTGAAGCCGTTATTTGTGTTTATTTCAATGCCGATTAACTTTTTGACACTCGGATTGTTTGTGTTTGTAATTAATGCTCTGATGTTTATGCTTGCCGGAGCAATTGCTCCGGGGTTTGCCGTAAGCGGATTTTTAAGTGCTTTGTTAGGTTCTGTTTTACTTTCAATTTTTGCGATGGGAATAGAAAAAATTTAATAAAATCTTAATTTAAAAAATTCTGTTTTTGCGGTATTATATTACAGAAGGCTAAATCTGAGGCAATAATGAAATATTCAAAATACTCCACAGTTATTATCGGCAGCGGCATTTCAGGCTTATATGCCGCATTAAAGATTGAGCAGCTGGCAAATACCCCTGACGGCATTCTTGTTGTAACCAAATCAGAATTAGGTGAAAGTAATTCAAAATATGCTCAAGGCGGTATGGTTGGAGTGTTGAAAGAAAATTCAAATGACAGTCCTGCGTTGCATATAAGTGATACAATAAAGGCCGGTGCCGGACTAAGTGAATTTAATACCGTAAAATTTTTATCAGAAAATTCAGATAAGGTTATAAAAGACCTTCTTAATTTTGGAGTAGAATTTGACCGAGATGATAACGGGAATTTGACATATACATTGGAAGCTGCTCATAGCATAAGCAGAGTTTTACATTCCGGCGGTGATGCTACCGGCAGAATGATTGAACTTTCTCTTGCACAAAAGGTCAATGAAAATGAAAATATAGATGTTTATGAAAATAATATTGCTGTAGATTTACTGGTGTCAGAAGCTGAGTGTAAAGGTGTTATAGTTTTTAACGATATTACAAAAGAATATGAAACGATTTATTCTCCTGTTGTGATTTTAGCAACAGGCGGGTTAGGGCAGATATATAAATATACTACAAATCCTGTCGGGGCAACCGGTGACGGATTAGCTCTTGCATATAGAGCGGGTTTGGAGCTTCAGGATATGGAATTTGTTCAATTTCACCCGACAGCTCTTGCAATAGGAAACGGAAACAGATTTTTAATATCGGAAGCTGTTCGCGGCGAAGGCGCAAAACTTGTAAATGCTGATGGTGTTGAATTTATGCAGCAGTATGATGAACGAAAAGAGCTTGCACCAAGAGATATTGTTACTCGTGCAATTTTTAATGAAATGGCAAAAAATAATACTGATAGTGTATATCTTAATGCTTCTTGTATTTCGCACGAAAAATTGGCGAAAAGATTTCCTACAATTTCAAAAAAATGTATGGAAAACGGAATAGATATTTCAAAAGATTTTATTCCTGTTGCACCTGCTGCGCATTATTTTATGGGAGGCATAAAGTCTGATATTGGCGGTGCTACTGCAGTACATGGTTTATTTGCTATTGGTGAAACTTCATCTACCGGACTGCATGGTGCAAACAGGCTTGCAAGCAATTCTTTACTTGAATGTGTGGTCTGTGCATATGAAATTGCAAACAGGTTAAAATCTGTAAATCTTAATGCTCCAAAGCAAATTAATAAAGAATTAAAATCTATAATTGATGTTTATGTATCAGATGATATTGAAGCTTATGATGTTGATGTTCAGGAATTAAAATCCGAACTTAAAGATACGATGTGGAATAATGTCGGAATACTAAGAGATGAAAATTCTCTTAAAGCAGCAATTAATAAGATAAATACAATAAGGAATAATTTCCCTTATACGTCAAAGTGTATGACAAAAAATGAATACGAATTAAGGAATATGATTACTGTTGCTCAATTGGTAGCAGAAAGTGCATTAAATCGCAGAGAATCAAGGGGTGCTCATTATAGAACAGATTTTACCGAAACTCTTGAAAATTCGGTTCATAGTGTGATTACAAAAAAAGAAGGAGTATTTTGTTTTGTTGAGTAATTTCTATATAGAGGATCATATAAAATCTGCGCTTAAAGAAGATATTGGTTTTGGAGATATTACTACAGAAAATCTTACGGGTGACAGTGATAAATTGTCTGCGGCTTTAGATTCAAGAGTCGATGGAATATTATGCGGATGCGAAGTGTTTAAAATGGTCTTTAAAATATTATCTCCTGATGTCGAAATAAAATTTTATTTTAAAGACGGTGATAAAATAAAAAAAGGAGATAAAATTGCGGATATAAAAGGTCCGGCAAAAGCTATTCTGATGGGGGAAAGAGTTTCTCTAAACTATATTCAACGAATGAGCGGAATTGCAACGGAAACGAATAAGTATCAAAGTGCAATAGGTGATTTACCTGCAAAAATTGTGGATACAAGAAAAACTACGCCTAATTTCCGTGCCTTTGAAAAATATTCCGTTAAAATTGGAGGAGGTGCTCTTCACAGGTTTAATCTTGCAGATTGTGCAATGATTAAAGATAATCATATTAAATTTGCAGGTTCTATTACAAATGCTGTTGCGCAACTTAGAGCAAATATTTCTCATGCTCATAAAATAGAGGTAGAATGTGATACGTTGGAACAGGTTAAAGAAGCTGTTCTATGCGGAGCAGATATAATAATGCTTGATAATATGACGTGTGATACAATGAAAGAAGCATGTAAAATTATAAATAAAAAAGCAATTGTAGAGGCAAGCGGTAATGTTACTCTTGATACTGTCAGAAGTATAGCAGAATGCGGCGTTGATATTATATCCTCAAGTGCAATAGTTGCGAAGGCTCCGACTTTGGATTTGGGTTTGGATATCTTTTAACGGATTATTAAATTTTGTAACGAAATATATAAACTCTGAAATTGTATATTATTTATATACTTTATATATATAAGAAAAGCAACATTAAATAATATAAGAGAGAGAAAGTACATTTTATCCGTTTAGAAAAGAGAGAGAAAAATTCCTATTCCTAACCTTCCTAAAAAAGAAATTAAGCCCCGACAGGGGCTTTTTATTTTCTTGATTAACTTTTGTTGCATGTCTATATACATAATTTGGCAAAAATTGGGTTCTGACCTGAATATTACCATTTGACAAGTGTTTGTGACAGTTTATTAAGAGAATAAATGTAAATTTTTTATCAATAGGTTTCTTTGGCGAAAACCCTTGTTATTATTGATATTGTCTACTTTTAAGAAAAATAATTGTAAAAAGATTAGCATGGAGCGGTTAAATAGTGTTCCATTTTATTTTTTTAGCAATATGATATAGATACACAAACTTGGGAGGCGGGGATTGGTTGATAGCCTCAAGGTTAGGGATTAAATTGCAAAGAGAGATATGTGTTATTATTGTAATTTAATTGTACGATTAAAAGCTTTAAATTAATGTAAATCCTTTTTGTTTCAGAAATGAAATACCGGACATTCACAAGATGTCCGTTTTTATTATGCAGATTTACTAAAAAGCTTAATATACAAGAATAAAAGATTTTAATTTTCTACCGGCTCCGTCACCTTTTAATGAGGTTACGTTGTAGAGATTTTTATAATTCATAGAGGTAGAACTGCCGCCATCTAAATTCATAGCTTTTTCAAATCCGAGTTTTTTACATAATTCTTGTACTTCATATAAATCCATCGGGTGTTCATCCGTAATTATTAATACGTGTAGATTTCCGTCTTTGATACCTATGACGGTTCTGGCAACTTTATGTAAAACAGAACAGGATTCTCTTGTTATGTTACCATTTCCATCTTTAACTACAAAAAATTCTTCTTCTAACCTTAAATCAGGAAGAATCATAGGGCCGCCTTGAACTGATTCAACAATAGAACATGAAAAATCTATAGGTGTACTATGCGGAACGATATCAAATTTATATTTATTATCACAATCAATTATACGAAATTCGGTACGGTTTAATATTTTTGACATGTTCTGTCTTAAAATAGGATTGTCAAATAAACTTCTGTTTGTTAAAGGGTCTTCAAGAGTCTGTCTGTCGGAAACGATATATGACATGGACTTTGCATTTTTGGGGTCAAAATATCCGGCATTAAATGTTAATTCTGCTCTGCTTGATTTATGGATATTTGCATTTGTTTCAAGTCCTTGAGAGGCATATACTTTTATTTTCTTTTTAATTTTACTTTTATCTACAATAATATGATAAATTCCATCATTATAAGTTACATCAATTTGACCGCATTCTGCAGTGCAGCCGCATAGCATAAGTATACAAAAAATTCCGAATAAAAGTTTTTTCATTACAGATCCTTCGATTTATAGAAAATTATAATACATACTAAAAATGCCAATATAGGGAAAATTGCAGTTATAAGCGGCGGAAGAATACCTTTTTCTGCAAGTAAATCAAAGAATGGCAAAGTTATATAATAAACAAAAATACTTCCTATTGCTATTACAAAGCCAATGGCACGTTGTTCTCTCGGTTTGCTGAAGCCCAGTAATGTCCCCATAATTGCCAAAAGGATACATACCAAAGGATGGAAAAATCTTTGGAGATATTTATTAAGCATTCCTAAATATTCTTCCTCTAACTGTTCCTCTTTTAAAAGTTTTACGTACTTATGTAAGTCTTTGTTTGAGATTTCTCTTTCTTTGATAGCTGAGTACGACATTAGAGTATATGCTCTTTCTGAAGCGGCGCCATTCAGTATATTCATTGTTCCTTTACGGTTAATTGCCGTAAATATCCCGTCATTCGAAATATCGTATTGTATAATATTGCTTAACCGCCAACATTTATTCGGGATATACTCACCTTTTTGTGCCGAGTATATATTTGAAAGTTGGTGGACATCCGAATATATCTTTTTTGAAAAGTCCAATACGATTACATCATTCATAGTGTTTTTACTAAATTCTGATACAATAATCGCAGTTTTAGGTGCGTTGTGTTCATCTTTCTGAGTATATATATATTGTGTTGACGGGTATGAGTGTGTGATTACTCGTCCCTGATATTCTGCGTATGGAATAAGCCTATCAGTCGTGTAAAAACATAAAATAGTAACAAGTATGCTCAAAAATATAACAGGAACTAATATTCTGCCAAAGGATAGCCCTGCAGCCCTGAATATAGTTACTTCCGAATCTTTGGATAATTTATCAAAAGTAAATAGTGAACCCAATAAAAGTCCTACCGGAAAAGCTTTACTTAAAATTTTAGGTAATTCATATAACAAAACAAGCAAGGCAGTTTTTACGGTATATTCACCCGATAATGTGTCTTTTATAATATTCAAAAGCATCTCAGGAGCAACCCAAACAACCGTAAATAACAATATTGCCACAAATGTTGCCATAAAGACTTGAGAAAAAATGTATTTATCGTAAATTGTTACTTTTGGAAGAAATTTCATTATAGAGCAAAATCCTTTCCTAAGTAGTATTCTTTAGCAACAGGATCAACCGCAACATCAGAACTTTTTCCTTGAATTTTGATTTGTCCGTCAAAAATTACATATGCTCTATCTGTAATTGACAATGTTGCTTTAGGATTGTGGTCTGTAATTAAAATTCCCAATCCTTTATCTTCCGATATTTTTCTGATATTTTCTTTAATTTCTCCGATAGCAATCGGGTCAATTCCTGCAAAAGGTTCATCTAAAAGCATAAAATCAGGACTTGCGGCTAACGCTCTTGCAATTTCTACACGTCTGCGTTCTCCGCCGGAGAGTGAAACTGCAGCATAGTGTCTTAATCTTTCAATACCAAATTCGCTTAAAAGTTCTTCTAATTTTTTCTTTTTTTCATTAATGGTAAGTTTATCGTTCATTTGAAGAACCAGTTTAATATTATCTTCTACAGAAAGTTTTCTGAATATGGATGCTTCTTGCGGAAGATAGCCTATACCCATTTTTGCACGTACATTCATAGGTTCTGTGGAAATATCTTTTCCGTCAAGCAGAATTTTACCCTTATTCGGTTTAACAAGTCCGACAACCATATAGAATGTAGTCGTTTTCCCTGCACCGTTTGGACCAAGCAAACAAACGACTTCTCCCTTATTTACGTGGAATGAAACATCGTTTACTACACTGCGATATCCATATACTTTTACAAGATTTTTTGCCTCTATCTTCATATATTCCCCTTAATCATGTAACATGTATTTTACTTAAAATAAGTTTTCAATGCAAGCAAAACGGGGAAATTTTATTTTTTAATTTTCATTAGATATTAAAACTTTTTCTCTTGCCTTCTTCGTGGTAGAAACCGCCTCCGCAAACCGATTCGATAACTTTTAATACAAATTCTCTCGGAGCGTCAGTTTGGTTAAGTAACAATTCTCTACCGCCTAAATAACGAATTTTAAGTATTGCGCTATGAGTAGTTTCCGGTGGCACAAACAAAGATGCGACTTCTTCTTCTAAAAGTCTTGCCATTTCTTCATTATGGTCATTTGTTCCGGTCATTAGCTCATTATAGTTTCCGCGAATAGCCATAATTCTTGTTGAAAACATGTGATTTAAATTTTCTCTGTATAAAACTTGCGGATAAAAATTACACCGAGTCGTAAAACTTATTTTGTGCCACAATATATTCATCATAATGACTGATTTCTGAGCATCGGTATCAACGTAGATATTCTGTGTCGTTAAACCCCTTGATGAAAAAGACTCTTTTAAAATATCTATAACTTCGTTGATGTTATCAATCATTTGGGCAAAAATTTCATTAGTATTAATTGTGGCATGCTGATAATCCAAGAATTGCTTATACATGTGTGTAGATACAAGTCCTACCCTCTCTTGTATTAAAGCGGATTTTCTGGATGATGTTTCCGAATTATCAAAGCTTTCGTAATTATTCAACAATTTAACTCGTCCTTTTATAACATATTTTAATAATAAACATGTTTTTATGTAAAGATTTTATAATTATTTTTTACAAAAAAGAATACTATTGGAAAATGATTTTCGAAAATTAAAATTTGAATGTAATTTATATTGAGAGTGTGAGCCAAATTTAAGTTTGAGAATATATTAATAAACCTTAACAAAGATTAAAGAAAAAGGAAAAAAGAGCCGTAAAGAGAATAAGAAGTGTGTAAAAGCACAAGCATGCGAAGAAAGGTTAGAC
>CACWLL010000017.1 GCA_902761735.1 uncultured bacterium
TGGAAGGTTTAGTACGATGAAATGTCAAAGTATGATAAATCGGACTGCATCACGCTTGTATAATTTATGCGGATACAATACGACAAAACAAAATTCCGAGTTGGCTGTCAAATTAGGACAGGAAATTTTTGATTTTTGTAAAGAGCAACCTCTTAGTGACGACTTGTTGTTCTATTGTATGAAAAAATATTGTCCGGGCATGGAAATTAGCGTGTATTCGGAAATCGCAAGCAAAATGCGCTGGAACCATTGTTCCGACAAGAAGCTTAATATCATCATCGGAGAAGACAAACTTAGGAATTACCTTGAGTCTTTAAGGTATCCTAAAAATATAATTGAAGCAGAGGTAAAATGCAAAGGAATATTCTTTCCATATGCCCCCGGATTAAAAGGCGGCACAATATATTTAAAAGATGAAGGAAATTTAAAAGATTTAAATCGATTAAAAGTATTTTGCCACGAATTTAACCATTTTTTGGATTATAACTATTCAACATATTATACAAAAAGAAAAATGAATTATTTATTTAAAAAGTCATCCTTTGGTAAACTTTTCAAAAAAATGTACAAAAGTAACGCATCGGATGAAGAGCCTAAATATATAATTGTACATCGAAATTTGCTTGAAATGTTTGGCTTAAAAGATATGAATAAGCAACAGCGAATATTCATTCCGGATACATCTAATACTCCTGAAGGGATTTTAAATTTTTACGGTGGGAACAACTATAACGGATTAAACAATTCCAAACGTATTGATGCATATATAAGGGCTGTTTTACGCCACAGTATCAACCCTAAAAACAAAGATATCATAAAAGAATTGAAATTTTCTAAAAGAAGATTATCATTTGAGCACAGGGCACACAAAACATCCGAAATAGTTGAACGATATGGTGCAAAAAATTATAACGAGATATCAGTTCAAGGTCTAAGTGTAGATATTATTGAGCGCCTTCTCAAAATTATTGACAAAGAAATTTGGGTTGCTCGCAAAGAAAGATTTTTAAACCTTTTCGGCATTCATTCCAAAAAATCAAACACTACCGGTTTACCAATATCAGCCTACATTAAGGAGTAATTTAAAAGTTTTCAATATTAAAGAGGATTGATTTCCTGAAAAAAACTGTTATAATACACAGTATGAAAAGGATTTTAACAGTTTTAGTTATTTGTTTATTAACGTTCTCAATAACTCCCGTAATTTCTCAGGAGTTAGAAAATCTTCATTTGGATGTAAGAGATTATAATGGAATAGAACTACCTGCAGGGACATTCGTATCGGTTGAAAGTGCCCAAGAAATCTCTACTCAATATTGTCAAAACGGTTACAAAGCATATTTTATAACAACAAATGATTATTATATCGGAGATACAAATGTTATACCGGAAAGCACAACCTTTGTCGGATATGTTGAAGATGTTCATGACCCGATCGTAGGAACAAATGCTTCTTTTAAAGTAAAAATTACCAAAATGGTGCTACCTGACGGATTTGAAATGAAAGTAAACGGATATATCTATTCTGACAATAAAAATATTATCGGAGGCGAAATGACAGCCCCTGCTGAATGGAGAAAAATGCCGCATTACCAAAGTATGCTAAGATACAGTCAAATCTCATTACAGGTAAGACCAGCAAGATTAAGACAAAAAGGGGTTCATGCCGTTATTACGTCAGGAGAGGACAGAATAATTGTATTAACAGAACCTGTCATGATTACACATACCTTAACGAATTGACAAAATTCAACAATCTTAATACAATATATATAAGAGAGTTAAAATAAGACTATGTGTTTTACACAAGGAAGGATTATTTATATGTGCAAACGCTTCATATTAGGTATCGCACTTACTATATTATCAATAGTCGGGTTAAGTTTGCCTTCTTTTGCGGAAACGGCAAAATCTTCGGTTATTACTGTTCCTGCAGGACAAACCGTCAGAGTAGTTATTACCTCTCCGATATCATCGGATACAGTATACTTAGGTCAACCGATAACTGCTGTTTTGGCAAACGATTTTGAGTGTAAAGGAAAAGTAATTGCACCTTTTACGAGTGTTGTATACGGTACAACGCTTGAAGCTAAGAAAGCACTTGCAAATAACCCTGGATTTATAGATGTAAGATTTACTCAAATTGTTACACCTGAAGGAATTAGAGTTCCTATTTCTGCAATAATAAAAACAAAAGATCAAACCGGCAGAATAATAGGTGTATCAAGAAAATCTTCTTCCACAGCTGAAGCCGAGATTCCGGTGAATGCCGTATACGATTTGGTACTTACCCAACCAATTACAGTAAATCCATCTACATATAGTTATTAAATATATACTATCGGGTAATAATTTTATTTTGATTTTAAAATAAAATTTAATTAAGATAATTAGGGGAAAGTTGATAGGGAAATATAATGTCAATTTTAGATTATAAAGACAATATTGAAGAAGAACAAGAACTGGCCGATAACAGAGGGTTTTCTCTACCCGCAGTAATACGCGAAGACAGGGAAAGTATGTCAATGGAAAAAGCCTTTGCTCTTTCCGTTATAATACATATCGTAACAGCCCTTTTAGCATGGTTGCTCAGTGTTGTTTTATTATGGTTGGGAATTATTGTTCCTCTTGCACAAAAACCAAAACCAAAGATGAATGATATAGAATTTGTATTAGTCGATAAAGAAGATACCCCTATAAATAAGAATACCCCATATCGAGCTGATAGAAATTCAAGAGCAGGCGGTCACCACGATCCGACCAGAAAGGTATCAATGCCTTCTGCACCATCATCACCGGTAACACCGAAACAGGCTCCGGCAGCACCGCAACAGCAAAGAACAAGCCAAAAGTCTTCTCAACCGCAGCCAAAACAATCACCAAAAACACAAAAGACTCCGTCTATATTAGATAAAATCACTAAATCGGTACCAAAACCGACAATAACGGAAACACCGGCACCAAAAGCAGCACAACCGGCAAAACCTAATCCGCCTACTGCAAGACCGTCAATTAAACCGCCAACGACACCAAAGGCTACAACCAAACCTTCATCATCGTTCCAAATTCCTGTACCTTCGGGAGGAACAAAAAGCGGTTCTTATGCAACAGGTCCGGTAAGCGGCTCCGGTACAGCAGCAAATGGCGGTTCTAAAACCGGCGGTTCTTCATCAGGAACAGGTACAGGTAAATTTACTCCGGCACCAAGTCTTTCTCCTTCGGGAAGAGGCACCGGCGGTTCCGGAACAAAACTGGGCGGCGGAGGCTCGGGAACAGGAAACCCTGGACCTGGAAATCCGGGAGGCAGACCTGGTATTGATGCAATTAAAGAGCCTGACTTTGGACCTTATATGAGAGATTTACAGCGTCGCATTAAGATGAATTGGAATCCTCCAAAAGGAAATGAAAGTAAACGTGTAGTACTTGCGTTTACAATTGCAAAAGACGGCAGATTGTTAAAATGCAGTGTACACAAATCATCAGGATTGCCAAGTGCGGATCAGGCAGCTCTTGATGCAGTAAAACTTACCGCACCGTTCAAGCCTTTACCGGCTGAATACAAACAAGGCAGCATCGACATATTGTTCACATTTGACTACAACGTATTCGGTGCAACAAAATATTAGTAGATAATGTATAAGAAAAAATAAGAGGATTAAAACTATGGAACTTTTATGGAATTCAATTAAAATGGATTGGTTTGTATTACTACCGATTCTTATTTGTGCAATTTTAGTTGTGCAAGTAGTATTGCAAAGAATGTCCGTTTATAACAAAAATAAACGTGATATTCAGGTCTTAATACCAAGAATACAGAAAGAATTAGCAAGGAACAATTTGCAAGGCGTTCAGAACATAGCTATTCAATGCGGTGGCGTCGTTGGCGAAGTTGTAGAAGAAGCTGCAAGAATTTTTGCAGATCAAAGAGAAGGTTTTTCTCGTTCATTTGATATTTCTGCTTCTCTAGCTATTAGAAAATTGGAAAAACACCTTACAATCTTAGGTACAATCGGTGGTGTTGCACCATTTTTAGGTTTGTTTGGTACCGTATTTAGAATTTTACTTACATTTGATGTTATGGCAAAAGCAGGTAACCAAGCTGCAGCTGTTGCATCAGGTATCGGTTCAGCTTTGATAGCTACTGCTTTCGGTTTGGCTGTTGCAATTATTGCGGTAATCGCATTCAACACATTCCAATCCGTAGTTAAACACTATGAAGATGATTTTCAATTAATTAAGTTGTTATTCTTAAGCTTCGTTGATTCTGAAGATGAAGTTTCAGCACCGGTATCAACAGCATCTTCAACATCAAGCGTAAAGTAGAAATGAGGTCAACATAAATGGCATTCGGCAAAAAAACAGGTAATAAAATATTTACTGAAATCAATATTACGCCGTTAACGGATATCTTTCTTGTATTGTTGATTATAATGATGGTAATCGCACCATCGTTCCAAACAATGGACAATGCGGTTCAAGTACCGGAAATAAACAGTGGTGTTGCAATTGAACAGCATAATGCAACCGTTTCTATAACCAAGGAAGGTTTAATGTTTATAAACGGGAAACAAATTCAACCGGAAACATTAACTGACGAGCTTATTGCATTAAAACCAACCCTTGAAAATCCGGATGTTGTAGTTAAGGCTGATGAAACCGTAAAAAGTTCCGAGATTTTAAAAGTAATGAATGCTGCACAAGATGCAGAATTCAAAAAACTCGTAGTTGCAGGAGAACCGTTAAGTAAGAAGGAACAAGAGTCTTTAGAAAATAACAATAACGAAGACCGCGTTGATGAGGGGGCATAAGAATGTCAGATAGAGAAAGAAAGACTTTTAATGAAATTAATATCACACCGTTAACCGATATTTTTCTTGTGCTTTTAATCATAATGATGGTAATTGCACCGTTGTTAGATCAGCAGGGATTAAATCTTACCGTTCCTGAAAATGTTGAACAAGAACATATAACTAATCAGGATTCTAAAATTTTGACGGTTAGTGTTACGGAAGATAATAAATATTATATTGACGGAGAAGAAATTGCAGCGGAAGATTTAGAAGGGTTTTTAAAATCTCAAGCTCAAAATTATCCTGACGGAATGATGATAGAAACCGATGGGGAGGCAACTCATGGTGCTATTGTAAAAGTTATGGATTGTGCAAGAAATTCCGGAATAACAAGTATTTCCGTAACAGAAATATAATATTTTAATACATAGTTTTAATCAAAATAAGACGGGTTGCAAAACTCGTCTTATTTTTTTAAAACGAGCTGCGCCATACCTAAAAAAGCGGTTATATTCATTATCTTCGGGGTATTTACAATACCTTTAGAAGCAAATAATCCCTGATATAAACCCAGAATACACGCCGGACAGGAAGTTAAAATAATATCAGGCTCTACAGCTAAGGCTTTTTCAATTTTTTGACGAGAAATATCTCTTGATAATTTTTGATTAGTTATTGCAAATTGTCCCGAAAATCCGCAACAATCATCAAAACCTTCCATCTCTACATACTCGACATTTTTACAATTTGCTAAAACTTCTTTTACAGCATCATAATTTTTTAAGTGACACGGTTTATGGAATGTAACTCTATACTTTTTATCAAATTCAAACTTTATATGTTCTTCCGCAAAAAATTCAACGGACGATAATACCCGCTTATTTAAAGTCCCGTATGATTCAAGGGAATACTGACAACTTGCACAATCAGTCACAACCAAATCACAATCCGAAGAATTAATTTTTTGGGTATTATATTTTTTAGCATATTCAGCTTTTTCAAGGTATCCCGAAGATACAAACGGTACACCGCAACATTTAAAATCAGGTTCAAATATTTGATATGGCAAATTTGAAATAACCGTTTTGAAAGCCTTTTCATCAGCAGAATATATTTTATCTGCACACCCTCTAAAAAATAATATAGATTTCTCCGATACAGATTTCAATATAGAATTATCATTTTTATGAAAAGTATCAAAAATTTTCAAACCGAAATCAAACATAAATTTTGAATATATAGCTTTAACTAATAATCCTTCAAAAGCTGATTTCAGGTATTCATGTTTTGCGGAAGCAAAAATTTCACATACATTAATTCCGCTCGGGCAAAAATCCGAACATTTTCCGCATTTTAGGCACATATCAAGATATTTATTAATCGTTTTATTTAAACGCAAATCACCCTTAACAACACCATCAAGCATAACAAATTTCCCTTTTGAAACAGCACAATCATTTCCGGTGAGTTTATATAAAGGGCACACAGACTGGCACAATCCGCATTTTGAACATTTATTTATTTCTTTTGCAAAATCGTTTAGATTATTCATAAACACATAATATCACGAAAGTTAAATGTAAACTTTAATAACATTTTCTAAAAAAACACTCAATAATTTTTTTTTAGTAACTTAAAATATCTGTACAAAGTTTAAGGTTAGTGCATGTCTCAATTTATAGATTCTATAAAGTCAGTAA
The DNA here is from genome assembly GCA_902761735.1 of uncultured bacterium. Lineage (GTDB taxonomy): Bacteria > Cyanobacteriota > Vampirovibrionia > Gastranaerophilales > Gastranaerophilaceae > UBA1221. The sequence continues at coordinate 6,491 of CACWLL010000017.1, forward strand.
GTAAAAACTATACAAAATATGATGACTGGGAACAGACTCAGGCGGACGAACGTGCCAAAAAAGAGTACCTTTCAAAGACATTACCACTGCCAAAAGATAAAGTAGAACTTTCATCTAAAAAAGCGAATATAGTTATTCGTGCAACTGAAATACTTGACCGCTATTCAGAAGACAACTGCGAAGATATGGAACAACTAACCGGCTTAATATCCGTAATACCTATAACTATTGCCGCAACGCTTGGACAAGGAATATCCTACCTGTTTCAAGAAAAAAAAGACAGAGAACTCAGCGATAAAATATATGCATTAAAAGAAGAACTTCAACCGCCTATAATAGACAAAAAAGGTCAGGAATATGTTGATAAGGTTGCTCAACTAAACCTTTTAGAAAAAAAACTTAAAAATGTGAGGACAAAATATCCTTATTACGGATTGATTTTTAATGCCTTGATAGCTATTGCAACCGCAAGCTCTATGATATTGTGGGGAAATTCAAAACAAAAAGAAGCCTCCAGAATAGGCAGATATCAAGCAAGACAAAATGATTTAAAAGATATTAAAAACTTTGTATTATATACCTCGGAGCAAGAAAAAATCGCAGAAGAAAAATCCAAAACTATTCCTGAAACCAAAGAAAAAAACCGATTGGTAAAAATGATAAAAGATCTTCGTGCAATAAGAAAAGACAAAGCTGCCTATAAAAAATGGAGGGATTCAAGAGATACTGATGCCGTAGAAAAATTACAGAATCGCAAATTGACAAAAGAACAACTTGATGCAGCTAATAATGACAGAGAACTTATTGTAGATTCCGTTAAAGAAATAAATATTCAAGCGGAAGAATATTCGGAAAATATGGAAAATGCTTTTGATACGCTGGGACTGCTTTCATGGTTAATTGCAACACCGCTTGGTTTTGGTATTAATTCACTTTTAAAACTCTTTAAAGTTTCCGGAAAAACCAGAGCTGCAATATCCGTCGGAATACCATTTATGACAAGCTTAGGAATATCTGTTTCCGGAACTATGGCTCAAAAAGAAGCGGCAAAAATAGGAAGATATAAAGCAAGAAAAGATTTAACATCAAATCCTGCAAGACTTATGCCGTATTCTGATGAAGATATGAAAAAAGCCGCAAATATTAAAGCAGAATCTCAAAAATTAAGCCTGAAAGATAAGGTGCTTAAAAGTTTTAAATTCTTTGTTCAATTTTATAAAGACAATAAAGAATACAAAGAATACAGAAAATCTATACACTCAAAACAAGAGCGAATGCAAAAAGCATATAATGAAATTAATATAACAGATGAACAAAGGAAGAATGCAGAAAACTTACAAAAAAAAGTATTCCTCGCTTTTGACGAAATTGATGAGATGTCCCAAAGATATTCCGAAGACGTTGAAGCAGGAACCGAAATTGCAAAAAACATTTTGGGACAATTTATTTCTGTCGGTGCCTCTGTTTCAATGGGTGTATTTACTTTTGCTCTGCTAAAAGGAAATGTTCCGATAACAAAAATCGCGCATAAGATTACTGATATGAGTTTTAAAAATGACTCCTCGCTAAAAAAAGCAATAGACGATTTTTATGAAAAAATAAAGGCTGATAAAAAACTTACAAAAGAATTTCAAAAATCAATGCTTGACAATACATTAAAAGACTTTATGCTTCAAGCTTCAAACAGAGATTTATTACATTCATTTAATGTATTAAAAAGAGAATTAAAAACTGTGTTTAAAGGAATGGATGAAACGAATATTTCTCAATATAAAAATTGCTTAGACCCGCATATAAAAGATAATTTAATTGCTAAATGGGCAAAAAATATTATTATGGAATCTTCAGAAATATATAACAGAAGCAACAGCAAAAGAGAACTTGGAAAATCTTCCGATTACACAACACTCATTGGAACAGGTATCGCATTAGCACTACCAATTCTTGCCGTTATAATAGGTGTTCCGTATGCATTTAACTCTTGGCTTACGGATATTCAAAAGAAATCCGGCAAAATCGGTATAATGAAAGCTATGGAAAAAATTGATAACCCTGCCGTGTTTGCGGATTAGTCAACCAATATTGCAAAAATAACCAACGTTGATACCCACACCATAACATTTCGTGTCAAATATAACCTTAAATAAAAACTTGCAGTTGATGAATATTTTATTTTTTCCCAATTATCCAGCGGATAATACCACCATTTTACATTTGGAATATACGAACTGTCATTGTAATAAGAAATCATTAACCTGAAAATTGTGACCGGAAAAGGAATCGTAACGGCGGAAAGTAAAAATAAAAAATTTTTGGTATAAACAGCCAACGGAATACACATAAGATAACCGAGAGCACTAATTATCAAGATTCCTCCTGCCGCAGCATTTTTATTATTAAATTTATGGCATAACGATTTTTTACCAGAACATTTATCTTTATCATAATCCAACAGAGAATTTAAATAGACAAGTAAAACCGTAAAAGATACAACTACTATGGATAAAAGAAAAACCGTAAATGAAAACTTCCCGCACATAACAAAATATACACCCTCAAACAATAAAGGTCCAAATGCTGTTCCTACCGCAAGTTCACTAAATCCGCCGGAAGATAATTTTGCATACGTTAAAGTTATTAATCCGCCAATAATTGCCAAAAATACAACTTCAAATCCTGTTCTTAATGTAAGAATTACACCTGTTACAAAAGCAATAGTACAATATATTGCAACAACAAATAACAGTTCATTTAAAGTAGCCTCACCATTTTTTAGATAAGTACATTTTGATTTGGTTTTATCATTCATAAATTCTGAATTTGAAGAAAGTTCTTTGTAATCAACATAATCATCAAACAAATTTGTTGCAAGATGGGCAAACGCTATCCCTATCAATGCTATTATTCCATTAAAAATATTCCCTTCATTCTTTAATGCGTACACAAATACGACAAGCCAAGACATAAAAGTCATAGGCAAAGAAAATAATCTTGAATTTCCTAACCAAAATAAAACTCTTTTAAACATAAAAATATTATATTACAAAAACTACCACGATAAAAATCTGGACATAGACGTCGTATTACCTGAACGAACAGTGTTAATACCGTTACGGGTATAATTACCAAAATATTGCTCACTGTAAGACTGAGTTCCATTTCCGGTATTTACGGTTGTTGTTCGGGTTGTAACAGGCGGGTAATAATAATATCCACCCGAAGAATACGGATAATAAACATTCCCTCCGTAATACGGCATAGAAGTACTTCTTACGGAATTATTTTTATAAACAACATTTGTTATTTGAGGCAGCGGGCGATAATATGCCCCATACGGTTGAGGTACCGGGGGTGCCGGAGGGGTATGTGTCGACGGGTGCATATTATGAGCACTTTGAGATATTGAGTTTGTTGAGTTCCCATAAGAATTCTGCTGTGTTCTGAAAGTATGATATCTTGAACTGCTGACAGAAGGAGAATATGTCGTTCTTAAATTGCTGTATCCGCTTCTGCCATACGTTGAACTTTGAGTAGGATTAATCGGAGTACTTATTTCCAACGCAAAAACTCCGCTGATTACGGTCAAAAACACTATTAATAATATTACGTACTTTAATTGTTTCATGCTTACAATCTTTCTATTGTATTACTAACGATGTAGTATATAATTAAGTTCATTTTTGCATGGTATGTTAAGAAATATTAATAGGTTTTAATAGTGTAAAAAGCACACTATCAAAACGTTTTACAGATTTCATAAATATATTATAACACAAATTTTTACAAAAAACTTGTCAAAGCAAGAAAAAAGTACTACAATTGTAGCATAAGTTAAATTATTACGCATACAAATACTTATACTTTTCAAACTGTAATGTTTGAACTAAAAACTCCTAAATGTTTTAGAATTTAAACCATCCATCGGCTCCTTCAGGAGCCTTTTATTTTGCGGATAAAAAGCCTTTACATATATATAAGTGTTGTAAGAGGAATTTATAGCATTACAGAAAATATCAATAGACGGGAAAATAAAACAGACAGCACATCTCGTACTGCCTGTTTTATTTTCCCGGAAATGGATTCGAACCACTGTTGGATGATCCAGAGTCATCAGTCCTGCCGCTAGACGATCCGGGATTGTTGATGTCTTAATTATAGAACAAAACTAACAAAAATCAAGAGTGTTTAGGCTTGCACTTCTTTTATTCCGTTCGGAATTGTTTCAAGATTATTTTTTACAAAATAGCCGCTTTGCTCTTCAAAATTTTCATCCTTAATATAGTATGTAGACCCAGAACCCGACATTATTGATTTTGGATATTTTGATTTGATTGATTGAAGCTCAGAATAATCATCAATTACAGCCCATTCTAAATCGTTTATGTAATTATCACGGCCATCAGCATCATTTTCCATTTTTTGGGAAAACTTTGTATAAGCCTCCTTGGCACTAATCCCCAAATACAAAGGCTTAATAAGAGATATTTTGGACTTTTCAAACTCCAGCGGGGTAAGAATTTCCCCACGACCTGTCGTCAATTGTCGTCCGCCTTCAAGACAAAAATTTAGGTCTGAACCGAGTTTAGCACATAATTTATGCAGTTCCTCATTATTGAACGGGAAACTTAATAATTTATTTAATCCAAACAAAGTACCTGCAGCGTCGGTGCTCCCGCCGGCTAACCCCGCAGCAACAGGAATGTTCTTTTCGATAAAAACATTAACCTCATATTTATAATTACGAATTTCATCAAAAAACATTTTTGCGGCTTTATAGACTAAATTTTTTTCGTTATAAGGTATTTCCTCGCTTGTACCGCTTAGCGTAATACTTAAATTATCAGCGTGGCTAATTTCTATAGTCAAATAATCATACAAATTTATTGTTTGCATAATACTTTCTATATTATGAAAACCATCAGGGCGTTTACCCGTAACTTTTAATGTTTGATTGATTTTTGCAGGGCATTGCACTTTTATTTTAGGCATTTTTCAATATCTCCGATAATTTTCCGAAAGTTTCTATTGAAAGCTTTTCCCCTCTCACATTTTCATCGAAGCCAAGTTGATTCATGGCTTTTTGTACTGACTCTTTTGAAAAGCCGCCGCTTAACAGACAATTTTTTAAATTCTTCCTGCGATGAGCAAAAGCCGACTTTACGGTTTTACGAAAATGAGCATAATCGCTCAACTCTAAGAGAGGTTTTTCTCTTACTTTTAAATATACCAATGCAGAATTTACTTTTGGCGCAGGATAAAAAGAACGTCGACCGACAAGCTCTTTTATTTCCACTTCTGCCCAAAATTGTGATAACAATGTGAGAAGTCCATACTGTTTAGACGGAGAATTTTCGTTTGCTGCCATTCTCCTTGCAACCTCTTCCTGTACCATAAGAAGAATATCCGTAATCGAATTGCGATTCTTATTATTTAAATCGTCTATTTCTCCTAACAAATGAGCAAGAATAGGACTGGTTATGTAATATGGAATATTTGCGACAACTTTAATTTTTTCATCACACAATTCCGACAAATCCGTTTTTAAAATATCCTTGTGAATTATTATGAGATTCGGGGCTTGAAGTTTTTCCAGCTCTTTTATAGCTTCTTCGTCCAATTCTATTGCTATAACCTTTTTTGCACGTTTAACAAGCTGTTCCGTTACAAAGCCAACCCCCGGGCCTATTTCAACTACAGTATCTTGAGGTTTAATATCCGAATATTCAAGAATATTTTGAATAACTTCCCCGTTAATTAGGAAGTTTTGCCCAAGTCTTTTCTTTGTTTTAAAATATCTTGCTCTGTCGAAGTAGTTCATCTTGAATTTAATTTTACCACAAGCAGGTAAATGATAAAACAGATATTTTTTGTTATTATGTTTGATGTTATAATACAAACACGGAGGCTAACTTGAATACTACAGTAGCAGGAGAAAAAGTTCTATCATACAGACAAATAAAAGATTTATATGAATCGGGATGTAAACCTAAATCAGATTTTAAAATCGGGCTTGAATACGAAAGAGTTCCGATAAAAGCCGATAGTGGGCATTCTGCGAGCTATTATTCACAAAACGGCATCTGCAATTTTCTGAGAAAATTTGCAAAAGAAGAGAACTGGGCTTATATAACCGATAATCTTGAAATTATCGGATTAAAGCAGGGGCACGATACTATTACATTAGAACCCGGCTGCCAAGTAGAATTTAGCTTGGAACCGCAAAAAAACATTTCAGCTATAGAACAAAAGATTAAAAAATTGGACTCCGAAATCATACCCATATTAGACACCCTCGGAATAAAACTTTTAAACTACGGGATAACACCGCTGTCTACTTACCAAAATATAGAATTAATACCTAAAAAAAGGTATCACATAATGGCAAAGTATTTATGGGGTATACTTTCTGACGTAATGATGAGAGAAACCGCAGGGTTACAGTGTACTTTTGACTTTGAGGATGAAGCGGATGCAATAAAAAAATTCAGAATTGCGAATTTGCTTACACCGTTTGTTACTGCAATGTTTGCAAACTCTCCCATACGCGGAGGAGTTGACACCGGATATAAATCATTCAGAGCACTAAGTTGGTTGAACACAGATAACGAACGCTGCGGCTTTGCTTATAATTTTAAAGATAACTATAATTTTGATGATTACATAAATTATGTTATGGAAACCCCTATGCTATTTATAAACAGGGATGATAGCCCTTTGAATATTAATGGAGCAATAAACTTTAAAGAGTATATGCTTGGAGGATTTTGCCATAATTACGCTAATACCGAGGATTATTTGCTTCAAGCAAACCTGTGTTTTCCGGAAGTCAGATTAAGAAAATTTATTGAAATAAGAAATCATGATTGCTGCGGGAATAATTTACAATACTCGCTATTGGCCTTATATAAGGGTATTTTATACAACAACAACGCAATTGAAGAAGTTGAAAAATTGATAGGCAATACTACATATAATGAATACAGTGACTTAAGATATTCCATTCCAAGACTCGCTCTCAACGCAAAATACAAAAATTATTATGTAAAAGATTACGCAAAGGAACTTTTAAAAATTTCAGAAAAATATCTAAAACAAGATAATTCCGGAGATGACAAATACTTAGAGTACATAAAACCATACATCCTTAATGACAAATGCCCGGCAGATGAAATTTTAGAAAATTGGTATGGTAAATGGGATAAAGATATCACAAAATTAATCCGCTACACCCAAACGTAAGAAATCAAACATACTTGTTTATACATTGTAACAAAAATGTAACACCCTAGCAAATTAATTTATTTAGAGGATTTAAAATAGTGTTAAATCTTCTATACTAAACACGTAGGTAGAATATTTAAAATTGGAGATAGAGTGGACAGATTAATAATCAAATCTGAAGCTTTATCATTCAATAATAACAGAGGTCAATGAATCATGGTCGATAACAGAGCAGCAGGGTACTTTGGAATAGGCGGCGCTTTTAATTTTAAGAGCGGTGACATTTCCGGTACAGCCGCAAGAACCCAAGACGACAAGATGGGACAAGGCGGAGAATATTTTGCTCAACAGAAACAAGAAGAATTTGAACAGATTGAAGGCAATGAACAATATATGGACAGAAGTGCCGTCCTTCGTGCCACGCTTAATTCTCTTGCTATGATGAATGTAGCTAATGTTATTAATGCACGTAAACTTGAAGCTAAAAAACAAGAAGACCTTATTGCTATGCAAAAACAACTTTTAAAGAAAAAACACGAGGAATCATTACATGGAAGTATTAATAGTAGTGAGGATGTAAATTTAAAAAGTAGTAGTGAGGATGAGGTCGAAGATATCGTAGACTAAACAAATATACTTGTCGTAATCCTTTCGCTATCTTCTTGATGACCTGAAGATTTATCTGTCATTAGAAGTTCGCCGTGATAAAACGGATTTGAACCGTTTTTATCTTTTGTGGCTTCATTTGTGACAATTCTGTTATTTGAATTTACCGGAGCCTTATTTTCCTTAAGAATAATCTCATTTACGGCAATTGTTAATTTTCCGTCAACATTTTTTTGCGTAACAGCTGCTGCAGTATTCAAATAATTAATCTTTGCAAGAGTATCTTGGCTTAGTTGAACTTGTAATCCTGAATTATTTAAAGCAATTTGATTGGCAACTTTTAAATCAGTTTTTCCATTGTACAAATCAACACCAATATCTCTTTTTTGGAAAAAACTTTGTGCATTATCAACATTGTACTGACTGTTCTTTTGCTCTGCACGTTTAAGGATAGACTGAGAAACCTGTTGCAAAGTCGCACGGTCAATGTTCAAGCCCATACTATTCAATTGTTCTGTAACATTAATTGCCATTAGTCTTATCCCTGATTTTAATTTCCTTACACATGTTTTATCGGTAAAATCTGCTGAAACTTTAACCTTTTTACAGCTTTCTTAACATAAATTTACATATTAAAAAAATAAAGCAATTATTTAATAAGTATTTACTTTATATATATATAAACAAAAAAGAAAGCGAGAGGTACTATGGGCTGGGGTTCAATCCAACAATCATTAGCACACACAAACGACTTATTGAAATTCGCAACAGACCTGACAAAAGGAAAAAGTCTGACAGATGCAAGTATAAATTTATTTGGCAACAATCTTGCCACAATGAATGCTGCAGAATTAAGAAATGCGACCGGCAGCAGTCTTGGCTATATGGGCAAATACGCAGCAGGTCAAAATGCCGGACAAGCGGTAATGAATACAGCAAATGCCAGTCTGTATACGGCTCAATGGTATACAATGCCGTATATGGGAATGGGCGGCATGGGCACAGGATTTTTCCCGCCACAGGGCTATCAAAGAATGATGAACGCCGCAACAGGAATGTCTGTTTTCAACCACCCGTTTTTCATGAACGGCGGCGGATATTATTGTTAATATACTAAAGATTTGTAAAAACAGACAGGATTTCTATCCTGTCTGTTTTTGTATTGGCATGGTTTGTTATACAATAAAAATATGATTACTTTTGATGCGCTTACGCTAAAAGCTTTTATAAAAGAAAATCAAGATTTCTTCAAAGGTGCAAGAATACAAAAAATTCAGCAACCCACAAGAAGAGATTTTATTTTTTGCTTGCGAAATTTCGGAGAAAACAGAAAACTATATATAAACATAAATCCGAGTTTACATCATATATGCTTTATGAGTAAAAATACCGAAGAAAAAAGACGACTTAAGATACCTAAGCAACCTCCAATGTTTTGCATGCTTTTAAGAAAATATCTTGAAAATTCGGTCATAAAAAAAATTAATCAACCGGAAAACGAAAGAATAATTGAATTTTATGTTGAAACCTACAATGAATTGGGAGAACAAATATATTTATGCCTAGCTGTTGAACTTATGGGCAAACATTCAAATGTTATATTATACAACTATGATACAAACATTATTTTGGGCTGTGCACATAATGTAGGGACAGAAAAGAGTCGTGAAAGAGAACTTGCAGGGACATTACCCTATTCATATCCTCCTAAACAAAACAAATTTGATATATTAAAATACAATGGGGAAATAAATTACGAAACACTCAGCAACGATTTTTATATGATTTCTACTGCTTTTGCCAAATTGTGCAGAGGGAAAAACATTGAAACGCTGCACGATTATATAAATCTAAAAAACATTAGTCCTGCTATTAGCGGAAATTATGCCTATTTTTCATTGTTCTTTGAATTGATACCCGATGGTGAAAAACAATGTAACGTCAATGATATGATTGATAATTATTTTTCATACTATCAAGAAAAGGATAAATACCAAACTCTCAAAAACCACTTACAAAATCTCTGTCGGCAGAGATTAAAAAGGACTTTAAACTCAATAGAAAAAATGAGCAGCCAAATTTTAAGAGAAGAAAATTCCGAAAAATACAGATTGTATGGCGATTTAATTATGGCTAACTTATGGAATGGCAAAGACTATTCAACAACACTTGATGTATATGACTACGAAAACAATGAAAATATCACAATAGAACTTGATGAAAGAAGTACATTAAAAGAAAATGCAAACAAATTTTATAAACTATATAATAAAGGGAAAGTTTCAAGAATAAAATTAAGCGAACAAAAAGAAGAATTAAACGGTATAAAGATATGGCTTGAACATATAAATTACTCCCTTGATATGGCGCAAAATTATGAAGCTTTGGAAGAAATCATGCCTGAATTAATTGAGGACAAAGATACCCCCTCAAAACAAAAATATAAAGCCGTTGAACCTCAGAAAATTAAATTTGACGATTACACAATATTTATAGGCAAAAATAACAGACAAAACGATTATATAATCTCAAAACTTGCAAAAGATGATGACCTCTGGTTCCACACCAAAGATTGTGCAGGTTCTCATGTTCTTCTAAAAGGGGAGAATCCTTCCGAGAAAATAATCTTAGAATGTGCAAAACTTGCAAAATTAAATTCTGCAGGCGGACATTCATCAAAAATCGGCGTTATATATACAAAACGAAAATATCTTCGCAAACCGCCTAAAGCTGCTCTCGGATACGTTACGTATAAAAATGAAAAAGAAATAATTATAGACTAAACCTTTTATTTATCCAATCTGGAAGTATTTATTTTACCAAACTTGGCAGAAAGATTATCAACAAGATGAATAAAATACAATTCAGGTTCCAAGTCCTTTTGGTCTAAGTCTATAATCGCACCCCAATCACTTCTTCCATGGTGTGCCGCTATCATTCTTGCCACAGACACAAAGCCTTCATTCATACACAAACAATATCCGTATTGAGAATGGGTTATCCATGTTTTTTGAAAATCTTCCGCATAATCAATCAATCCTGACTCCATATCTAATGTGTACTCAAAAATTTTACCTATATCATGAAGAATGCAGGCCGCAAAAATTTCATCACGATTAAAATTGTAATCACTCATTTCCATATTTAATTCCGCATACTGCAAACATTCCAATGTATGTACCAACAATCCGCCTATATAATTATGATGCATTACTTTTGCCGCAGGACAAATTTTTATTTTTTCCTTATGCTCCATAAAATATCGCATCAAAAATGCATTCAATTTCTCATCCCGTATTTTATCAATATATTCCATAACAGACTGATAATACTGTTCTCGTTGCTCTTCTTCCAAGCCCATTTTAGCTTCTTTTACAACCTCAAACGTGGTAATAAGACAATTATTAAATTTTTCGTTGAACGATGCTGTTATAAGTTTTATTATGTTTCCCGAACGAAAGACCTTACTGTCGTACCTGTTAAGTGTTTCTTCCCATAAGATGCAATTTAAAACAGAATTATCATCTGTATTTTTTAATTGCAACTTACCCATTTTTGTACCGGCTTTTGTATCACCGACAGAATAGGACATAATCTCATATTCAGCATCAATATTAAACATATTTTACCCCGCTTAATTTTTATTTCTGTCTATTATTTTATTCTCATTATTCCATTTGAAAGAAGAACGAATTTCTTCACCAACTTTTTCTATCAAGTGGTTAGCGTTTTCTTTTCTAAGATTATCAAAATTTTTGCAACCTGATTTCATTTCATTTAAAAATTCATCCGCAAAAGCTCCTGATTGAATATCCTTAAGCAAATTTTTCATAGCTTCTCTTGATTGTTCGCCAATTACTTTTGGACCTCTTGTCATATCTCCGTATTCGGCGGTATTAGATATTGAATACCGCATATCTGCTAATCCGCCCTGGTTTATCAAATCCACAAGAAGCTTCATTTCATGTAAAACTTCAAAATAAGCCATATAGGGAGAATATCCGGCTTCTACAAGGACCTCAAAACCTGTCTTTATAAGAGCGGAAACCCCACCGCAGATTACAGCCTGCTCCCCAAACAAATCAGTTTCCGTTTCCTCTTTAAACGTTGTTTCTATAATGCCCGCACGTCCTGCACCTATCGCAGATGCGTACGACAGAGCAATTTGCTTTGCATCTCCTGCGGCATCCGAATAAACAGCAATTAAACAAGGAACACCACGTCCTAGCTGATATTCGCTTCTTACGGTATGCCCCGGGCCTTTTGGAGCAACCATTATAACACTTACCCCTTCAGGTGCTATTATTTTTTTATAATGAATGTTGAAACCGTGAGAAAACATTAAATACTGACCTTTTCGCAAGTATGGTCTTATTTGATGTTCATACACATCCGCTTGAATTTCATCCGGAATAAGAATTTGAACGATATCCGCCCATTTTACGGCATCTTCTATCGTCATTGTCTTAAATCCGTAATCACGAGCCTTAACATCAGACTTCCCGCCCAATCTTAAACCCAATACAACATTACAACCACTATCTTTTAAACAGGTTGATTGTCCGTACCCTTGAGAACCAAAACCGATAATTGCGATTTTTTTAGATTTTATCAGCTCTGTATTAATATCTTTATCTAAATAAATTTTTAAATTTTCCATTATAACCTCTCATATCCTTGACATTATGCTATCACGAAGATATCTGACCGTCAAACAAACTAATCGGTATTTCTTGACAATTTTTAGCATAAAATGATAGCATAAGTATCGGATGAGGTTATATTATGTTCAAAGATTTATTTAAATTTAGTAAAAAGAGAAATTTTCTTGAAGCTTTAGGCTTTTTTATTGTATATTTTAGTTTCGACATGTTGTTATGTGCCATTATTGGTATTACTTCAAATATACTATGGAACGTAAGAATATTGGAAAAGAATTTTGCAATGGAGATGGCAACTCTTGCAGGATTTTTTATTTCTTTAATTTTTTGCACAGTAATGTCAATAGCAATCATCATTGCAAAGCGCCAATATAAAAACATCTATGCAATATTATCATTAATAATTACTTTTATTGTAACTTTATCAGTTTTTGATATGCTTGGAGCATTTTTATTTTCTATGCTCACTATGTTTGATGATAAATCTGCGATATCTAATGATAAAGCATAGTACATCTACAATTTTTCTATTAACTGAGGGATAATTTCAAAAGCATCTCCAACATATCCGTAATCAGCGATTTTAAAAATTGGTGCATTTTTATCAGAATTAATTGCTATAATTTTAGAAGATTTATCCATTCCAATCGTATGCTGCAACGCCCCCGAAATTCCACACGCAATATATAGTTTTGGAGATACAGTCTTTCCTGTTTGCCCAATTTGACATTCCTGACTTGCCAAACCCATTTCCACTGCAACCCTGCTTGCGCCGATAACACCCCCCAGCTTATCAGCCAACTGTTTTATTAAGTTAAATCCGGACTTGGACTGCATACCTTTTCCGCCGGCTACAATAATTTCCGCACTGTCCAGAGAGTTTAAATCAGATTTTTGAGATTTGATAAAATTCAATATCTCTATACTCGGCTCAAAACCAACCAAATCCAAATTCATATTTATAAAAGCAGTTTTCTTTTTCTCAAAAGATTTCATCGGTTTAAATACCTTTGGTCTAACCGTCGCCATCTGAGGAAACTTTTTTGATAAAATAGTCGCCATTAACTGCCCGCCAAAGGTCGGACGAGTCGCAGCTAATTTGCCGTCATCCGTAATATCAAGCTCAGTGCAATCAGCCGTTAAACCCGTATGCAACATTGTAGATATGCGAGGCGCAATATCTCTGCCATTTTCCGTTGCACCTATTAACAAAATTTCAGGGTCAATTTCTTTCACCATATCAAGTGCAACTCTTGAATATAAATCAGATTTATAAAAATCAAAAGTATCATCCTCAACATAAAAAACTTTATCAAAGCCGTTTATTTCAAACACTTCTTTATAATCATCAATTTTACCCGTCTTTAAAACAACAAACCCCATCACGGGAGAATTATTTAACTTCGGTGATAACTCGTTTGCCTTACCAGCAAGCTCAAACGTCACCGGATGTATAAACCCGTCTCTTGTAATTTCTGTCCAAATAAGAATGCCGTTACTCATTATCGCCTCCGACAGATTTTATAACATTTACCAATTCTTCCGATGTAGTAATATACCTGCATTCGACATCTCTTTGCTTTGCCCTAAACGCTTTACTTACATACGTTGGAGAGCCTTTTAAACCGGCTTCATCAGGAGAAAGAGAAATATCCTCAATGCTTTTATATAATATTTCTGACTTTTTTGCTTTTATAGCACCCTTTATGGTAATTCGAGAAGTTTCACTTTCACCTTTTTGCATGCAAATAACCGCCGGCAATTTTACCTTTATCTTCTCTGAACCCTCGTATGTTTCTCTTATTACAGTTACATAACCTTGTGAACAATCCTCTATTCCTTTTACAAAAGTAACTTGAGGCAAGCCCAAAAAACTTGCAATACTCGGACCTGTCTGCGCCGTATCTCCGTCAATTGCAAATTGACCGCATAAAATTATGTCGTAATGTTCAAAACTTTCTTTTATGGCAGACGCTATTGTTTTTGCGGTAGCATAGGTATCTGCACCGGAAAACTTTTTATCGGATAATAAAACAGCATCATCCGCACCTAAGGCTAATGCACGTTTTAAAACACGTTCTGCCTGTTTGGGACCCATTGATAATGCTGTTACTTTTACGTCACTATTTTTTTCTTTAATTGCTAAAGCAAAATCGAGAGCATAAGCATCATAAGGATTCATAACACTCTCCAAACCTTCCCTTTGAATAGTGTTATTTTCTGTCCATTTTATATCGGAAGTATCCGGTACTTGTTTTATACATACAATAATTTTCATATCTTTATGTTCTTTCGTTGACTGAGCTAAATATTACCTTTGACTTACTTCCAATATATAAGAATATACTATATGCGTTTCTTAGGAACTTGTTTTGTATTAGCATCCAATAGCGCATTGAAAGCCATAATATACATTGAACATCTTTTTACGTTAGGAATGTACCATGCACATCTGTCCTGAGTACACACCATATCAACCTCAGAGCCTGCGCTCATTAGCGGACAAAACGGAATAGAATTTCTATCAACTGCCATAATTTCTCCTTTTCTAATAACCTAACCTTATGTTTTTGCTTGTTTTAATAAATTACAATTTTCATCTCGCTGACGCTCATAATCTTTATATATCCCTGTTCTGTTAATAACCTCATCAAAATCAATTTGATGCGCATCAAAATCAGGACCGTCAACACACGCAAATTTAACTTTGCCGCCGACAGTAACACGACATGCACCGCACATTCCGGTACCGTCTACCATAATAGGATTCATACTTGCTTCAGTATAAATACCTTTATCTTTTGTCATATTAGCAACCGCACGCATCATTGGCATAGGCCCAACCGCAATTGCATAATCAATTTTTTCCTTATTAATAAGACGTTCAAGAATACCCGTAACAAACCCTTTTTCTCCCATAGAACCGTCATCCGTTGTGATAAACAGTTCGGAACAAGCTTCTTTCATCTTATCGGCCCAGAATATTAAATCTTTATTTCTGGCACCCATAACCATATATACTTTGTTACCGGCTTCTTTAAAGGCTTTTGCAATCAAATAACAAGGAGCAGCCCCATACCCTCCGGCTAAACATACAACCGTACCATATTTTTTTATATCCGTAGGTTTCCCCAAAGGTCCGACTATATCAGGGATTTCGTCACCCTCATTAAGTTCTGCTAATTTTTTTGTAGAATAACCGACAGCCATAAATACTATAGTTAAAGCTCCGGTTTCTATATCCGTATCGGCAATAGTAAGCGGGACTCTTTCGCCATTTTCCTCAGCACGAAATATTATAAATTGACCGGCTTTTGCATTTCTTACAACATAAGGTGCTTCAACGACTAATTCATACTGATTAGGACAAATCTCTTTTTTTGATAATATTTTATAGCCCATACCTTCTTACCTGTACTTTTAACATTATAATTGAAATTCAAAAATTACGCAAGAGGATTTTACACCACTAATATTACCAAATTTGTCTATTAAAAAAAAATGTGATAGGATATTGTTAAAAAAATGCAGAAGGAGAATACCGTATGAATATAGAGGAATTAAGGAAAGAAAACGGTTTGGTTGATTTATTTTGCTCTCTTGCAGAAATTCCATCACCATCATTAAAAGAACAGGCTGTAGCAAATTACATAAAAGCAGTTTGTGACAAAAGCAATATCCATTGTGAATTTGACGATTATAATAATGTTTATATATACATACCGCCAACAGACAGCAGCAAGGAATCTGTTTTATTATCATCACACATGGATGTTATTGGTGACGATTCCCCTGTTAAAACATATCTGGATGACGAAGGACTTATTCACGCCGAAGGGAGAACCCTTGGCGCCGATGATAAAGCCGGTGTTGCCAATGCCTTATATTTTGCATTATTTTTAGCAAAAAGTGATTTAAAACACGGCGGTTTAGAAATAGTATTTACCAGAGATGAAGAAAGCGGAATGTCCGGAGTAAAACATTTTGACACAACCAAATTAAAATCAAAATACGCTCTTGTCCTTGATAGCGATTCTCTCGGTCAATTTATGACATCCGGTGCAAGCTATACACTAGTTAACATAGAAGCAGAAACTTTTAAAGGAGGACATTCCGGTATTGATATTTCGGACCCGACAAGAGAAAATGCAGCTAAAGTTATTGCTGACGTGGTATCAGAGCTACCTCAGGGAGTGTTCTATTCTGATCCTCAAACCCATCAAGTTATAACATCTTGCAATATAGGAGGAATATCAGCAGGGGATATTGCAGTCACAAATATTATTAACCAACACGCAAAAGCCAGTTATTCAATAAGAAGCTCCAGCCGTGAAAAAGAAAATGAATTAAAAAATATGATGAAAACAATCATAGACGGACTAAATAAAGATTATAAAGACACCGCAAAAATAACAGTAACATTTGAAGAACACTTGCCGCCATTTGAAAAGGGGTGGGACAATTTTGTTCCTCAAATATTCGAATGTGCTGCAAAAGCAGTAGGAGTAACGCCTGAGATAGGTTCATTCCACGCCGGAGCAGAAACCCATATTTATGCAAACAGTTATAATTCACGTAATGAAAAAATATTACCGTTTCTTGTAGGATTAGCAGACGTACATAATATGCACTGCAAAGAAGAAAACGTATGCTATAAATCGATGATTAAAGGGCAAGAAGTTTTAAGAAAATTCTTTGAAGATTTCAATAAGTAATGCTTCGGACACATACCTGCAAATCTTTACAATATTTTCTGTAACAAAATTTTAAAATAATTAATTTTAAATTATTCACACTATTGCATTAAAAATATTTTATGTTACAATGATAGTAGAAAATGGTTACATTAAAGAAAGTAGGAATTATATGGCTTGCGGTAAGTTAGAAATTGACATTTTGAACTCTGTATGGGATTTAACATCAGAAGAAGAAAACACTGATATATCTATTCAGGACGTTGTTGATAACTTATCCTCAAATGGTGTAAAACGCGCTTATACAACCATTAAAACAGTTATGGATCGTTTAACTGCAAAAAGTATTTTAGTCCGTTACAAGGTTGGGAAAAAATTCTTTTACAGCGCCACTATGAATAGGGATGAGATGGCTCGTGATTGCATTAAAGAAATCAGCGAACAGTTTTTTAATGGCAATAGTTCAAAAATGATAAGATTTATTGAAAATCAGTTTGAACTGATTAAATAATATAATATGAATTACATTAAAAACGCTCGAGCATTAGTTGGTGAAATAATCCGTAAAGTACTCGTTGGAGAAATTACGGTAAGGGATGCTATACCGATGTTTCCGTCAGGAAGCAAGGACAAAAGCATTACTGCAGCATTCCATGCTCTTTTACATTACGAAGCTGATGAAGATATTCGCGAAAGAGATGCATTATACAAAGAAGAACAAGATGACTATTTGACTCTTATATTTCAAACTCTTGAGCAAGGAGAGCCTCTTCCTGATAATATAATCAGAAATTATGAAAAATATTACAAAAAAGCAGATATACCAATGCCCAACAACATCAAATCAAACATTATAAGATTTTGGCGTTTTATTACATTTCGAGAATAGTTTGAGGGTTCATGATATAATCAAGCTATGAAATTTCATGAAATATATGCAAAAAATCCAAATGAAATTAAATTTTCATTTGAAGTCTTTCCGCCTGCAGATGCAGAAAAACTTCAACGACTAAAAGAAACTCTTGAAAAGTTATCCGAATTTAAACCGAAATTTGTTTCCCTGACATGGGGAGCCGGCGGTAAATCGAACCAAGCCGAGAATCTCATTTCTGATATTAGTGCTGTCGGTTTTGACGTTATGCCCCATTTTACTTGTGTATGCAGCACGAAGGAATATGTTGAATACCATCTTGAGAAACTTGAAAATCTGGACATCGATAAAATTCTTGCACTAAGAGGCGATATTCCCGAAGATAAAAGTTTAATGCACCACGAATTTCACTATGCCTGTGATTTGGTTGAATTCATTAAAAACAAATCACATCTCGATATTGCGGTTGCCGGATACCCCGAAGGACACATTGAAACCCCCGATTTGAATACTGATTTAGCTAATTTAAAGAAAAAGGTAGATAAAGGGGCAAATGCAATATTTACTCAAATGTTTTTTGATAACAACAAATTGTATAAATATATTGAAAAAGTTCATAATATTGGAATAGACCTTCCTATAATACCCGGAATTATGCCAATTTTAAGTAAAAAACAAATTGATAAAATGACAAATTTGGCAAGGATAAGTATTCCTAAAAATCTTCAAAATAATATTGAAAAATATCAAAACTCCGGCTCAGATATGCAAAAATTTGGGATAGAATATGCAACAACACAATGCCAAGACCTAATCTCACAAGGAATTAAAAATTTACACTTTTACACGCTTAATAAATCAACATCCATAAAACAAATTTTGTATAATATATTATAAAAGGGGACAACAATGAAAAATTTAAACAAGTATATTGAACACACACTACTAAAACAAAATGCAACAACAGAAGAACTGGATAAACTTTTTGAAGAAGCAAGCCAGTACGAATTTAGGGGGGTTTGTATAAATCCGGCATATGTAAAAATGGCAAAAGACAAACTCAAAGATACCGAAATTAAAATTGTCACTGTAATAGGATTTCCCCTTGGAGCAAACAAAAGCGAAGTCAAGGCATTTGAAGCATCCGTCGCTAAAGCCGATGGAGCAGATGAAATTGATATGGTAATAAACGTTACAGCAATAAAAGATAAAAACTATAACTATGTTATCGAAGATATAAAGGCAGTAAAAATTGCATGCGGCGAACTCCCGCTGAAAGTTATTCTGGAAACTGATTTACTCGAAAAAGAAGAAATTAAAAAAGCTTGTGAACTTGCAATAAAAGGCGGTGCTAATTTTGTAAAAACCTCAACAGGATTTGTAAAAAATGGCGTTGGTGCAAAAATAGAAGACGTTAAATTGATGTACGAAACTGTCAATCCATACGGGCTGAAAGTAAAAGCTTCCGGCGGAATCAGAGATAAAGAAACCGCAATTAAAATGATTGAAGCAGGAGCATACAGCCTTGGAACAAGCTCCGGCGTAAAAATCACAACCGGCTAACGAAAGCATCGCATGATGTGCCTCAGGCACAAAAAAAAACGACTTGGTAGTCGTTAGGGAAATTAAAAGGGAAATTATAATATTTTAAGGTTTTTTCTTGATTTTGAGCAC
>CACWLL010000018.1 GCA_902761735.1 uncultured bacterium
GGCAGTTTCATATAACATAGAAGGTTGGGATGGGGTGGTTAAAAAGTCATAGGTACCGGTTTGCACCCCACCTTTATCCTCCCCAACCGGGGAGGAAATCATTGCTCCTTCCCCTCACGGGTATGAAGGCAACAACACAAAAAAAGACCGTTTATACAAACGGTCTTTTTTAATTCTAAGAAATTGTTGTTCTAACTAAACTTTAGCTGCAACTTTCTTATCTTTCTTTTCATCTTTTTCAGCTGATTTTTCATCTTTTTCAGCTAATTTTTCATCTTTCTTTGCAGTTTCTGCTCCTGCTGCAGCTTGTTGTTCTTTTGCCATGCTTTGCGGAACCAACATTGCTACTACCGGATATTTTCTTGAGATAACTTCTTTGTCATTATCATAAACTACAAAAGTCAAAGTTTGAACATCATAATTCATTGTGAATTTAACATCATTAGCAACTGCACTATAAACAAAATCTTCGTGAGGAATATTTACTGTTGATTCAGAAAGTAATTTTTCTTCCCCATCGTTTGCTTTTACTTTTAATGATAATTTGTGTTCACCTACTGACCATTTTGGTCCGCACATAATAGCCATATCGAATCTGAATTCAGCCGGCATAGCAATTGTTTGCAAAGCCTCATAGATGTTGATACAACTAACTCTGTTGTTTTTTAAAACAACGTTTTCCGCTAATACTAAATAACCTGCCATAATATTTCCCCCTTTTGGTTAAAATAGTCATTCATTAATCCTTACATGCTACATACTAACACATTTTTATAGAAAAAGCTTGTTTTTTAAGGATTATTTACATTTATTTACACCAATACCTGATTTTTACTGCTAAAAATTATACAATCGGGCAATGACAAAAAATAAAAATATTAAATAATAAAATAGTCTATTTCTGTATAAAAATAACTTAGATTTGATTACGAAAGGAGGTATGAAATGAACATATTGAGAAGAATTGCATTTGTACTCGTCATGGTAGGTGCGATTGTGTGGGGAATTCTGGGAATATTTAACATTAATCTTGTCGCCGCATTGTTCGGTGATGCAACAATTTTATCCAGAATTGTATATGCTCTGGTCGGGATATCCGCAATTGTCCTGATGGCAACTTACAATCATGACGAATGCTTATGCGAATGCAACGAAAAATGCTACTAAAATTTTGAAAACACACGAGGTACATCATAATTGATGTACCTCGGTCTTTTTATTTCTTCGCATTTCACGAGCGAAGCATCTTTTGATGTGCCTCAGGCACTATTTAAGTAAAGCGCCGACAGCTTTGTACACATCCATACGGGTTGCGGCATCTTTTTGTGCCTGTGCGTACAAGTCTTCTGCTGCTTCAGGATTTGTTTTAAGAAGTGATTTATATCTGCCTTCACTTCTGATAAATTCCTGATAATCAGCTTTCGGCTCTTTTGCATCCCAAGTGAACGGAACTTCTGCTTCCGGATTGTATCTGAACAATGGGAAGTATCCTGCTTCAACTGCACGTTTTTGTTCTGTCTGAGTCTTAGACATATCAATACCGTGAGCGATACAAGGAGCGTAAGCGAAGATGATTGATGGTCCGTTATAAGCTTCAGCTTCTTGGAATGCTTTAAGAGTTTGAGCTCTGTCTGCACCCAACGCAACTGATGCTACATAAACGTAACCGTATGACATACTCATCAATGCCATGTTCTTCTTGTAAGTTCTCTTACCGCCGGTAGCAAATTTTGCAACAGCACCTGTCGGAGTAGATTTAGAAGCCTGACCGCCGGTGTTAGAGTAAACTTCGGTATCAAGAACTAAGATATTAACGTTTTGTCCTTGTGCAAGAACGTGGTCAATACCGCCGTATCCGATATCGTTTGCCCATCCGTCACCACCGATAATCCATACGGATTTATCAGTAAAGTAGTCTTCAAGTTCTTTAATCTTCTTGATTGTATCGCATCCGCATTCTTTTGCGTATTTGTCGATAACAACTTTTGCTGCGTTTTGAGCGGCAACTGCTTCAGGAGTTTTTGAGTTATCCCAATGTGACATTGCTTCTGTTAAAGCAGCCTTTAAATCCGCAGGAGCATCTTCTTTATTAAGAACTTTTTCAACATTTTCTTTCAAAAGTTCTCTGTTAGAATCTACTGCCAATCTCATACCGTAACCAAATTCGGCATTATCTTCAAATAATGAATTAGCCCATGCCGGACCTCTGCCTTCTTTAGTCTTAGTATAAGGAATTGTAGGGAATGTACCCGAGTATATTGAAGAACAACCTGTTGCATTTGCAACGATTGTGTTTTCCCCAAATAATTGAGAAACCAATTTAACATAAGGTGTTTCACCACAACCTGCGCAAGCACCTGAGAACTCAAACAACGGTTTTCTAAGCATTGCACCTTTAATAGTTTTAGTTGTGTTTTTACCCATTACATTATCAGGTAATTCGTCAAAGAATTTTTCATTCTTATCTTCGCCTGCAGCTTCTTCCGCTTCAATTGATGACCAAACAAGTGCCGCCTTTTCAGGATTTTTAGACATAGGACATTGGTCAACACAAACACCACAGCCTGTACAATCTTTGCAATAAACTTGTACTTTGAATTTTTCACCGTGATCATTTGGTTTTGCATCAACTGTATTGAAACTTGCAGGAGCATTAGCCAAGTCCGCAGGTTCAGCTAATTTAGTTCTGATTGCAGCATGCGGACAAGCTGAAGCACAAATTCCACATTGAATACAATTTTCGCTAACCCATTTTGGAACACGTGGAGCAATACCACGTTTTTCTAAACATGCAGTACCCGTCGGAATAACACCGTCAACACTCATTGCTGAAACAGGAATGTCATCACCTTTTTGTCTCATTGAAGGCTCAATGATTTTCTTTGCAAATTCATCAGCGTCAGCCGGAATCATTTCAACATGGTCTGCGTGAGCAACACCATCTAATGAAGAAGGAATTACAACTTCTTCCGTTGCGTTGATTGCTGCATCAATTAATGCTAAGTTCATGTTAACAACATCATCACCTTTTTTCTTAAAGGTTTTCTTAGTCATTTCTTTCATACCTTCATAAGCTTGTTCAAACGGAATAATTCCTGAAACTTTGAAGTATGCAACCATCATAACGGTGTTAGCACCTTTACCACGTAATCCAGGTTGTTCGTGGATAAGTTTTTCGGCATCAACATTGTAGAATTTAATCTTCTTGTTGATGATTGTTTCTTGCATATCTCTTGTTAAGTGAGAGAAAGCTTCTTCCTTAGACCAAGGAGAATTTAACAAGAATGTACCGCCTTCTTTGATACCCTTTAACAAATCATATCTGCCAACATAAGCGTGAGCTGAGCAAGATACGAAATCAGGAGCGGTAATTAAATATGTAGATTTAATCGGCTTGTCACCAAATCTCAAGTGAGAAACAGTTACGCCAAATGACTTCTTAGAGTCATATGCAAAGTATGCCTGAGCATCTTTGTTTGTATATTGACCGATAATCTTAATTGAGTTTTTGTTAGCACCAACAGTTCCGTCTGAGCCCAAACCCCAGAACATACAATTTGTAGTTCCTTCAGGTTCTGTAACGATATGTTCTGAAATCTTTAATGATTTATGAGTTACATCATCATCAATACCAACGGTAAATCCGTGGAAGCCGTTAGCTTCAGAGTGTTTGTAAATAGCAAGAACCATAGACGGAGTGAATTCTTTGGAAGCCAAACCGTAACGTCCACCGATAACTCTGATATCTTTATTTTCTAATGCTGCAACAACGTCTAAGAATAAAGGTTCACCAATTGAACCAGGTTCTTTTGTTCTGTCAAGAACCGCAATACGTTTAACAGATTTAGGAAGTGCCTCATTAAATCTCTTTACGTCAAACGGTCTGTATAATCTGACTTTAACTAAACCATACTTAGTACCTCTTGTAGAGTTCAAGTATTCAATAGTTTCTTCAATAGTTTCGCAACCTGAACCCATTGCAACAATAACGTCCGTAGCATCAGGAGCACCAACGTAATCGAACGGATGATACTGACGACCAGTTACTTTTGCAACTTTGTCCATATATTCCTGAACAATTTCAGGTACTGCATCATAGTACTTGTTAGAAGTTTCTCGACCTTGGAAGTATACGTCACCGTTTTGAGCACCTACTTTAGAAATAGGAGCTTCCGGACGTAATGCACGAGCACGAAACTCTTCTATATATTTAGGTTCAACTAATGAAGCAATATCTTCATAAGAAATTTCTTCAATTTTATGTACTTCGTGAGATGTTCTAAACCCGTCGAAGAACTGCAAGAACGGAACTTTAGCCTTGTAAGTTGACAAGTGAGCGACTAAAGCCAAATCCATTTCTTCTTGAACAGAGTTTGCCGCTAACATCGCATAACCTGTGTTTCTGCAAGCCATAACGTCTGTATGGTCGCCAAAAATTGCCAATGATTGCGCAGCCAATGCACGAGCCGCAACGTGAATAACGTGCGGAAGCATTTCACCTGCTGCCTTATGCATTACGGGAATCATCAACAACAAACCTTGAGAAGCAGTGTATGTTGAAGTTAAAGAACCGGCAGCAAGAGAACCATGAACTGCACCTGCAGCCCCAGCTTCTGATTGCATTTCAGCTACTCTTACTTCTTTGCCCCAAATGTTTTTCTTGTGTTGAGATGCCCATTCATCAATCCATTCACCCATCGTAGAGGAAGGAGTGATAGGGTAGATTGCGGATACTTCGGACAGAGCATAAGCAATATGCGCTGCGGCATAGTTTCCGTCAACAGTTATTGTTTTACCAGCCATAATTTAATAACCTCCTTAATGTTTAAATCATAATTATGGGTACATTATTATTTAATATATATGATAATACAAACATGAAAAATCGTCACAAATTAATTTACGGGTAATAAATTATATTATAATTGTTAAACATTGTTACAATTTCAGTGAAAACTTTCTGATTTTGTAAAATAAAAATATTGAGATGTTTTATGTTAAGCGGAAGGTTTACTTATGAATATTACCCCATTACTATTTAATTTTAATAACAAGGTAAGGCTTAACAACAATAACAACAATGATTACAGATTTATAAAGCCGAACTACAAAAATCAACTTACTCAAGATACGGTTTCCTTTACAGCACGTCCAACCAAAATTATAAAAGGCGGGCTATATACTATTGGAGATAAACTCGAATCTGATTACTCAAAGAAAAAGGGGGCAACAAATACTATTATCGGAAACCGATTTGTTGCTGCACTAAAAAGCTTGGGCATAGAGGGCATTGAATACGATGCGGAATATAATAAAGGTCATCTTTTTAAAGATGAAAAAACATGGCGTTCAAAATTTTCAAGGAGCGGGGCAAAGCCTCGTGATGAAATTCGTCAAACTTTATTTATGAAAGATATCAAAAATTTCACACTCCTAAATAAGTTGTTGGAAAAACTCGAAAAAGAATACGGATACATAATAGCTCCTATCATAGAAGGAAAAGCTTCGGTTGCCGATTTTGATGTAAGATTGAATGACGTTCCTCAAAAAGAAATAAATAAACTTCCGGAATACTTAAGAGGGCTAATCAGTCATAAACAAGACTCAGGTTATGGTGATATCCAAATGCGTTTGTTGGACACCACGGACAGCACCAAAACGCCTATCGAACTCATAATTGTCACAGGTAAACATACGGCAGAAGCTAAACACGACGAGTCGGAATATGTTTATAATATTACTCGTGCATTAAAGAAAGAACTTAATATCACTAAGGGGAAATCTAACGACATAAATTCCCCTATTGCAAAAATTTTAAAATATATTGAAACAATTTCAACGACGCTAACGGATAATATATCAAAAAGATTATATTCTATCGCAAGCGACTTTGATTTATACGGGGAAATCGAATCCGGGTTGACGATTAAACCGGGTTTAGCAAAAGACCAATGCATAAGCTTGAAAAATATTATGAACGAAATTTTAACATTAACCAGAAAACAATATAATAGCAAAAAAGCCGAATTAAAAGCCTATATGAAGGATGACAACCGTTTGGAAGAAAACTTTAAATTATCAGCGGCATACAAAAAACGTAAAGACAAAAAGGTCTATGCAGAAGACATGACAGAAATGAAAATTTCAGTATTAGAAAGAATTGAAGATTTAGAAGATTATCAAACAAAAGATATTAATTTACTCAAAAAAATAAAAACAAATCTCGACGCAACAATAAAAAAATACGGACCAAACGCACATTCTGCCGAATCATAGCGAAAAGGAATAAATTATTATAAGTATTTTTTAATTTTTATAATCATATTTCTGCATTAAAAATAACAGAAAAAATTTAAGTCAAACAACTTAGTCAAAAAAATCAATCTAAAAAATCAACCATGCTCAAAAGCATGTTGTAGTCATGGATTTAGCGATTTTCTCAATCTTTAGATTTAAATCAAAGTTTCATGCTTTTATCTTTAAAACATCAATCAGGGCATGGATGTAAAGATACACTCAACGAAGTAGTATATAGAGTGTAGAGGACAGCAAAATTAAATTTAAAAATATGAGGGGAAATCATGAGAGAGTTTAAAAGAAAATCTAGAATCTTATTGGTGGATGATAACGCTGAACATCTTAGAGGTATCAAGGAGTTATTAACTTTAGAAACTGGATACGATATCGCCGGCACTACTACAAGTGCAAATATCGGAATCAATCTTGTAAAAAAATATCGTCCTGAAATCGTTATTATGGACATCAACTTACCTGAAAAAGATGGCTTACAGGCTATTCAAGAAATTGAGAAACTTGGTTTAGGCACTAAAATTCTTGTTCTTAGCGGTTATGATGATCCTGACTTGATTTATAGAGCTATGAAAATAGGTGCTAATGGTTATGTATTAAAAACTATGTCTTCAGCTCAATTGGTTTATGCTATTGATGAAATTTTAGCTGGAAAATATTATTTACCTTCAGCTCTTTCTTCAAGATTCTTTGAGCATTTCCAACAATCCTTCAGGGAAGAATGTGAAGCTTCTGATGAAGAAAATCTGCTCACATATCTTACTTCAAGAGAAGAAGAAGTTTTGGAACTACTCACACAGGGTAATAACTATAAGGGTATTGCAGGAAAATTATTTATTTCCGAAACTACAGTAAAGACTCACGTTAATAATATATTCCAAAAATTACAAGTAAATGATAGAACACAAGCTGTTTTATATGCACTTAACAACGGGTTTGGGAAGAAAATACGTGCAAAAATCTCTGCATAATTTCAAAAAATAAATATAACAATTTATATATGAGATAGGGATAGTAAATTTTAGAGGTTCGATCGATATTCGGTCAAACCTCTATCGTTAAAGGAGTCACAATGTCAACCCAAAATGATATAATATACCAACAAGCAAGATGTATAGGTCACGAAATCCGAAATCATTTATCAATTTGCGATGTATATAGCGAAATTATACGTAAGCATCTTGCAAAGGACAAAATAGAAAATCCGGCAATAGAAAATGCTCTAAATTGCATTCAAAGAGCTTTAAAACTTATCGGAAACAGCTTATTAGATTTGAAAGCCATAACAAATATCGTACCAAGAATTTATGATTCAAAAAATTTAATTCAAGAAGCAATAGATATGGCTGCTGTTTATGTTCAGGATAAAGATATAAAAATTAACTCTGATTTAAAAGATGATATAAAAATTTATGTTGACGGAAACAAATTTCAAGCCTGTATAATTAACATCATAAAAAATGCAATCGAAGCTATTGACAAAAAGGGTACGATAGAAATTTCAGCCGCAACAACAAATGATAATTTGGCAATATTAATATCAAATAACGGTAAAGCTATATCAGAAAAAGCGCAATCAGAAATCTTTGAGGATGGATTTACAACAAAAAAAACAGGCTCAGGGATAGGTTTATATCTTTGTAAGCAAAATCTCGAAGCTCAAAACGGCAGCATAAAACTTAAATCCTCAGATTCTAAAAAAACGACTTTTGAAATATCCGTACCTGTAAAAAAGATATAGTACAAACTTTTAATGTTACCTAAATAAAAATGAAACTTTTTTAAGTTTATCTCGTCTAACTATGTGTAGGATTTTTGAATAGTTAGAGGAGAAAGGATTAATGACATTAAATACAGAAGTTCTATATGAAGAAGATTTATATACCGATTTCTCAAAATCGCAAGATATAATTGAGAATACAGAAGATACAGATGAAGAACTATCCGAACAAACCAATAATACTGAGGAAAATCCGAAAACTTTTAATACAATAGCAAAAGAGAACGATTTGCTGCAAATGTATTTGAAGGATATAGGTAAAGTTAAACTACTGAATGCAAAAGAGGAACAATCTCTGGGAAAGGACATTCACTCAGGCGAAAAACAAAAAGCAAAAATAGCAAGACGAAAACTTATTCAGGCAAACTTAAGGCTTGTTGTAAGTATCGCAAAAAAATACGCCGGACAAGGCGTACTGTTTATGGATCTTGTACAGGAAGGCTCATTAGGATTAATCAAGGCTGCAGAAAAATTTGATTACAAAAAGAATTGCAAATTTTCTACTTATGCAACCTGGTGGATAAAACAAACAATAATGCGAGCCATTTCTAATAACGCAAAGACTATACGCATACCTGTACACATGGCAGACAAAATCAGAAAATATAAAAAAGCACACTCAGAATTGTCCTATGAGCTTGGCAGAGAACCAAAAGATAATGAAATTGCAAAAAAAATGAATTTGAGCGAAAGGAATATTTTATCAATTAAACGAGCTATCGTAAAAGAACCCATAAGTCTTGAAACACCTGTAACTGACGACTTGTGTATAGGAGATTATATAGAGGATAAAAGCAGTAATTCTCCCGAAAAGAATGCCGATACAATATCATTGCGAAATAATGTTCAAAGATTAATCGCCAATCTTCCGTCAAGAGAAAAGGAAATAATAAATTACAGATTCGGAATTAACGGAGAAAGAACTTTAACTCTTGAAGAACTCGGCACAAGATTAGGATACTCAAAAGAAAGAATTAGGCAACTTGAAACTGTTGCCATAAACAGAATCAGAGAGAAGGATATTAACCATTTTAAAGATTATATTTAACCGGACTACTACTTATACACCAACCACTGCCCGCAACAGATAGTTTCGGGCTTTATTTTGCATTAAAGAAGGCAACAATCCGTACTGATTGCTGCCTTCTTATAACCTGAATTTTACTAATTCATACCGTTCTTAATAACAGGTTGAGCTTCTTTATTACTACACAACGTAACAAGTAAATTATTTACCATTCTTGCTCTTTCAGAATCATCAAGTTTTACGATATTGTTTGCATTAAGCTTATTTAATGCCATTTCAACCATCCCGACAGCACCTTCTACAATTGTTTTCTTAGCATCAATTATAGCTGCAGCCTGTTGTCTTTGAAGCATCGCAACAGCAATTTCAGGTGCATATGCAAGGTGAGTAATTTTAGCATCAACAATATTCAAACCTGCAACTCTAACGCTACGTTGAATTTCATCTTTAAGCTTTGCAGATATTTCCTGACTATCCCCTCTTAATGACTGTCTGCCGGAATCTTCCGGAGCATCATAAGGATACATTCTTACAATATTACGTAAAGCCGAGTCTGCCTGAGAAGATAAGAAACTCGTATAATTTTCTACATTAAATACAGCCTTTGCAGTATCCAAAACTTCCCATATTACAATAATTCCGACTTCAATCGGATTACCTAACTCGTCATTAATTTTCTGTCTGCCATTTTCTAAAGTACGAGCCTTCAAAGAAATCGGTACGAAAGGTGTAACACTTACCGCAAACGGATTTACCCAATGGAAGCCGGCACCTTTTAAGGTTCCGATATACTTACCAAAAACTGTTAACACCATTGCCTCTTGCGGTTTCAAAAGCTTAAAACCGATTGCTGTGAAGAAAATTAATATACCCGCAGGAATCGGAATCCAATAAGCTCCCGCCATCATAAATATAAACGCAAACAGAGCTACAAAGATTAGCATTGTTAACACGACAAAGCCGTTTATTGAAACAACTCTTTTTTCTTTTTCTTTACTCTGAATTTCGATTTCTTGCATATTAATCTCCTTATTTTTATTTGTAACTAAAGAATTTATATTGTTCAAAAACACCAAATTATCCGTCACAGGAACTTGTTTTTTCAAAAATGTATTAAAAAACTTTGACAGCTCGCCATTATCAAAATATATACCGTTACAATCAGAACACTTATCTACTATAACACCGTTAAAATAAACTTTATCCATATCCTTCCCGCAATCAGGGCAACTCCTTATATCTTCTTTTATTTTAACAGGATTAAGTTCTGCGGGATTTAACAAGGGTGATTTTAAATCTAAATTTGCCGCTAATTTTTCCAAAATCGGAAATTTAACCCAAACGCCTTTACATGAAGGACAATATTGGATTTTAACATCATTAAAAGTTTTAACAGTCAACTCTTCATGACACTTTGCACATTTCATATAATAACTCCTCCTTATCACTACTGTTTAACAAACTCTTCTTCTAAAAGCGAACGAGCAAATTCAACTGATTGCTCATTAATTTCTCCACCTGCCAATTCTGCAAGCGCCTTAACTTTGTTATCACCAACGAGAACGTAGACTTCAACTTTAGTTTCATCTGTCTGAGATTTTTTTACATAAAAATGCTTATCTGCTTTTGATGCAATAATCGGCTGATGAGTAATAAGTATTATTTGATGATATTTTGCAAGTTCTTTTATTTCTTCTGCAACACTCTGCGATGCTTTGCCGGAAATTCCTGTATCTATTTCGTCAAAAATAACCGTATCAATATTATCTGACTGTGCAAAAATTGATTTTATCGCAAGCATAACTCTTGATATCTCACCACCTGAAGCAACCTTTGCCAGCGGCTTCAAATCTTCGGACACATTTGTTGAAATTAAAAATTCCACTTCGTCAATACCGTCTTGTCCGAGTTCTTTAGGCACTACCGATATTTCAAATCTGGCTTTAGGCATTTCCAACTGCTCAAGTTTTTCCTGAATATAACCTGATAATACTTTCGCATAATCTTTTCGATGCTCTGAAATTTTAGAGGCAATATTTTCCAATTGACTCCTAATTTGAATAACTTCAGATTCCAAAGCCTCAATATTTTGGGTTGAAAATTCTATACCTCTCAACTCATCACTTAGCTTATCATAAGTCGCAATAACAGAATCGAGAGTTCCGCCATATTTTCGTTTCAGCTTATCAAGCAAATACAATCGCTCTTGAATTTCGTTTAGCCTCGCCTCATCATTATCAAGATTTTGACTGTAATCACGGAGTTCAGATGCTAAATCCTTTATATTCTCAACAATATCGACATATCGACTTTCTATATCTTCTAAATTCGAATCCATAGAAGCCGCTTTTGAAATATTTTGTTTAATTTTCCCTAAAGCTTCGACGATAGAGCCATCATCACCATTAATTGACCAGTATGATTGACCGGTAAGTTCTTTTAATTTTTCGGCATTTGCAAGAATTTCCAATTCAGCATTCAACTCTTCATCCTCATTCGGATTTTGAATATTTGCTTCGCCAATCTCGTTCACTTGGAATTTTAAAAATTCAATTTGATTTTCTGTTGCATCAGCAGACGTCTTAGCCTGTTCAAGCAAATTCAATGTATCAACGTATTTTTTATAAAGAGTTTTGTATTCATCAAGAGTGCTGCCGTAAACAGATTTTGCATAGTTATCAAGCAGAGTTATATGATATTTGGGCTGCATAAACACGTAAGTTTGGTGCTGAGAATGAATATCCAAAAACAAAGATTTAATACTTTTTAGAAAATCCTGATTAATCAAAGTACCGTTTATTCTTGTACGAACCCCCGAAGGAGTAATTTCTTTTGATAAGATAATCTCTTGTCCAAAATCATCTATACCGTTTTCTGCGAACAAATTCGACAGGTCGTGTTTTGAATTATCGATAGTAAGTTCAATAACAGCCTTATCACACCCTGATTTAATAACCTCTTTAGAAACACGTGAGGAAAAAGCAATATCAATAGCGTTAATTAAGATACTTTTTCCTGCACCGGTTTCACCGGTAATAACATTCAAACCTGTGTGAAAATTTGCCTCTAACTCATCAATAAGTATATAATCTTTAAGTTTAAGCTGCTTAATCATAGTTACAGCATATCGCATAGTATTCCTTATGGCAAAATCATTAAGTTTTTTAAGTGAATTACCATTTTTTAAAAATAAAAAATACCGCAAGAATTATTAGAGCAAAACCGACAAGATAGTTCCACTTGAACTGTTCTTTCAGGTATAGGACCGAAAAAAAGCTAAAAACAATGAGGGTGATAACCTCTTGCATAGTTTTTAGTTGTGCGGCGTTATAAACTTCATGCCCGATGCGGTTGGCAGGGACTTGAAAGCAATACTCAAACAGGGCAATACCCCAGCTTATAAGAATTACAAGCCACAATGCCGCAGATTTATGTTTAAGGTGACCATACCAGGCAAAAGTCATGAACACATTCGATATAGTAAGAAGCACAATCGGTGCGATAAATTTAGTCATAAAATATACGTCCTTTAGAATTAATCACGATAATATAGTAGCACGAAAAAAGTTCTTGACATTTAAAAATGTTCTTAATAGAATGGGGAATGTCAGCCGGCATAGCTCAACGGTAGAGCAACGGTTTTGTAAACCGTAGGTTGTAGGTTCGATTCCTATTGCCGGCTATTTTACTGAAAGAGTATACCTTGTGGCTCAGGGACTCTGCCGAGAAAAACAATCCGGTGAATTGTTTTTCGAGAGGAAGCACTTCCTTCGGTCAAAGGCATAAAACAAAATAAGCCCTTGTGGCTCAGGGGTAGAGCACTCCCTTGGTAAGGGAGAGGCCACGAGTTCAAATCTCGTCAAGGGCAAATTTTAAAGAACTGACGGATTTGATAATGACAATAGAATAAGGGTAGGTGGCCGAGTGGCTAAAGGCGACAGACTGTAAATCTGTTCTCGAGAGAGTACGGTGGTTCGAATCCACCCCTGCCCAATCTTTTTAAAAGAAGGTGAAAACATCCTTTTCTATTGTTACACACTTTAAAAATCTTATTACAAGAATAGTTTGATTAGGTTCATTAAATATTTCATACATTATAATGTAAGAAAAAGACTATTGTAAAATTAAACAATAGTCTTTGTATTTTAATAGGACATTTGCTCGGAAGGATTTTCTGTCACTGCGAGGGCAATAGCCCGAAGCAATCCAGCTTTTGCCGATTTATTAAGGTCAGAAATAGGTTGTAGTTGAAATGTCCAAAAAGTCCGGTTTGGGTAACAAAAATGTCCGCATATTTGCACTTTTTGTCCAAAAAATTGCACTCATAAGTAGGGTTGACTTTAGTCAACCATAATATCGGTAGACTGAAGTCTACCCTACCTGCTATAATTTTTTAGCGACAAATAATTCGTTCATATCAAAATGCAATAGCAAAAATTAATATTTACATATTTTATTTAAATATGCGCATTAAATCTTACATGATAAATCAACCAACATTTATGGCTCACACTTATAAAGTTGAACCGAGAAATAAGAATATCGATATCCGAACAGATAACGAGGATAACCTCGGGGAAAAGCCGTATCTTATTTATGATATAAAGGGTGAACGTCAGGAAGAAGAAATGAAAAAAGAGGGTAATCTGTATTACTTTCATGACAGCCTTGGGAAAGAGCCGTTTAAGTATCATATAGAATATAAAGATACGGGCAAAATCGATTTAAAAGACGGACATGAATACTGTTTTAACCCCATTCCAATGATGCAAAAAGCAACTGTTGTTACAAGATTACAACACAGACAACCGTTAGTTCATACTATAAAAGAGGGTAAGGCTGTCGGCAGGATAAAATATCAGGATTCAAGCATTTTCAAAAAAAATGATGATATAACAGAACCAACTATTCTTGTTGTAAGAACTTTTGCTTCAAATCTTGATAACCCTAATATTGTGGGATTAATATACACAACTGATGATATAGCAGCGTTTTCTCATTTAGGAACAAGATTGAGACAGGAAACCGATGTCTGCGGTGCCGTGTTAGAACCTGATAAAATTGAACGGCTGAAATCACTTGACGGCGAAAATGTAGAACTTGAACTGAAAGATAACTGGATTTGGTTTGATAAAACAGATAAACCATCAAAACCGATAGAATTTAAAACGGTTGATGTACCAAAACTCAAACCGTGTAATAAGATTTTGACCTCAAAAGAGTATTCACCAGATATCATTGGAGCAAAAGCAGTTAATTTGAGAAGATTAGAAGAACTAAAGGAGCAGGGAAAGATTGATGTAATTATACCTAAATCCATGGCACTGCCTTCGGGATATCTTGAACCAATGACGGATAACTCAGAGGATATTGATGATTATGCAAGACTTTATGATGAGTACATGTCAAACGGAGAAATAGAAAAATTGATGGATACCCTGAAAGAAAACGGTATAAACACTCCTGCAATTATGGTAAGGTCGTCGTTTAACGGGGAAGATTTGCCGCATTATTCTGCGGCAGGAGTTTACCAAACCTGTGTAGCACAACCTGATGATAAAGAAGATTTATTCGATACTATAAGATTTGTAGTCCGTTCCAAATATCATCATAATGCTAAATATTCAAGAAAAATGTACAATATCCCCGAAGAAAATATCCAACCGGGGATAGTTCTACAGAACAGAGTAAAACCCGATTATAAGTTCACACTTTATACAGATGACAAAAAAGGGAACCTGAAAATAGAATTATATTCTGATAAACAGTGGCAGCTTAAAGGTGCAACCCAGCCACATATTTTCACCTATAACAAAAATAATGGAAAATTAACATATGATTCTATCCAAATGAATTGTCCGAAAGTAACCTTTAATGAAGATGAGGAAATAATCGAGCTTGAGCCGTTAAAATATGATTTATCGGGGAATAAAAAACTCTTTGACCAACTCAAAAAAGTTGCACAAAACGCACTTGTTGTAGAACAAGAGTTTTGCACACCACAAGATATAGAGGGCGGGATAAAAGATGACGATATCTACTTTTGGCAAACACGAAATATTGTTGATAAAGTGGAATAAAAAATTAAAAATTATCTCAAATATTCTGTTCTTTCCGCCTAAACCGATAGTTAGTAGGGTAGGCTGAAGTCTACCCTACTTTTGACAACGATCAAATTATTTGTTTTTTCTTCTCAAATCGACTGCTATTTTACAGTCTTTTTCTAAAAGTTACAATTTAAAAGTTATACTTGTCTATTTCGACATTATATCACTTGATTTTATGTATACAGGAGTGTTTAATTTAAACGAAATTTTGCTTCCTGCTTTTAATTTATAATTCAAGCCTTTTGCCATTGAACTGATTAAGAGTCCAAAACCTTTGCAAGTTCTCGGAACAACAACCAAACCAACAACGGTTACAGATTCTATTGCAACTACCGCAACACTTATTACAGAAAATGTCACAATTCCTATTCCTGCCGGTAATGCTCTCAAAGTATTTAAGAATTGAGAAGATTTTACATCACTTCCGTTTTTAGGCTCCATTCTGAGCGTATAAACTTTTTCATTTGGGAAAATTATTTTATCAATTAAAATATATGCCTTTGCTCTCTTGAAAAGCGGTTCACTTTTTTTAATTTTTTTAAATTTACCTACAAATCTTGTATGCTCCGGTACAATCATTCCGTTGGAGGCAACTACTTTTGATGCCAATCTGAAATATATCTCGTCATCAACATTTGCTTCGTTTACATCAATATCCGATTCTGTTTCAAGTACAAACGTACTTTTTGGACTTAAATAAACAGTTTCGTCCTCAACCGATAAGTTAAAGGCGGATTGTTCATTTCCTTCAGGTTCATTTGTTTCCGATAATACCGGTGATATTGTAATAAAATTTATCATTAAAATTAATACTAAAGATACAAATTTTTTCATTCCGCTACTCTTCCTTTTTATAACTACCCTTGCATTATAAAACAAAAATGTAATATTGCATACTCTATATTGGAAAATATTATAAAAAATTTATACCCTGCGAGCGATAAAGCTTAATAGAACTTACAACAATTTCATATTTTGTCAATTTAAAACTCATCCTATATGCATTTTATACTAACAATTTTAATTCATTGTTGCTGTCAAGTATTTCAAACATTCTTAACCTGAAAAGTTTTGTCATTATTTGTTTCGAGGAATTTCTGTAATTGTGATAATCATACTTATAAGGGTCGGCTGCAGCAAAAACATTTTCTAATTCACCTAAATGAAGTTGCTCTATTGGCGAATACATTTTTAATAATTGTCCGCTTAGAATACCATTATAAATCCAATCTAAACAATCCTCCGTTTTAAGAGTTTCAATATTTGGAGCCTTTGAAAGTAATTCATCCAAAGTTAAAAATTCATGAGCATTCTTTAATGAATTACCGGTACAAGTGTAATCCATAATAATGTATTTATGAGTAGGATTATTTCTGATTTGTTCTTTACTCAAACCGATTGATGACAAATATTTTCCGTACGCTGCTACTCCCCTTGGAGTAATTTTATAAATAGAATTGTTTTCTCTTAAACCTGACATCGGTAAAAATTTAATATCTGCTCCCATATGCCTTAAAGTTTCGCAACAAGTTGCAAGTGAACGACCGATAGACAATATTGTATAATCTTTAAAATCTCCAAAATGCTTCGACATATAAATTCTTAATAAACCTGCAATATCATAATTTCTGTCGGCATCTCTCATTATACTTTTTGGCATTACATGGTCTAAAATAATTTTTTGCTTTTGAGTTAAATTCAAATACTCAATGCCGGTCATATTTTTTATGAGATTTAAAAGTAAAGATGCCTTTTTACCGTATTTTTCCGGAAAAGCTTCTTCACTTCTGTACCAAACAGTATTTTTTAAAATACTGCAAGTATCCTCTATATCAAGAGGAGACTTAAATTTCCCGTTAAAATTTTGGTTATATAAGTTATTTTTTACTACTACTCGATTTACTTTCATATTTTATAATAAAACAGGTAAAAAAAATTTTTTGTTATATTATATTTCGTGGTATAATAAACGAGCAAAATGAAACATAATAAAAAGAAAAGGCAATCTAAAAACTTTTAATTCCGCAAGAGGTTTAAATGAGTAAGAGAATATTAGTTACAGGTGGTGCAGGATTTATAGGCAGTCATCTTTGTGAAAAATTATTAAATGAAGGCAATGATGTCATTTGTCTTGACAACTTTTTTACCGGTTCAAAAGACAATATCCGGCATTTAATAGGCAACGACCATTTTGAACTTGTAAGACACGATATAACAAAAGAATATTTTGCGGAAGTGGATCAGATATACAATCTTGCCTGCCCCGCAAGTCCTCTTCATTACCAATATAATGCTATTAAAACGATAAAAACCTCAGTTCTTGGAGTTACAAATATGCTCGGACTGGCAAAACGCTGCAAAGCAACAATATTACAAGCTTCAACAAGTGAAGTGTACGGAGATCCGAACGTTCACCCACAAGTTGAATCATATTGGGGAAATGTTAATCCGATTGGAATAAGAAGTTGTTATGATGAGGGTAAACGTTGTGCAGAAACACTTATGATGGATTACCACAGACAAAACAATGTCGATACTAGGATAATCAGAATATTCAATACTTATGGACCAAATATGAACCTTAATGACGGCAGAGTTGTTTCTAATTTTATTGTTCAAGCACTAAAAGGTGAAGATATAACCATATATGGTGACGGTTCTCAAACCCGTTCTTTCTGTTATGTTTCAGATTTAGTTGACGGGATGATTAGAATGATGAATAATACAAAAGGATTTATAGGTCCGGTAAATCTTGGCAATCCAAGCGAAAGAACGATTCTTGATTTTGCAAAAATGATTATTGAATTAACAAATTCAAATTCTAAAATTGTATATAAACCTTTGCCGAAGGATGACCCAACACAAAGGAAACCTGATATTTCTCTTGCGAAGGAGAAACTTGACTGGGAACCTAAAATTGACATTAGAGAAGGAATAAATAAGACAATAGAATATTTTGCGAGAAAAATAACGGAAGGATAATATATGAGGGTATGCGTAATCGGAACGGGATATGTTGGTTTAGTTGTTGGGACATGTTTTGCGGAAACCGGCAACGATGTTATTTGCGTGGATAATAATATTGAAAAGCTTGAAAAGCTCAAAAACGGCACAATTCCGATTTATGAACCGGGACTGGAAGATTTAATAAAAACAAATGTTGCCAAAAAAAGACTTCATTTCTCTGAGAATCTGAATAATGCAGTAAAATCGTCACAGGTATGTTTTATTGCGGTGGGAACTCCACAAGGAGAAGATGGCTCTGCCGATTTACAGTATGTATGTAAAGTTGCAGAAGATATAGGTAATTCAATGAACGGCTACAAAGTTATAGTAGATAAATCAACCGTTCCTGTAGGTACCGCACAAAAAATCACCGAAATAATAAAATCTAAAACTTCACATCCGTTTGATGTAGTTTCGAATCCCGAATTTTTGAAACAGGGCGCAGCCGTTGAGGATTTTTTACGCCCTGATAGAGTTGTATTAGGTGCCGATTCAGAAAAAGCATTTGAAATAATGAAAACACTATATGCACCTCTTGTAAAAAACCAAAACCCGGTTGTTACAATGGATACAAAATCTGCCGAAATGGTAAAGTATGCTTCTAATGCGTTTTTAGCAGTAAAAATATCTTATATAAACGAAATCGCAAATATTTGTGAAAAAGTAGGGGCAGATATAAACAAAGTAAGACTTGGAATGTGTGCGGATTCAAGAATAGGTACAAAATTTTTATATCCGGGTTTGGGATTCGGTGGAAGTTGTTTCCCTAAAGACATTAAAGCCCTCATAAAAACCGCTCTTGACAACAATTGCGATTGTAAAATTATTCAAGCGGCCAATGAAATAAATAAAAAACAGCGTGAAATATTTATCAATAAGGTATTATCAAGGTTCAATAATGACGTAAAAGATAAAACCTTTGCAATATGGGGTTTGTCATTTAAACCCAAGACCAATGATATGAGAGAAGCTCCATCCATAACAATTATTAATGCACTACTGGATAAAGGTGCAAAAGTAAAAGCATATGACCCTGAAGCATATGATTGTGCTAAGACTGTATTTGGTGACAAAATAATGTACGGGCATAGCTCATACTCAGTACTGGACGGAGCTGATGCATTATTGTTGTTAACCGAATGGAATGAATTTAGGACGCCGGATTTTGACAGAATAAAATCGAGTTTAAAAAATCCAATAATTTTTGACGGCAGAAACCAATATGATGAAATACTACTAAACCAGTCAGGATTCGAATATTATCAGGTAGGGAAATAATATCTTGACAATAATTTCAAAAAATATATGCAACAAATAAATTTTTGTATTATCTCAAAAAGTAAAATTCCCCTTGAAAGAAAATTATACTGATGATAAAATATTCTTCATTGAATATAACATTACACATGTTGTTCAATTCAATATTCTTTAAGATAAATGAAAAATTTTATAGTGAGGCATAAGAGATGAAAAGTATTATATTAGCAGGGGGTTCCGGCAGCAGGCTTTGGCCGTTGTCAAGAGATGAATACCCGAAACAACTGATTTCTTTTGACAATTGCGAGAGCTTACTGCAAAAGACTTTCAACAGACTTTGTACCTTTTCTAAACCATCAGAAATTGTTACCGTAACAAACGTTAAACACTACCCTAATATAAAACTTCAACTCAACAACATTGATAAATCAAACGTTGTAATCGGGGAACCTTTGGGCAAAAATACTGCACCCGCTATCGCTTCCACATTGGAATATTTTAAACAAACAGGGGTTGAGGATGATGTTGTTTTGATTGTGCCTTCCGATCATCTGATAAAAGATGTTGAAGCTTTTAATAAAACGGTCGAGCAGGGACTTGAGCTTGCAAAACAAGGCTATATTGTTACCTTTGGAATAAAACCCGACTATCCTGAAACCGGTTACGGGTATATAAAAACAGAAAAGCCTCTTTCCACAGGATATAAGGTCGAAAGATTTGTCGAAAAGCCGGATATTGAAACCGCAAAAAAATATCTTAAAAGCGGGGAATATTACTGGAACGGCGGAATATTTATGGGAAAAATTTCTACATTCTTTAATGAATTTAAAACATATTCGCCGGATATATACGACAATTTAAAAGATTTAGATTTTAACAACAACAATCAAATAAAATATAGCATTTATGAAAAAATGCCGTCTATTTCAATTGACTACGCCATAATGGAAAAATCCGATAAGGTTGCACTTGTTGAATTACAATCGGATTGGAATGATTTAGGTTCGTGGCAATCAATATATAACGTAAAAGAAAAAGACGAAAATAACAACGTTTTAACGGGTAAAGTTGTTGTTGACGGAGTAAAAAATTCATTTGTTTATTCTCAAAAAGAAATCGTTGCTGTTTCAGGTTTGGAAAATATTATTCTTGTTGAAACAGAAGATGCCATTATGGCTTGTAAAATGGGAGAATCCCAAAACGTAAAAAAACTTTATGAAAAATTAAAAGAAAAAGAAAGCGATACAACAAAATTACATAAAACAGTATTCAGACCCTGGGGTTATTATACCTGCTTGAACAGAGGAGAAGGGTATTTAACAAAAACAATATGTGTTCTGCCCAAACAAAAATTATCAGTACAGTCTCACAATCACCGTTCTGAACATTGGGTTGTATTGGAAGGAACAGCCTTGGTATTACTTGATGGGCAAGAACATATTGTACAAGCCGGTGACAGTATAGATATACCTCTAAAAGCAAAACATTCACTCCAGAATCCTTATGATGAGGAATTGAAAATATTGGAAGTTCAAAAGGGTGATTACATATCAGAAGACGACATTATTCGTTATGAAGACTGTTACGGCAGAGTGTAAGTTATATAATAAACATTAAAAAACAAGAGGAGATGATAACAGCCCTTCTGCGGTTTCTTTATAGCCATTACCAATGCTGTCTTTTGTTGAAAGCTCAGTACTCAGATATTTTAACGTGTCACTTTCCTTGGCAAAATGAGATGCTTCTTCCAACATATTAAGTTCAATTTCTTTACTTTTTATACTTTCTATAGGGGTTAAATTATAACCTCTAATCTTCACAAATTCAAGATTTTGCAAATATTTATTATAAACTTTTTGGGCTCTTGCACTTGATTTAAACCTTAAATTTTCAACAACATTTCTTGAAATATTTTTAGGACCATAAATTATTGAATAAATTTTAATTGTATCACCTTCCTTTTCATAAGGATAAATTCCATCTGTAATAATCCCGTGCTGATTTTTCTTATCTATAAATTCGAATTTTAGTTCTTCAACTTTATTCTTTATCCCTGATATTTTTAAATCCCAAAACTTTGTTTTTGAAACCTTTTTTTCAATTTTCTTCAATTCTAAAATATCACTTTTGGACATCTTATTAAGTATGGAAATAGCACTTTTGTCCTTAATTAATCCTGAAAAGTTTTGTTGCGAATGACTATGATTTGTACAATACGCATTGTTGATAGCTTCAATATGCATTATTTTTCCTCCCTCTGAGTGGTTTTTGTATAATCGCTATCAGAAGATTATTTAAATAAAATAGGGTAATCCGTATAACAATTAACTTTATACGTCAATTATATTATGAACAAAAAAAATAGCAAATCACAAATATTAAAATTTTCATCAAGCAACGTATGACTTTGTATTTTTTCAACAAAACTTGATTTTATTAATTTGGGATTTATCCTTGCAGCATGAGCAATAATTTTATTCATAGACATTTTAAAACAGTTTATTGCTATGATTTTGGAAACATTTTATTATACCCCGCCTGAATTTTTTCTGCTAAATTAAAATCGTTATTAAATAATTTTATAAATTTGTACATAAGAAACCTTGAAAGCCGTTTGTCAGATGTTGGAACAACAATATCATTCAACTCACAAATATTTTCATTTTTATACCCGTTACCTACAGTTAAACATTCGTTATTTAAAATTATACTCTTATTATTTACTTTCTTTATTTTATATTTGTTTACTATTTCTAAAACAGCATCCAACCCGTCACTTTCAATTCTTTCAAGATTCCTTAATTGTTCGGGAGAAAACATTCCTTTTTGTTTTGCGAAAAGAACCTTCTCTTGCATCTTTAGACCTAAATATGTACCGAAATACGGGTTGTTTTCATTGTTTTGAACTCGCATTACGACTCCTTACACAAAATATTAAATATCATAAAAAAATTTTTTACCATTTTATTAAAGAATATTTACATAATATAAATTTTATCATTTTTACGATTAACAAAAATTTTTTTTACCGGTTTTGATAATAATATGCAAATCAGTTTTTTTACACAAAATTCATACAACAATAATTGTAATTTTGAAGGGAAATGTCGTTCACAGTTTGTAAATGTTTTTTGTGAACTTCCTAAAGATTCCGAGTTTCCAAGAGATTACTACATAAAAACTAACAATACCAGAATTTTAAAGCCTCATTATTTTATAAAATTTTTATGGGGAGACGGCAATAGAGAAGGAACAAATTTTGTACAGGATGTTGTAATAAAAAGTTTGAAGGATAATCGTTCAAACGGAAGGGTAATTCTGGATGCTAAAAAAATCGACGCACGCACATCGCCTGCCGGATTTTATTATAAACTCGGGTTTAGATTTGTGGCAGAAAAACTAAACAAAACCCTTGAATATTGGTATAAAAATAACGGAACAAAATTCAATGCCCCTGACGTTGAAGGGAAAATGTATTTACCAAAAGAAAATATTGAGCAGTGCATAAGATACTAAATCAAAAATTAATATTTTTAATTTATCTATTATAATAATTTGAATCTAAGCTATAGAACCGCTTGCCATTGCAAAGGCATATTTGCTCATTTCGCTGGCCGGTACATACAATGTATTTGGCCCAATAGGATTATTAGGATCAAATGTTAAATTAGGGTCATGCAATAGAATCATTCCGTCTTTATATCCTAATACCGTATATGCATGTTCTTCTTGTAATTTTGCGGTTTGTCCATTTGCTTTATGAGCAACCGGAACCCCGGCAGAAATCAGAGAACCATCTCTCATATCTGTATATGTTGCAGATTGATATTGAAAAGCGCGATTTGGATCATTTAATTTACTGAAGTCATATCTTTGACCTTCCGGAATAATTTCCTGTCGTACATCTTTCAAGCCCATTTTTTTGTATATATCAGCAGTAAATCCGCCATCTAATGTCGTTCCGTTTGCATCTCTTTTTGTAGAGCGATTATACAGCCTATCATCATTTTCAGCGAGTTCATATAAACGCATATCACCGCCACGTCTATCTAAATGATGCGAATTTTGAGCTTCTCGAATATTAATCTTTATCTCTCTGCCTGCGTAGTTGACAGTAGCAATACCGGTACTTTGATCAACTTTTATTTTACCCTCTAAGAATGCTTTGCCGCCTTTTTTTGCAAGAATACTCGAAACAGCGGCAATATCATAACAATCACCGGTATCACCCTGCTTAATTTTTTCATCAAATTTACCGTTAATATCGCCTTCTTTTTTTGCAGGTGTCGCAGATTTTGACGGATTTGCAGGTTTTGCTTCATCCGCTTTTGCATCCTGTTTAGGTGCAGGTGTAGGCTTAGGTGTCTCATCCGCTTTTACATCCTGTTTTGGTGCAGGAGTAGGCTCAGGTGTATCATCCGCTTTTACATCCTGTTTAGGTGCAGGAGTAGGTTTAGGTGTCTCATCCGCTTTTACATCCTGTTTAGGTGCAGGTGCAGGTTTCGGTGTTTCTTCCGCTTTTACATCCTGTTTTGGTGCAGGTGCAGGTTTCGGTGTCTCATCCGCTTGCACATCCTGTTTTGGTGCAGGTGTAGGCTTAGGTGTTTCTTCCGCTTTTACATCCTGTTTTGGTGCAGGTGTAGGCTTAGGTACATCCTGTTTTGGTGCAGGTGTAGGCTTAGGTGTTTCTTCCGCTTTTACATCCTGTTTTGGTGCAGGTGTAGGCTTAGGTGTCTCTTCCGCTTTTACATCCTGTTTTGGTGCAGGA
Organism: uncultured bacterium; assembly: GCA_902761735.1. GTDB lineage: Bacteria > Cyanobacteriota > Vampirovibrionia > Gastranaerophilales > Gastranaerophilaceae > UBA1221. The sequence continues at coordinate 24,255 of CACWLL010000018.1, forward strand.
GTAAGCTGCGGTGTTTCTTCCGCTTTTCTGCCGACACTTTCCTCTTTGAAATCATTTAGCATTGAGTTCCAATTTTTCCAATCTACTTTACCGACATCTTTTTTCTTGTCGTAATAATTGAAACTCTTTTCTGCATTATTTAAATTTATGAAATTTTTAATCTTATTACCGTTACTACCGGTTTTATTAATGAAACCATTCCAAACGCTTGCACTAATTTTACCGTCTTTTTTACCGTCGGCAGCATCGAGTTCAGCCGCTAACTGTTTGTTCCAAGCTACATTACTATTTTGACCGGCACCAATATTGCCCACATCTCCATTGTACATGTTTTTATACTCCTATATTCTCTTAATATATATATATAAAGTATATACATAGTAAATATTTTACCATACGCAAGCTTAATGTAACATTTCTTTACACATTAAAGACATTGAACCGTTTTAGATTAACAACTTTTCTTCTGGTTATAAATTTTACGAGTTTATCTTAGTTATCTCTCGCATATTCATTTATATAAAATTTTCAGGCAAGGTTTCAGAAACAAAATCTTCAACAAGATTTATAAACAAAGGATATTGCTTCAGCAGATATTTTCATAACTATGTTAAATCACAAATTTTTTTGCCTATGCTAATAATAATTGAATTTGCCAATAAAAATTCTCTGTAATAAAATTGAGCTATGGATTTTATACATTTAGAAGAAATAGATTCTACAAATAAATATGCAAAAGAAAATATCACCCAAATCCCCGATGGCACAGTTGTATATGCCGACAAACAAACTGCCGGCAGGGGCAGATTAAATCGAAAATGGGATTATACCGGATGCGATAATATCTATGCATCCATTGTTTTAAAACCTTCCAAAAGATATAAAGACTGCTATTCAAATTTAACTCAACTTTTATGCCTTGTACTATGCCAAACATTTGAAGAATACGGGATTACTCCGAAAATAAAATGGCCTAATGATATTCAAATAAATAAAAAGAAAATTTCAGGAATTTTAGCGGAAGCTGTCATGGGCGAAGGGGAGTTAAAAGGAATAGTTTTAGGGTTTGGAATAAACCTAAACACCACACAAGACATACTTGATAAAATCAATCAGCCGGCTACATCATTAAATATTGAAATTGGAAAAACGGTTGATAAAAAAGAGTTTTTAAATAAACTTACGGAGAAGTTTTGTTTGTTATATAATAAATTTTTAGAGGATGGATTTTTATTAATTAAAGATGATTATATAAGAAGAGCCGGTTTCCTCAAACAAGAAGTAACCGTTAGATTACCCGACAAAGATACTTGCGGAATAGCGGAAGGTGTAACCGATACCGGAGCACTCATACTTAAAGATAAAAATAACAAAGAACAAATATTACTGATAGGAGATATATTATGAACAGTGAATTATGGATACAAGGGCTTGTTGCAATGGGTATCGGAATGGGAACAGTATTAAGTTTCCTATGCCTTATGATTGTTTCAATGCATGTTATGTCCGCAATTGTAAGAAAACTAAACCAAATATTCCCTGAAGCTATTCCACAGCCTGCAGGAGCTAAAAAAGTTTCAACATCAAATGATGAAGAAGTTGCAGTTGCAATACTTTCAGCAATAGTTAAAAGGTAACAAAATAATAAGATATTTAATAAAAGTTTTATAAAACATTAAAGGAGATAAATAATGACAAAACTAATTAAAGTTATGGATACGTCTTTCAGGGACGGTTTCCAATCAATTTTCGGGGCAAAAGTCCTGGTTGATGACTTTATTCCTGCATTACAGTCTGCTGTTGATGCCGGGTTAAAGCATTTTGAAACCGCCGGCGGTGCCAGATTTCAAGCTCCGATATTTTTCTGTAACGAAAACGCTTTTGAAACAATGGATAAAATCAGAGCAGCCGTTGGACCTGACGTTAAATTACAATCATTAGCTCGCGGAGTTAACGTTGTCGGTTTAAATTCACAACCTCGTGACGTTATCGATTTACACGCAAAAATGTTCGCAAAACATGGGGTTAATGTTATCAGAAACTTTGACGCACTAAATGATGTAAATAACCTGATAGACTCTGCTAACAGTATTAAAAAGCACGGACTTCAACACGAAGTAACAATCACAATGATGGAATTACCTTACGGTTGCGAAGGTGCACATGACGTAGCTTTTTATGAAAGAGTTTTGAGAAACATCTTAGATGCAGGCATACCATTTGACAGTTTGGCATTCAAAGATGCATCAGGGACATCTAATCCGAGAAAAGTTTATGCGACAGTTAAAATGGCAAGAGAAATTCTTGGACAAGATGCACACATCCGTTTCCACTCCCACGAAACAGCAGGTACAGGTTTAGCTGCATATCTTGCTGCTCTTGAAGGTGGTGCAGACGGCATAGACCTTGCTATGAAACCTGTTTCGGGCGGTACGGGTCAACCTGATATTATTTCTATGTGGCATGCATTAAAAGGTACCGAATACGATTTAGGCTTGGATATAAAGAAAATCATGGAAACTGAAGAAATTTTCAAAGATTGCATGAAAGATTATCCTATTTCTCCTATATCTTTAGCAGTTAATCCGATACTAATTCAAGCTCCGCTTCCGGGTGGTGCTACCGCAACAACTGTTAACCAGCTTAAAGATATGGGTATGCTTGATAAATTCCCGAAACTTATTGCTAATATGAAAGAAGTTGTTTCAAGAGGCGGATTTGCAACATCTGTTACTCCTGTATCTCAATTTTATGCTCAACAATCTTTCTTGAATGCAATTACCGAAAACCCATGGGATCAAGCAAATCCGGGTTATGCAAAAATGATATTGGGATATTTTGGAAAAACTCCATGCGACCCAGATCCTGAATTGGTTAAATGGGCAGAAGAAAAAACCGGACTTAAACCAACAACTGAAAAAGTTGTTGACTTGAACGACCAAGACCCTGAAAAAGGATTAAAAGCCGCAGAAGAAAGATTAAAAGCTGCAGGGCTCCCTGTAACTGATGAAAACTTATTTATCGCAGCTGCTTGCAAAGACGGCAATGTTGATAAAGGTATCGACTTCTTGCTTGGCAAAGGTCAAGTATCAGTCAATAAGAAATCAGCTGACGCTCCTGCTGCGACATCGGCACAAGTATCTTCTACCGGTGAATATACAATCAAGGTTAACGGCAAAAATTATGCGGTTAAACTTGACGGAGAAAATAAAGCTACCGTTAACGGAAAGACTTATGATATCGATGTTAAAGCCGGTATTGAATCAAAGACAACATCATCTTCGGGCGACGGAGAAGAAGTTAAAGCAGGATTACCGGGTAACGTGTTAAGACTTGAAGTTTCGGAAGGCGATTCTGTTGCTGAAGGAGATGTACTCTTAGTAATGGAAGCTATGAAAATGGAAACAGAAGTAAAAGCTCCTAAAGCAGGAACTGTTCAATCCGTACTTGTTTCTCAGGGCGATAAAGTTGTAACAGGACAAGCTCTGGTAACAATAGGTTAATAAAGGGGGTAAATTAATATGACAATAAATATTCAAGACGGTTTACTCCAATTATGGAATTCAACGGGTATTATGACATTTTTACAACCTCAAGACCCGTCGATTACAAACTGCTTTGAGCAATTCTTACATGTTCACGGACATTGGATAATGATTCTTATTTGCCTATTTTTGTTATGGTTAGGCATAAAGAAACAATTTGAACCGTTATTGCTTGTTCCTATTGCATTTGGCGGGTTATTATCAAATATTCCAATGCCGTTAGGGGAAGAAATTGCCGGCCCCCACGGATTTTTGGGAATTATATTTGAAGCAGGTATACATAAAGGATTATTCCCGTTAATAATCTTTATGGGTGTTGGGGCAATGACAGACTTTGGTCCGTTGATTGCAAACCCTAGAATGGCACTTTTAGGCGGTGCGGCACAATTCGGTATATTTGGAGCATTATTGATGGCATACTGTATATTCGGATTTACGTTGCCGGAAGCCGCATCAATCGGTATTATCGGGGGGGCTGACGGACCGACATCAATCTATGTAACAACAAAATTGGCAGAAAACTTACTCGGGCCTATTGCTGTTGCGGCATATTCTTATATGGCATTAGTTCCGGTTATTCAACCGCCGATTATGAGATTATTAACAACAAAAGCCGAAAGACAAATTCAAATGACACAATTGAGAGAAGTATCTAAAAGAGAAAAGATTGTATTCCCTCTAATGATATTACTTCTTTGTGTAATTTTGTTACCTAGTGCATGCCCGTTGCTCGGCGCACTATGTTTCGGTAATTTATGTAAAGAATGCGGCGTTGTAGAAAGGTTGTCCGACACAATGCAGAACGCATTAATCAATATAGTAACAATATTCTTAGGCTTGTCAGTAGGTTCAAAATTGTCAGCAGAACAGTTTTTGACATTACAGACAATATTCATTCTTATCTTAGGTATCATCGCATTCTCTCTGGCTACGGCTGCGGGCGTATTAATGGCTAAGTTGATGAATATATTCTCTAAGACAAAAGTTAATCCGTTGATAGGTGCAGCCGGTGTTTCAGCTGTTCCTATGGCAGCAAGAGTTGCGAACAAAGTCGGGTTGGAAGAAAACCCGCAAAACTTCTTGTTAATGCACGCTATGGGGCCGAATGTTTCAGGTGTAATCGGTTCTGCGGTAGCTGCCGGTGTACTTTTGGCATTATGTCACTAATTAACCTGTCATTTCAAAAAGGTGAAAAACTTTGTAATATAAAGCAATAATAAAAAGCGCATTGTGTATAGTCAATGCGCTTTTTTAAAGGATGTATTTGTTTTCGGCTGTGTAACTACCGAATTGCTATTTATTATTCTTTTTTATATTTTTTGTAGTCGTCTTCTGCCTGCTGTCTTGTGCCTCTGTATGTACCTGAGTTAGCATCAACAGCTTCTTCGCCTTTGCCGTTTAATCTGTTTTCGCCACCTCTGAGGTTAGCACCACGTCCGCCAAGAGGAATTTTTATCCATTTTTTAGGTACACTATTTGGATCCATTTCCTGCTTGTAATCTGCATCCAAACCTGTGATTTCTTTAGGTAACTCAGCCGGGAAGTGGTATGTCAGATTGTTTACATACTGAGTATCATTGTACTGATTTGGTTTCAAACCGTTGATTTCTTCCATAATGTATTTGTAAACCGCATCCAGTTTATCAGCAGGTACATTGTATAGTTGCTGAACATAGTTCTTTTTATCTTCTGCTTCGTTATAAGGAACTTGTTGTCCTCTGTAAAGCATTGTACCTTGTCCGCGTCTTACTTTCATCTTATGGTCAAGATTCGGAATATCCTTACCTGTATCTTGAACTTTGTATGCAGCAGTTTCTTCCATTTTTACAGAACTGTTATCAACCGTTCTCATACTTTGAGTTTTGAAACCTGAATCGCCACGGCTTGTTTCTTTGGCGTTATCAGTATTTACGTAATCAGAATGTTTCTTTTTCTTGAATATGTAGCCGAGGCCTCGTGTTGCAGCCCCAACAGCAGCACCTATTCCTGCGCCTTTAGCAACATCTTTTACAGCTTCCTCGAAACTAGGTCTTGGATTTACGTCACCTGCATAGTCAACATCTTCAGTTTTTTCGTATTCTTTGCTGTATTTAGCCTCATAATCCTGTGAGTATTCTTGAGTTACATCCAATTCAACAGGTTCACTATAATTAACTGTTACGTCTTGAGTATAGTGAGCTGTACCAGAATATCCTGCAGTTCCGCTGTAACTTGCTGTTCCTGAACCATTGTATGGAACATCTACAGGAATTTCTTGTGTTTGGTGTCCAACTGTTATATACTGTCCTGTTTTTGCATCATATCTTGTAACAATTGATTCTTGAGTTGTTGTACCGGTTGCAGTACCAGAGTAATTATAAGGAACTTCTCCCGAGTATCCGACTTCGCCGCTGTAGTTAACATCACCCTCAACAGTAACTGTTTGAGAACCGTTTACTGCAGTTGAAACATGTTGGGTTACAGTACCGTTAACCGTACCGGTAACAACACCTTCAACAACGCCTTTGATAGTATGCGCAACAGAACCGTTATATTTGATGTTAGATTGGAGAGCTTGACCCAATTTACCTAATGCTGTACCAACAGCACCGGCACCTGCACCTATCAGAGCTGCTTTACCAATATTTCCTGCCCTCATTGCGTAAGTTCTGTCTTTACTTACTTCAATACCTGCGGCATCAAACATTTCTCTGACATCTGAACGTTCACCCATTGTTGCAACACCGGATTTCTTCTTAGCGTGCTCGTTTGCAAACTTAGCCCAGTCACCGGTTGATGCAAAGTAGTCTGCACCTTCTTCATGTTCGAATTCATTGTTCAATGATGCTTCGTGAAGCATTGCTTCTTGGAATTTTTTGCTGTTTAACTTGTATGCTTTTCCGTCAACTTCAAAGTCACCTTGTCCTGCAGCAGCTTCATCACATACACGATTTCTAAATTCTTCATTATTTTGAATAAGTTTTCGTGCGTATTTATTTAAGTGAGTGTTATTTTTGCCTTCAACAGCATTATCTTTAGCATCATCTTTATCCCAGTGAACTATCGTATTATCATACTGTTGTTTATATGTTTCCATACGAACCTGAGTATTAGCACGTTCTTCAATCATACCATTTTTAATCTTTTCTAATGATTTTTCACGTGACTCTTCAACAGCTTTTATCTGTTCTTTTAAGTTAGCAGCTTCTGTTTTTAATCCTTTTTGTTCTGCATATCTTAATTTAGTAGTTAATTCTTCAAGTTCATTAGTCCTTAGCATACCTTCTTTAAGTTTTGCTTCAGCTAATTTTGAAATTTGATCTTCACTTAATTTTTGTCCGCCATTAGCATCTTTTTGGTATATTTCTTCTTCAACAGCCATCAAGTGAGCTGTTGCTTTGAATTTATCCTCAATATCTTTTTGCTGTTCAGGAGTTCTCTTTGCATAAAGAGTAGAAATATTTATTCTTTCTGCAAATTCACCTCTTTGATCACCATCTTTAGCGGCATACAATCTGTTATAACCGTGTTTTAAATCTTCAAGAAGTTTTTCTTCATCTTTAGTTAATGTTTGACCATTTTTAAGTTTTTCAAATGCTGCATTCATTTCTTTTTCTGTTTGAGATGCTCTTAATGCAACATTACGTTGAGCTGCCGGGTCTTTCTTGATAACATAATTATCATATTCTGCAATTTGCTGTCTGTCCGGCTCATCTGCAATAGCCTTACGCATTTGTGTTAATGCAGGACCGCCGGAAGTTCTGATTGCATAATCCGCAATAGCTTCTTTCTTAGCATCGTCAACTTTTATTCTGCGGCTTGCTTCTTTTGCTGCATCAATTTCTGCTTTAGATTTGCCTTGCATAGAAGCTTCAATCATTGCTTCTTCATCAACGTTCAATTTTGTATTACGTTCGATTGCAGCTTCTTGTTCTGAAGCCTGTTTTGCAAATTCATTTTTTAATTCATCATAATATTTTTGTTGATTCTTTTCATCAATCTTACCATCAGGTTGAACTAACGGTGTGCTTGTTAAAGGTACGCTAAATTCATAACCGCCAACATCTCCGTATTTAGATGCTCTGTTACCGTATTTTTCAGGACCTTCAGCGATTGTTGCTTTATTTAAGTCAAATTTGAATCTTTGTTGAACATCAATTGTGCCGTTTGGAGTATCAACCAATTTTGAAGTATGGAAATTTTCTTCCATTTCAGGAGTAAATTCCTGACCATCAGGACAAATTTCTCTGAATTTGTCTGCTATTTGTTTATTAGGCAGTTTTAAACTATATGACTGACCGTCACGAGTAAAGTTTACCGTACATTCGTCCGGTGCAGACTGCGCATCCGGCTCCTCTGATACCGGTTTTGACGCAACTTCTGCAACTTTCGGTTCATGTTCAATAGCAAGAGCTCCGTTACCATAATCCATTTCTTGCCCGTTAATACTGTGTAACGTATCTTTTGCACCTCTAAGTATACCTTGAAGTTCTTTGCCCGTTTGAGCCTGCTCTAATTTCTTTGCAGTTTCTTCATCCCTCACCTGGTAGGTATTACCATCGGCTGTCTTAACCTGATAATAACCATTTACTTGCTGAATAGTCATAATACATCCTTTCTCTCGTCCTCGTAGACGATGATTAATACTTCTCTATACACATATAAAAAATACGTAACGGTAAAAATTGCATGAAACTTTAGGAATTTAATCATAACACATGAAAAGTTTCTTAATATAACTGGTTTTTAAGGAATAAAATTTGCTTTTACATTTCTTTACATTATAAATAAAACGTATATATTTTATAGATAAATTGTATTATTTATTAATACAAATCGAATATAAAAATCTTTAATTTTCATGGACTAAATCAGCTTAAATTTCAATTAAGTTTTGTTAAGTAAATAGTTATAACCTCACTCGACTCTTGAAATGGAGAAAGGTTTTCATATAAAATTCATAAACTTTTATGATATAATTCGCATATGAAAATATCACTAAGGCAAATATTCTTATCCTTCACGCTTGTGGTAATTCTTATTACGGCGACATTATACGCAAGTTTTCTTTTTGTATTACCCAAAGCTGCCAATTCAAAAATTGTAAAAACAAAAATTATTAACCAAATATATAAAAAAACATCCCTGAAAATTACCGAAGAAGGACTAATTTTAAAAACTTACCCTGATTTACACGTTGATTTGGATATTAAAAATCTGAGAGCTAACTACAAAAATGCAATTATACCTGCTTTTTCAGTAAACAATCTTTGTTTTATCGGTTCTTTGGGAAAATTAAAGGCAGAAACGCTTACCCTTGACGATTTATACATAAATATTCCCGAATTAAACAGAATAAAAATTAAACATAAAAAACATCACAAACCGCAAAAATATAAAAATATTCCGTTCATAAATATAAAACATGCCGTTGTTATTGTTGAAGATAATAATCAAACAAAATCCTCAGTAGACATTCAAAAACTAAACATAATACCGGCAGATGAAATAAATCATTTTATTATTGATACAAAGCTTAAATTCAAAACCAATAAACAAGTTGCCCCGATAGAATTAAGAGGTAACGGAAGGATTTTTTATAACGGGAAAAAACTTGATGCGAAATGGTTTGACTTAACAACAGGCATTGCTAATTTTCACATCACCGGACTTATATATAACAAAAGGAAAAAATTCGACTTTGTCGTATCCGCAGAAAATCTTAATGTTGCGGTTTTAAAAGAAGTTTTCCTTACCATTATGAAACGAAGAGACCCTAACAAAAATTTCATTGAAAATTTCTATAATTTTGGGGGAAAAGCAAATCTTAAATTAAACATTTCTAATAAGGGTATATATGGAACAATTCCGGTCAAAAATTTATCTGCAAAAACCGTAAAATTTGATATTCCGATAATATTACCTGATACAGCATTTCTGTTTGAGGGGAACAAAGTCAGTGCAAAAGCCACCGGAACATTCGGCGGAGAAAAAGTTTTTACTGATTTTTATGCCGATAACATTTTTCATAATGACAGGATAGTACACGGCACGGTATCCGCAGACGTCGGTAGCGTGTTTGCAAAAACATATATCCCGAATACGGATATATTGAATAAAATAAGTCTGAGTGTGAAATATAAAGTTCAGCATCAAAAACCTGAAGTAGAATACTTCGCAGATATACCGATAGGTGCAAACATCTCATATAAAATTGCCGATTTAGGGAATTTGGACAAAAACAGAAAAGTTTATGCCAAAACTATAAAAATTGAAGATAACATGTACCTCGATACATACAAATATTTTTTTGAAAACATAAATGCCAACAACACTATTTTGGAAGGAAACGGACTATTTGTAAGAGAAAATAATAAATTCCACATGTCTTATATTACAGGGAAAACAAATGGCAGAGCTCCCGTATCCGTAACCGGCTCTTTTGGGAAATATGTCAAGGACGGCACATTTAGCGGAAACTTAAAATATGATGCGATTAAGGAAAAACTGACAGGACAATTCAATGTTTACGATACCAAATATCAGAAATTTATTGTAAAAGAAGCCTCGGTTATCGCTGATGATAACACTATGGAAATTAAAGCTAACGGGACTTTTGATAACGCAAAATTTGCAGGACTTATCAACCTTGTTAACAGTTTTCACGATAAAATTACAATACACAATATTGAACTATATCTTGAAAAATTTGTTCTCAAAAAAAGCGAGAAAAAAGCGAAAAGAATTAGTCCTGACATTATAGAAAAAGGCAAAAAAATTGATTGGACAATCGAACATGGCAAAATAATTTTGGATAAATTTGTATTCAATAAAGTTATAATGGAAAATATTATTCTCAGCGGAACCTTAAAAAATAATATTGTTAAATTTTCAATGCCTGATATAAGCTTTGCTAGCGGTAAACTTGGTGCAAACGGCAGCTACGACATCAGTAAAAACAACTCGGATATTTGTTTTTATGCAAGAAATATAGATTCTAATGAAGCCGCTGCAATGACTCTGAATTTAGATAATCAGGTAGAAGGTTTAGCCGATGTTGATGCCCACTTTTTTACCAAAAACAAACTTGAGAAATTAAATGCCGATGTGAAATTTGCGATAAAGCATGGTGCACTCACAAAACTCGGCAGTCGGGAATTTATAATTAAAAAAGCAAAAGATTCAAATAAAACATATAAATTTAAACTGCCGGACATAACTAATATTGAGGAAAAGAGATTTACCGCAATAAAATCCGATATAAACGGCTCATTTAAGGTAAATAATGAAAAATTAAAAGATATAAATATATTTTCAAAACACAAATATTTGGCAATATTTGCGGAAGGTTTTTACAACATAGACAGCCAAAACACAAAAATCACAATCTGGGGCAAATTTAATAAGGATGCACAAAAAGGCATTAAAATTTTATTCGTGCCACTATCTGTGGTTACAAAAATCGTTTTTCGACCGGAAAAAACAAAAGATATCTACACTCATGAAATTGAAAAAATTCCAAACATTGATGCAACAGAAAATCAAACAGAAATATTTAAAGTTTCCTTATTCGGAAATATCAATGACAATTCCAAATTAAAAATAGACTTAAAAAGACTAAAATAATATACCTGTGGCATATATCGGGAAACCGCTTACAATGCCGATTGACAAGAGATTTTTAGCAACGTACAATCAAATAGTATATAACTTGAAGGGAGTTAAAAAACATGTTGGATCGAATTCAAATTACTAAAGAAGTAGAAGAAATGTGCGTTGTAAAACGTGGCGTTAAAGGTGAACCGGCTCCTATACCTCAAGAAGGACAATGGACAAAGTGTAAAGAAATAAAAGACATTTCCGGTTTAACTCACGGTTGCGGATGTTGCGCACCACAACAAGGTACATGTAAATTAACCTTGAATGTAAAAAATGGCGTTATTCAAGAAGCGCTTGTTGAAACTATCGGATGTTCAGGTATGACTCATTCGGCAGCTATGGCAGGAGAAATCCTTCCGGGCAAAACAATTCTTGAAGCTTTAAATACAGACCTCGTTTGTGACGCTATCAATGTTGCAATGAGAGAATTATTCTTACAAATCGTTTATGGCAGAACTCAAACCGCATTCTCAGAAAACGGCTTGCCGGTTGGTGCAGGACTTGAAGATTTAGGCAAGGGGCTTTGCTCTATGTGTGGTACTATTCACTCTACTAAACAAAAGGGTGTTAGATACTTGTCATTAACAGAAGGATATATTCTTGAACTTGGCTTAGACAAAAACAACGAAGTTATCGGTTATAAATTTATCAACCTTGGTAAATTTATGGATGCTGTTAAAAAAGGTGTTGACCCTAAAGAAGCATTTGAAAAGAATATCGGTACTTACGGCAGATTTGCTGACGCTGTAAAATATATCGACCCAAGAAAAGAATAATAAGTTGTAAATTACTAAAAGAATAAGGAAATAAAAAAATGGCAAATTTTGAAGGAAAAGACAGACGTGAGTCTACTTTAAAAAAGGTTTTACCGGAATACGGTTTCAAAAACCTTGATGAAGCTCGTGAATTGTGCTTGTCAAAAGGTATTGACGTAGATGCTATCGTTAAAGGTATTCAGCCAATCGCATTTGATAACGCATCATGGGCATACACTTTAGGTTGCGCTATTGCAATCAAAAAAGGTATTACAAATGCTGCAGATGCCGCTGAAGCAATCGGTATCGGATTACAAGCTTTTGCTGTACCGGGTTCCGTTGGGGACACCAGAAAAGTTGGTCTTGGGCACGGCAACTTAGGTGCTATGCTTTTAAGAGAAGAAACAAAATGTTTCTGCTTCTTGGCAGGTCACGAATCTTTCGCTGCTGCTGAAGGCGCTATCGGTATTGCAAGAAACGCAGACAAAGTAAGAAAAGAACCTTTGAGAGTTATCTTGAACGGTTTAGGAAAAGATGCCGCTTACGTTATTTCAAGAATCAACGGGTTCACTTATGTTGAAACAGAATATAACTACAAAACCGGCGAATTAAAAATCGTTAAAGAAGTTCCGTTCTCAGACGGGGAAAGAGCAAAAGTTAAATGCTACGGCGCTGATGATGTATCAGAAGGCGTTGCAATCATGATTAAAGAAGGCGTTGACGTATCTATTACAGGTAACTCAACTAACCCTACAAGATTCCAACACCCTGTTGCCGGCACTTATAAAAAATGGGCAATCGAAAACGGTAGAAAATACTTCTCAGTAGCATCAGGCGGCGGTACAGGACGTACACTTCACCCTGATAACGTTGCAGCAGGTCCTGCTTCTTACGGTATGACGGATACAATGGGAAGAATGCACGGTGATGCTCAGTTTGCAGGTTCTTCTTCTGTTCCTGCTCACGTTGAAATGATGGGCGTTATCGGTATGGGTAACAACCCAATGGTAGGTGCAACCGTTGCATGTGCCGTTGCGGTTTCTCAAGCTATGAGTAAATAGTTTTATAATTCATAAACACAAAAAGCGATGCGTGCCGTTGCGGTTTCTCAAGCTATGAGTAAATAGTTTTATAATTCATAAACACAAAAAGCGATGCTATAAGGCATCGCTTTTTTATACCTTTCACAATAAAGACTTACTGCAAATTGGCAGACGGATTTAGGTTTTTGAATAACAGATTTGATAATTTTTTGGTGTCAAAACTTGCACCCAACAAACTCAAAGAGCTTGAATTTTATAATAATTAATCACTATTACTTTGATTAACAATACCAAATTGTATTGTTGTATTCCTATTACCACTGACACCTTTCCCCTGTGAAGTATTATTGATTGGTAATATTCTCGGTTCATACTTGAATGATGTTGTTAATGTTGCGGTTAATTTATTTGATGGTGATATTTCAGCCTGTTTCCCTTTGTTAAAAGGGATTATTCTCGTAAGCCATATATCATTATCACCCTTAAATGTTTTATAAATACTGAGTTTATGCGGCTGGTTATTATTATCATAGAATACTGCACCATTTATTACAAGACTACCTCCTCTACCAAAGCCTTTAGCTTTTGAAAAATCTTCAACATAAATAGTAACAGGATTGCCTATTGAAGCAACTATAATATTATCTATAATTAAATCATCCGACAATGCACCTTTCAGTTCATATGTTTTGGGGATA
>CACWLL010000019.1:0-19637 GCA_902761735.1 uncultured bacterium
CCGAATCAAAAAACAGTCTTTTGCAAATCGTGACGAAGAAGAAGTTGCAGGATACGCAAAACTTGCTGATACAATTTTTGAAGATTGGGAAGTAATTCCTTTGTCTGAAAACTATATAAAACAGTTGCACAAAATTTTGCTTGAATATTCTTCTAAAGATGAAAAGCATAAAGGTGAGTATAAAAAAGTTTCCAATGCCGTTGCGGCATATGATAGTGAGGGCAAAGAACTTGGTGTCGTTTTTGAAACAGCTACTCCGTTTGAAACACCATTAAAAATGCAGGAGCTTGTAGATTGGACTAACAAGAATCTGTCGGATAGATATTATCATCCGCTGATTGTTATCGGAATTTTTGTTGTTAATTTTCTTGCAATTCACCCTTTCCAAGACGGAAACGGCAGATTATCAAGAGCATTAACAAATCTTTTACTACTAAAATCCGGTTATGTTTATGTACCTTATAGTTCAACAGAATCAATAATTGAGGATAATAAAGAAGGCTATTACAGAGCTTTAAGGCAAACCCAAACGACATTGAATAAAGAACCTGACTATGAACCTTGGTTAATATTTTTCCTGAAAACTTTGCAAAAACAAAAAATCAGACTTGAATATAAAATAGAACATGCAAATACTTCTGTTCAGACAAATTTAGATTTGCCGGAGATATCAGCAAAAATTATGGAGGTTTTTGAAACAAAAGACAGAGCAATAATATCTGAATTATCTGAACTGACTGGAACAAATATAAATACAATTAAGAAACATTTATCAAGTTTGGTTGAAAATAATTTCCTTACAAAACACGGCAAAACCCGTGGTGCTTGGTATACCAAAAACGGATCTATAACATTTCAGTAATTTTTTCTGCCAAACTGTATAATAAAGGTGCACTTTGATTCAGTTGTCGAGTAGTCTTGTATTCATCTGAAATAGTCTTTTTAATTTTTAATAAAATATTTTCAACTTTTTCTTTTTTCTCTTTTTTTGTTAGGTCGGTTAATTCAATCTTTTGTTGCAAATGTAGTTTTATTTGTTCACAAAAAGGTCTGTTCTCATCTAATTCAATGTCTTCAATATTTTCTTCTTGTAGTATCTCATTTGTTTTAGACAAAACATAGGCAACTGGAAGCACATCTTCAATTGTAGCCCCAGCCTTAATAGAACCACATAAATCTCTTATTGTAAAAACATTTTCTTCTGTGTATCCTGAACCAATTTTAAGGATATCTTTTTTTATTTTTTGTCCTTGGTCATCATCGTCTACAATAACAAGAGGAAATATCTCATAGTATCCAGCCAAAGATGCAACTGCAGATAAATTATCGCCTTTTCCATTTGTGATTTTTATACAATTATCTTTATTTACACAATTTAGTGCTTTTTGTAATAGAATTTTATCGCTTGCTCCTTCAACAAGAATCTTATCATTAGACAAAAAATCCCTCACAACATTTAATCCAAAAGCTGCTTGTAAAACTTCATCATCGTTTAAATTTTCTTCAGATGTAATTTGATTTATATCCGTTATGCCTGCTTTTTTGGAAACAAGATAATGACGGTCTTTAGTCTCTTTATCAATCATAAAATTAGAGTGAGTCGCAATAAACACATAATTATTCTTGCCAATTTCAAGTAGTTCCTTAAGCATATATCTTACCCCCGAAGGATGTAAGTGTACCTCTGGTTCATCAATCAATATTAAATTGTTTTTTAAATTCCCAGTTTTATTATTTATGGATAGGCTTAATAGTAAAGATACAAAATGTTTGAATCCTTGACTCCTTTCGCTCATATTATGAAAAGCATCTGGATCATCTTTATCCTGAACCTTTACATGAATATTAAGTTCATCGGATATACTAACATCGATTATAATCTTGTGTTCTGGCCATTTTTTATTTAAATAATTTGTTGTTTCTTTTGCTAGCTGTTGTTGTAGTCGCCTTCTATAATTAGAACTTTTTTCAATTTCATTAATTTTGTCATTGATTTCTTCTTGTGTTTCATATCCAGATAAAGCAAAAATATTTTTTAACGGTGGATATTGGCTAGGTTTTTGTGCAAAATCTTTTAAGGAAATACTATCCTGTATTAAATAGTTTGGACTGGTTTTCCATATTGAGATGGATATTTCATGCTTATTGTAATATTTCTCTAGTACGGGGATTAAAATTTCTTCTAATTTTTCTTTTGTTAATAGATTAAATTCAGCTTGTTGATCTTCCGGTAACTTTTTTAATTCTATTGCAGATATTATTTCTATATTGTTTTTCTTCTGAGGCGGCTGTTGAATCCCATTAACAACTTTACCAGGTGCTTCTGTTATTTTTTCATTAAAATATTTATTACTTAATGTAAGAGGCTTAAATGTAAATACCCATTCTTCATTAAGCTCGTTATCTTCTTGCAAATATATTTCTTTTGTTGCACTTGTAACGGAAATCTTATTTAAAATATCTTCTGGAATTTTCAATGCTGATGATATGTGCTTACGATATGCACTTGCATTTTCAGATTCCATAGTATAAAAAACTGAAACAATATCAGCTTCGTTTTGCTGATTTCTAATAGACAAAAAATCTACAGGCACTTCTTCGTTATATTGTTGCAAAAACGACATCGCATCCAATATATTACTTTTACCAGTTTCATTTTTCCCTAGAAGAACAGTTGTATAACTATTATTACGTTTAGAAATTGGAATTTCAATTTCACTAATTGATTTATAATCTGCAATTTTTATATTCTTGAGTTTCATTACACCCCCATCAGTCTTTATTAATAGTGAAATTATATCATTTGAGTTATGTATTCTCTTTAAAAATTAACAAAAAATTAAGTATTTATGATACAAAACTTGACTGAAAGCGATAGATTTTGGGGTAAATTTTTGTTATTTTGTAATGTATTTCCCATACTGATTTTACTGTTTTTCAAATGTAATGAATACTTCCGGCTAAGTTCCGACTTAAAAATTTGGCGTTTCAAAAGGGACTTTTGTATCCTAATTTTGTCATCGCTATAATATAGAATGTGTTTGAATTTTAGCGATTTGCTCGGATTTATACCGGATATTCTGAGGACAAAAAGAGAAAAAAAAAGGACATTTCGTCCAATTTCAGTCAATTCACATAAAACCGCTAAAATCTAAACGTGTTCGCCAACACAGGCTTATTAATTACAATTCAAATGTCCCAAATAAACCCCAGGAGCGACTAAACCGCGAGGTTTAAAAGCGGAGATTTCTGAGCGTGGAGGAAATCCAAGACGAGCCTCGTCGTTCCCGCCATTTACTTAAAAGTCCTGTTATTACAGGGCTTTTTTAATGCGTCTGCTTTCGTTTTATAGTATGTGTTTATGGCTAATTTTGTTATTATTATTGAATTTTAATAAGTTCGAACCCCATATGCCTTCTTTATGTTTTGCCTGTTTCTATTACGAAATATTTACGTTAAAATTAAATAGTTGAACATATTGTAAAATTTAATCGTTATAAATTACACAGTGTTCTTAAAAATCAGCGGGGTATTGATGAATAAAAAAGTTATATGTTTGATTATTGCAACGGCAGTAGTATCTTCTATTACTACATTAGGCGGTACTTTTCTTTACAGTAAAGCACAGGCACAAAATGTTACAAAAGGTTCGGGCGGTTGTCCTATATCAGAAATATTGAAGGCACAGGAAAACGGGTCTGTATATGATGTTATGTCGCCTATCGGAGAGTCAACTATAAAGCAAATTCAACAAGCACCAAGACTTTCAACATTAAACGGTAAAACTATTGCAATAGTTGGTGGTAGTTTTATGGCAAATGTTACACACCCCGAAATAAAAAGGCTTATACTTGCTCATTACCCAGATGCTAAAGTTATATTATTAAGTGAAATCGGTTCAGCAGGGCCTTATCCTGCTCCGGGTGTAAAACGGCAACAGAAAGATGAATTTGAACGTAAACTGAAAGACATGAAAGTTGATGCGGTTATATCAGGTAATGGCGGTTGCGGTTTATGTACACCAAAAGAAGAAGGCTCTTGTATTACGGCTGAATATTTGGGAATACCGTCTGTAATGATAGCTGCTCCGGGATTTGTTGAACAAGCTAAAACAACTGCACTTAACGCAGGTGTTCCTGTTCAAAGAGTTGCTGAATATCCGGGAGCATTTTCATCACATACACATGATGAATTAATCAAAAATACCCAAGAAGTATTGTGGAAACAAATTGTTGACGGATTAACAAAACCAATTACACAACAAGAAATAAATGAAGCAACCAAAAGTCTGAAAAACGATGATAAAGAGGTTGCTTTTTCAGGAACTTTAGAAGAAATACAACAATACTTTGAAAATCAGGGTTGGACTGACGGACTGCCTATTGCACCGCCAACCCAAGATGTTGTTAATGAGTTTTTCAAATATACTCCATACTCTGCAAATTCTGTAATCGGTGAAATTCCACCGTCATATAGAAAAGTTACTGCCCAACATGTTGCAACAGTCGGTGCTATGGCAGGCTGTCCGCCTGAA
Organism: uncultured bacterium; assembly: GCA_902761735.1. GTDB lineage: Bacteria > Cyanobacteriota > Vampirovibrionia > Gastranaerophilales > Gastranaerophilaceae > UBA1221. The sequence goes on from CACWLL010000019.1 coordinate 4,535, forward strand.
TATATGCCTATTTTAATCGCATATACAAAAGCTATGATGAACGGGGATTTTAGAAAAACACTATCTTCTACACACGCTTGGACACCGTTTTTATGGATAAACGGGCCTATTGCAAGACAACTTGGAATTGATGCAGGACAGGGTGAAATATCTTCTCCTAATAACAAGAAAATCGGCAGATTTATTGATTTAGCAATGATTAATCTTGGCGGATATGATGTGAAGAAAAACAGAATGGGAACATTCGGTTATCTTTCTTCGTGGGCTATGGCAGAAGATGAAGAAGCTCTTTCTCGTATCGGTTGGCAACCATACCACGTCCAAAAAGGTTATAATATTAACGATAATACTATTACTGCCGCTTCTTCACTCAATTGGGGGAATAATTTAACTCCTGCAACAAGTGACGCCGACAAGATATTAGAGCTTATGGCTTGGGATGCCGTTGAAAAAGAACAATTTGCTCTCGGTGGCGGTACTCCGTTTGTGTACAGAACTATATTTATTACTGAATATGTTGCAAGAGATTTGGCTAGGAAATACAAGGATAAAAACAGTCTTGAGAATGCTTTAATTCAAACGGCACGCAGACCTCTTGATGAGAGAGCTTATGCGAATTTCTATGCAAATCCGGGAAGTTCGTTTGACGGTAGAAATTATTCTTTGGAACAGCATAAATCGAAAATTGCGCAGGAAGAAAATGCACAAACTACAACAACACCAAAATGGTTATCATGGACAGGTAAAGCAAGTATGCAAACCGTTCCTGTAATGACAAGTGGAAAGACGGCAATAATTGTAACAGGGGATGCAAACAGAAACAAAGTTTTGACTGTTCCTGGCGGTGGTATGACAACGGTTAAAATTGAATTGCCTAACAACTGGGATAGTTTAATGAGAGATTTAGGTTATAAACCTCTGAATAACTACTATGTTAAAATATCAGCAGTTAATATTCCGCAGGTTCAACCAACTGCTCAACAACCAACTCAACAAAGAACTTATACAAATAGTAATTCTCAGGCAAACAGACAAAAACGTCCGACTGCTGAACAGTATAGAAAAATCAGAGAAGAAAGAGGACAAAGTTCTAATAATCAATACAGAAATTCCAATACAAATACCCAAAGACGTTCAGGTTCAGGACAATACGGCAATTCATCAACAAACAACCAAAGACGCCCAAGTGCAGAACAATATAGAAAAATGCGTCAACAATCAGGACTACCAGTTAGAAATAATCAAAATTAAATGAATTATTCATAATGTTAAAGTCGAGAGTTATGTAGGCTGGGTGGAGCATAAATAACCTATGAATAAAATGTTTTTGACACCTGCGAAACCCAACAATATTTTTATGTTGGGTTACACTTCTCCCAATTGTCGTTTTACCTTTTCTACCCTTTAAGTTTCACCCAACCTACATACTAAAAGCAAACAGCGGAGACACGTCGATGGCGAACGAGCAAGACACGAACCTCGTCGTTCCCGCCATAAAAGCCACTATGTATAGCTTTTTGGTTTATCTGTCTTTGATAAGTTTTTATGATAATATTGTTTTACAATTTACGATAAATATGATAGAAAACTGATGAAAAAATTTGAAATTATGATAAATACAGCAGATGAAAAATTGGCAGAAGAACTTGTTGCCGGCGATGCGCCTTTTTATACCCCTGCAAGTCCTGAACCTTTATATGGCGGAAAAGGCTATTTATCCGTTGTTCATTGGATGCGAAAAGGTTTTAGCGATGTACAATGGCATATAACAGATATGGTGGCGAATGAGAATAAAGTTGCTGTCAAATGGGATTTAACAGGAACACACAACGGCGAATTTATGGGAATAAAACCAACAAACAAAAAAATTTCAGTTTGTGTTATGAATTTCTATTATTTCAACAAAGATGGCAAAGTTACAAATGATATTGCGGCAGAAGGTATGATAGGCATTATGCGTGGTATTGGAGCAATGTAAATATACATAAAAAAACCGAAAGTTTTAATTTAAAAACTTTCGGCTGTTTTATAATTATCACAATAATTAATCTTTTAACATATTTAATCCTGCTTGATATGCTTTTTCAAGGTCTTTTGGCAGTTGTTCATCTCTTTGTTTTAATTTATGGTTTTTATCAAATACTTCACAGACATATTTATCATAATCTGAGAATTGATAGGTATCAAATGCACAAATTCTAACAGGTTTATCGAATACTGTTTCCATAAATCCATCTATCTTATTAAACAAGTCTGCATATATTTCTTTACCTAAATTTTCATCTACATTCATTGTATAAATTACTGCAGTTTTCAGTTTTTTAGGTGCAATTGACGGATATCCTTCTTTATATTCAAAAAACGGAAAGCAAAGTCTTTCAATTAAACTTCTTGCAACACCTGTAACATCACCAAAATAGACAGGACTTGCTAAAACTACACCATCCGCCTTTGAAATTTCATCTAAAATTGGTGTTAATCCATCAGGATAAGCACATCTTCCAAAATTTTTGCCGTTTTTTAATTTACAAGCAAAACAACTGCGACAACCTTTAAAATCTACGTCATATAGATTTATTATTTCAGCTTCCGCACCGGATTCTTTAACGCCGAGAGCAAAACTCTCACACATTTTGTATGTATTCCAATTCTTTCTTGGACTTGCATTTAATATTATAACTTTTTTCATTTAACCTCCTAAACGCCTATAACTCACAGGTTAACAATAACACAAACACAAATGTTTTTTTTATATACTTTTCCCTAACTCGTATGCTTGTTCTAACAAGTCTTGTCTGTTTTGAACATCATTCGGATTATCAAGTCCGCCGGCTTCTATGTATCCTTTTAATTCTAAATTGTTAAAACAAGCAACCCAGCCTTTAACTCCATTTAGAACGGTTTGCACAACACCTTTTGAACTGTCGGCAGAAGTTGTAATAACATAAGTTTCAGTGAAATTCTTTCCCGTTGCAAAAAGAGAATTTGCTCTATCAATGAGAGTTTTCATCTGCCCTGACATTTCATAATAATAAACTGGAGTTGCCCAAACTATTACATCTGCTTCTTTCATTTTCGAAGTAATTTCATTAGCATCATCATTGATTACGCATTTACCCAATTTTTGACAAGCAAGGCAGCCTTTGCAAAATTTTATTTCTTTATCTTTTAATGTTACAAATTCAACCTCGTGTCCGACTTCTTTTGCGCCTCGTTCAACTTCATGCGCAAGAATTTCTGAATTAGCATTATTTCTTAAACTTGTTGATATAATTAAAACTTTTTTACCCATACCTTTTCTCCTATTTTAAATTCTCTTTATAAAAACTTTCAATTTTATCAAACGGAATTGCATTCTTATCCCCACCATCGTACAAATCCACGTGATTTGCACCTTTGACAATAAAGAGTTCTTTGTTATCGCCTTTTAATTTATGATAAGCAGTTTCACCAAAATATCTTGAGTGTGCAATTTCGCCATGAACAATTAAAACAGGAGTTCTAATTTCACTTGCATATTGTAAAATCGGCTGATTTATCAACGATAATGATGAAGTCATATTCCATTTGCCGTTTGAATTTATTGAACGAGAATGAAATCCTCTTTTGGTTTTATAATAATCAAAATATTGTTGAACAAACAAAGGTTCATTTCCTGTCAATTTTTCAGGTAAACCGTCCGCACCTTTATAATTACCATTTTTAAAATCTTCTGTTCTTTGTTTATTTAATGTTTGTTTCAATTCATATCTTGCATTTTCATCAACGGAATCATTATAACCTTTTGCCGCCACCCTTGTCATATCATACATTGTAACTGCAGTCGTTGCTTTAATTCTTGTATCCATTGCGGCAGCATTAATCGCAAAACCGCCAAAACCACAAATACCCAAAATTCCGATTCTATCAGGGTTTACATTTTTATTATTTGAAAGATAATCGACTGCTGCGGAAAAATCTTCCGTATTTATATCAGGACTTGCAACATTTCTTGGGGTGCCTGAACTTTCACCAGTATAAGAAGGGTCAAACGCAAGCGTAATAAAACCTTTCTCAGCCAAAGTTTGAGCATATAATCCTGATGATTGTTCTTTTACTGCTCCAAAAGGACCGGATATAGCAATAGCAGGAAGTTTATCACTTTTATTCATTGTTTTAGGTATGTACAAATCACCTGCAAGTTCAAGCCCAAATCTGTTTTTAAACGTTACTTTTTCAATATTAACTTTATCGGATTTTGGGAAAACTTTATCCCACTTTCCTCTTGCACTTACCACATAAAAACCTGCGATAACAAATAAAACCGCCAAACACAATAAGAAAATATTTTTAAACATTAATACTCCTTTACTTTCCTAATTATTCTTGCAGGAACACCTGCTACTATAGTATTTTCAGGCACATCATGTGTAACGACTGAATTTGCACCCACTATTGCACCATTACCAATTGTTATACCCTGCAAAATTGTAGCATTAGAACCTATCCAAACATTATCACCAATTTTAATAGGTTTTGGGTAAATATTCTGCCTATAATCAGGTCTTTCATCATGGTTTAATGTTGCAAGTGTCACATTATGTCCTATTAAAACACCGTTTCCTATAACAATTCCGCCTTGATCTTGGAATTTACAACATGCGTTTATAAAAACGTTTTTACCAATTTTAATATTCTTTCCGCAATCAGTATAAAAAGGCGGAAAAAGCCTAAACGATTTATCAACCTTTCTGTCGGTGAGGGTTGAAAACAAATCAACAATTTCTTCCGGAGTATGGTATTTGTTGTTTAATTCCATAGTAATCTTTAATGCTTGTTGACTTAATTTATTGAATGTCTTAAGCATTTCATCTTCAACAATATTCCCCGTTGCCATTATTTTGCGAAATTTATCTAAATCAACATCTGCCATATATTAATAATAACATAAACAGATATTGTCCTCACAAAATATTTGTAACCTTTTTGTGTTTTTAATAAATTGTGCTATTATAACTTGCATGATTGATTTTTTATCAAACCCTAACTGGATAAATCCGCAAATTGATTTTCTACTCTTTTTGCAAAACATAAGAGTCGGACATTTCGATATTTTCGACAAATTCTTTTTATCCATTACAGTTTTTGGTGAGTTTTGGTTGCCAACATTAATTTGTGCAATAGTATATTGGTGTATTGATTTTAAAGCCGGTATGTATTTAATTTCATTGTGCGGTTTTAATTCGATACTTACTCATTTTTTCAAAATGATTGCATGTGTCTATCGGCCTTGGGTTTTGAGTGATAAGATACATCCTTCGGAATTAGCGGTACCTTTTGCAAAAGGATACTCCTTCCCTAGCGGACATTCAGCAATGAGTTCTTCTGTTTTAGGAGGATTGGCATATCTTTTAAAACAAAAGAAATTTATTTGTATTCTTTTAATCGGTTTGGTATTCCTAATCGGGTTTTCAAGACTTTGGCTCGGCGTACATACACCACAGGACGTTATATGCGGATTATTAATCGGTTTTAGCCTAATTTTTATTGCAAATAAAATCATAAATTGGGCAGAAATCAAACCTGAAAGATATTTGTTTATAACACTTATTACAAATATCTTGGTTTTATTTATATTAATATACATTCGTTATTTTAATACATACAGGATGGATTATATTTCAGGTGAACTCTTAGTAAATCCGGCAAAAACAATATATTCAACAACGGTAACTTATGCGTATATTCTTGGTGTACTTAACGGCTGTTTTTTATGCAGAAGATTTTTCCCGTTTAATCCTAAAAATACATCAATCAAAAATCGTATTATTATAGGGATTATCGGCGGATTGTTTATTATATTTGCACTTAGAAATATTGTTTGGTACTTCATTATGAACGTAACCCCTCTGAAACTTGCTTTCCCTGCAATGTTCTTTACGGGAATTTTTATAACTTTAATTTACCCGATGATATTCAAATCCCTTGATAAAAATCTATAAATTTATTTATTAAAAACAGGCAAAAAATTTTTTCATAAGTTTTATATAGGTATGCAAATCTCATCCCAAATAAACTTTACAGGTGAAAATCGTTACGGTTACTGCCGGGACGGACATTGTTTTTGGAGGCTTAAATCCGTTTACTTTGATAATCCGCTGCCCCTCAATCAGGCTGTTACACAACTCAGTACGGATAATCACGTTATGGAAATGTTTTCTGCTTACAAATTATTTGCAAAAAAGACTTTAGCACAAATTCAAAACGATTTATATACAAATGAAAAATTAAAAGACCTGAAAGTCAAAGGGATGATTGATTACGGACAAACAGCCTTTGTTTTTGAAACAGAAAACGGAGATATTTTGAAACTTACAAATAGAGATCATTTTTTAGGCAGGAAACAGGAAGCTTTTGATGCACCGATAAAATATCACTGCAAACTCTCTCCAAAAAGCTTTTGTCACTGTTATATTGAAGAAAAGACCTCAAATAATCTTACTAAAGAAGAGATTAATGAGGCAGTGGAAAATATACGGCAAAAAGGCTTTAAGGTTGTAGATTTCAGAATAGAACAATTTGGAAAAGCAAAAAATGGCCAAGTACTCTTAATAGATCCGGAATGTGCAAGAAAGAATAATTTTTGGGGATTATTTAAACAAAAGTTTATGAAATGCAAAGCTTTTATTCGTATGGCAAGATAATAAAAATTTTACTTTCTCAACCAAGTTGAAAATATTTCAAGTGCCGTTTTTAACTCTTCAAAATTATTTCCATAACCTATTCTTAGATAATTTTCATACTCAAAAGCAGTTCCCGGCAATATCATTACACCCGTTTCTCCCTGAAGTTTTGCGCATAATATTTCGGAAGGAATATCCTTATTATATTTCACAAATGCGGTAGTACCACCCTGCGGAACAACACACGATACAATTTCTTCTTTTTTCAACCAATCTGTTAAAATTTGCTTACCAAAGCGAATTTTCTCAATATTTCTCGAAATTATTTTATCTTTGTTTTCTATTGCAAGAGTTGCGAAATAATCATCCAAAATTCCGACACTGATTGTATTGTACTCTCTTTGGCTATTTACTCGCTTTATAATTTCGTCATTCGCAACAATCCATCCAAGCCTCAGCCCCGCAAGAGAAAACACCTTGGAAGCACTGGCGGTAGAAATACCTTTTTCATAAATATCTGCAACAGATAAACTTATTGGATTTCCGTCATGTTTTAAACCTCGATAAACCTCATCACAAAGAATATATGCATCAGATTTTTTTGCTATTTCCGCAATTTCATACAACATATCATCAGGAATAATAGAACCAGTCGGATTATTCGGGTTATTCATACATATAATTTTTGTATCATTCCCAACAAGTTTTTCCAATTCATCCAAGTCCGGTAACCAATTATTTTCTTCTTTTAACCTATATATTTCTACTTTTGCACCAAAACTTTTTGGAATTGAATAATGCTGTTGATATGTAGGGATAATTGAAACAACTTTATCATTAGGTTCAATCAAACTCAACATAACAAGCTGATTTGCCCCAATTGTACCATGCGTAACAGTAATATTCTCTGAAGATTGGTTTTTATACAATGCTGCTATCGCATTTTTTAACCTTTGAGAGCCATGAATATCACCGTAGTTGAGTTTCCGAGAAAAAACCTCTGCAACAAAATCCTCACTTTTCCCCGTAATCTCAAGTAATTCGTTTATGGAAAGAGAGTCTACACAAGTATCGGCAAGGTCATACTTTGCCCAATACTCGTATTTATTGAACCATTCTTCAACTTTAAATCTCTCTATTTTCATATAATTAATTATATCTGCTAAAAATAAAACACAAAAGAATTGCCGATTTATACAACAATATAATGTTTATCTGATAATATATTATTATATTCAAAGATTATTATTCATGACATTAATCATCTGGTTTGCACAATTTTCCCATGAAAATTGTTTTGATCTTTCAAAACCTCTTTTTGCCATTTCATCTCGGTACTTGTAGTCAAAATAATACTTCTCATAAGCTTCTATATGCTGTTTATCACTATCCCAATCAATCATAATTCCGGCATCTACTACTACTTCAGGCAAAGAGCTGTTATTTAAAGTAATAACAGGGCACGCACAAGACATAGCTTCTAATGGCGGTAAACCAAATCCTTCGTATTGTGATGTGTATACAAACCATTGTGCATTTGAATATAAACTTGGTAAATCCTCATCATCAATATATCCGACATGAATTATTTTATCCTTATATTCATCTAATGAAGAGATTTCTTTTTTTAGTTTATCGATAAACATATCCCAATGTCCTCCGCATAAAACAAAAACCAAATCATCAATATTATTTTTCTTTATAAATTCGGAGAACGTTCTGATAGTACGAATCAAATTTTTTCTCGGTTCTAAAGTACATAAACTGAATATATACTTAGAATTTTTAGGAATATTATTTTTTGTTGCACCAAATGAAATTATATTCCCGTCAAATAGCATTTTTATTTTTTTTGTACAAAATCTTAACCTTTCCTAATAAGCTGATTTATCCCAAGACGGTAAAGACATTAAACAAATACCATTGCAGCTTTTATACATTTAATGTTGTAAAACAAGTATTTGTTAAAATAATATATAATTATACATCAAATATTATATGTTAAACAACATTTGTAAATAAAAAATTGTCGTTTAACACCATTTATATTTTCTTATTTAAAGTAATAATTACTTATAAAGAGGTAATTATGGATATTAAGGTTTTGCTTGGCAAAAAAATACAAGAGGTTAGAAAATCAAAAAATCTAACTCAAGAGCAAATAGCAGAATTTTTAGGTGTTGAACCTTCAAGCTTAAGTAATATTGAACGTGGCAAATATTATCCTACATCCGAAAATTTGAATAAAATTATACGATTTTTAGAAGTAGAACCAGCAGAATTATTTAATTTTGGATACCTTATTTCGCATAAAGAAATGTTAGATGAAATTGTGCCTGCAATGCAGGGAAATGAAAATTTAACTCGAATGCTGTACAAATTTTATAAAGCTGTAAAATAAAATATTTCGTATTTAGTAACTCTTGATTTTATTGCTTGATTTTTTATTATATTTATAAAGATACAAAGGAGAAGAAATGAAAATATTTGAAGAGCTTCAAGCAAGAGGATTAATTGCACAGGTTACTGATGAAAATGAAATTAAAGAACTTATTAACAACGGCGGTGCAAAATTCTATATAGGATTTGACCCGACAGCGGACTCTCTTCACGTTGGTCATTTTATGGCACTTTGCCTGATGAAAAGATTACAAATGGCAGGCAACACTCCTGTTGTACTTGTCGGAGGCGGAACAGGTTATATCGGCGACCCGTCAGGACGTTCCGATATGCGCTCTATGATGACTCCGGAAACTATACAACATAACTGTGATTGCTTTAAAAAACAAATGGAAAGATTTATTGAGTTTGGGGAAAATAAAGCAATTATGGTTAATAACGCAGATTGGCTTTTAAAATTAAATTATATAGATTTACTCAGAGAAGTAGGTGCTTGCTTTTCCGTAAATAATATGCTCAGAGCCGAATGCTACAAACAAAGAATGGAAAAAGGATTAAGTTTTCTTGAATTTAACTATATGATTATGCAGGCTTACGATTTTTATCATTTGCACGAAAAATACGGCTGTAACATGCAATTTGGCGGTGATGACCAATGGAGTAATATGCTTGCCGGTACGGAACTTATCAGAAAGAAAAAAGGGGAAGATGCTTACGCAATGACAATTACTTTATTGATGAACAGCGAAGGCAAAAAAATGGGTAAAACCGCTAAAGGTGCCGTATGGCTCGACCCGAATAAAACTTCACCGTTTGAATTTTATCAATATTGGCGAAATGTTGATGATGCAGATGTTATGAAGTGTATAAAAATGCTTACATTCTTGCCTATCGAAGAAATATACGATATGGAAAAATGGGAAGATAACCGCATTAATGAAAAAAAAGAAATTCTTGCATACGAATTAACAACACTTGTCCACGGCAAAGACGAAGCAGATAAAGCAAAAGCTGCAGCTTATGCACTGTTTAGCGGAAGCGGTGACAGTGCGGATATGCCTACAACAACACTAAAACCTGAAGATTTGAACGACGGCAAAATAAGTCTTGTTGCATTACTTGTAAAATGCGGATTGTTCCCAAGTAACGGAGAAGCAAAACGTATGATTCAACAAGGCGGAGTAAGCATTAATGACGAAGTTGTATCAGGTTTGGATAAAATGTTTACTGCTGATGAACTCTCTCAAGGCGTAAAAATCAGAAAAGGCAAAAAACATTTCCACAAAGCAATTATGGAATAGGAGAAATTATGGCAAAAGTTTTATTAATTAACGGCTCACCAAAACCGCAAGGCTGCACTTATACAGCATTAAATGAAATGGTTAATATCTTTAACAAAGAAGGAATTGAAACAGAAATTGTTCATATAGGGAATAAAGATATAAGAGGGTGCATTGCATGCAGTCGCTGCCGACAAGACGGCAAATGTGTGTTTGATGATATTGTTAACGTTGTTGCGGAAAAATTTAAAGACGCCGACGGTCTTGTTATAGGAAGTCCTGTTTATTATGCCTCTCCAAACGGAACGTTAATCTCTTTTTTGGACAGATTATTTTATAGTACACCATTTTCAAAACATATGAAAGTCGGAGCTTGCATAGTTAATTGCAGACGGGGCGGAAATACTTCCTCTTATGATGTTTTAAATAAATATTTTACAATTAGCGGTATGCCTGTGGCTTCAAGCACATATTGGAATATGACACACGGATTTACTCCTGAAGATGTTCAAAAGGACATAGAGGGCTTGCAGACTATGAGAAACCTCGCACGAAATATGGCTTTTATGATTAAAGCATTTAAAGATGCAAAAGAAAAATACGGATTGCCTGAAATTGAAAACTCTGAGTACACAAGTTTTCCTGACGGTAAATAAGGGAAAACTGGTAAAATTATGAACAAATATATTAAAACATACAATGTAATCCTTGATAATATGGATTTATTTGAATATCGGCTGCGGCCGATTGCGGCAATCATGTATTTTCAGGATGCTTTTGCAAGATATACTGCGACAAAAGGTATGGCAGCCTACGATTTATTTTCTAAAAATCAATATTGGGTTGTTGCAGAAATTAATATGGACTTTATGGAATCCTTACCTTTTTGGTCTGAAGAGCTCAAAGTGGAACTTTGGGTTTCGGAAGTTTCAAAACTTAAAATATATATTGATTTTAGCATTTATTTCAAGGATAAAGTTGTAGCAAAAGGCAATTCTTTATGGTTTTTAATTAGCAGAGACAGTCAAAGACCCGTAAGAGCAGATGAAGTTATCGAAAAGTTTGAAATATGTAATGAACTCGCTTTAGGGGAACACAAAAAATTTGTGATACCGCAAGCAACAGAAGTTTATACAAAAATCGAACATACTAACAGCTTGTCTGATATAGATTTCAACAAACACGTCAATAACAAGAGTTATATAAACTTGGCTGAAATGACTGCCCCTGAGGAATTTAGAAAAACTCACAGATTAAGAGAGTTACATATAAGATTTAACAAAGAAACCTTCTTAGGTGATACATTAACCTGCATAACAAACAGAACGGAAAAGCCATATCAATATACGCATATTATTGAAAAAGACGGGGCTTCCGTATGTGATGTAGCTACAACTTGGGAAGAAAGAAAAAATACTGAAAATATTGTTGATTACAAATTAGATGTTAAGTCTGAAAAATAAAAATCGTTATTATACATTCGTTGTAAAAGAACAATTAGTTTAGGTATTATAATCAGTTGGTAGGTTGGGTGGAACTTAAAGGGTAAAAAAAGTAAAATGACAATTGGGAGAAGTGTAACCCAACATAAATATATTGTTGGGTTTCGCATGTGTCTGTAAAGAAACAAACAGTTTGCTTTATACAAACAGACAGTTTGCAAATTTTGGGACAGTTGAATATGAAAAATTTACATTATTGTATAATAATAAAATGAAAGATGAATTAAAAATATTTATACATAATTATCTTGAAAACAGTAATATAAGATATTGTGGGAAACAGACTGAACAATTAAAATTTTTATTAAAATTTTTTAATTCAGGAATATTAACATATGATCATCCAGATGGTTTTTGTAAATATGAAAACAATGTTCTAATAATTGAACATTTTGAGTTTGATTCTTCATACACAAATAAAAAAGGTAGTAAAAATCGTCAAGAAATATTTAGGACGTCAAATTATGAACCCCAAAAAGATACTGGCATTGAAATTTTTCGTGATGAAATAAAATGTGATTATACAATAGAAAATTATGTTGATAATTTAATTAAAAATTTTAACAAACATTATGATGAAATTGAAAAATACAAAAAGGATTTAGAAAAAGAACAAATTATTACAAAATATACAAATGTCGAAACCTTATTTTGTATAGAAGATACAACAGCACTTGGTAATATAGATTCAAATACAGGAGAGCCTCTAATACCACTAATGTGTAAAGAATTTATATCACTTTTAAAATCTTGTCCTGAATTAGACTACATTATTACAGGTAGCAGTTTTGGGCAAAATAATTATACTTGGTTTTCAAGTACTTCCCAAATTGATTGTTATATAAAAAATGCATATGATAAAAAATCTAAAGAAATTGCAAACTTAAATCCACAAACAATTATTGGGGTTGGATATATACCGACAAATTAATGCTTTTTATTTTTAAATCTATTTTTTGCACACATTGGACAACCCTTACCTTGTAATAAATTATTTGCTAAAGGATTCCATATATGACCACATTTTTTACACCTTGTCTCAATTCGATTTCTACGACCTTTGTATATTCCTAATATTTCAATATTTGGATTTATTTCCGCAACTTTCTTTTGAAATATTTCTTGACTATCAAATTGTTTCATTCGATAGCATTTTAAACAACCTACGCCCTTTAATAATTCCCTTGGTATGGCATCCCATTCATTACCGCATTTTAAACACCGCACTCTTGTTTTTATATGTGAGCCTTTGTATTCTCCAAGAAGCTCAATATTTTTATTTATTTTTTTAAATTCTTTTTTAAATTCATCAGTAGTCATTTTACGAGATTGTATATATGCTTTTTCTTTAATTTCAGCCCATTCATCTTCTGAAAAAGAATATTTTACATTAATCTCTGAAAAAATGTTTGATAATATTTTTTTTACTAAATCTAAATTTTGGGATAAATTTTCTCTAAATATTACAGCATTTTCAATATTTAAATTTTCTGGACAAGAATCATAAATACATAGTAATTTGATATTTTTTGTTTTACATTTTTCAATTTTATTTTGGTCATTTTTTAATCTGTTTTTATGCCAAAACCATGCACCATACTCAATAGCATATTTTTTATTTGGTAGATATATGTCCAATTCTTTGCCAATGGCTTTTTTATCCCTTGAAATAACTTCTTTTTCGCCCAATACATTTTTAAATGATATGAGTAAAAGTTGTTCAATAAAAGATGTACTTGTATGATTGCATTCAGGGCAACCGTTACCTCTTAATAAACTATTTGGTCTTATTGTCCATATATTTCCACACAATTTGCATTTACACATAATTGGTGTCATATTTCCCTTATATTCTTCCAATAACTCTACATTTGGATTAATTTTATACAGTTTGTTTTTAAATTCTTCTTTGTCGGTTAGCATTGCTAACTTTGCACATTTAGGACAAGGGTTTTTGTATGTGATAATTACATCAGGTAAAGATTCCCAAACATATTCACAAACACTACACTTGCATTTTATTTTTTCGGTAACTTTTTTATATGGAGATAATAAGATAGGAGGATTTTTTAATTTTTTAAATTCTTTATAAAAATATTCTCTTTTAACATTTGCTCTGCATTTATTACATATTCCAGATAATCTCGGTAATGTTTTCGGATTGGCATATTGTTTTTCTCCACAAACACTGCATTCCCACTCAATTTTTGTATTTGAATCAATATAAGTTCCTGTAATTTTTATATTAGGATTTAACTTGTTAATTTTATTCTTGAATTCTTCATCCGTTAAAAAACGAGAATTATGCAAGCATTCAGGACAAAGACCTTTTGAAGTATATAGCGAATTAGGACGAGTTAATAATTTTTTCCCACATTTACTACATTCCCACTCTATTTTAGTAAATGCATTAACATACTTGCCAGTTATTTTTACATTAGGATTTTTACGTTTTAGCTCTGCTATAAACTGTTCATGAGTTTTTGTATTATTCTTTGCAACTATTTTATTTGAACATTCAGAACATAAACCCGAATGATTAAAAAGATTTTGAGGAAATGTAGATTGGATTTTACCACATTTATAACAAGCAAATTCTATTTTTGTTACTCTGTTTACATATTTTCCAACAACTTTAATTTTTGGATTTGCTTCTTTAAGTTTTTTCTTAAATTCTTGATCTGTTAATGCTTTCATAATTATTTTACCTATATGTATAATAGCATAAATTTTAATTCAGACTTTTTATAAAGGATTAGTTAGAAACATAGCTCAAAAATCCCAAAATTTGCAAACTGTCCGAAAAATTGCAAACTGTCAAAAGTATTGAAAATACTGTGAAAGTGTCAGCAGTTAAAATGAAGATAAAGTGAAAAAGTGAGCAGTTTGCTTTATTCTAGTCAAACTACTTCCGACCGTCAAAACCTTTGATATGAGCGGACTTTACAAAAAACTGCAAACTGTCTGAAAATTGCAAACTGCACCACTTTCTACAGTGTCAAAAAACATTTTATTCATAGGTTATTTTTGCTCCACCCAACCTACATAACTTACCCCTTCGCAATAAAAAAGAACAGGTTATCCTGTTCTTCTTTATACTGGGACCGGAGGGATTCGAACCCACGACCAAGGGATTATGAGTCCCCTGCGCTACCGCTGCGCCACAGTCCCATGCGGTAAAAATATTAAGTTGTCTTCCGCGGTAGCTGCGCTACCTACCTCTCCTCAAACGATACTTAATCGTTTTCGTCGGCAGAGT
>CACWLL010000019.1:19757-31126 GCA_902761735.1 uncultured bacterium
TACCTACCTCTCCTCAAACGATACTTAATCGTTTTCGTCGGCAGAGTGCCACAGTCCCATGCGGTAAAAATATTAAGTTGTCTTCCGCGATAGCTGCGCTACCTACCTCTCCTCGGAACCTCGGAACATTAGAAGCTCCTCGTCGGCAGAATGCTACTGCCCCTAACGTTATTTATACTACCATATAATTATAAAAAATCAAGTATCAAGGATTCCAATATACTCTAATATACACTTTTACTGCTCTCTACAGAATTCATTTTAATATTTTTAGGTAACATAAATCCGAACGTACACATGCCTGACGTGGTACTTTTTGCAAAAATTTTTCCGCCATGCATTTCGATAATCTGTTTTGACAAATATAAACCTAATCCCGTACTTGCACTGTTATAATGCCCCATTTCTCCATTAGAAAATTTTTCAAATAATGATGATAATTTGTCTTGCGGAATCGGGACAGACTCGTTTTCTACAGCTAATTCAATATTTTCAGCTGCTGTTTTTAATTTTATATTTATTACGCTGTTTTCGAACCCATAACGTATTGCGTTTGAGAGCAAATTAGATATCACTCTTGTTATTTGCAATCTGTCAGCATTTATAATTACTCCGCCACTACCCTTGAGTGACAATGTTATTTTTTGCGATTTCTCTTCCGATAAAGGTCTTAACCTATCACATATCTCGTTTATAATTTTTGCTAAATCTAATGTCTCTATATTTAACTTTAATACATTACTTTCACAACGATATGCCGTTAAAATATTTGTAACGATTTCTGCAAGATAATTTTCCGAATTTAATGTTTCTTTTATTATTTCTGTTTGCTCTTTACTTAAAGAACCAAATGCACCGGACAACAAAAGTTTAAGAGTTCTTATTTGTGCATATGTAGGACTTTTCAAATCATGGATAAGTGTTGCAAAATATGCGTACCTATTTTTCTCTGCTTCTGCTTTTGAAAAATATTTATTTTTCACATAACTATTAAAAAAATATGTCGGCTGCTTATTAAAAAACTTTTTAATCGGTATTCCCACTTTTTTCTTATAAATTCTTATTATACTGTACTGTAAAATCAGACACACAAATATAACAGATATAACAAAATACATTAATATACCCCTTTAGCTATAAATGATATCATTATTTATTATCTTGCATATTACCCACAAGGCTAAATATTATTTGATTAAAATTTATTTTTAGAATATAATTAATCTATGCTAAGAAGGTATAAATTAAAGAAGAAGCTTAAACGCATACGCATTCTTGACCGATATATTTTAAGACAGGTTATCGAAGTTTTTATCATGGGGGTATTCGTATTTACATCCATAATATTTGCTTCAGATACTTTTATTACCTTGATTAAGCAGATATCAATGTTCGGAATTCCGTTCAACGTCGCATTTTTAATGATTGTATTAAATTTGCCTGCTGTTATAGTAATGACAATACCTATGGGTGTCTTATTATCAACAGTAATGACATTGAATAAATTAAGTCTTGATTCCGAAATTACGGTATTCAGAGCATGCGGTATAGGGATAAATCGTATTGCAAAACCGATATTTATTTTTGCATCTATAATGTGTATTCTAAGCTTTGTTATAAACGAGACAATTGTACCTGTCGCTACAAAATACTCAAAAGACCTTGCTTTATGGTCATTAAGCCAAAAAAATGTACCTGACGGCAAAGAGAATTTTGTATTCAAAGAAATTGGTTCTAACGGAAACCTAAGACGTCTTTTCTACGTAGGCAACTGCGAGAACAAGGTTTTATACAATATAACGGTGTTGGACAACTCTAAAAAAGATACTATTCAAGTATTACAAGCAACACAGGGTAAGACTTCACCTGCCGGATGGCTGTTCCAAAAAGGTGCCGTATACACAATCGGAGATAGAGGTAAAGTTCTTAATACCACACTGTTTGAAACGTCTGATGTTAAATTTGGATTAGATTTATCAAAACAACTAAATAAAAATTTAGCAAAAGAAATGAATTTCACAAAACTACTTAAATTTATTGCAAAAGGAATGCCTAACCTTGATGAAAAACAGCGCAATGCCATTATAATTGATTTGTATGATAAATTAGCATTACCGGTTACTACAATTGTTCTTGTACTTGTTGGGGTACCTTTAGCAATTACTCCGCCGAGAGTACGCTATAACAGAGGGTTTTTATTCTCTATTTTAATCATTTTTGCTTACTATCTTATAAGGGCTCTTTCTATTTCTTTTGGAGAGGCGGGAGTAATTCATCCTCTCTTGGCGGCATGGCTGCCTAATATAGTATTGGCGGCTTTTGGTGCTTTTATGTATTATAGGAAAGTTTATACTATCAGCTAAGGCAAACAAACTCCAAATTGACAGTTGTTTATAATATCAGGTTTCAGATTTTCAGGAGAATACGTCGGAATATTTTCTTGTGTATCAGTTTCCAATAAATTATACCTTTGAAATTTCTGAGGAGATAATGTATTTGGAGTTTGGAGTACGTTTGTAGATTTATTAACAAAATTGTTCTGCAAATTATCTTTAATTTGGGCAGCTCCACCGGTGCATGTACTGCCGTCAATTGGGCATAGCGCGTAGGTTGATACCATACTGAATAAAAAGAGTACAGGTAATATAATAAAAATCTTTTTCATAATTTTGCATCCTTTCTTTTTTATAAGTATGCAAAATTTGATAAATTTTATCATTACCCGAAAAGGCTAAATGAAAATAATTTATTTAAAATAATTACAGTGATTTTAAATATGGCTCAAACTCAAGCTCAGTATATTAACGTGAATTTAAAAAGATTAGCAAATTATATTAATCATTTGGCAAATTTTAGTAAAAAATATAACGAGGGAATAAAAGATTTGTACTCAAAAATAAAAGGTAAATTAAAAAATAGCTCTTAGCGTGCGATTTTTCGCACCAACAATACGGTGCGTTAACATGCACCCTTGCTTAGTGATTGTGTTTTTTGTTAGGGCATTATAATGCACAATAAAAAAATGATTGATATTATTGATTTATCGTATTCTATACATTTCAATATCGTTTACTTTTTCGCCGTCAATTACGTATCTGCCTGTTACAAAGTCTATGTATGTAGGGTCACCGTTTGTAGAACCGATAATAGTAATTTTGTGTGGTGAAAATTCATAAGGATCCATGTGGAATTTATGTCTGTACGGACCTGCATAAATAGGAATATCGGGTAGTCCCATTTCAGAACAAAGCTGTTTAGCATATTCCATAAAGGTATCACGTATACTGTCGTTGTATTGATATTTACCGTTAAGTTCTATATTATCCATAACAAAGGACAATTCTCCATCTACAAAAGCAAAGTAGCACATTGTGTTACCGACAAAATCTTTACCAGCCATAACTTCTATTGCGGAAATACATTTGTCCATGCAATATCTTGGGGCTGCGTATTGATTACAACCTGTTCCTACGGCAGTACAACATGCACCGTGGTTTCCGAGGAATAATGAATGGGACAGATTATTCATATCAGTTTGATGTACTTCAATTTCTGTTTCTTCGTTTGCTTTCATTTTTGAGGCATTGTGAATTTCTCCGTCACGGAGTTTCATGTGGTTGTATATTGTTGTTTTGCTTTCGTTTATTGTTGCATCTGATGCTGTTTTGGTCCAAAATTCATTCTCGTTCATTGTCTTTTTAATTAAGGACATCATTTTTTCTAAGTGGCTGAAATCAATTTGTTTTTCTCCGTCAAAGAAATGAATAACATCTTTTTTGTCAGTGATAAATCCGTCGATATCATATACAGGTTCTTGTTTTGTAACAGCTTTGATACCGAGTTCTTTTTCTAATGCGTCGAATATTTTTTGGGTTTCTTCTTTAGGCAGCGCTTTGAATGCAGGATCGTTAAAATCTGCTTCCAAGTTTCTTACTGCATCTTGTTTGGTTTGTTCTGCATCAGTGGAAACTTTTACGGTTTTATATGAATTTTTATCTGCTGTTGTAAATCTGTCATACGGAATGCCTAAAATATCGTATTGACGTTTTGTTTCAATATTTTGCGGCATTTCATTGAATACTTCGGCAATTGTTTTATCAGGTTTTGCAATCAATTCATCAACGAGTTCGCCAAAATTATCTCTAAATTGGTGATTAGAGGATAAAATTTCTGAAAGGTATCTGTTATCTGTTAGTTTTAATTTTGCAGAGAGCTCAGGGGAATAAGGGACTCCTATTGTATCATAAATCTTTTTGTCGATTGCTTCATTCCATTCTGCAAGGTTACGTTTCCTTAAAACTTCGACCTCTAATAATTTTGCAATGTCGCTTTCTTTTACGTTATTCAAGATTTTGTAGCCTTTGCCGTTTACGGTTGCACGTTTGTTGAAAAAGTCAATAACTTTTTGGTTATCTTTTTCAATACCAAAAGTTTCGCAGAAGGTATTGAATTTGTCATCAAATCTTGCTTTAGGATTTGCCCAAATCTCTCTTGCTGTTTTTAGTTCATCCTTTGTCGGTTTGTTAGGACGGATAAGCTCTATATAGCTGCGTAGTTCTTCTTCTGTACAATGATTTATTAATCCTGCAATGGCACGTAGTCTTGAAATTTTCTCTTGCGGTTCAAGGCTTTTGTCTGCCAATCGTTGTTTTAGAAGCTCATAATTTTCTTTACTTAAATTGGTATTTAGAATATAGACAGAATCTGCAAGACGTTTAACCCCATCCAGTTTTGAAGTATAGGCATATTCAAATGTTGATAAACCAAGCATATCTATTGTTTTAACAATATTATATTTGTTATCCGAGAAGAAATTTAAAAGTTTATTATCTGTCAAATCTTCTCTGCCGGATTTCAATTGATTACGTTTCTGTTTAGCATCGGATATAGCTTGTTCGTAGTGTTCTATTATATCAACGTCATCGCATTCGCCATAGGATATCGCATCAATTTTACCTATTCCGTTGTCAATGTAATCTAATACACGTTGTATTTTTTCATCGCTCAATTTTGCAACTTGTGTAACAAAAGCGTGCGAAACATTCGTATCGTGTTCAAGAATTCTTGCTGCGTTTTCAAGGAATTTTTGCGGATTTTCTTGCTTTGGTGCCTCTTCAACAATATTTAATGCAGAAAACAGTGTACACGCAGGGAATTTTTCTTTCAGTTCTACGACGTGATTGTATATATATTTAGGCTTATTCGATATAACCATAACATCGCCAACCAGTATTGATTCTGCCACGTCATTCATAGGCATCTCATCTGTTTTGCACAATTGTATTAATACATCTTCATTAGTCGCATCACCGTTTTCCAGTGACAACAATTTATCAAGACGTTCAAGTTGTTCAGGGGTGTATTTGCTGATTATTTCAAGCATTATACCGCTGAATTGCTGTGAACGGTTTGGTATATGATAATATTTTTCTGCTTGTGCACGCTCTTCAGGTGTCAATTGAGCTAAGGCAACAATTTCTCGCCCGTTAAATTGATTCATTCCTCTTTTTTCAACATAAATCAGCTCTTTTGCGGTTTGTAGCGTTTCGTTATCTTTAATGCTGCACATATTCATCAAGTCTGTACCGGTCAATTGTTTACAAGCGTTTTCTTTTCGCTTTGCAGAATAGATAAAGTCGTTATATTTTTCTAAATCTTCAACAGAACTGATGGCGCTCATAATTCCGGTTATATCATTATGATTATATTGTTCGTTTCCGCGCTCAGGAATATATACCAATCTGTTGGATAAATCGGTTTTATTAATTTCTATGCGTTTCCACTCTCCTGTTTCAGGGTCACGATTTTCGGTATAGTCATTGTGTCTGCTATGTATTATATATTGTGCTGCCTCTACACTGAGTCTTTGGTTTTGTCGGTTACGGCCGTCATTTGTGATTAATTCCATAACGTCATCAAATTTTTTCATTTCATCAGGATTTGTTTTTCCGTTATTATATAATTCTAATAACTTGTTTATTTCCTTGAAATCAAGCTGGTTAGTACCCTGATCTTTTAGGATTTGCATATCAACAAGCTCTTTGAATTTTTCAAAAGAGTCTTCATCAGGATAGTTTTCGAACAGTTTTTGAAGTTCATCTACTTTAAATTGAGAGAAGTATGATTTTCTGTCTTCCATATATAGGAATTGTACAACTTTATCATATACGGTTCTATCCAACTGAGCTAATTTGATTAAATCTTCAGTATCTATGCTTCTTTGATTAGGGTCAACAGGCGGGTTATCACGGAGTTCAAAGTATCTGCTGATTTGCTCGTCACTCAAATTAGCCAGCATATATTTTACCCAACCTTGTTCTTTTCTTGATATTCTATCTGCAAACCCGCGGGACAGTAATGCCTGATATGTTTCTTCATCCAAATTAGATAATGCTGTAACATGACTGCCTGTTTTTGATAATTCAGGATTTTCCAACAAGCCTCTACGAGTGACTCTTGGCCAATGCTCATCATCAATTGTGAGAAGATTTTTTACTCCATTATAATTTAAGTGTGTAGCTTTGCGTATCTCGGGACGAGTAAGAAGTCTTGCTCTGTCATTATCTCCCAAGTAGTTGATAAAATCATATAATTCATCTTTTGTTTTAATTTGCGGCAAATTAGCCAAATCGTATTTTTCAAAATACTCAGGCAATCTATAGATAGATTGAGCCGCATAATATGCGTTATCTTCATCAAAAGACATCTCGGTTTTAAGTTTGTTGTAAACATCAAACTGCTCATCCGCCCAACGAGCCATTTGGGAAATATTTTCTCCTTTTACATCAGGATTTGTGAATAATCCGCGCTTTACCGCAACGTCAAGTTGTTCTTCCTCCAGGTATGCCAATTGTTCTATGTCGGTTGGAGTAAGCTTGTCATACTCAAGTAATTTATATTTTTTGATTTTATTAAAATATGAGGTGTGCTCAGGATTTAGCGAATATCTGTCATAACCTTTGAGTAAGTCAATACGTTTTCTGAAATCTTCAATTTTTAAAATGTTTTCAATACGTTCTCTGCCGCCCGGAACCTCCATGATTTTTGCCAAGCTTATCATTAAATCGTTGCCTAAGCGATTCTCATTGTTATTTTTGTCAAAAGTCCCATTGCTTATCATAGCAAAATTATCACGTTCGGATTGGGTTGTTATCTTTGCAGCAATGTTTGCAGCTTGTTTAGTCGGCATATCAAGACTCAACATATAGTCAATATCCGCATCGGATTTTACGCCTGAAACATATTCAACGATGTTATTTACGTCGTAATCGTCAAGTTTAGTAAGCCATTCACCATCTACATTATCATCCACCATTTTCATAATGAATGCAGCTCGTTTTTCGGTAATGCCAAATTTTTTATAGTCAGCATTTTTATCATTAGCGTAAGCCTCTGTAAATCTGTATTGCGGGGCTAATTTATTGAATTGTTCAAGTGCCTCCTGAGGATTTTCAAATTCATCTTCAAAACATTTGTTTGCAATTTTATACAGTTGTTCATATCTGTTTTCATTACCCCAAAAATATTTACCCTCAGAATCCTTTGATAAAAATTCATCAAAGAAAGCTTGATATTTTTTATATTTATCGTAAAAGTTATTTTTTACAGCATCTTCTTTAAATTCTGCTATATCTTCCTCCTTTATAGGCTCATTTGACCCTTGTGATACAAGAGCATATATTTCGTTTACAAAATCATCCAAGGAGTTAATTTGCGGCTTTGTATGCCCGTTGTTATCTACAGGAGCATTTGGGTTTTCTGCCAAATGTCCTTTTTGGGCAAGCGATTTAGCGCCTTCGGTTAAGCCCTGTTTAAACAGGTTAAAGGTTGCTTGCGGTTCTATCAGTGCGTTTTTATCCGGCACGACGGTTTGTAAGGTTATAGTTTTTGGAAGTTTACCTGTTTTTTCAAGTTCATCGAAAAATTCCTGCTGAATTTCTGACATATCCTTGTTAGGATTTATTATTTTTTGTCTATCAATGTATTCTCTCAAATCATCGGCAATCTCCACTAATTCAGGACGTTGAACAAGTATACCTTCAACTATTTGGTAATAATACTGCTGCGCTTTTTCAACATTTTCAAGTTCAACAAGCGATTTCGTTGTATTTTCAAACGAATTACTATTGCCGTCACGGAAATATGATAAACTTTGTATACCCGAAATAATTGCTATTACGTCAGAAGAATCAACTTCTACGGTTCTGTCACCAAGTTCAACTTTATGTTGATTACATTCATATATAAAACCTTTTATGTTTTTTACAAAATCGGGTTTAGAAGCAGCTTGTATAGCTTTTTGTAAATTGTTTTCATTCAAATTATCAAGAAAATCAAATATATCTGCGCCCATAGCAAACGCTTTTTCTCGGGTTAATATTTTATCGTTTATTACTTCAATATTATCAATTAAGAAGCCTGCATTTTTACATCTGCCTGATAAAATGTATGTAAAACCATAGCCTCTGTTTTTATCGAGCTTTTCAAGACGCTCCATGATTAAATCAGGGTTACCCTCAATACCTTGAGAAACCTGTTGGGCTATCTGATTAACATTATCCTCTTTTAATTGGGCTACTTCTTGCTCAGTCAAACGAGAATTTTCAATAGGATACCACTTGTCACTCAATTCTTTTACCCTGTCAATAACTTCTGCAGGAAGATTGGTTTCAACTTTTTCGGATTGAGGTTTGGATTCTATCGGTTCTAACTCAAATACTTTTTCCGAAACACCCATTTTAATTAATAGAGTTTTAAATTCTTCAGGATATTTACTTGTATTCAATTGCACTGCAACAGCAGAAAATTCTCTCGGCATAGAAAATGCGTATTCTATTTCTTGTTCACTTGCTCCCGCATCTTTTAAGTATTGAGTATACTTCTCGCGACTAGAAAGTATTTCGTTATGGGTAGGATTATTATTATCCCATAGCGCTACTTCAAAATTAGGGTCATTCAGGTGAGTAAGTTCATGTCTTATTGCTTCGGTATATTTTGTCCTATTACCCTTTGTATTGTTTGCACTAATCGATATCCGTTTGTCTTCTTTTTCTGTATATCCCGCAAAAATGGTCTTGTTTTTATTTATTGTGCTGACAAATTCAGTAACTAAATAGGTAGCATCAGCGTCAAATTCATCTAATATGGTAGGAACATTTAAGTCGGCATTTTTCCATAAGGTAAGTTCTTTTTGAGTGTCATTTAAGTGCTGCATTAGTTCAGGGTCGGTGTTATCAACAAAGACTTTTGTTCCTGTTATTTGCTCTATTTCTTCACATTTTGTTTTTATTTCAGGGGATAAATTTTCAAGGTATAATGAATATACATATTTTGCCATTTCAGGATTTTGCTCTGAATATTTTGTAACATAATTCTTAATTCCGTCATATTTAATATGTTCATCAATTTTATCGTTATATTCAGGTTTTAATTTAAATTTAGCATTATTTTTTGCAAAGATAGACAATACTCTGTGTGTTTGAGCAGCAGGATTATCAAATCCGGAAGATTGAGAATGCAGCATTGAATATTTGTCACCAAAATTATTGATTGCATCTGCAAGATACTCCAGCTCCAAAAGTTTTGCCGTGCGCTCAGCCTCAGACAATTTGCTCAGATTTTCAAGTTCATTATCCAAATAAGATTTAATTTTTGCATCCTCAACAAGCTCTGATTTTTGCTTTACGGTTTCAAATTCGGGAACATAATTATCTTTGAAGCATCCGTACAATTTTGCCTGATTGTATAATCCAAAAAGCATTGTAAACTTGTCTTCATTTGTTGCATTTTTATAATTATCGTTATTATTTATGTATTGCTTATATGGTACTTTGAATCTTTCTTCCAACATATCAAGAAATTCTGCTTCGCTTTGTTTGATATCTTCATCTGTAATTTCTTTCTGTTGCGGTGCTGGTTGTTCTTGAGTTGTCAGATTTTCTGCCGCTACTTGAGCAAATTTTTTAGCGTTGATTCGGTTTTCAAGTTCTTCAATGCTGCCTTCAAACTTCATAGGAACTGTTTCATTTATTGATACAGGAATTTTGTATCCTTTTTCAATAGCCTCTTCAATAAGCTTATTTACACCTTCGTCATACGCCCTGAAGCCTGCTTGGTAATGATATTTAAGATTCGTCGGGAATTTATTGTGACTCATTCCTGAGTAATCCCCAGCTTGAGCATCAATTACAAAATCTATACCTAAACCTCTTGCTATTTTTGCTCTTTCTAATGTTAGTCTGGTGCCTATACCGATTCCGCTAACTTTAGACGCCAGCCCAAAACCGTAAAGTTGACCTTTACCCATTGCATCATTTCTAATCTCGTACATTGCATGTCCGAGTTCATTACCAAATTCATCAGTAATGGTAATTATACTGCCATTACCGTGATCATCAACCTTGGTTTGTATTTTATCGACATCAACTTTTATAGGTTTTCCGGTTGCTTTATCCATTACATAACCATCAGGCAATGGTTGTCGTTCTTCTGTCGAAAAATTCGTAGTCGCTCCGTTTAAAATGGCTTTAGCTCTTGATTTATTTTCGGCTTCTTCTACCGTTACGGATTGACCGTTAACTGTCGCAGTACCATCACGTTTTATAACTACTCTTACGATTTCACCATTCTCTATATATTCTTCTTCAAAGGATTTAGTTCCATCAGAATATTCAAATTCTCTCACACTGGTTCTCTGCAATTTTTCATTATGCAAATAATAAAAAGTTTGAGATATTAAATCTTCTTGTCCAAAACCTGCCAAAGACTTTCCTGCCATTTTATGAACTTGACCAATATCCCGACCATCTTTAAACAATGATGTTGTTTCTTCAGTATCTCCGCTATTTAATTTAACTTTTTCATCAATTGTATTATCATGATAACTTGTTTTTGTTGAAGAACGACGAAGTTCTTTGTTGCGATATTGTTCTTCTTTAATTGTGTATGTCCCATCTTCATTTTTTTGAACATCAGTTATATCTATACCGCCTCTGGCATTGAATTTAACCCTACGTGAATAACCTAGGGTATTATCAGCAGGAACTTCTATTTGATATAAGCCGTTTGAAAATACTGTTAGCAAACTTCCATCCTCAAGAAATACCGCTTTTCTGTGTCCGTTTAATTCCACTCCGTTTTTAAGAAGTTCTTCACATTTTGCAATCCTGTCCGCATCAGACATATTTTCTAACACGCTAACGGTGAGTTTATTATCTTGTTCATTAGTTTTATCACCTGCTTGAATTTGAACGGCAGGTTCTGTCTTAGCCTTATCTTCAACTTTTGCCTCAGATTTTGGCGCAGGTTTGCCCTCTGCTCCCGGTATCGTTGAACCGGCCATCGCCAATCTCGTTGTTAATAATGCCGCT
>CACWLL010000020.1 GCA_902761735.1 uncultured bacterium
TCTTGATACCGAACATAACGCATTGCAAACAGAATACGAATCAGTAAAATCTGTTATAACAAAAAATATGGAACGTACTCTTAAAATTTATCAGGCATAAGTTTCTGATTTCATACTAAATAACATCAAAACCTGTATATTTTCTTAGTATTTCAGGAATTACTATTGTGCCGTCAGCTTGTTGGAAATTCTCTACAATTGCAGCAAATGTCCTGCCCACGGCCAATCCTGAGCCGTTTATTGTATGCACAAACTGGGTCTTACCGGTTTCTTTATCTCTATATCTGATATTTGCACGTCTTGCCTGATAATCACCATAATTAGAACAGCTTGAAATTTCTTTGTATGTTCCATACGAAGGCATCCAAACCTCTAAATCCCAACATTTATTAGCAGAAAAGCCAATATCAGCAGTACATAATGCGACCTTTCGGTACGGTAAATTTAATAATTGAAGCATTTTTTCAGCATCCTGAGTAAGTTTTTCGTGCTCCGCCTTACTCGTTTGAGGGGTACACAGTTTAACTAACTCTACCTTATTAAACTGATGAACTCTTATAAGACCTCTAGTATCCCTGCCTGCAGAACCTGATTCACGTCTAAAGCAAGGAGTATATGCTGTCATATATTTAGGCAAATCATCTTCTGATAAAATTTCACCCGCATATATATTCGTAACAGGAACTTCTGCCGTAGGAATCAAGTATAAATCTTCATCAACGCATTTATACATATCTTCCTTAAATTTTGGTAATTGCCCGGTACCGGTCATTGTTGCGGCATTTGCCATAAATGGAGGCAAAATTTCTTCATAACCCTGATTTTCTGTATGAAAATCAAGGAAGAAATTTATAATTGCTCTTTCTAATCTTGAACCTTTACCTCTATACATAGTAAAACGACTTTGGGATAACTTTACTCCACGTTCAAAATCAACCAAGCCTTTTTCTTCGCATAAATCCCAATGAGGTTTAAATTCAAAATCAAACTTTGTAGGTTCGCCCCATTTTGAAACTTCAATATTATCATCTTCGGAAGTACCGACAGGTGTTGTTTCATCCGGAATATTCGGGATATGAAGCAACAAATCTCTTTGTTTTTCGTCTAAAGAATTTTGTTGTTCTTCGAGAGTTTTAATATCATCGCCTATTTTTTTTACTTCAGCCTGCACGGCATCTGTATTTTCGCCTCTTTTTTTCATCTCCCCGATTGATTGAGATTCGGATTTCCTTTTTGCCCTTAAATTATCAACCTGGACTTGAATTTTTCTTCTGTCTTCATCAATTTTTATAACCTCATCAACAGATAATTCTGGGTTTCTTCTCTTTAAAAGTTCGTTAATTTTTTCCGGATTTTCTCTAATCAATTTAATATCAAGCATTATAAACCTCTTTTCTTACTACTAATAGTTGAATTATAAAATAAAGACATCTTATAATCAAGGCAATATTATACTTTAAGCATAATATTAAGAAATTTGAAAAAATTTGACAAAAATAGTATAATGTCCTAAAGGGTGACAATGGATATACTAAGTAAACTTGCGCAAAAATTAAATTTTAAAAATGAAAAATCCGTAATTACCGGAATGTCCGACCCTATTTGCGGGACAGATTCCGATGGAGGAAATGAATTTTTGAAAAAAATGTCAAAACATGCTCTAAAATTACATGAAAAACAATGCGATATTAAAAATTTCACAAAGCTTGTTTTATCTGACCCGGAAAACACTTCTCATAATGAAATTGTAGAACAATTATTAAAAGAAGATGTACTTGACCCGCTTAGCGACAAAGTTATTGAAGAATTGTCAAACAATAAAGAACTTTGGGATGACTTAGGGTTGTAAATTTTATCATATTAATTGTAAAAATTTATTAAGAAAAAAATTTTTTATCAAAAACACGCATCCAAAAATTTTTATATTTATAGAGTATTAAGATAGAAAGAGATATTATTATGACTGAAATTAGCGGCGCAGAAAATAATGCAGCAAAAGCAGCTACACTTATTATTCAAAAACACGGTAAAAATAGCGGTATTACGTATGAACTTTTAAATCACGTTAAAAGTTTAGGTCTAAGATTGTCTAACGGAAGCGTTTCAAAGGATGAATGGGAGAAAACGCTTAAGGTGTTGGAAGAAATAAACAGCTCCAGAATTTCACAAAATAAAACATCTATCTTCGGAAAAAACTTTGCAGTTACTAATGGGCAAAAAATAGATTTTTCGGCAGATGAAATGTCCCAGATATATCAAGCAATGGGTGTTGAAATAAAGTCAAACAACAACCAATCTTCAACAACTACGCAAATAAAATCTAATTCACAAAAACAGGATAATAGCAAGGCAATTAAAGCAAATATTGAACAAAAGAGTACAATAAAACCAAATCCGCAAAAGCATACATTAACAACATTCTCGCTACAAAATTCGGTAGAAATCAAATCTGATAATTCTGTTTTAAAAGCTGACGCTATTCCTGATACAAAAAATGATGCAAAAATTGCAGCTAATAATACAATAAAAAAAGTGCAACCAAAAACGATTAAAGAAGGAGATTGGCGAGCTACCTACCAAAGCTATATTCCGGCAAATAAGACAAAATATGACAGGGTATATAACAGAATTAAGAATAACAAAGATTTACTTAATAAATCCGACACGAAATATCTTGCAAATATGGTTTGCAAGCTATCAAACCAATACGGCATTGACCCCGAAATTGTAGAAAGCATTTTGGCAAACGAATCACACTACGTCTTTGAACCTTGGACAATGAATCCCAAGAAAAAGAAATACAAAGGGGTAATGCAAGTCGGTCCAAGCATCATAAGAAGTATTTATGCCGACACAAAAGATGCAAATAATAAAAAATTAACGGCACAAGAAAGGCGTGAAGCATATGATCACATCCACTATGTAAGCGATCAAAAAAGAATTGATGAATTAAAGAAAAAATACCCAACGCCTGAAAAGCTTTATGAAGCAATTAAAACAGATGTAGCTTTAGGGCTAGAAGTCGGTATAATGGCATATAAAGGCTCACTCTCCATGAACAAAGGTTCAACAACAGCAGCTCTTGCCCAATATTGCGGCAGTCAATACCATTTCCCATCAGGTGCATTGACAGCGTCTGTCGACCCAATTCCAAGAAAAATCTACCCTATACCTCAATATTCAAGGGCATAAGTTTTATAAATTTTCTATAATTTTATCGGAAAATTCTTTTGTTCCGCAGGTTCCGCCAAGGTCAGCGGTGCAAAAACCTTGTGCCAATGTTTTGTATAGTGCATTTTCAATTTTATTAGCATAAGAATGTTCATTTATATAATGCAGCATTTCAACCGCCGACAACAATAAAGCCGACGGATTTGCTTTGTTTTGACCTTTTATATCAGGAGCAGAGCCATGCACCGGTTCAAATACCGCACAATCTTCTCCGATATTTGCACCTCGTGCAACTCCTAATCCCCCTATCAAACCTGCACATAAATCCGAGACAATATCACCATACAGGTTTGGAAGAACCAATACATCAAATTGAGCGGGATTTTGTACAAGCTGCATACATAAATTATCAACAAGTATTTCCCTTGTCTTTACTTGGGGATAATCTTGTGCAACAGCCCTGAACGAATTTAAAAACAATCCGTCAGAAAGCTTCATAATATTTGCTTTTGTGACCACACAAACTTCTTTTCTATTGTTATTAACAGCATAATTAAACGCAAATTTTGAAATCCTTTCAGATGCTGCTCTTGTAATTATTTTAATACTTTCAGCGGTATTTTCATCTGCCTGACGTTCAATTCCGGCATATAAATCTTCCGTATTTTCTCTTACAACAACGATATTAACATTATCAAATCTTGTTTTAACATTCGGTAAATTTTTACACGGACGTAAATTTGCATATAAATCCAATTCTTTACGCAATTGAACATTTACAGAACGAAAACCCTTACCGATAGGAGTTGTTACAGGTGCCTTCAGCGCAATTTTATTCTTTTTTATTGATTCAATCACTCTTTTGGGTAGCGGAGTACCCTCTTTTTCTATAACATCTGTACCAGCCGTTTGAAGTTCCCAATTAATATTCAAACCGCTCGCTTTAATAATTTTTACAACCGCCTCCGAAATTTCAGGACCTATTCCGTCACCGTTAATTAATGTTATTGTTCTCATCTTTTTTATTCCTTACAATATGTAAAACTCTTTTAAATTCTTTATAAAATCCGCATTTTTTAACAACAAGGTTATCCTCTAAATAAACAGTTCCTTGAACTAATGCACCAAGTAACGGACATTCAAATTCTTTAACATAATTTTCACAAGACAGACACAAGTCGTCATCTTCCATATAAACTTTTTCACCGTCACTATACATACAATAATTATACACTTTTAGGCAGTTTTGTAAATATCTGTAACCTTCCTATGGTATTAATTTTATCAGGTTGTATAATTTAATTATTCAAATTCGTTTAGCATATATTTAAAAGGAGTACTT
Source organism: uncultured bacterium (assembly GCA_902761735.1). GTDB lineage: Bacteria > Cyanobacteriota > Vampirovibrionia > Gastranaerophilales > Gastranaerophilaceae > UBA1221. The sequence continues at coordinate 4,514 of CACWLL010000020.1, forward strand.
AAAATGTTTGAAATGTTAAAAAGAAACTTGAATGAATTCAAGGAATTTGCAGTAAAGGGCAATGTAATCGACATGGCTGTCGGTATCATTATAGGTGCTGCATTTGGTAACGTAGTAAACTCTGTGGTCAATGATGTAATTATGCCACCTTTAGGATTTTTAATGGGAAAAGTAGATTTCTCTAATATGTACCTGACGTTGTATAATCCTAATCCGGATGCAACGTATTCATCATTACAAGCTGCATCTGATGCAGGTGTTGTAACAATCAACTACGGTTTGTTTATTAATACGCTAATCAGTTTTGCTATGGTAGCATTTGCCGTATTTTTACTTGTAAAAGCCATCAACAAACTTAAAGCAGCGACAGCAAAACAAGAAGCTGATGATGCAGCTGCTGCGGATGCGGTTGAAACGAAAGAATGCCCTAGATGTTTTTCTAAGATTGATATTAAGGCAACAAAATGCCCGCATTGTACAGCAGATATATAACAAGAAAAAGCCCTCTTTAAAAGAGGGCTTTTAAAATCACAAATAAGAGGTTTTATCTATGTCATTGAATAAATTCCCTACAATTAAAGTTTCAAGAATATACCCGTGCTCATATAAATACAATAAAACGAAGGTTAAGAAAAAATCTCGTTCGCAATATTATATAAAAAATGCAGTCATAAACCAACCTGAAGACATACTCAAAAAGCAAGGTCAAGCAATCTTAAATAATAAAGTTATATACCTTTTTAACGGGAACTACAAAGGATATAAAGAAAGCTCAAAGCAACTTGCCGAATTTGCCGTAAAAAATTTTGAAACAATGAAAACTCTATCTTCACCCAAAATTACATTTCACTTGCTAAATCCGTTCAATGTATTTTACTGGGCAAGAATAGCAAGAGTTCTCATAATGGATGCATTCAGAACTAAAACACCGGCAGAAATACAATATCGCATGCTGGGAAAAGCCGAACGCCGCAAACAGCAGGCAGAACTTGCGGGAGAATTTCTTAGAAGCAAAAGACAAAATCATTTCGACATATAAAATTGACAATATCATATTGTTGTAATATCCTTTTTGCATTGGTTAATGAAAGGAGTATTGTAATGACAGAATTAAAAGGTTCAAAAACAGAACAGAATTTATTGGCAGCATTTGCCGGCGAATCTCAAGCTCGCAACAAATATACATATTTTGCATCTAAAGCAAAGAAAGACGGCTACGTACAAATAAGCAAAATTTTTGAAGAAACTGCCAACAATGAAAAAGAACATGCAAAAATTTGGTTTAAATTATTGAACGGAATAGGTTCGACAACGGACAACCTGGAAGCAGCAGCCGCAGGTGAAGGTTTTGAATGGACAGAAATGTATCCTGATTTTGCAAAGACCGCAAGGGAAGAAGGATTTGAAAATATAGCAAAACTATTTGAGGGTGTCGCTGCAATTGAAAAATTACACGAAGAAAGATATAAAAAGCTTTTAGCAAAAGTTAAAGGCGGAATTGTATTTTCTGAAGACGGAGATACTATTTGGGAATGTGCGAACTGCGGACACGTTGTAATCGGTAAACAAGCTCCTGACGTATGCCCTATATGTAATCATCCTCAATCATACTTCTTCAGAAGAACAGAGAATTACTAATCAAATTGCTATAAGTTCTTTGGTTAAATAACTTATAAATTACATCTTTTAAAAATGTCGGGTATTGCTCGACATTTTTATTTGTTAATTTTTGTAAATTTTAAAATTTATATTTAGTCAATCTTTTTCTTTCATCAACCTTTATATAAGTAATAATACATATAGGGGAAAATATGTCTGGAATAGAAGATTTTAAGCAAAACAGCTTACAAAATGAAAATTTATTCAATAAAAATAAGCAATGGATGATGCCTGCAGCAACAGAGGCTCAACCTGCTGCACCGGTACAGGCTGCTCCAACTCAGGCAGTAGCAACACCGCCGGCAGCACAAAATGTTAAAGCTCAACCCCAACTTAAAAATCAAACGATTAGGGATGAGTTTGTAAAAATCAAAAAAGATAACGGGTTATTCCGTAAATTTTATAATTTCTTAAAAAACAGCACAGGTTTTGGACTTGGCTCTAAGGCAATTGAAGCTCAAATAGATAAGTTTGAACAAGGTCAAGTGAGCGAAGATGATGTTCGCAAAAACATTAAACAATACCAAATATCACAAGAAAACGCACTCCAAACAGGCGGAGACATTGCTGCTGCGGCAGTCACGGTTGGCGGATTTTATATAATGAAGAATTTTGCTGCCAAAAATAATGCGCGTATTGAATTAAACGCATACAACAAATTTTTAAGACTTGTACAGGAATTTTTAGAAGAAGCTATTAATTCATACGGCAGAAAGCATGGAAAAGATGCTAAAGTTGATATTAAAAAAGCTCTTACAATGACAAACAAAAAATTCTATGCGATTACGCTTCCTCTTCTTGCTCTTGCCGGTGGTTTCACAAAATTATGCTTCAATATATTTGAAAGAATAGGTTCAAAAGAATATAAAGCAGATAAACACGGCAAAACTAAAGCCAAATATAAACAAGAAAAGAAAATACTCAAAAAGCAAAAACGTGCATCTAATTGGAAAGCCTTTTGGACAGGCGCAGTTAGCGGGCTGATGGCTCCTGTAACATTCTTAGCAGGCGGTATCGCAGGGGTACCGATATTTGTAGCAAGCACATTAGGCATAAAATACGCAACAAACAAACATGAAGATAAAAAATCACTGGCAGGATTTGCAAAATCATTTGCTGATAACGGAGTAATGAATACTGCAGAAGTAGCATTGCTTGCTATCCCATCATTAAGAAAAGCAAATTACAGCAAAGTGTTAGGTGAAAATCTTGAAAAATTAAAAACGAAATTTAAAGATGTAAAACTTCATAATCCTGAAGTAGGAGAAACAAAAACCGCTTATCAAGAACTTGAAGATATGATGCTTACAAATCCTAAAATTAAAGATATTATTGACCATTCATATTATTCAAATATGGAAGAGACCGTTGCAAAACTAATAGATGAAAATATCTTTGCAGCTAAATTCTTACAAATAAAAAATAATAATTTGTTAGGAACAGGGAATAAATATGCCGAACTGACTGATGCCTTAAAATCAAGTTGCCCTGCAACAAGGACAATGGACGAAGCACAAGAGTTTATCAACGGCAAATTCCCGGGAGAAAATTACGTCGTATCCAAATGCTTAGGCGTAGGTACAATCGCTGAAACTTACTTAGCAAAAGGTAAAGACGGCAAAGAAGTTTGTATTAAAATTCTGAAAAAAGGGATGGATGCCGCTAAAATACAACGAGATAAAGAAAAATTCATCGCTATGGTCAAGAACGGTGTCGCAGACGATATGTTGACAGAAGATCAAAAATATTTATTGAAAAATATCGAAAATCTTGCAGACGGCATATCTAAAGAAGTAGACTTTGTCCACGAAATGAATGCGGCAAACGAGCTTAGAAAATACACAAGCGCAGCTCACGTCGTAAAACCGATTAAAGCGGTAGACGGCGCATACATAATGGAAAAAGCAGACGGCATAAGTGTTAAAACCCTTGTAGAATACTACAACTGCAAAGCAGAATTAACAGGACTAGGCAGCAAACGATATCTTGATAATCCGTATATTGAATCTCGAAAAGCTGAAATAAAAGCAAGAATGGATGAAATTAAAGCCAAATCTCCGGATTTTGAAGATTTTGACTTAGATACAAAGCAAATTAAAAAATTATTGAATCAATATATGCTTGTTACAACAGAACAATTTAACAAGGTAAACAAAGGCGAAAAAGTTATTCACGCAGACATACACCCTGAAAACATCTTTGTTAACTTAAATGCACTTAAAACAGGAAAGGGTAAACTATTTACACTTATAGACACCGGTAACACCATAAAAATGTCTAAAGAAGAGGCAAAACACTCTCTAAAACTTATTGCTCTTATCAAAAACGGCAATACAAAGGACTTGACAGACGTTGTATTAGAAGGTGCAGTACTGCCTGAAGGGTTATCTAAAGCAGATGCTACAAAACTTATAGGGGATGACTTGAAAGATATCTTCTTTAATAATTCAACAAAAATCGATAAGATGGATATCGACTCATTCTATGCACTATCTGACAGGCTATTGAGGAATTATGGAATAATTCCGAATAACACTCAATTAAACTTAGTTAAAGCAAAAACATCTTCAAACAATTCGTATGAAGGATTGAGAAACTCATTCTTTAAAGATAAATATACTAAAAAATTCACCGATCTGGGAGACAAAATAGAAGAAGAAATGGAGGCAGGGAATAAGGCAAGTACCGCAACCGGCTGGGAAGCTACAAGAACTCTCGGAGCAGCGGGAAAAGATTTTGCTTCACTTGCTTTAAGAAAAGAACTCTATGTATGGCTTAGAGAAACAATGAACTTGTTTAATATGTCACCAAAAGAAGCATGGAATTTTATCAGGAACAAAAATATGCTAAAAACAAACAGCGAAGACTATTTGACATACAAATTCAAACAGGATATGCCGGGACCAAACGACGGCAAAGACATGTTCGGCGGAATGTTCGGTGCTGAATAACCCCGACCAATATCCGACTTTGTCTACAATATTCACACAACAAAGCTATTTGCATATTGACTTTACGGGTATTGAATTTAATAAAAAAACCTGATATACTAATATTGCTCTATGGGGTGTTCAATTTTGTTCCTACATTTAATTAAATAGGGAGAGTTGACTCTTCAAAGGTCGTGAAGTATAC
>CACWLL010000021.1 GCA_902761735.1 uncultured bacterium
TTTGCTCTTTTAATCCTGCGAACAAACATTTTTGGACTCCTTAATATCAAAAGACAACCTTAAGAATATTATACCATATACATTACGTATACACAACATAATTATTTAAAGAAAAACCTCTTTTTTCAAGAGGTCTGTGATGGTTTAGTATCAAACTCGGGATAAAAATAAGCCTGGCTGAGCTGCTGCGCATTTCGCTGTTCGCACTGTTCCTGATACCATCTGTAAGCCTCGATTACCGACATGCGTTTTTCGATAATCAGACTTGAAGTTACGAAAGCAAAGTTTGGAATGTACTTGTTGTCTTTCACACTGTCGGAGTGGCTTTCAATTGAAGGAGACTTCGGTGCATAGATTTTGCTGAGTAGCATCTGATCGTCCAGACTGACCAGCTCCTCAGGTCTTCCTCCGGAAACTGACTGAATCCTGCAGGCTGTTCTGTTTACCCTGTTGACATGCAAACCTATCTGGCGGGAAAGAGCTCTATACGATTTCCCGCTGGCAAGACCCAGGCAGATTTGTCTTATTTGATTCGGTTCTAGTGTATGTTTTCCTGTTTTCATAACCGTTACCTCTGATTTTATGTTGAAACCAAACATTTTTTGCGATACCGCGAATTTTATTTTAGAGGTCCCGGAGACGTGTTTTTTAAAAGTGATTGGATCATTTATCAGTTAACGGTTTACTGCACCCCGGAGGCTTGAACAACCGGTCGGAAGAACCAAAAGGATATGTCGTGAAACCAAGACTGTTAGGGAGTTTTACGTAAAAAATCGGATTGAAAATACGCCCCTTTGTTCCTGTTTCAATTGTCAGCGAACAGAGCAGGCTGGAATCGAAAGTTTTGCTAAGAATAACTCTTAACATGGCAGGAACAGTTTGCTTTGATTTGCTAGCGGAAGAAATTCCAACCATGTCGCTAAAAACTTTGTTGATATCGGAATTCTGCTTGCAGAGAGCTGTAAGAGAAAGCCTTTTTTGTATGGCCTCATCCTCCTTCCACTCCTGAATCCACCTCAGGAACTGACCATTAATGCTTTCAATACTGTCATCATCGCCACGGTCGGCTTCATTCATGGTAAGCAGATATAATCCCGCTGCCATGTCACTCCTGTTTGCAAGTCTCTGCTCAGAGGCTTCACAGGCAAAATATGAAATCCTTGCAGGACTGCATTCCTCGAATTTATCCATGTAAAATGACCATTGCTCATATGTTATGACTGTACACCATTCCGGTTTGTCCTGTGCGGATATCCCGGCAGATTTATCCGATGAATATTTTAAAATGGCAAATGAAGCAACGGTATATTGCAGAAATGGAAGAAGTATATTCGGCAACAGTTCATGATAATGATGTATTTCAGTGTGATCTTCAAGAATTGTGGTACATCTTACAATCTGAATTAAAAGAATAAATTTCACAGAACTTCTTTAATCTTTGACGATTCTTATTTTATGGCCATATTTAACAACTTTATGACATCCAGGCTTTGACGATAGCTGATTAATTACTGAATTTTTAACCTTAATCTCAAAATTAACATTACCTTCAGCAATTTCAGTGACTTCGCACTGATCAAGTGTTATCATGAACATGTCGATAAATTGTTAATTGACAACTGAGTCACCGGGTTTTCGAATATTAAGGTGACTCTTTCTTTGTCTCTTCAAATCAAACAAAAACAAAATTCCTATTTCTTCGATTCTAAATATCTTTAAGCGAACAAATATTGAGCAATATCAACAAAAAGAAAAATTAATTGTTTCTTATTGGAAAATTATTCAAAATTGCAGGCTAATTCAAAGTTAAAAATGATGAATTCGGAGAAGACATGGGGGTGATCAAAGTGAGAAGAAAATGTGAGTTGTAGAAAAAGAATTAGCTGATCCAAGAAAAAAAGAAAACTGATTTGTTAAAAGAAGAAAAACTGATCACACTAATGGATAATTTGCAACAAATTTGGTATCAAATAAAATGACTATTTAGGGATCAAACAATCTGACGAACTACACTTTGCCTTCAGTGATAAGCCCAATCTGACGCAATCGAGTAATCCGTTTAGCAATGCATGCAGCTGATAAATTGTTCTGATTTGCCCAGCTTCTGATACTCAGTCCGCTACGGCGGATGGCTTCATACTGATTAAGCCATAATTGATAATTTTTATTTTTCATTAAAGCTCCTACAAAAAACTTTTGGAGCTATCCTATCGGAAAAATAATTATTAAGGAATGACGCGGATTGCTGTAACGCTTACGTTCATCATGGTTCAATGATTACATTGGAGCATTATTTAAATGGGACTTTGAACAGATTCGCACTATTCTTAGGGAAATGCTGAAAAAGTTTACTTTCTTTACAAAAAGTAAACAATCGAAGAAAAAAAATTTGGAACATCGAACGCTCAGGTCAATATTAGATGATATAGCCCTAAGCTATATGGCATCTACATTTGAAGACTGTGAACTGCTCGATTAGGAACATGTATATGAGTATATTGATTCTTTTTCATAATTTGTTACTCCAATTAAATAACTAAAATCATCATTTCTTGTTTCACAAACTATTATGTCACCTAAGGTAGTTCACCTTTTTCGAAATATTACGATACAACAAAACACATAACTCTACGATTTTTGTTAAATAAAAATAAATACAAGTTGCTACAAAACCCATATACCATAAAATATAATTCATATGCGTATGTACCAATGAATGTCCTTTAGCTAAAAAAAACCAAGATAATGCAGGTAATGCAAACGAAACATACAAAGCAATTTGTTTTTTAAATAAATTTAAATTTTTCTTTATGACAAATTCACAAGTAATAAATGCCAACGGAAAAACAGAAAAAAACATAAATGCTCTAGCAGAAACTATCCATTTTATAACATCTGTATGCCAACCGAATATGTACAATCCCAATACATCCAAATAATTAAAATCAATCCTATCCATTGGGATATCTGAAGATGTTCCAAATGTTCTTTCTTGAGCTCTTGTAAGGATCACATCAAGACCTGACTTTATATCACCTGATGAAATCATATTTGCATTAATTATTAAAGCAACAACAAATGCTAATACACTTAATGTAAAAACAATTATCAAAGCTTTTAACCACATTATAAATTTTTCTCTATTTGCAGATGTTATCATTAAAATCAAAATAGGAGCAGATGCAAATAAGACAATTGCAGAAATATATTCGTACCCACACAAACATTTAACTAATATTGACAAAAAAATAAACAAATACCATATCCAATGCTTTCTTTTACTCTTTATGGTAAGAACTAATTGTCCAACAAAAATAGCCGGTAAAAAAAATGTAAATTCAACCCAATATAAATTACGAGCGAAGCTAACAATCCAAGGAGATAAAATAACAGATAATAAAAAAGAAATTTGAAATAAATAAGAAAATAATTTACTGTAAATTACAGATAACAAAACCAATGTTAATGCAAGAAAAAAAGACGTTAATGCATACAAAGACGATAGAGAAAATCCCAAATTATTATATAGTTTGGAAAAAAACACGCCTTGGAGACCAACTTGAGAACGATACGGATCTAAAATTAACTTATTATTATTTAATTCTAACTTAATTTTAGCGTTTTGCTCAGGTTTTAGTTGACCTCCATCATAACTTAGTAGAACGTAATTATTATATAATTCAACATTAACAACTTTTCTTATCTGATTATTTATTCTAAATTGAATACCATCATCAACAAAATTAAATATATTGTCGTTTCTATCTAATAAAAGAATATTAGAATTAACATTAAATCCAAATTTCCAATTTTTATTGCTTAATTGACTAACTTTAAGACCCTCTAGGAAATTATATTGATAGGCAACCCATCCATATCCACTAAATTTAATTTCAGACTCTTTTTGATCACCAATAACGGGAAGAAATCTTATCAACCCTTGATGTTGAATTTCAACTTTATTTTTATCTATAACAAGTTTTCCTATAACCAAAGCCTCGGAATCTTTTTGAAAATACGTAAAAAAACTTGAATTAGCTATTGATAAAAAATTATTTGTTCCAATTCGGCAAAGTAAAAACACAAATAATAACAAAAGAAATAAAAAAAATATTTTTATTCCTCTACATAATTGATCATACACAATCATATAACAAAGCCCAAACAAACCGCAATATGCACCATTCAAATATGCATGATTATACCTAATATTAAAATTTAAATATAGTGAGGCTTCATCAGTTTGTGTGGGTGAGCAGTAGCCTCGGCTACACACCCTATGCTTGTTCTGCTTGACTGCTTATCAGCTGGTTGGCTTCCCTATGGCGAAGCGGCGCTTGCGCCATTGATACAAGGAGACAGGCGACTATGCTGTGGCAGGCAGAACGTGCTCGTATTCCCAAGGCAGACGGACGCTTATTGTAAAGATAGTTTGTGACATCTACTTAAAAAATTTGAAGCTTATCTCCTTTTTCCTTTTCAAAGAAAAAGGAGGGGGTCGGGGGAGGAAA
>CACWLL010000022.1 GCA_902761735.1 uncultured bacterium
GGTCCTGTGTGGAGAGGAGGCAATTATAACGAAAGAGAACTCCTAAAATCCTGCTATACAAGTTCATTAAACCTTGCAAAAGATAACGAAATAAAATCAATCGCTTTTCCAGCTATATCCTGCGGAGTCTATCGTTTCCCATTAGAAGAAGCCTGCAAAATTGCAACCACAGCCGTTCAAGAATTTATAACTGCAAATAATTGTTTTGAAAAAGTTATTTTTATAGACATAAACGATATGATTGTTGAAATTTACAAAAGGATATTAAATCAATAATTTTATCATTTAAACCTGCAGGCAATAATATCGCAAATTTCAAACATATTCTATAACAGGTATTAAAAACGAACCACGAAATCTATAAATAACTATTATCTATTTAATGATGACAATGATGTCCTTCTTCGTGGTGGTGACAATGTGCGTGATCATTACCTTCACTGTCGCATGCATTTTTACCTGTTTCAAGAGAATTAGTTATATATTTTTCTAAAACTTCTTTTATTGGTAATTCAGGACAGCCCGCTACAACTTCAACACCGTTTTGCGCAAACATCATCATTGGACGTCCGCCCATTCCGCCTGCTAAAACTTTGCTCACACCCTGTTCGGATATCCAGGCAGCACTCTGACAAGAAATACCATCTTCCGGTATTTTTTCTTCTATAGTTAAAATTTCTTTTGTTTCAGGATTAATTTCAGCAAATGTAAAAGAATCACAATGCCCGAAATGTCCGCATAATTTTCCCTCACTTGTCGGAATACAAATTTTCATAACCATATCTCCTTTTAATTTTTCAATGTTACTCTGTAATAGAATGGCACTTTCTAAAGCTTCAGTGTCTGTGAGATTATGCCTTTTTGCGTAATCTCGCAAAATATTTAAAATGTTTTCGTTAATTCTTCTATTGAACGGTACTTTTTTAAGACAGGTTTTCTTTCTTCCTGCCATTTCACGTTTTCCGCCCCAATTGGATTTTTGACAACATTTCATAATACAAAACTAACACGCTTATACATAATCAAATTGCCTAAACATTTTATAAACACGCTTTATATCCTTGCAATTTATAGAAGAAAGCCATAGGAGTGTTGATGATAGAGGAATACAGGTCTTCACAAAAAGTTCGATTCTGGCACTTTTCGGGGAGTTTCTAAAAATTAAAATACATTGTAATATAGAGTGGAAACCAGTTTCCACTCTTTTTGCTATAGTCAATCTATTAACAGTTAAATCATAGAATTTATGCCTAGAACTCAACAATTATCAGTATTTTACATGTTTCGAGTCCAATTATTTTGAATACACTTCAGAGCAATAAACAAAAAGCCGAAAGTTAATTTATAAACTCTTGGCTTTTTGTGTTAATATCGAGATATGACTATTTCAAACATAATGCAGAAAATGATAGAATATTCAAATGGGAATCTTCACGACATTAACCATTTTATTAAAGTTTGGACTTATGCAAAAAATATTGCTGAAATAGAAGGGGTAAAAAAAGATACATTGTATATTCTTGAATTTGCTGCGATAACACACGACATTGCTTGTTCTTTATGTCGTGAAAAATACGGAAATACAAATGGTAAATATCAAGAAATTGAAGGGGAATCACTCGTTAGAGATTTTCTAAAAGATACTGATTTATCTCAAGAGCAGATTGAAAGAATTGCATATCTTATTGCACATCATCATACTTTTAAGGATATAGACGGCATTGATTATCAAATACTTATAGAAGCAGATTATATAGTTAATGCCGAAGAAAGTAGTTATTCCAAAGAAAATATCAGAAACTTCTCTGAAAAATTTTTCAAAACAACAACAGGAAAAAATTTATTAAAAAGCATTTATGGGTTATAAAGCCGAAAGTTTGAATTTAAAACTCTCGGCTTCAATTAAGCACTTAACTTTTCACGCACACGCTCTATAACCTTGCAATTTATAGAAGAAATCCATAGGAGTATTGATAATAGAGGAATACAACTCTTCACAAAAAGTTCGATTCTGGCACTTTTCGGGGAGTTTTTTCTTGTTTTTGCCCATTTCTGCGAAGTAACAAAACGGTCTATGTTTTAACGATTACTCTGCATAATAAAGTTCTTTATTATATCAATTCCGTTTTCTGTAAGTATTGCTTCCGGATGGAACTGCACACCATATATTTGTTTATTTTTAATTTTTATCGCCATCGGGATATCATCCGTTGTTTTCGCAGTAATTTCTATTTTGTCTGTTGGCTCAGATACAATAAGAGAATGATATCTCGTAGCACTAAACCCCTGTTTCAACCCCTTAAAAAGCTCAAAATTTTCATCAAAATATATATCTGAGTTTTTCCCGTGAAACGGTTCTTTTGTTTTAATAATTTTTGCACCAAAATATTTTGCTATACACTGCATACCCAGACAAATCCCAAATATAGGTTTAAAATCTTGATAAAAATCGATAATTTCCATACAAATCCCGGAATTATCAGGATTTCCCCATCCGGGAGAAAGGATAATCTTTGAAAAATCAAGTTTTTTTATTCCCTCAAGTGTCATTTCGTCGTTATTTATAACAACCGGATTAACCCCAAGCATTTTGACATATTGTACTATGTTATAGGTAAAAGAATCGTAGTTATCTATTACCAGCATAGTTCCACCTCAACAACACCTCTGACTGAATTAAAACAATAGATTTTTTCGGCTGTTTTTAAATCCTCAGGATATAATATTCTTTCTTCAATCCTTCCGCTATTGAGCAGCTTTTGTCTTGTTATACCGTTTAGAAGTCCGCATTGTAAAGGAGGTGTATAGATTTTACCGTTTTTCTTAACTGCGATATTGGTAAATGTCCCTTCAGTAATTTCGCCTTTTTCATTCAAGTTAATCTCTTCAAAAACATCCTGTTGAGCTGTCTTTCGAATGCTTGTTTTATGATACAAAAACGGATTTGAAGAATTTGTTTTATTTGCAATCTTTATTCTTGGATTCTTAGGTAATTCCGGAATGTTCCTTGTAGTGAGTTCAAAGTTGCCGTCCTTGGATAATTCTATTCTATTTACAACCTTTTCATTAAAACAGAGTTTTTCTATATCGTCATTCCAAACAAACCCTAACTCTTTTGCAGACTGTTTTAATCTCTTAATATGCATCTCAAAATCCGTAATCCCTGTTTCAATGAGCGAAAATTCCGTATTCAAAAATTTTGCTTTAATCAAGGTTTCTTCCCACTCATCTTCAGCATTTGAATCCCAGACAATTGCACCACCCGCATAGTATGTATAAACCTCATCCTTATTTTTCTTTTGTAAAATCCTTATCGGAACAGAAAAAACTGCTTCATCTTTGTGCAAATACCCAATTGCACCACAATAAACCTCTCTTGGAAATTTCTCCGTTTCTGAAATAACCTTCATTGTTGATAGTTTTGGAGCACCTGTAATTGAACCACAAGGGTAAATTGCATTAATAATATCGTAGAGCGTAATATCATCTTCCAACTCTGACGATATTTCTGATGTCATTTGAAACAGGGTTTTGTGCTGTTCAATATCAAAAAGTTTATTAACATTAACAGTTCCTGTTTTAGATATTCTGCCCAAATCATTTCGCAACAGGTCAACAATCATAATATTTTCAGCACGATTTTTAATATCGTTATACAAAAAGTTTTTCAACTCCCAATCTTCCTGTGCATTCTTCCCTCTTTTTACGGTCCCTTTCATTGGTTTTGTCAATATCATTCTGCCTTTTAAAGCAAAAAACAACTCCGGAGAAAATGACAGTATTGTTTCGTACTTATTTTGCAAAAATGCGTTATATGGTGTTTTTTGATTTTGCAAAAGATAGTTATATAAATCAATCTCGTTTGCATTGGTTTTTAATACAGAGGGATATGTATAATTAACCTCATAGGTAACACCCTCTTTTATCTGCTCTTTTATATATTCTATCTGCTTTATGTATTCTTTTTTAGATATTAAAGGTTTAACAATAGTACCGATTTTATAATTAGGATTCTTTTGTTTAAAAGTCTCAAATGATTCAAATGCTTCAAAATAAACAAGAGGAGCTTCTTTTGACACGTTTTTTATGTCATACCGTATATACCCAATCAAATACAAACCTTCATTTTTCAGTGTTTCAATTCTATCTAATGCGGATTCTACGTTTTCAGGCTCAAAAATTTCGATAGTTTCAACAGGTTTTTTAAATACTTTATCTGCATATATTTGCATAATCATCTCTATTTATATCTTGAATAAATTATAACAAGAAATAATTCATTAATAAAATCTTTACCTATGATAAATCAAATAAACTGTAGCGAATGTTTACTTTATTCAGGATTCCTAAAATTGCCTTTGAAATTAAAGACAAATGTTTACCATTGCTCGATTAAAATTTATCAAAATTGAAGTTACACAAAAATTATCAGTATTTTAAATGTTTCGAGTCCAATTATTTTGAATACTTAGAGTAAAAATATTAAGCCGAAAGTTTGAATTTAAAAACTCTCGGCTTTTTAATATAATTCACTCAAACAAACTGCTTATTCTAATGTCAATAATAATGCCATTTTGAATTTTCCGTCTGCTTTGACATAGTGTTTTCCGTTTTTAGCAAATTTAAAGTTTTCGCCTGCTTTAATTGTATATTCTTTGCCCTCATAGCCGATTATACCCTGACCGTCAAGAGCAAATATTAATGCTTCCCCTGGAGCAGAATGTTCAGAAAGCCCAGTTCGTTCATCAAAACTCATAATAACAAATTTTAATTTAGGGTCATTGATTAAATCCATATTAACAATTCTGCCTTCTTGATATGGAAGCAAATCTGCTAATTTTAATACTTTCCCTGCTTCTAAAACTTCGTTCATATTTGACTCCTTTCTTATGGCTATTTCGGTATAAATACAACCTGTCTTAGTTCTCATTCCAATAGGTTCATTTTGAGGACAAACAATAATTTCAAAAGATTTGGCATTCCAGACAATATCCCCTTTTACATTTACCCCTTCCATTTCGCCTGAATTAACTATACAGATTTTCGGATATTCATAAGTTTCGGCACTGATATCAGTATTTTCTGCAAGTGAAAAATAGTTTATATCATAACAATTTTCACTATATATCGTTTTTGAAACCGTACAGCCTTTAACTGTAGGATTATCATTACTTATTGAAAATATTTCACCTGTTTTTTCTTTCATTATATTTTAAAGTTTGAGCCGATTGTTGAAGTTTAGATATTTCTTCTTCATTTAATTGAATAGGAACTAAACACTCAACCCCATCTTTACCGACTATTGCAGGCATACTTAATGAAATTCCTTCAATCCCGAAATCACCTTTCATAAGTGAAGAAATCGGAAGTATTGATTTTTCGTCTCTTACAATGGCTTCACAAATGCGTTTTACAGCCATTGCAACACCATAATATGTTGCTTTTTTCTTCTCTATGATTTCATAGGCACTATTTTTAACATTTTCTGCAATTCTTTTCATTGCTTCATCATGGTTAAAATGCCCTCTCATTTCACAGAATTTATTTAAAGGTATTCCTGAAACATTAGCAGATGACCAAGCAGCGATTTCACTATCTCCATGTTCACCTATAATAAATGCGTGAACACTTCGGGAATCAACATTTAAGTGGTTTCCGAGTTCATATTTTAATCTTGCTGTATCAAGGACAGTTCCCGAACCAATGACTTTATTTTCAGGAAGTCCTGAAAGTTTTTGAGCAACTGTTGTTAGTATATCAACAGGATTTGCAACAATAAGCAGAACCCCGTTAAAATCTCTTTTCTTGATTTCAGGGATAATGGATTTAAAAATAGATATATTTTTCTTTACTAAATCAAGTCTTGTTTCTCCCGGTTTTTGATTAGCACCTGCTGTTACAATAATCAGACTTGCATCTTTTATATCATCATAATCTCCTGCATAAATCTTTATAGGTTTTGCAAACGGAACCCCATGGCTAATATCCAATGCTTCTCCTTCTGCTTTAGATTTATCCGCATCTATCAAAACCATTTCTGAAAATAATCCTGATTGCATTATTGCAAACGAACACGCAGCACCCACAAATCCACAGCCAATCATAACGACTTTTCT
>CACWLL010000023.1 GCA_902761735.1 uncultured bacterium
ATTCATATTTTGCTGATTTAATTTCGTATTGTAATTTGGAACAAAATAACTACTTGATATTTGCATATTAGGATTCCTATATATTTTTAGAAACATTTATTTATTATAAACCCGTAAAAATAAAATTTGCTATTAATGGTATTTTTTCAGTACTTTTTTAATAAATTTCAACAAATCAGGATCTTTATCCATTAGTTCATAAATTGTATGTGCAAGTCCGCTATTTGCAAATATTTCTTTATGCGGTTTATAAACAGATGCAAACGCATCACAACCCTGTGCGAAATATTCATATTTATTCGCCGCCGCATAGAAATCTAAAGTCCTGTTCTCACGCATTGCTTTTTTATATAGTCTTGTGAGAGTTTTCATATCTGATTTATCAAACATATCGTGAACGGTATGTCCATTTTCGTGTGCCATTTGGTTTTGGTGAGTTGAGGAACTTACTCTGTACGGGTTCATCATATTGTAATTATCAGCGGCAATTCCGTCAAATGCATCCATATAATCACCTGAATTATAGATGCCGGCATTTTTAAAGAAATATCTTTTTGCAACATCTTCAAGTGCTTGTTTTGTATAAGTATCACTTTGGATTAAATAATGTCTGCCTTTACCGACAAATCTTCCCAACTGCTTTCTGAACGGCAAAGTGTTCAACTGGCATACATTTTCTTGTCTTGTGTTCAAAGGTGATTCTGTCTGATAATAACGATTAAACAAACTCTTAAATCTGTCGGCTTGTTTTTTGGTCATTCCTGCATATTTTAATTCTCTGTCTTTTTGCCCATGATAATTTCCTGTTATTTTATCAAGCAGAATTTTACCTAACGGTGCGAATTCTGATTTTTCCCTGCTAACTTGTCCCAAAACTTCCTTAACTTCTTCCGGCTTATCTTTTAAATAAAGTGCTGTTGATTGAACTGCAAACTCTCGTTTTCTGATATCAGGTTCTTTTGTATCAAGTGCAATGTTTTTAATTATTTCAAAAATCTCATCACTTCTGAATTTACCACCGCCCAAAATTGCTGTTCTTACCATTTGAGGTTCGGCTTTTTCGCTTTTTAATATTTCGGTTATAAATTCTCTTGTCTCATTATTATTAGGGGAGCTTTTTTTAATTACTGTTCTGAATAAAAAGTCATTATTCGGATTTTCTTTTAATTGTTTTAATGCTAATGAAGTGTCAAAATCCTCTCTTAGTTGAGTTATGCTTTCAACTAATTCTTTATCTTTTGTTATGTCTAATAAATCTTTATATGTTTCCTGAATAAAAGGTTTTAAATTCGGATTTCGTTCTTCAATTGATGCTAAAGTTGCTATTATAAAACTCTTACCTCTGTTTCCTGCTTTTGTTGTTTCGTCAAATAGTGCATAGGCATTTTTAAGAACTGCAACATTTTCTTTTGGAGTTTTATGCTGATATGCTCCTCCGAGTCGTTCCATTCTGCCAATGCCTGTAATATTAAATAATCTCAAAGTATCGTCAATCTCTTGCGGTGTGAATTCTTTTGGCATAATATCCGAGATTTCTTTATAATGTCGTGAGAGTGTCAATTCAGGATTTAACAGCTCTTCATAAAGCATTCCCCGTTCTTTGCTTATTAAGTCTGCTTTTTTATCAACAGATACTGCCTGTTTATATTTTTGAGCAAGTACATCTAATTCCTGCAACATCTTGTCACTATCGCTCACTTTATATTCAGGTCTTTCACCTTTTTTAAATTAATTGCTGATACTTCCATTCATTTAATTCCTCTTACAAAATATTGATATTTTATAAATGCTCCTAAAAATAAAATTTGCTATCTAAAAAATAGGAAGTGAAAAATCACTTCCTGTTTTTGTAATAATTATTTGCTTATTATATTATCAATAATTTTATTAATTTGTTCTGATACATTTTCATAACCGGCTTTTCTTAACACATCTGCTTCTTTTTTAATTGCTTGTAGTGATTTTGATAATCCGTCTTTTCCAAGAGCTTTCAAAAATTCTTCTGCTTTTATAATTTTATTTTCATTTATATCATCAAAGAATGTTGTTACCAAACCTTTGTTTTTAGTTGGTTCTGTAATAGGAATTTCTTCTGCACCAAGCCTCGGATTTGTTAATACAAACCTATCTTTATTTATACCTGAAATACAATGTTTAATCACAGAATCTTCTTGTCCCCAAGAAAGCATATTTTCTAATCTTGCATCAAATCTGCCACGTGATATTTCACTCATTGTATAACGCAATGACAATATTGTTTCAGGTGAAACTTTAGCACCAAATTGTGTATTGTATTTGTTGTTTTGAACTCTTTGTACTTGCATAATTAACTCCTGTTTTAATTGTATTTGACTATATAAATCTCGTAAAAAAATAATTTGCTATTTTATTTAATTAGCAAAAAAAATCTTTACGAGTTTTAATATTAAACATGAAAGTAGCATTATCAGATAAATATATAAGACCTCTTAAACAATATGGACAAAGGGCAATTAATACGGCAGATGATTGGGAAAAAGAAAAACTTGCCCGAAAATGTATCAGCTTAAAGAACTGTGCAATAGCTCCTTTGTCTTCTACATTAGCAAAAAATAGAACTCTTGAAGGACTACAATATATTGAGAATTGTTTAAGTAGTTTTTTCAATGTTTATGCTGATGTCTTTCAAAATTTAAGTATTAAAGATACTGATAAAGCTGTATTATTAGCAAAAATTAAGTTACAAAACGATTATGGTGTAAAAAGAGTATTTTTAGATAATAATCCTATGTTCGCAAAAAGATGTCTTGAAACAGTCGAACTGTTATCAAATCATAATATTAGTTTACCTGAAAGAATTATAGGTTCTCGTTATTACCCAAAATATTGCGGTATCAGTATGAAAAATACAAAAGATGGATCAACTATACTTTTACACTCTGACTTAGAAGGTTGGCAACCAAACAGCGTAACAAATTCACCTATTGAATTACCTTTACACGAGTCATTACATCTGCAACAAAATGGGTTCTTTTTATCAAACATAAAAATACTACCTAAAGAATATCTTGAATTTGCCCAAAATAGTAAAATTGCAAATTCATCAATAAATTGTCATTGTAACCACGAAGCCCATGTAGATTTGCTTGTTAGAAAATTAATAATGAATGATTTAACAGAAAATGAAGAAAGATTATTAAAATATTTAAACGAGTTATTTTTTACTAAAATAAACATCCCACAATAGCAAAAAAAATCTTTACGAGTTTTAATTTCAAGTATGAAGGTTAGCCGATTTCAGAATAATATCGATATTCACAATAAAACCAATAAGCCAAATTTCAAAGGAAACCCTGTTGTAGGTTTGGCAACATATCTTGATGAGAGGGTTATGTTAGGGAAAGCCGTATTGGATATTGCCGCATTTGAAGCCCCACAAATTATAATGGCAAACAATAATGATGAACGCAGAGAAAGATTTAATAAATCATTATTCGGATTTTCGTTAGGTTATTTGTCTCCGCTTGTCACCCTGCCTTTGACAAACAGGCTTGCAATGAAACATATAGCAAAACTAACTAAAAATTTTGTTGCAAAAGATTCTAACCTCATTCAACTTTCAAATAAATATTTAGTAAATAAAGAAGAAACGAAAAAAGGTGTTGAATTATTATCTCAAAAACTTAAAATGGATTATAAACCTTTATTAGACAAAGTCGGCGGTGATTATGAGGTATTAAGAAAGAAACTTATAAATGCTAAAAATTCAGTTTTAGCATTTGACTTATTATTTACATCTGCATCTATCGGATGCGTGGGATTTTTCAATAATTGGCAAACCAAACGCAAAACAAAACAAGATGGATTTTCGGCAGAGTTTTCAATGGCTGATAAAGATACTGTTGAAAAACGAGCAGAGAGTTTTAAGAAAAAAGAACCATTAAGGAAAGCAATGTGGCTCGGTATTTTAGCAGGATTGACTGCAAGTCCTCTATTACTTAAAAAAGGTTTAACCTCACAACAATCAACAAAATTCAATAATTACATCAAAAAAATTGCTCATAGATTTGATTATACTGACGGAATATTTATGAGTCGTTTAATTCTATTTTTAGGTACTTTGGGTGTGCAGTCCGGCATAATTCTTGCATCAAGAAATAATACTGAATTGAAAGATACAACAACAAGAAGCACAGTTTCAACAATAGCATTTTTCGGGGGAGATATTCTTATCGGTAGTGTTTTAGGGGATTTGATGCGAAAAGATGTTGAAAAATCGTTTATAAACAAACTGATACCGCCAATGAAACGATTAAGAGATTTAAGTCCGAGAGATAAGAAAATCGGTGCGGCATTGTATTGGATAAATCTTGCAATGTTAAGTGCTTGTACCGGTTTTGGTGTTCCATACCTTATAAATAAAATGATTAGGCACGATGTGAATAAAAATGTTCAGGAGCAAAATAAAAATACTGCAAATACACTCCCTTTTAATTTATCCCCAACAAAACCGATACGAATGGAAGATTTTATTAAAAGGGTAAATGAACAATAATTTTGTTTAACGACTTAATATATTGCATATTTTGGATAAATCTATGTAATAAGAAATTTGCCAGTAGAAAATTTGAAATAGAAATCAGTTGATTATCGAAGTTTTTTTGAAGTTAACTCTTCTAAAATTCGCAAACTATCCGTTTCACATCGCAGACTATGTGTTCTTTTACATTTATCTTCTGTTTCTATTTCTGTCCATAGCCTTATCATGTTCTGTAGGCTCAAGAACTTTCTTCATATCTACTGGACGATGAGTAGTCTGACATCTTTCATTAAGATATTTGTCCCAGTGCTCTTTTCTAAAAGTAGCTCTGTCTTCAGGATGTCTCAATTCAGCCGCTTCATTTATGACTCTGCGTGCATAACTGTCTCTTGCTCTTGCATTAGATAAGATCTTACTTCCCAGTCCACAAAAACATACAGGACTAACTGAACAAATTTGCATAAATAATTCCCTTTCTCTTTTTCTTATTAAAATCCATAAAAATATTTTTTGCTATTCCTAAACAATAAAAATTACAAATCTTAATTAAGTGTCCTGTGTCCAGTTTATAATTTTTGTGTTAATAATTGTCATTTTGACGGATTTCATGATATATTAAGCTCAAAGTGATAAATTTAGGAGTACATATTATGCAAGTGCAAGCGATAAATACTCAAAATAATCAAACAAGTTTTGGTACAAAGAGTAATAGTGTAAATATTAAAAAACTAAAAGCTCTTACTTATGTTGTTAGGAACAGACGAGGTTATCAGAATGATTTATACAAAAATGCCGATAACAAAGCAATAGAAAGTTTAAAAACAGTAGGATTTATCAACACAGGTCATACTCTAAAGTACGAAACATATTCGGTTACTGATTTGGGTGACGAGTATTACAAAGATATCTACGGCAAAACATCATATTATCTGCAAAGAATTGTAGGTCTTATAAATAAAATATTCAGATAGAAGTACATATTATGCAAGTGCAAGTGATAATTACTCAACATGTTTAGTTAAGAAAGGGGACATTATGAACAAAGAAGAATTAGTTGCTGAAATCGCAAAATCAGCAAAGGTTACAAAAAAAGATGCCGCTGATGTTTTAACTGCAACATTAGAAACTATTGAAAAAACAGTTAAAAAAGGTGAAAAAGTTACATTGGTAGGTTTCGGAACTTTTGAACGCAGACAAAGAGCCGCTCGCACAGGAAGAAACCCACAAACAGGCAAAGAAATTAAAATTGCCGCTAAAAAAGTTCCTGCATTTTCAGCAGGCAAAAAGTTCAAAGAATTAGTAAAATAATTACTATTCTTAATTCCAATAAAAAGCTGATAGTCAAACGGCTATCAGCTTTTTTATATCCTTTTCATTGCACTTATAACTTGCCCAACAACTGTAAATTGTTTTGTTTTATCTATTTCAAATGGTTTATAATCTTTATTGAATGAAATCGCTGTTATGCCGTCACCCGTTTTCTTTAATTGTTTACAAAATAATTCAGAATCATAAACAAAGGCATAAACTTTGCCATTATTTATGTAGGTTTTAGATTCATCAACGATTAAGGCATCCCCGGATTCAATCCTATCTGCCATACTATCTCCTCGTGCAAATACAACGGAAACGGTTTTAGGATTTCCTCCAAAACTTCTTATAAAATTAATATCAAGTCCGATTGTATCAGATACAAAATCTGCATTGGCAAAACTTCCTGTGCCGCAACTTAATTCAACTTCATTCCTCACAGGAACTTGAACGATAGAGTCATTTATAACTGCAACATTTAACATTTTTGTCGGAAGTCCTCTATCTTCCAAGAACTCTTTTAATATATTATATTCGTGCTTTGAAAGTTTACTATCCCTGCTTATTCTTTGACCTATATTTTGTCTATTTGAATTAAGCAATTCACCGAATTCTGTCTTTGTCATTTGCGGATTATACTTTCGTAATTCTTCATAGCAATGTTTGACTGAAACATCTGTATTATTTGCATTTGAGTATCTTGGCATAATCTTCCTCTTGACATTAATAAATAAACTTGTAAACTATTATTATATAAAATAGTTTACAACAATTTAAAAATTTTTGCAAACTATTCAACTATCTCAAGAAAGGAAATATATGTTTGATGCCCATGGACAAAAAGTTGATGCTCTTTATCAACTCATACAAATGAAAAACTGTGAGCGGATTGTTAAATTCAAAACTGCAAACATAGACTCTGCTCTTGGTTATCTTCAATGGCATATTAGAAAATATAAACGAGGACTTTTATTAGAAGTTTCTTTATTGAAAAAGATTTACGACTGGCGAACAAAAACGGTGAGATATTCTTATGAGTAAATATATTGCTCTTGTAGACTGCGACAGTTTCTTTTGTAGTTGCGAGAGAAAGTTAAATCCTGAATTAAACTGCAAACCTCTCTGCGTTGTATCAAGTGAGAGAGGATGTGTTATTGCTCGCTCCAAAGAGGCAAAAGCAATGGGAATCAAAATGGGCGATCCTTTATTTAAAGCCGTTGAGGAACACCCTAATTGTATTTATATGGTCGCAAACCACCACAATTATTTAGCAATATCAAAACAAATAATGTATATTCTAAAAGATTTAAGTCCGAATGTAGAGATTTATTCTATTGATGAGGCTTTCGTTGATGTGACGGGACTCGTCAAAGTTTATAATAAAAATTATTATACGATGGCAAAATACATTCAGGATAGAATTTGGAATGAAGTTGGTATGCCGGTTAGTATTGGAATAAGCCGTTCAAAAACGCTCGCAAAACTTGCATCTGATAGAGCTAAAACAACAAAAGACAGAATTATTTTATTAGGTAAATCAAAATCTAAAAAATACCTGCAAGATGTAGATGCATCAGAGGTATGGGGAATTGGAGGAAGATTAACTTTAAGACTTCAAAGGTTCGGTATAAGAACTGCAAGCGAATTCGTAAGCAAAGATGACGAGTGGATGAAGAGGAACTTTGGCAAGAACGGATTAAC
>CACWLL010000024.1:0-2650 GCA_902761735.1 uncultured bacterium
TTTGCTGAAAGATTTAAGTTTAAAAGTTATCTTTTATTTTTAATTTTATGGGTAACTTTTATATATTGTCCTCTTGCTCATTGGGTTTGGGGCGGAGGTTGGATAAGCAAAATCGGTGGAATTGATTTTGCCGGCGGACTGGTTGTACACATCGCATCAGGTGCCGCTGCGCTTGCTTGCTGTATTATGCTCGGCAACAGAAAAGGTTACAAAACAGAGAATATGCCGCCTCACAATTTAACATTAACGTTTATAGGCCTGATGTTTCTTTGGGTTGGCTGGTTCGGGTTTAATGCAGGGAGTGCATTGTCAGCAAATGCTTTAGCGACTACTGCGTTTATTAATACACAATTAGGTGCCGCTTCAGGGCTTCTTGCTTGGCTCGGTGTTGAATATTTGCACAGGGGAAAACCAACCGTATTAGGTGGTATGTCAGGAACTCTTGCGGGATTAGTAGGTATCACACCGGCTTGTGGATTTGTAACTCCGACATCAGCAATTGTTATAGGGATTATTACCGGAATGATTTGTTATATTCTAACAACTTTTAAAGGAATCTTTAAATATGACGATTCGCTTGATGTTATAGGAATCCATGGAACAGGCGGAATTGTGGGTTCTGTATTAACAGGTGTTTTCGCAACAGTTTTAATAAATCCTGATGGCACAAACGGACTTTTATACGGAAGCTTTAAGTTGTTTAATGCACAAATCGTTTCTACAATAGCAAGTATTGCTTTCTCATTTTTCGGAACAATTTTAATTCTGTATATTATTGATAAAATATCAGGTTTAAGAGTATCTGAATTCGAAGAAATGCAAGGACTTGATATATCGCAGCACGGTGAGAATGCTTATAGATTACAAATATAGAGGTATCAAAAAATGAAAAAAATAGAAGCAATAATAAAACCATATAAAGTTGAAGAAATAAAAAATTCACTTGTTGAAGTCGGCGTTCACGGAATGACTGTCACTTATGTTGAGGGATTTGGTTCGCAGGGCGGACATAAAGAAAACTACAGAGCCGCTGAAATTGCAGTTAGTTTCTTGCCCAAAATTAAAATAGAAGTTGTTGTAGATGATGAAAAAACAGATGTTGTCATTAATGCCATAATAAAACATGCAAAGACAGACCCAAGTGGTTCTATAGGAGACGGTAAAATATTTGTTTATAATATTGAAAAAGCAATAAGAATACGAACCGACTTGAAAAATTAGGAATAACAGACATATTTGGTTTACCCGGTGATTTTAATTTTAATATCATTGAAGCAATCGAAAGAAATAAAAATACAAATTGGATAGGTTGCACTAATGAACTTAACGCAGGCTACGTTGCCGATGGTTACGCAAGAGTTAAAGGATATGGAGCATTGGTTACAACTTTTGGGGTCGGTGAATTATCGGCAATTAATGCTATTGCGGGAAGTTTTGCCGAATATATTCCTGTTATTAAAATAGTTGGAACCCCCTCAACAAAAAATATTTCTCAAAAAACTCTGCTGCATCATAACTTTGCAAATCCCGATTATTACGCATTTAAAAATACTTATTCAAATGTTGTTCAAACAACTGCTTATCTAAATGAAAAAAATGCTAAAACAGAAATAGATAGAGTTCTATCAATATTCATTAATGAAAAGAAACCGGTTTATATAGCAATTCCTGAGGATATTTGCTCTGTAAAAATAAATGATATCCCATGTATTCAAAAAATGACAAGTAATCCCGATATGCTGGATAGAGTCATTGAGCATATTATAAAAATGCTATCAAAAGCAAAAAAACCTATTGTAATAGCAGATATTTTAGCTGAAAGATTTGAAGCACATGATAATCTTATAAATTTTCTTAAGAAATCTCAATATCCTGCAGTTAATTTATTAATGGGAAAAGGGTTATTAAATTGGGACTATAAAGGTTATTTAGGAACATATTTGGGTAAATACGCTAATAAAATTGCATACAATACGGTTAATAATTCTGACTGTGTTATAACTATAGGCGCAATTTATAGCGACTTAAATACTTTCGGTTTTGATTATAATTTTGAACCAACGTCAATGATTGATATAGAAGGCACTTATACAACGGTTGAATATATAAGATATGATAATGTTTTAATGAAAGATGTATTATCAAGACTTTCAAAAATCGTGCCCGCATATAAAAATGAATATCCTGAAGTTTTGCCTCAAAATTTAATTAAAGAAACGGAAGAAAATAAACCGTTAGAATCTAAGTTTATATATTCAAAGATACAAGATTTTATAAAAGAAGATGATATAATATTTTCTGAAACAGGTCTTGTTGAATTTGGCTTTGCTACGTTAGAATTACCCAAAGGTGCCCATTTATATAATCAGGTTTTATGGGGTTCTATCGGTTGGGCAACTCCTGCCGCTTTTGGTGCAACCATAGCAGAAAGAAATAAAAGAGTTATATTAGTAACAGGAGACGGATCTCATCAACTAACAGCTCAGGAAGTAAGCTCTATGATGCGATATGGTGTTAAACCGATTATTATAGTTATAAATAATTCAGGCTATACAATTGAAAGAGCATTATGCAAAGACCCTATGGATTTATTTAACAATATTGCCTCTTGGAATTATTCAAAACTCCCCGATGTATTTAACGGCAAATC
>CACWLL010000024.1:2704-3973 GCA_902761735.1 uncultured bacterium
CAAAAAGATAAATTATGCTATATAGAAATTTGTACGGATAAAATGGATATGCCAAAATTAGCGCAGGATTTAATTTTTAAATCTTTAGCAAAAGTTTAGAAGTAAAAAAGATAGAATTATTTATTTTCTTCCATTTCCCAAATACCGCAAGGGCATAGACCTGCACAAATTCCACAACCTATACATTTGTTTGGGTCTGAAATGTATTCAAACTTACCATCATGCTCTATTCTTGATATTGCATTTTGAGGACAACTTTGTTTGCATAATCCACAATCCCTGCAATAACCGCAGGACATACAGCGATTTTGCTCATTGTCACAATTTGAATTATAGCATTCGTAATATTCTGATTTAATTCTTTTAGCAGGAATTAACTCTTTTTCCTTAATTGGAGTTAATTCTTCATCTGCTATTGCATTTGTAAATAAGCCGGGCTTTATAGCGTCACCAATAGCGAAAACTTTCGGATTAAAAGTTTGCATAAATTCGTTTATTTGAATTCTTGATTTTTCATCTAAATAATCTTTAGGTACAAAATCAAAGATGGGTCTATCGCCAACAGATATAATAACACTGTCAGCTTCTAAGAATCTTCCGTCTTTTAATAATACACCTTTATCGGTTATTTTCTGAGTAAAACAGGGATACATTATTTTTGCGCCAAGTTTCTCAGCCGCTTTGATTTCTTTTTCAAACGCAGAAGGTTCTTGAATATCTATTGCCGTGACACTTTCGATACCATCTTGTTTATAAACTTCTGTTATAACATCCATTGCGGCATTTCCGGCACCAATTACAACAACTTTTTTGCCTAAATTATATTTTTTACCGTTTTTACAGTCTTTTAAAAAATTTAGACCTTTAATTAATCTTTCATACCCTTCAAATGGTATTACAACGGGGTTATGTCCGCCTATCGCAAGTACAATTGCATCAAAATTTTGTTCCAACTTATTAAATAATTCAGGCGTAATTTTTGTTGAGGTATGAATTTTACCTTCTCCGTTTACCCCCTTAAATCTTTCTAACTCTGTTTCTAATATTTCTTTATGCAGCCTTTCTTCAGGTATTACTTGAGAAAGTTTTCCGCCGATTTTTTTATCTGCTTCAAATATTTCAACATCATATCCTTTTCTCAGTAGCTGCCAAGCTGCTGAAATACCTGCAACACCCGAACCAATAATTGCAATACATTCTTTATGCGTAATTTCAACGGGATTCAGTTTTATATCTTTTGACAAAGAACCGAGCATTTTAACATCTAAC